>NZ_VFUG01000009.1:0-207421 GCF_006440615.1 Mesorhizobium sp. B2-6-2 | reverse complement strand
GCTCATCAGAATGAGCAGCCGTTCCTCGGATCGGGCGACCTTCTGCGTTCCAAACCTTGACAGCGGACATCAGAGCGATGTTCTCAGGCCACTGCGCTGAGTTCGTGAGCCTGGATGTAGGCCCATGGCAAGAGGTCGTCGATCTGGCTGTTCGGGTGGCCATTGACGATCCTGGTGAGGACATCGGCGAGATAGCCGAGGGGCTCGACGCCGTTGAGTTTGCAGGTTTCGATTAGCGAAGCGACGACGGCCCAGTGCTCGGCGCCGCCGTCCGATCCGGCAAAGAGTGCATTCTTGCGGTTTAGCGCGATAGGACGGATCGAGCGTTCAACAGTGTTGCTATCGATCTCGATGCGGCCATCATCGAGGAAGCGCGAGAGGCCTTCCCAACGCGACAGCGTGTAGCGGATTGCCTCGGCGAGCTTGGTCTTCTGGCTGATCAGCCCGAGCTTCTCGCGCAGCCAGGGCTCGAGAGCGACGGTGATCGGCAGGCTCTTTTCCTGGCGCACGGCACGACGCTGCTCCGCCGATCGTCCACGGATGTCGTCTTCGATGCGATAAAGTTCGGCGATCTGTCTCAGCGCCTCGCAGGCGATTGGCGCGGGACCGGCCGCGGCGAGTTCGTAGAAGCGCCGGCGCACGTGCGCCCAGCAGAAGGCGAGCGTCACGCCGCTCTTGTCGGCGAGCACGCGATAGCCGCCATAGCCGTCCACCTGCAGGATTCCTGTGAAGCCCGCGAGATGAGCGATCGGACGCTCAGCTTTGCGGTCGGGCGCGTAGACATAGGCGACGCCGCGCGGATCGGCTCCGTCCCATGGCCGATCATCGCGGGCATAGGCCCAGAGCTGGCCGGTCTTCGTTTTGCCGCGACCGGGATCGAGCACCGGCGCCGTGGTCTCGTCGGCGAAGAGCTTTGGCGAGGACTTCAGCTTCGCCAGCAGCCGTTCGTGAACCGGACGCAGGTGCCAGGCGGCACGGCCAACCCAGTCGGCGAGTGTCGAGCGGTCGAGATTGATGCCCTGCCGGGCGTAGATCTGCGCCTGGCGATACAGCGGCAGGTGGTCGGCATATTTGGAGACCAGAACCTGGGCAACCGTCGCCTCGGTCGGCAGGCCGCCTTCGATCAGCCGGGCGGGCGCGGGAGCCTGAACGATCACGTCTTCGCAGGCTCGGCAGGCATATTTGGGTCGGCGCACGACGATCACACGCAGCTGCGCCGGAACGATGTCGAGCCGCTCGCTTACGTCCTCGCCGATCCGATGCAAGTCATTGCGGCAGCACGGGCAGGCATGGTCCTCGATGTCGACCACCATATCCGTGCGTGGCAGATGGGGTGGCAACGCACCGCGGTTCGCCCGACGCTTGGTGACACGCGCCTGACGCTCCATGGGAGCAGCCTGTTCGTTCTCCTCCTCGCCGGCCGCCTCGATCTGCTCGGCTTCTTCAAGTCCCAGCAGCAGCTGGTCTTCCGGCAGCGTCTCAGCACGACGGCCGAAGCGGTGGCGCTGCAATTCCTTGATGATCTGGATCAACCGGGCGTTCTCGACGTCGCGCGCCAGCACCATCGCCTTCAGCGCATCCGGATCGTCGGGAAGCTGGTCCGCCGTCATCGCCATGAGTGGATCAGACCATATTCGTCGACAGCCCGCGACAGCGGAATCCAGGCTGATTCACTTGGTCGCGGGTCAGCCCGCCTGGGCTGGAACACGGGTCCGGCGCGCCTCGTGGACGCGCCGCCAGTCGAGTCCTTCGAGCAGCGCCGAGAACTGCGCCGCCGTCAGCTGCATCACGCCATCCTGAACCTTTGGCCAGCGGAACTCCCCGTCCTCCAAGCGCTTGGCATAGAGGCAGACGCCGGTGCCGTCCCAGAAGATCAGCTTGATCCGGTCAGTCCGCTTCGCCCGGAAGACGTAAACGGCCCCGCTGAACGGATCGGCCCCCATCGTCTCTCGCACCAGCGCCGCCAATCCCTCCGCACCCTTGCGGAAGTCGACCGGCTTCGTCGCCACCATGACCTTGACCGCACCCGTCGGCCCGATCACGACGTCGCCTTCAGCGCGCGGATCACCGCCGCCACCGTCTTGGCGTCGGCGCCACGGCCGACCCGCATGGCGACGCCGTCGATCTCCAACTCGATAACGCCGGCGTCGCGGGCAGCTTTCCGTTTGCGTTGTGGCTGTTGTTTCCCCGTCGGTTCCGGCTTCGGAGCCGGCACCACTGCCGGCACGAACAACGGTTCCGGTGCCAGCGCTTCCGCCAACGGCACACGAGCAGCCCGACGCCAGGCGAACAACTGCTGCGGGGACAATGCATACCGCCGGGCCACGGCACTCACGGTCTCGCCGGCATCGTAACTTTCAGCCACGATCCGGGCTTTCTCTTCCGGCAGCCATTCGCGCCGCCGACCGGAACCCGTGAACACCTCGAAACGGCGCGCGGGCTCAAGATTGCTGGATTTAAGCGTAAGCTCTGAAATCGTCATGTGTCGAAGCCCTCAAAGGCTCCGAACATCGTTCCTCACGACCACGCGCGAAAGGTGCCACCAGAACAGCGCTTACAGTTATCGGGATAGTCGACAACGTTGGAACACCTTGGGTTCACACCCTCCAGGTGGCGGCGCGAATAGGCCCCGAGCTGTCCGGCATTGCTTTGCAAAACTTCTGTGAGGTCGCTCTCGATCTACAAAAACAAAACCCTGTAGATCGACCTCTTCGCTACGCGCTGTCGTTGATACAGGGTTCTGAAATCAAGGTGCCCGACGCGTTATACCTGCAAAGTTTCCTGATGCGAGCCCTGATGGTCGATCCGAGAAACATCGACCTAGTGTCAGCGCTTCTGATCAACATGCGCCATGAGGGGCGGACGATACACGAAAGTCTCATCACCAAGCGCTTGACGTCGATTATAAAAGGCGGCTTGGAGCGCGGCGAGCACTATGAAGTTGCATGGGCGATCTTCCTCATGAAGGGCTTGGCACTGCCGCTGCAGTTGGGCGCCCAAGCTGCTCTTCTTGCGAAGATCGAATGTCCAGCGATCTGCTTGCTCATTCTCGACATGGCATCTCGCGGACTTGCTCCGGAGGCTCCAATCCGGGATTGGGAGCGCCGGGTGAAGGCCGTATCAGCCGACGGTCCCGACTGGTTGCTCGCCTACGAAGGAGTTCGGCATGGTTGGCTGGCAGACATCACTGGCGCTATCAGAGCCGATCCGATGTTGAAGCCCTTCTTTGACCGAAATATCGTCTTTTACGACGATAAGCGGAACGTGCCGACAACCAAGAAAGCGGTGAGAACGCGGCGCGCAAGATCGAAGAGGCTGACAACAGCAATGCTCTGGCGGATCATTACGTCCAAGTACATATAGATCCGACCACCCCGCCAGGGAAACCCAAAGACTGCATCAGGTCGATGCTGGGCTCACATTTTTCCGTCAGAAATTTGGCGCTCCGCATCAGAGTGGTGCGCCGAGTCATCTGGAGGGATGAGCGGTGAACCCGCTGCCTCGTGACCTCATGCAAAGGGAACTGTCGACTCAGCGCATACGGCGCTATGATACGTTGGGTCAGCTCAAAGACTTGCCGGAACCAAACAACCGTTAGCGTGAAGACGATGGACAAATTCAAGAGCTTATCCGACATCGCCACGGGCCAAAGTGATGGGCCGCTCGATCGACTGAGTCGCGGGCTAGAGCTGTCGACCCTCTCAACGGCCATCAGCAACCTTCCGGAATCGACCCTGTCGAAGGCGATCAGCGGGCTGGAGGTGTCGCCGTTCTCGCCGACCATTGCCGAGCTTCAGGCAAAGGGATCGGCCCTATCGCAGACCTTCGCCGAGCTGCAGGCAAGGGGATCGACCCTATCGCCGACCATTGCCGAGCTTCAGGCATCGCCTGGCATGGCATTGATTGCGCGCGCCACCCAGTGGGCAAGCCAACTCGCTAGCACGGGTACGCTCGCGGTGCACATGCCGACTGGCACGCCAAACAAAGAAATCGAGCTAATCCAGCGGGCCGCTACTGGCGTCTTGAGCCTCTCGGCTGAGGTAGGCCGCTTGCGTCTGAGCGCTCTGGGAGCGGAAACTCTGTCCGCTGGGCTGCAGACAACCCGGTTGAAGCTCTCCGCACTGGCTGGTGCTGGAGACGTGCTTGGCTTCGCGGCGAGATCAAGCTTCACAGCCTATGAGGAGCTATTCGGCAACTGGCACACGCGGTCTGATCTGCCAAACCGCTTCTGGAGCGATCCAGAAATGCGCCAACGACACTACCGCGAAGCCAAGGTTGACCCGGGTCTGATCGAGACCACGTCAACTGGTGCGATCGAGGTTGTCATAGAGAGCGGTTTCGCGGCCGGCGCTTCGGAAGCTGGTAGGTCCGTCGCGCTGCTGGACGTTGCGGGGCTGTCCGTTCAGATACGGTCGGCCAATCCCAGAAATGATGCCTTCAGCGCGATAGGCTTCTTTGAGCGCGCGTTGCGGTCCTTCATCTCGAAGAAGATGGAAGCGGTGGGCGGACCGCAGTGGTTCAAGCAGAGGGTTGGGGGCGAAATCCGTAACAAGGCGCGTGATCTTCGCGCGGCGGCGATGGCGAATGGCGAGCGGGATGAAGCGTTGCTTTCTTATCTCGATCTTGGCGACCTGATGGCGATCGTGCTTCGCGCGGATAACTGGAATCAAGCGTTCGGGTACGTCTTTCCAAACGAACAAAGGCTGCGGCTTGACCTACAGGCGCTTATCGCCACTCGCCGTCCGACGATGCATACGCGCGATGTCGATGCGGTGCGTCTCGTCGAGCTGATTTGCATTATCAGCCGCCTTAGCCAATTTATGACCGGCGACGGCGAATGGAAGCGCATCGCCGACTCCGAGGATTGAGGGCTGCTGTTCATCGGTTGGGCGTCCGCACTGTCTAGAGCAAACGTAGTTGGTCACCGGGTGTCGAGCCCAGCGGAAACTTGATCTGCGTGGCGGGCTTCTCGACAATCACCAAAGCGTCGTCCGGTGCCGGATACGGCTGCCAATGAAAGTAGTTGGTCTTGCGAATGTTGGTGGTCCCGTAATCGGCTTTGCCTGTCACTCGCTCCGAAGGTGACGGCATTCCCCTCAGGAGATAGGCCAACTCTCGCCCCCTTCGAGAGCGTTTCGGACCACGGGGCCGGGCCAGTTGGGATAGATGTCAATGGACGGCTCAAGGTTGCCCAAGATGTTCCGCAAGGTACCGGTCCACTGGCGGATGGCCTCTTGCGAAGTGGTGAGGTTGTAGAGGTTACACATCGTTTTAATGTTCCCAACAGACATTGAATTTCAACCAGTTCTCTCATCGCCAGTTGCCCCGGTCCAGTTGCCCCTTGAAATAGATCTTTAAGTGGCTCTTAGTTGAGGTTGGTGGGTTTGGATGTTGGGTTATGCGTTCGGTTGTGAAGTTTCTCGCTGTCGCGTCAGTTATTGTCGCCACATCAAGTTCAGCTAAGGCTCTGGAATACAAGCCGGTATCGTCGCCGGGCGAGCTTCCGTTTCTCATCGTCTCTGGTGAATTTGGGGTCAACGAACCTCTGAATGAGTTTAGCCACGCTGTCACAAGCAGTGGGGCTAGGGTGGTCGTATTCGACTCGCCGGGCGGCAGTATCGGAAGTGCAATGCAGCTTGGACGTTTGATCCGGGCAGCCGGCCTTGATACGCTTCAAGTCCGACAGTTGCAGTGCGCGTCGGCTTGCTCGTTAGCTTACATGGGTGGCGTTCGCCGTGTTGCCGACCCGGGCTCTATTGGTGTTCATCGCTCATCCTTCGCCCCAGAGAACGGAATGTCTACCGACGAGGCTGTGGCCAACGTTCAAGCCGTAACTGCCGATATCATGTCCTACATGTCCGAGATGGGCGTTGACCCCAAGTTGATGGCCGTAGCATTGAGTTACGACAGGTTTGATATGCGATATCTCTCCGCCAGTGAGATGGCTGAACTGCGCGTAACCAACGTTTCTACCACGCCGCCGTCCGTTGACACGTCGCGTGTGTCGCCAACGCCCAGTCCGGCCCCCGCTGAAGCCAGCGCAGACGAGCGGCAGCTAGAGAGCGCGGCGGTAGCATTTATCAAGGGGCTCATCGAGCACCATGGCGACAACGCAGATTTGGCGATCGCTCAGGTTCAAAATTCGTATGCTGGCATCGTCGATTATTACGGAAAGCCAACGGACCTAAGCTCGATCATCGCCGACAAGAGAAGCTATTTCCAACGATGGCCGGAACGGGGATACAATCTCCACGACGAGAGCGTCATAGTCACCTGTGCCAATGAGCGATGCATGGTGTCGGGCACTTATGACTGGGTCGTCCGCAGCCTGCCAAGGCACAAGCAGGCAAAAGGTGTGGCGCGCTTCAGTTACACGATTGCGATTGGGCAGAACCCCAAAATCATCGCTGAGACCAGCAAAGTCATGCGCTGAAAGTTCCGTCAGATTAGTGCCTTCTCAAGCGCCCGTCTCGCAACCTCAAGCCGCGCCTCGTCGCCCCATAAGTCCTCACCAACGCTGCCCGATGAGTGACCCAGAACAATGTCTTGGTCCGACTTTGTGACGCCGGCCAAGCGTAGTCGGTCTTTCATGAGGTGGCGAAGCGAGTGGGTGGTAGCCTTTGGGTCCGTCACGCAGGCCCGAACGTGCTTGCCCAAGGCAGCAGATGCTGAGGAGGCGCCTTTGGGACGCCCGTAGGTCGGAAAGAGCATCGTTGCGCTGCCGGCAGCCTTGACGGCTTCCTTTGCGGCCTCCAGCGCGCGACCTCTCAACGGCACATTCCGCCGCGATACGGCATTCTTAATGCGGCGGTCATCGTGCCACTCAACCGTGATGTGCGGGACGACGTGGTCAACATGCACGTCCGCAACGCGAAGACCTGAGACCTCGGCGAGGCGGCATCCGGTACCAGCGAGGATTGCCCAGATGTGTTGAAGGTCTGCCTTCGCATGGTACGCAATGCGGGCGGTTACCCCGCAGTGTATCGCGCGGTGTATCTCTGGGGAAGCGGAAACCCGGGCAATCCTTGGGTTTCAAGACATTTCTGGATTAAGTGGCTCCCCGGGCCGGAGATGAACTAGCGCTTGCAAAGCGAGCCACAGTGGAGGACTCGGCTACAGTTCGAGTTTTGTGGCCGCGCTCTGTGAAATTTCACAGACCTATTTTCTGCAAAGTGCACAGGAAGCGCCGACAAATCCCCGCCAGTTGTTTGAACGGTTCCCGACCTTATGTCGCGAAACCGCCGCCGGTTGCGCCATCTTATGGTGCGCCCGTCGAGCGAGGCCACCCAGCCTACGAAGTCAGCTGTGAGCCACAGTGATCTTCAATGCACGATGGCCCACGCTTTCCGCGGCGCAGCGCTGCGTGAGCTCCTGCTGCGGGCGGCGATGGCACGGGAATTGCGGCACGGGGGGTGCGGCGCTTGACCGGAGAGCCGCGACGGGAGAAGCGCCGCAACGTGCCGGGGGTGCCGGCGCCGCGGGCGTCCTGCCGTTCATGTTTGATTGGAGCCCACCCATGTCCAGGCTGAATGCCGCCCTTGTCACAGTAATCGCTTTGTTGGCCCTAGCTTTGTTCGCGCTGGGAGCGCTGAAACAACATCTGGATACGGCCGAGGACCTGCAATGTGTGGAGGACCAACGCCTGATAGCGGCTGACTTGCGCATACGCATTCCACAGCGGCGCGACGCCCTCCTCAACGACCCAGCCTCGCCAATTGCGGGCAATCCGGATGGCGATATCGCTGTGGTCTCGTTCTTCGACTACAACTGCGGCGTTTGCCGGGCGGCAGCTCTCGATCTACAGGAGGCCCTCAGCAATGATCCCAATGTGAAGCTTGTGTTCAAGGAACTCCCAGTCCTGGGGCCAGCATCCAAATTTGCAGCGCGCGCAGCGCTCGCGTCGTACAAACAGGGGAAGTATCAGGCGTTCCATCTCGCCCTCATGGCTTTCCCCGGCTTCCTCAACCAGCGCACCACCTTAGCCGTTGCAGAGCGGGTGGGCCTCGATCTCGAGCAGCTGAAGCGGGACATGCAAGACCCAGCCATCGCAAATGCCATCACACGCAATTTCGCACTCGCCAAAGATCTGTATATCGAGGGCACACCGGCGTTGGTGGTCGGCGACGAAGTAATCCCAGGGGAAGTGGGGATGGCCCGACTGCAACGCTCCATTGCTGATGCCCGCGCCTAGGCAAATCTTCGACAGCTGCAAAAGTGCCGTTCTGACCGAGGGTCTCGGGATCGTCTTTGGGAGCTGGGGTTTTGATGTGCTCCTGAGCGCCTTCTTCGCGGTTGGCTTCTTGACCAGACCGGAACGCGGGGCGCGAGCGCGACGCCGGACATGGCGCCGTCTCCCGGCGTGCGGCTATCACCCAAGATTCCGGCGGCCGCGATCTCGCTCCTGGACGCTCTCCCCGTTACGCGGCAAGGGGCGCCGAGAGGTGGAAATTCACGGCTCTGCGGCGTCGACCATATCCACGCGTCCAGGCGCAAGGATCGATGGTATCACATCAGCTGCGGTGCCGACCACCAGTCCTGAATCCCGCGCGCCTGAAGGCGCGCGCCGGGTGCTCGTGCACCGAGCCCGCTTTTCTTCGCAAGGCTCAGGCGGTCTCGGCCATCCGGCTTCGCCCCCTGGCTTGGGCCGCCTTTCGGCTGCGCACGGCCGCCGGCCGATCGGCCGGCGTGGTCTGTCTTTTAGGCCGTCCCCGGGTGCGCGCGGTGGGCGGCTCTCCCTTCTAGGCCCGCCGCGGCATCCCGCAACCCTTCGCTGCGCTTCGGGTCCTCCTCTGCGTTCCGGTCCTTCGGATGCGGTCCGCCTTTCACGGCGGGCCTTTCCGGTCGTTTTCGCCGCCCACCCCGCTTCCGGGGGAGGGCGCGATTTGGCGAGCGGAGGACCAGGGCATGCGTTCAACCAACAAACGTTCCGGCAGCCGAAAGGCTGGCGCAAGCAGGGGCGGGCGCGCAGGCGCCAGCCTTTATCAAGAGATCACGGACCGCATCATTGCCGAGCTCGAGCGCGGCATCGTGCCATGGGTCAAGCCCTGGGGAAACGCAAAGGCAGGCCTCGGCCTGCCCAGGAATGCGGCCACCGAGCGCCGCTATTCCGGCATCAATATCCTGATCCTGTGGGGCGCGGTCATCGAGCGCAGCTATGCCTGCCAGAACTGGCTGACCTTCCGGCAGGCGCTTGCCCTTGGCGGCAATGTCAGGAAAGGCGAGCGCGGCACGACCATCGTTCACGCCGACCGCTTTGTTCCGCAAAACGAAAAGGAACGCGCCAAGGTCGATGGCGACGAACCACAGGCGGTGCCCTTCCTGAAGCGCTTCACCGTCTTCAACGTCGCGCAGTGCGAGAACCTGCCCGGACATCTCCATGCCGCCGCCGAACCGCTGCCGCAGCGCCAGATCATCCCGCAGGCCGAGGCGCTCATTCGTGCAACCGGCGCTGATGTCCGCATCGGCGGCGATCGCGCTTTCTACATGCCGGACTGCGACTTCATTCAGGTGCCGCCGCAACCGGCCTTCTTTCAGCAGATCAACTATTACCGGACCTGCTTTCACGAGCTTGGCCACTGGACCGGCCACCCGACGCGCCTTGCGCGCGACCTCTCCGGCTCGTTCGGCTCCAAGGCCTATGCGCGCGAGGAACTGGTCGCTGAAATCTGCGCAGCCTTCGTCTGCAGCACTATGGGCATCGAGCCGACCGTGCGCCATGCCGATTATATCGGCTCATGGCTGAGCGTGCTGCGCGAGGACAATCGCGCCATCTTCCGCGCCGCCAGCCATGCCTCGAAAGCCGCCGATCTCCTGCTCGGCTTCAATGCCGACGTGGAAGGCGAGGCGGATGCCGAGATCGCCGCATGAGCGCGCTTCGTCGCCCTACGCGAGAGCCTTGCGCTTCTGACGGCGCGCGATGCGGCCGCGCGGAAACCCCTTGAATACCGGCCTGTTGGTCAACCCGCCGTCAATCACGAACCGTTTTGAAGGAACGCCGCAATGATCCTCATCACTGACGAACTGCGCCTTCTTCTGCTCGCCAATGGCGCTGCCGAGACCGAAGCCGACCATGTTCCGGTCGTGAAACTGTTCAATCCGCTGGGCGCCGCCACCTGGCTCCTGAGCGAGCTCGATGCTGATGGCGATACACTCTTCGGCCTCTGTGATCTCGGATTGGGCTTCCCCGAACTCGGCAGCGTCAGCCTTGCCGAGCTCCAAACCGTGAAGGGACCGCTTGGCCTCGGCATCGAGCGCGACCTTTATTTCAAGGCGCGGTTTCCGCTCTCGGTCTATGCCGAAGCCGCTCGCCTATGCGGCCACATCACCGAGGCCGAAGGGCTCTTGCGGCAGGCCGCCGCCGCCCTCTCGCTTTCCCTTCCCGAGCTTCCGTCCGACCGGGCGGAACAATAGCGCCCTCCGGCGCAAAACCGTCGCGCCGCTCGGCCAGCGGCCTCGCGGTCAGGCAATTTCGGCCATAGCAAAGGAGAAAGACCATGCAGCTTGCCCACGTTTCCATCGACCAATTGAGCATCGCCGCCGCCAACATGCGGCATTCCAAACGCGCGCCCGACATCGCCGACATCCTGCCCTCGGTGCGGGCGCGCGGCGTCCTTGTTCCGCTTCTGGTGCGGCCCAACGGCTCGCCCGACACCTTCGAGATCGTCGCCGGGCGCCGACGCTATTTCGCGGCCAAGACCGTTGCCGACGAGCGCGGCAAGGCCGCGCCGCTGCCATGCGCCATCATGGAGGATGGCGACGACGCCGACGCGCTCGAAGCCTCCCTGATTGAAAATATCGCCCGCCTCGATCCCGACGAGGTCTCGCAATGGGAAACCTTTTCCCGCCTCATCAGGGAAGGTCGCACAATCGCCGATATCGCGGCCACGTTCGGCCTCACCGAGCATCAGGTGAAGCGGATTCTGGCGCTCGGCGAGCTTCTGCCCAGGATTCGCGAAGCCTATCGCCGCGAGGAAATCGACGCCGAGACGGTGCGCCATCTCACCATGGCCTCGAAGGCGCAGCAGAAGGACTGGCTGGCGCTCTTTGCCGATCCCGACAACCGCGCGCCGCGCGGCTGGCAATTGAAGCAATGGCTGTTCGGCGGCCAGTCGATCTCGACCAAGGTGGCGCTGTTCGCCATCGAGGACTATCCCGGCCTGATCGTCTCCGATCTGTTCGGCGAGGAAAGCTATTTTGCCGACGCCGACCTGTTCTGGCTCAAGCAGAATGAGGCGATAGCCGCCACGCGCAACGCCTTTCTTGAGGCCGGATGGAGCGAAGTGATCGTGCTCGAACCGAGTCAACATTTTCACGCATGGGACCACGAAAAGACGCCGAAGAAGAAGGGCGGCAAGGTCTTTATATCAGTCTCGCATCGCGGCGAGGTCGCGTGTCACGAGGGCTGGCTGTCGCACAAGCAAGCCCGCCGCGCCCGAGCCAATGGCGAGGCCGCAGAGGCCGAGACCCCGGACAAACCCTCGCGGCCCGAAGTCACTGGACCGATGCAGAATTATGTCGATCTGCACCGTCATGCCATCGTGCGCTTGGCGCTCCTTGACCGTCCGGCCGCAGCCCTTCGCCTGATGGTGGCACATGCGATTGCCGGCTCAAGCCTGTGGCAGGTGCGTACCGAGCCGCAGCGCGCCGCCAACGAAATCGTGGCGGCAAGCCTTTCAGCCTGCAAGGCCGAAACCGCCTTCACGGATAAGCGGCGCGAGGTCCTGGCGCTGCTTGGAGAACCGGACGAGGGTGGCGCGGTCGCTGGCCGCAATGGCGGCGACTTCGGCACGGCAAGCCTGTTTGCGCATTTGCTGACGCTGTCCGACGATGATGTGATGCGCGTTCTCGGCATCGTCATGGCCGAGACGCTTGAGGCCGGCAGTGCCGTCATCGAGGCGCTCGGCAATCATCTCAATGTCGACACCGCCGCTTGCTGGCAACCGGACGACGCCTTCTTCGACCTGTTGCGCGACAGGGAAATTGCCAATTCGATGCTTGCCGAAATCGGCGGCAAGCATGTCGCGGACGGCAATGTCGCTGAGAAGGTGAAGACGCAAAAGACAATCATCCGCGACTTTCTGTCCGGCGAAAACGGCAGGCAAAAGGTCGAGGCCTGGCTGCCGCGCTGGATGAAATTCCCGGTCGAAAGCTACACGGATCGAGGCGGCTTGCGCACCGCCGATCAATGGGCACGGGTCCGCTCCCTGTTCGACTGCCAATAGCCCGTCAAGCTGGGCGGCGGCTGCCAGGATGGCCGCCGCTCGGCATCGCACCCCGGTCGCAATGGCCGCATGTTCGTGACCTTTGCCCCCCGTTTCCAGCGGCACAATCCAGCCCGGCAAACCACCTTGGTCCCGCAGGTCGTTCAGCCCGTCGGATGCCTGCCCTGGCGCCCGACCCGTGGGGCACGATCTCGATCGGCATGGCGCGGCATCAGCCGCAGTCCCGCAATCCTCTCCTGCTTGGCTTGGCTGCAGCGACCGCGCTCGCCACGATCTCCATGCTCCCTGCCAGGACCATCCCCTGCGGCTGGCTTGTCGACCTATGGACGGGTCCGGCCGCCCGAAACCCTCGCCAGCAGCTTTTTTCCCCGCCGCCTGCGGCGGCTTCCTCGCGCCGCTCCGCTTCAAAAAAGCCGCCTGCTCGGGTCCTCCGCTGGCGCTGCGGCCCTGTCAGGTTCAGGCGCTCCGGACGCATCCATCACGGTCCGCCATCGCAGGGGATGGTCCCCGGCGACAGCAAAAGGAGACTTCGAAATGACCGCGATCGGTTACGTCAACAAGCAGGAAAACGGCGCCTACAAGGGCCAGCTCAAGACCCTCAGCGTCCGCGCCGACATCGACATCATCCCCAACCAGGCCAAGAGCGCCGACAACCATCCCGACTACAGGGTGCTGACGCAAGGGGTCGAAGTTGGCGCCGGCTGGATCCGCACCGGCGAGACCTCCGGCAAGGATTATGTGAGCCTGTCGATTGCCGCGCCGGAGTTCGGACCGCGCAAGCTCTACGCCAATCTGGGCCGCGCCGCCGGCCAGGACGATGACGACACCTACGCCATCATCTGGAACCCGGCCGACTGATCGGGCTCATCGGAGCCCCGCGCCGCAGCCGGCGCGGGGCTCTTGCCACAGAGCGGCGAAAACTCGCCCCCAACTCTTCGCCCGTCCCCAAGACGACCTCGCCCCCCCATCCTCGTCTCGCTCGCAAGCCAAACGAGGATCATCATGGACAACGAAAACGAACGCGCCGCCCGCGCCAAAAAGGGCAGTCCGTTTCTCAACACAGCCCAAGCCGCCTTCTACATAGGGCTCTCCCAGCGCACGCTGGAAAAGATGCGGCTCAAGGGCGGCGGCCCGAAATTCCGCAAGCATGGCCGCTACGTCCGCTACCACATCGACGAGCTCGACGACTGGTCGAAAGGCCGCCATAACCAGACCCATTCCAACGATGGAGGCCGTTCATGAGCCGGCCTCCTTCCATCGGTCTGACCGGCAGCCGCCTGCGCCGTGCTCGGGCGACAAAGGCGATCGCCGCGACCGCGATTGCCCTTGGCCTGGTTGCCTTCGGCCCCCTTGCAAACCCATCGCCCTTCTTGATCTGGAACGCCTCGGCGAGCGCGCCGGTTGGCCTCTATCGCGTCGTGGCGGGAGCGCCAGCACGCGGCGACCTGGTGCTCGCCGGCGCACCGGATGCCATTGCCGGCCTCGCTGCCGAACGCGGCTATCTCCCGAACGGCGTTCCCCTTGTAAAGCACATTGCCGCGCTGCCGCACGAACGTGTCTGCGCCTTCAACGAGGCGATCATCATCGGCGGCAAGATCGTCGCACGTCGGCTAGTTACCGACACCCAAGGCCGTCCGCTGCCCTGGTGGAGCGGCTGCCGCGCGCTCGCTGACGACGAATTCTTCGTGCTGAACGGCGAGGCACCGCGCTCTTTCGACAGCCGCTATTTCGGGCCGGTCCGAGCCACCAACATCATCGGGAGGCTCGCGCCGCTATGGACCGAGTAGCCCTCCTGATGCTTGGCATGATCGCTGTCGCGCCATGCGCCTGTTCCGCCTCGACCGGCGCTGAGCCGGTCGCCATCTCCCATAGTCCGCAGCTTGGAAAATGGCGGCACTTCGTTGCCGAAGCAAGCAAGCGTTTCCGTGTTCCCGAGGCCTGGATCTACGCGGTGATCGATGCCGAAAGCGGCGGCAAGACGATGCTCCACGGCCGGCCGATCACCTCGCGCGCCGGTGCCATGGGCCTCATGCAGGTGATGCCGGAAACCTATCAGGACATGCGCGCGCAATACGGACTGGGCGCCGATCCCCACGATCCGCACGACAACATTCTGGCCGGCACTGCCTATCTCCGCGCCATGTATGACCGCTTCGGGTTCCCCGGGCTGTTTGCCGCTTACAACGCCGGACCCGAGCGCTACCAGGCGCATCTGAAGCGCGGCACGCCGCTGCCGAAAGAGACCGTCGACTACCTCAAGCAGCTCCGGGCTGCCGGAGTTTCGCGAACCGACATCGAGCAGTTCAAGGGCAAATCTGTCGCTCCGGACAGGCAAGATGCACCCTCGGGGCGCTCGCTGTTTTTCCCGCAAAATGGTGGTCGCGCTTTTGCGCGAAACGGCGATCTCTTCGTGCCGCTGGGGAGGGATGTCGCACATGTCAAAGAGCCGGAACGCTAGCAATGGGGGGCCGGACGCGTCCAAAGGGGTGGGGCGCGGAAGGCAAGATAAAGGCACCGCCTCCCAGGGCCGGCGAAGTGTCTGTCTGCACATCATTTTTGCCGGAGGCACCCTCCAGCGTCAGGAGAACTTCGGAGCGCAAATGGCTGATTCGACTCTGTTCCAGGCGCAGGCCAAGCATGAGGGATGACGAGTTCAGACCGAAGCTCGGGAAGATTGGCTCCCGTGGTTCGAAGGCCGGCAAACGCTTTGCCGGCCAGGTGCGGGCGGCGATCAACCGAGCTGGTGGCCGGCCCCAGCGTGGTGGGCGCTTCGCGGGCAGCAGGATAGGCCGGGGTGGGGCGACGGCCGCGCTGCTGAAATCACGCGATCGCCATGCAGCCTTCCGCCAGCGCCGGGTCGTCGTCAAGGCGCGTGTCGTCAAGCTGGCCGGCAAGAGCGCGGACGGGGCGCGTGCGCATCTGCGCTACATCCAGCGCGACGGCGTCACCCGGGACGGCGCGCCTGGCCAGCTCTACGGCGCCGACAGCGATTGCGTCGCTGGCAAGGACTTCCTCGATCGTGCCGATGGCGATCGCCATCAATTCCGCTTCATCGTCGCACCCGAGGACGGCATCGAATTTGACGACCTCAAGCCACTGACGCGGCGGCTCATGGCACAGATGGAGGAGGATCTCGGCACGAAGCTCGACTGGGTTGCCGTGGACCATTTCAATACCGGCCATCCGCACACCCACATCATCGTGCGTGGCAAGGACGATCGCGGCGAGAATCTTGTTATAGCGCGAGAATACATCTCGAGCGGCATCCGCGAGCGCGCCGCCGAGCTGGTCAGCCTCGATCTCGGTCCGCGCACCGACCACGAGATCGAGCATCGCCTGCGCCAGGAAATGCAGCAGGAACGCTTCACCAGCATCGACCGCCGCCTGCTGCAGCTGCGTGACGACAGTGGGCTGGTTTCGCTGGATAGCCGCGACGCGTTTCGACAGACCTTGCACCAGGGGCGCCTGCGCAAGCTCGAGCGGATGCATCTGGCGGAAGAGATCGCCCCGCGCCGCTGGCGGCTCGACGACGGGCTTGAAGCGACGCTGCGCCGCATCGGCGAACGCGGCGACATCATCAAGACCTTGCATCGCGAACTGACGGGCAGGGGGATCGCCCGCAGTGCCGCCGACTGCGTGATCCACGATGGATCCGGCGAGCAGGCCGCCCCTGTCGTCGGCCGCGTTGTCGCGCGCGGGCTGGCCGACGAGCTCAGCGACCGGCATTACCTCATCGTCGACGGTGTGGATGGCAAAACCCGATACATCGACATCGGCAAGGGCGAGGCGACAGAGCCGACGCCCGACGGCTGCATCGTGCGTGTCACGCCGAGGAACACACAGCCCAGGCTGGTTGACCGCACAGTGGTCGAAATCGCGGCTGCCCATGACGGCCGCTACAACATCGACATTCATCTGAAGCACGATCCGGCCGCCACCGACCGCTTCGCCGATACGCATGTCCGCCGGCTGGAGGCAATCCGGCGCGCTATCGGGGGCGTGGAGCGCGAGCCCGACGGCACCTGGATCATCGCGCCGGATCATCTCGATCGTGTCGTCGCCTACGAGCGCCAGCAGGCCAGGACCCAGCCGGTCACGGTCGACAAGCTCTCATCGATGCCGCTGGAGCGGCAGGTTGGCTTTGACGGCGCGACCTGGATCGACAGCCAGCTTGTCTCCGAGGCATCAGAGAGGTTGCGCAATTCGGGCTTCGGCCGTGAAGTGCAGGAGGCGCGGAGCCGCCGGCAGCAGTGGCTGATCGCGCAGGGCCTTGCTCATGAGGAGCAGGATCGGATCATCTATCGCGCCAACATGGTTTCGATCCTCCGCCAGCGGGAGTTGAACCGTGTTGCCGGTCAACTGTCGGAAGAGCTTGGCCTGTCCTATGCCGAAACGCGGCCCGGTCATCGCGTAGAGGGCACGCTCCGCCGGTCAGTTGAACTCGCCAGCGGCAAATACGCCGTTATCGAGAAATCGCGAGAGTTCACGCTCGTACCATGGCGGCCGGTTCTCGAGCGGCATGTCGGCAAAGAGGTTTCCGGCCTGGTGCAGCGCGAGGGCATCTCTTGGAACATCGGTCGGCAAAGGAGTGGGCCCAACGTCTCGTGACCTGCGCAGCTATACGAACGCGGTCTGCCTTCGATCGGCCCGGGCAAGACTTCGACAAGGTGCTCCGAGCCTGCTTGCATCGGCAGCGAAAAATGGGGCTGATAGCCACCCGATTCGCATCGGCATCGATCTTTGATGCACGATCCCAAATCGACTGACGCAGACGACGGGAATGCGCTGGGCAGCAGAGGAAGGTAGCAATGCAAATGATCCTTAGGGCCATCGGCAGAGCCTGGCATTCGGCCTTGTCTAAGATCGACACAGCGCGGTTGCGGCGGCAGCGTCGGCGACTCGGCGACGTTGCCACGGCTGAATTTCAGCGGCCGAAACTCCGCACCGCCGAACACTCCGCGACTAAGTCGGCCACCGGGCCATCCTCTCCGCGACACGCGGCGGTCCCCATGATGGACAGCTTGCAGGGACAATCTGCGCGGCCGCGAAGGTCGAAAAAGCACTGAACATGGCCGCAAATTGCGCCAATCGCTGACGAATTTGACAGCTTACTAACTCTCCGAGACGGGTGAGTTGAGGTCAGGAGACCTGCAGAGCCGAGATCAACGATCCGTCTCGCCGGATGTCAAAAGACATGCTCGCCTATCCGCTGGCTGGATGGCAGCTATCCCAAAAATCGATTTTACCTGTTTTGCAGAATTCTACTACGGAGGCTGAGCGCTTGGCGCGTTCCCTTCGAGCCGACTGAGGCTACCGGGAAGAATTCGGAGACGAAGTCATGTGCGGGATTGTTGGCATTGTCGGGCATCAGCCGGTGTCGGAGCGGTTGGTCGACGCGTTGAAGCGGCTCGAATATCGCGGCTATGACTCAGCCGGCCTTGCCACCATTTGCGAGGGCTCGCTGCACTCCCGGCGCGCGAAGGGCAAGCTTGTCAACCTCGAGAGAAGGTTGAAGGAAGAGCCGCTGAGTGGGATCGTCGGCATCGCACACACGCGTTGGGCGACCCACGGCGCACCCACCGAGCGCAACGCGCACCCGCACATTGCGGAGGGTGTGGCCGTGGTTCACAACGGCATCATCGAGAATTTCGCCGAGTTGAAGGATGAACTCGCGGCGGCGGGCGCCGAGTTCCAGACCGATACCGACACCGAGGTTGTCGTACATCTCTTGGCACGATACCGCCGTGAGGGCATGGGGAGGGGTGAGGCAATGCATGCCATGCTGAAGCGCGTCAGGGGTGCCTATGCGCTTGCTGTTCTCTTTGAGGATGATCCGTCCACCATCATGGCGGCGCGCAATGGACCCCCATTGGCGATCGGTCATGGCGTCGGCGAGATGTTCCTGGGCTCCGACGCGATCGCGCTTGCTCCCTTCACAAATGCGGTCACGTATCTCGTCGACGGCGACTGGGCCGTTATCGGCAAGACAGGAGTCGACATCTTCAATTTCGATGGCCATCCCGTCGAGCGTCCGCGCCAGACTTCCCTTGCCGGGGCATATCTGGCTGATAAGGGCAAGTATCGCCATTTCATGGAGAAGGAAATTCATGAGCAGCCCGAGGTTGTCGCCCGTGCGCTCGGTTATCACACCAGCTTCGAAGGGAATCGCGCCGACACGACGTCTTGCATAGATTTCGCCGGCATCCCGAGCCTGGCGATCTCGGCTTGCGGCACCGCCTATCTGGCTGGACTTATCGCAAAATACTGGTTCGAGCGCTATGCGCGCCTGCCGGTCGAAATCGACGTCGCGTCCGAATTCCGCTACCGGGAGATCCCGTTGCCGCCGCAGTCGGCGGCTCTCTTCATTTCGCAGTCCGGTGAAACCGCCGACACGCTCGCATCCCTGAGATACTGCAAGGCGCGTGGGCTGAAGACCGGCGCTGTCGTCAACAGCCGGGAATCGAGCATCGCGCGGGAGGCCGACGCCGTCTTCCCGATCTTCGCCGGCCCGGAGATCGGCGTTGCCTCCACCAAGGCGTTCACCTGCCAGCTTGTGGCTCTAGCCACACTCGCCATTGGCGCTGCCAGGGCCCGTGGAACGGCAACGCAAGATGAGGCAAAGGCGCTCGTCACGAGTCTTGCCGAAATGCCGGGCGTCATGGGCCGGGTCCTGAACAGCATCAAGCCAGATGTCGAGCTCCTATCGCGCGAACTGTCAAAATTTCATGACGTCCTGTATATCGGCCGCGGCACCAGTTTCCCGCTGGCAATGGAAGGTGCGCTGAAGCTCAAGGAGATATCCTACATCCATGCCGAGGGATATGCGGCTGGTGAATTGAAGCATGGTCCGCTCGCACTGGTCGACGAAAACATGCCAGTGATCGTCATCGCGCCACATGATCGCTTTTTCGACAAGACCGTCTCGAACATGCAGGAAGCGGCCGCCAGAGGCGGTCGGATTATCCTCATCACGGATGAGAAAGGGGCCGCTGCTTCGAAACTCGACACGATGCACACGATCGTGCTGCCGGTAGTCGACGAGATTATCGCGCCAATGATCTTTGCGCTGCCGATACAGCTTCTTGCGTATCACACGGCGGTCTTGATGGGCAAAGATGTCGACCAGCCGCGCAATCTCGCAAAATCGGTTACCGTCGAATGATGGTCACGGCCCTTCGATAGAAATGCACTTCGGCTGAACGAGCAGTCGGACGTTATCGTCGAGGCCTTAATAGCTCCGGCTAATCCTTGTGACGAGCCCGGCGCTGCTCCTCATCGCACCTGGTCGTGCGTAGTGTGCATTTCAGTTCACATCGCGGCGCGCGATGCTTGCCCCGGTGTTCGAAACAGCGGAGCAAGCCAATGACGCCCACGAAGTTGCTGATTGGGCAGATCGTCGTCGTATTCGCAATCGTCATGCTCGGCGTGTGGACGGCCACGCAGTGGTGCGCGCACATGCTGGGCCATCAGCCGCCACTCGGCGCGCCGTGGTTTGTTGCGGCTGGCTGGCCGATCTACAAGCCGTGGAAACTGTTTGAATGGTGGTACCATTTTGACGCCTATGCGCCCGAGGTCTTCGATAAGGCCGGTGCGCTCGCCGGCGCGAGTGGGTTCGTGGGCTGTGCCGCCGCCATCGGCGGTTCGCTGTGGCGCGCGCGACAGCTCGGATCGGTGACGACCTATGGCTCGTCAAGGTGGGCAACGACTCAGGAGATCGTGACGGCAGGGCTGTTTCGGCCGGCCGGGGTTTTCCTAGGCAAGCTGAAGGATCGCTATCTGCGACATGACGGGCCCGAGCACGTCATGGCCTTTGCCCCAACACGTTCAGGCAAGGGCGTCGGACTGGTTGTTCCAACTCTTCTGTCCTGGACCGGTTCGGCGGTCATTCATGATATTAAGGGCGAGAATTGGCAGTTGACCTCCGGCTGGCGGTCGAAATTCTCCTATTGCCTTCTATTCAATCCAACTGATCCTAGGTCGGCGCGCTATAACCCGCTGCTTGAGGTACGAAAGGGTCCACAAGAGGTCCGCGATGTTCAGAACATCGCCGACATCCTGGTAGATCCGGAAGGCGCGCTGGACCGCCGGAATCACTGGGAAAAGACAAGTCATTCCCTCCTCGTCGGCGCCGTTTTGCACGTGCTCTATGCCGAAGAGGAGAAGACGCTTGCCCGCGTCGCCACTTTCCTGTCGGACCCGCAACGTTCCTTTTCCGCGACGCTGCAGCAGATGATGACCACCAACCACCTGGGCACGCCCGACAAGCCTGAGGTCCATCCGGTCGTGGCCTCGGCGGCACGTGAGCTGCTGAACAAATCGGAAAACGAGCGTTCTGGTGTTTTGTCGACCGCCATGTCATTTCTCGGGCTCTATCGCGACCCGACGGTCGCGGCGGCAACATCGACCTGCGACTGGCGCATTGTCGATCTCATGGATGCCGAGCGACCGATATCGCTCTACCTGGTCGTGCCGCCGTCGGACATCTCGCGCACCAAGCCCTTGGTGCGCCTGATCCTGAACCAGATCGGCAGACGCCTGACCGAGCGCCTTGAGGGCGATCCAAGCAGGAGTCGCAAACATCGACTCCTCATGATGCTCGACGAATTCCCGGCGCTCGGGCGGTTAGATTTCTTCGAGACCGCGCTCGCCTTCATGGCCGGCTATGGCATTCGCGCATACCTGATCGCGCAATCATTGAACCAGATATCCAAGGCCTATGGCGAGAACAGTGCCATTCTCGACAACTGCCACGTGCGTATTGCCTTTTCCTCCAATGACGAACGCACCGCCAAGCGCATTTCGGATGCGCTCGGCACCGCAACGGAGCTTAGATCGATGCGCAACTATGCCGGCCACCGGCTGGCGCCCTGGCTGTCGCACGTCATGGTCAGCCGGCAGGAAACGGCCCGACCGCTGCTCACTCCTGGCGAGGTGATGCAGCTGCCCCAAACCGACGAGCTGGTGCTGATTTCAGGGCTGCCGCCGTTGCGCGTCCAGAAGCTGCGCTATTATGAGGACCGGAATTTTACCGAACGCGTGCTACCTTCCCCGGTGCTGCGGGACAGCCCTTACGCAGACCGTCCGGCTTCCCGCACGGACGACTGGACTGGACGGGTGCGCAGCGTTGACGGTCGTCTGGCTGCAGGCGACGAAATTGCCGACGCGGCGATCGGGGACGAGGGCGGCGTCCAGCAGCAGCGCCATCCAGCTCTACCGGAACATCAAATCGTGCTTTCTCAAGAAGCTGAGCAGGACGATCTCTTCAAGTCTGTTGACGATGATAGCGAGCCGGTCGCCGACAAACGTGTCATGGATCGGACTTCGACGGCGGCCCGGGTCTACGGCCTCAATGAAGGAAGGGGCGACGACAAGGACATCGTGCCCGGCTTCTGAACGCTGCTTCCTGACGGCGTACCTCAGCGTAGGTAAGGGCGATAAGCGTTTTTGGGCATCTGGAGGATGCTTGTTCCCGTCGCCGGCGCGTAGCGCTGGCTGTTGGAACAAGCCACATGAAGCCCCGCCGCATTCGTCACCAGTTTCTGCTTGAGTTTGAGTTAAGCGAGAAGCTGGACAAACTCAGTCGTGATCCTTCGACCACCAAATCGGCGATCGTCGCCAAGGCAGTAGAAGCCTTCATCGAGCGGCGTGGCAAGAACGAGCTCGACCAACGCTACGGGGTAAGGCTCGACCGTCTTTCTCGCGACCTCGCTCATGTCAGGCGCGACGCCGAGATGACGATGGAGAGCCTGGCGCTCTTCATCCGCTTCTCGATCACGCTTCACGCCCACACGCCGGCCCCGGACAGGGTAACGCAGGCCATCGGCCAGGAGCGCTTCGACAAATTTGTCGAGCAGGTCGGCCGGCAGATCGCTTCCGGGAAGCGGTCGCTTGGCAAAGACAATGGCGGGGGAGAGGAAGGGTGAACTCTCATCCGGAAGCCGATCATCGCCGCCGCGCCATGCTGCGCACCGCCATGGGCCCGGCGATCACCAAAGCGCTTTCAGACCCATCGATCATCGAGGTGATGGTCAATCCCGACGGAGCACTGCGCATCGATCGGCTCGGGGAAGGCTTGGTCGACACAGGCGTGCACATCCATCCTACCGAGGCGGAGCGCATTGTCCGCCTCGTCGCTTCCCACGTGCGCGCCGAAGCGCATGCGGATAATCCGATCGTAAGCGCCGAACTGCCCTCGGGCGAGCGGTTCGAAGGCCTCCTGCCACCTGTGGTGTTGGCGCCATGCTTTGCCATTCGCAAGCCCGCCGCAAAGCTCTACAGCCTAGCCGATTATGTCGCCGACGGGGTCATGCTGCCGCTGCAGGCTGATGCGTTGAAGAAAGCCGTCCGCGAGCAGCGCAACATCCTGGTCGCGGGCGGCACTTCATCGGGCAAGACAACCCTTGCCAATGCGCTGCTGGCCGTGGTCGCCGACTGCCACGAGCGGGTGATCCTGATCGAGGATACGCGCGAACTTCAATGCGCAGCAAAAGACTGCGTTGCGCTGAGGACCAGGCGTGGTTCTGTCACGCTCGCCGATCTCGTGCGTTCGACACTGCGCCTCAGACCCGATCGCATCATCGTCGGCGAGATCAGAGGCGCGGAAGCGCTCGACATGCTGAAGGCATGGAACACTGGTCACCCAGGCGGCATCGCCACCGTTCACGCGAACTCGGCGCGGTCCGCCCTCTACCGCATCGAGCAGCTCGCACAGGAAGCCGTGGTCACCGTTCCCCGCCGGCTCATCGCCGAGGCGATAGACCTGATCGTCTTCATCGCCGGCCGCGGATCCTCGCGCCGCATCGAGACGATCGCCGAGGTCACTGGCCTCGACGGCAGTGGCGACTACGCCGTCACCCAGCTCACGCTTCCGCAACTCCAGCAACTCTGAAAGGTCACTTCATGCGCAAGAAGCTTCGCTTTCTCTGGGCCACCACGCTCGCGTTTCTTCTCACGTTTCCGGCATACGCCGCCGGCTCCGGAATGCCCTGGGAGCAGCCGCTGCAGCAGATCTTGGAATCTGTGCAGGGGCCGGTCGCCAAGATCATCGCGGTCATCATCATCATTACCACCGGCCTGACACTCGCCTTCGGCGACACGGCAGGTGGGTTCCGTCGGCTCATCCAGATTGTCTTCGGCCTGTCGATCGCCTTTGCCGCATCGAGCTTCTTCCTCTCCTTCTTCTCCTTTGGCGGCGGGGCACTCGTCTGATGTTGGCCGGAGAGCACCATATCGAGGGCTTTGAGGTTCCGGTTCACCGCGCACTGACCGAACCGATCCTGCTCGGCGGCGCGCCGCGAGCGGTGGCCATCTTCAGTGGCACCGTTGCCGCGGCCGTCGGGCTTGGCTTGCAGCAGTGGATTGCCGGATTGGTGCTGTGGATCTGCGCGCACACGGTGGCTGTCTTCGCGGCCCGCCGCGACCCGGATTTCGCCAGCGTGCTCGTCCGCCATCTTCGCCTGAAGGGGTGGCTCGCATGCTGAATCTTTCCGAATATCGGGGCAAGGCCGACCGACTTGCCGATCATCTGCCTTGGGCCGCACTGGTGGCACCGGGCATCGTGCTCAACAAGGACGGAAGTTTCCAGCGCTCATTTGGATTTCGCGGGCCTGATCTCGAGAGTGCAACAGAAGCCGAACTCATCGGCATCTGCGCGCGGGCCAACAATGCGCTCAGACGGCTCGGCTCCGGCTGGGCATTGTTCTTCGACGCCGAGCGCATCGAGGCGCTGGGCTACCCAAGCTCGCGTTTCCCCGACGCTGCGTCATGGCTGGTGGATGAAGAACGGCGCGCGGCCTTTCAAGGCAAGGTCGCGCACTACGAGAGCCGCTATCACCTAACGCTGACGTTCATCCCGCCGCCAGACAGCCAGGCGCGGGCGCAAAGCGCTCTGGTCGACTCGCATCATTCAGGAGGCGAGAGAGAGTGGCGCCAGGAACTGACGCGGTTCCGGGACGAGACCGGCCGCGTGCTGGATCTCCTGTCGGGCTTCATGCCCGAAATACGCGCACTCGATGATGCCGGGACGCTGACTTACCTCCACGGCACGATCTCCACCCGCCGCCATCCAGTCGCCGCGCCAAAAACACCCATGTATCTCGACGGCATCCTGGTCGATGCGCCGCTTACTGGCGGATTGGAGCCGATGCTTGGCAACCACCATCTGCGCACGCTCACCATCCTCGGTTTTCCGAATGTCACACGGCCCGGAATTCTCGATGCGCTCAACAATCAGGATTTCCCCTACCGCTGGATGACGCGCTTCATTCCGCTGGATAAGACCGAGGCCACCAGGACGCTCACGCGGTTGCGGCGGCAGTGGTTTGCCAAGCGCAAATCGATCGTGGCCATCCTGCGCGAGGTGGTGACCAGCGAACCCGTCCCGCTCGTTGACACCGACGCCGAAAACAAGGCGCTCGATGCCGACGCCGCAATCCAGGCGTTAGGCGGCGATCATGTCGGGTTCGGCTATCTGACGACGACGGTAACGGTTTGGGACGAGGACCATCAAGCCGCTGCGGAGAAACTCCGCGCGGTCGAGCGCGTCGTCAATGGCCTCGGCTTCGCCACGATCCGTGAAGGCGTGAATGCGGTCGAGGCCTGGCTCGGCTCGTTGCCCGGCCATGTCTATGCCAATGTCCGTCAGCCGCTCGTTCACACATTGAATCTCGCCCACTTGATGCCGCTTTCCTCGGTGTGGGCCGGCCCGGCGGCGAACGAGCATCTCGCCAAAGTTACACAGGCAGAGGCCCCGCCGCTTCTCTTCGCCTCAACCAGCGGGTCGACACCGTTCCGGCTTTCCACCCACGTCGACGATGTCGGCCACATGCTGATCGTCGGACCGACCGGCGCCGGCAAATCGGTTCTCGTTGCCCTCTTCGCTCTGCAGTTCCGACGCTATGCCGGCGCGCAGGTGTATGTCTTCGACAAAGGCAATTCAGCCCGGGCCGCAATTCTTGCCATGGGTGGCGAGCATCACGCGCTGCGCGCCCACGGTGCGCTTGCCTTCCAGCCGCTGCGCAAGATTGACGATCCGGCGATCCGCAGCTGGGCAGCCGAATGGATCGCCGGGCTGTTCGCCCATGAGAACGTCACCGTCACCCCGGAGGCGAAAGAGGCAATCTGGTCGGCACTCACCAGTCTTGCAACGGCGCCAGCGCAGGAACGCACACTCACCGGCCTGTCGGTCTTGCTTCAGTCCAACGCGCTGAAGTCCGCTTTGATGCCCTACACGCTCGACGGGCCCTTCGGCCGGTTGCTGGACGCGGACGACGATCGGCTGGCCTTGTCGGATGTGCAGTGCTTCGAGACCGAAGAGCTGATGCACAGCCAAGGCGCTGTGCTGCCGGTGCTCACCTATCTTTTCCATCGCCTCGAGGCGCGGTTCGATGGACGACCGACATTGCTCATGCTCGACGAGGCCTGGCTCTATCTCGACAATCCGCTCTTTGCGGGGCGTATACGCGAATGGCTGAAGGTGCTGCGCAAGAAGAACGTCTCTGTCATTTTCGCCACGCAGTCACTGGCCGACATCGCTGGCTCTGCAATCGCACCGGCCATCATCGAGAGCTGCCCACAGCGCATTTTTCTTCCAAATGACCGTGCCGTGGAACCACAGGCACGGGAAGCCTACGAGCGTTTCGGCCTGAACGAGCGGCAGATCGAACTGGTCGCGCGCGCCACGCCGAAGCGGCAATATTATCTGCAATCGCGCCGCGGCAACCGGCTGTTTCAGCTGGGCTTGGGTCCAATTGCGCTTGCGCTATGCGGCGCCTCCGATCCGGCCAGCCAGACCCTGATCGACAAGATCCTGTCGGAACGCGGACAGGACGGCTTTGCCTTTTATTTCCTGAATGCCCGCGGGCTCGATTGGGCCGCCGAGCTTCTCCGCCAATTCCCTCAACCAGACATGGAGTAATCGTCATGATGCGGCGCCGTTTCCTTTCCGGCCTGATCACCCTTTCCCTGATGGCCAAACCGATGGCCGACTATGTCCAGCCAGCCTACGCGCTCATTGTCTTCGATCCCTCGAACTACACCCAGAATGTGCTGACGGCGGCACGCTCACTGGAGCAGATCAACAACCAGATACAGTCGCTCCAGAACCAGGCGACCATGCTGCAGAACATGGCGCGCAACCTTCAGAGGCTGGATTTTTCTTCGGTAGGCCAGCTCACCGGTTCGCTGCAGCGGATCGACGGGCTCATGGACCAGGCGAGTGGCCTGAGTTTTGATCTGGACAAGCTGCAGGACCAGTGGCGCAATCAATATCCCGAAAGCTACGACGCCACGATCAAGGTCAGCGATGTGGCAAGCGCAGCGCGCGAGCGCTGGCAGAGCGCCATGCAGGCGTTCCGGCAGACGATGGGTGTCCAGTCGCAGATCCTCGAGAACGTCCGGGGCGATCGCGACCTGCTTGCTGATCTCGTCAACCGCAGCCAGGGTGCTGCCGGTGCGCTTGAGGCAAGCCAGGCCACCAACCAACTGATCGCGCTGTCAACCAAGCAGCAGATGCAGATCCAGACGCTGCTCGCGACGCAGTTTCGCGCGGAGGCGGAGGATGCGGCTCGCAAGGCGCAGTCCGAAGAAGCCGCACGCCAGACGACAAAGCGTTTCCTCGGCACCGGCACGGCCTATCCCGGCAACTGATCACCATATCTGTCACGAGGAAGGCGCAATGAACGACCTCGGGGTCATCGATCGCTTCATGGAGACTTTCATCCGCTATATTGACAGCGGGTTTGGTCTGCTGTCGGGCGATGTCGCCTTCCTCACCACGACCCTGATCGGCATCGACATCACGTTAGCCGGGCTCGCCTGGGCATTCGCCGGCGAGCCCAACATTCTCGGCCGCTTCATCCGCAAGGTGCTCTATGTCGGCGTCTTCGCTTTCATCCTGAACAATTTCAAGAATCTCGCCGACATTATATACCGCTCCTTCGCAGGGCTGGGCTTCAACGCTTCGGCCGCCAATCTGTCGCCCGACAGTCTCCTGCGGCCCGGACGTATTGCCGCCACAGGCTTCGAGGGCGCGTGGCCGCTGCTGGATCAGGCGAGCCAGCTTCTTGGCTTTCCCGAAATCTTCGGCAACGCGCTCACCATTTTCGTGCTGCTCGTGGCCTGGTTCCTGGTCATCATTGCCTTCTTCATTCTTTCCATCCAGCTCTTCATCACCATTCTGGAGTTCAAGCTCACCACTCTCGCCGGCTTCGTTCTGGTGCCCTTCGCAGTCTGGAACCGGTCGGCGTTCCTGGCCGAGCGCGTGCTCGGCAACGTGATCTCGTCGGGCATCAAGGTGATGGTGCTTGCGGTCATTGTCGGTGTCGGGTCCACGCTGTTCGGCGAGTTCGCTTCGGCGCTGCAAGGCAAGGAGCCGGATTTGGCCGCCGCCATGTCACAGGTGTTGGGGGCGCTGGCGCTGCTTGGGCTAGGTGTTTTCGGGCCTGGAATAGCGTCCGGTCTCGTCTCGGGTGCCCCGCAGCTTGGTGCGGGCGCTGCACTGGGTACGGCCGCGGCCGCCGCCGGTGCGTCACTCGTTGCCGGAGGCGCTGCGATCGCCGGGGTGCGCATGGCAGCTGATGGCGGGCTTGCCGCAATTCGCGCCGGCACCACGATCGGTTCGGCAGCTTCCTCTGCCTGGCAATTAGGGCGCGCAACCTCGCCTGACTCCGGCCTGTCCGGTGTGGCTGCCGGGATGCAGGGCGTGGCAGGTGCCGCCAGTGGCGCCGCTGTGCGAGCGGCACGATCTGCCGCGGAAACCTTCGGGCGCAGCGCTGATGCCGGGCGCCAGGCCGCATGGACCGCGACCGGCGGGTCTCCCATCGCCTCGATGACCGAAACTCCTGCGGGTCCGACCACCGATGCTGCCCCTAGCTGGGCCAGGCGCCTGCGTTCCCAGCAGTCTGCGCGAGCCCACCGCCACGCCACCATGCAGGCGGTGCGCGATGGTGACAGACCGGGCGGTAGCGCCAATCCCTCTCTCAACGACAAGGACGACTAGATGCTCTTCAAGCGATCCGTTCAACGCTACGGCAAGACACCCGAGCCCATCACACCGTACCAGAAGGCGGGCCAGCTGTGGGATGAGCGCATCGGCTCATCGCGGGTGCAGGCCCGCAACTGGCGGCTGATGGCTCTTGGCTGCCTGGCATTGGCAACCGGGCTCTCCGGCGGGCTCGTTTGGCAGTCAATGCAAAGCCGGGTTGTGCCCTACGTCGTCGAGGTCGACCGCTTCGGCGAGGCGCGCGCCGTAGCCTCGGCAATCCGGGACTACGAGCCGACGGACGCCCAGATCGCCTGGCATCTTGGCCGTTTCATTCAGAATATCCGTTCCGTTTCCACCGATCCGGTGTTGGTGCGGCAGAACTGGTTGGCCGCCTATGACTTTGCCAGCGACCGCGCCGCGCTCTTCCTCAACGAATATGCCAAGGCGAGCGATCCTTTCGGTCAGATCGGAACGCGAAGCGTGTCCGTCCAGGTGACCAGCGTGGTGCGGGCCTCCGGTAGCTCGTTCCAGGTCAAATGGACCGAGCAGGTCTTTGAGCGCGGCAGCCTTGCCAGCACGACCCGCTGGACGGCGATCCTCACCATTATGATCCGGCCGCCAAGCAATACAGACCAACTGCGCAAGAATCCGCTCGGCCTCTTCATCAACGCCATCGATTGGTCGCGCGAGCTCGACAGTGCCGCGCCGACCTCCGTTTCCCCCAAGGAGCCCGCCAATGACAAATAAAGCCCCATCGCTCCGTGCCGCGCTGATCCTGTCGGCCTCGGCAGCGGTGCTGTCCGCCTGCGCATCCAAGCCGGTGCCGCCGCCCGAGATTGCCTATGACGCTGCCGACTTCAAAGCAGCGTCGATCGAGAAGCCGCCAGAGAAACCGGTTAAAATCGTCGAGGTGCCAAAGCCGCTACCGCTTCCCGGCCAGTTGCAGCCTGACCCAGTCAAGTTCGCCGAGGACAAGCGCTCTCCTGAAGAACGCGTTGCCGATGCCAATAGGGCCGCAACTCGGCAGCCAACCAGGTATGGCTATGTCAACGCGGTCCAGGTCTATCCCTTCACCGATGGCGCGCTTTATCAGCTCTTTGCAGCGCCGGAGCGCGTCACCGACATCGCTCTGCAGCCGGGCGAGAAGCTGACGGCTGTGTCCGCCGGGGACACGATCCGCTGGGTCATCGGCGACACCGTCAGTGGCACCGGTGACGGTCAGCGCACCCATGTTTTGGTGAAGCCGTTCGCGCCCGAGCTTACCACAAATCTGGTGATCACCACGGATCGACGCACCTATCACTTGCAGCTCCAAAGCACGGAGAAGACCGCAATGGCGGCCATCTCTTGGACCTACAGCGAAGACCAGATCCTTGCGCTCTCCCGGCGAAACGTTCAGGCCGACGCTGCAACGCCGGTCGCATCGAATGTTGCGCTCGAAAATATCCGCTTCCGCTATTCGATCGCCGGCGACACACCGCCCTGGAGACCGACACGGGCCTTTGACGACGGCAGCAAAGTCTATATCGAATTCCCGCGCCGCATCGATCAGGGCGAGGCGCCGCCGCTCTTCATCGTCGGTGCTGACGGCGGCAATCAGTTGGTCAACTACCGCATGCGCGGCAACTACTACATCGTCGATCGCCTGTTCGCCGCGGCCGAACTGCGCCTCGGCGCCAAGCCGCAGCAGGTCGTGCGCATCTCAAGGATGGACGGCCGGCAATTGCCGCGTCGGATGCCACTCTTTGCCGGTTTCGGCAGGTGAGGGGAAAAGGCTCATGACCTATACGTCCCACTCCAATGCGCCGCCGAAACTCGATCCCGACCAGCTGCAGCTGCGCGCCTCACCCCGCGGTGCTGTGCGCTTCAGGCGGGGGGTGATTGTCGCGATCTCTGCCGCCGGATGTGGTGCCATTCTGGGCGTCATGATCATTGCGCTTCAGGGGCCGGCATTGCGATTCAAAGAGCAGGCGGAAGACCTCTACCATCCTGACCACAAGCCCACCGCCGAGGGGCTCGACAGCCTGCCCAGGGACTATTCCGGCGTCAAGCCGAAGGCCCCGGTGCTCGGACCGCCGCTACCCGGTGATCTCGGCCGCCCCATCCTCGAGCGGCAGCGCCAACTCGGAATTGCGCCGGGACAGGAGGTCTCCGCCGAGGATCAACGCCTTGCCCAGCAGGCGATCGAAGCGCGCGAGTCGCAAGTGTTGTTCCGGATCGACAATCGGCCCAAACCGACAGATCTCGCTGGCGGCGAGGAGAGTCTACAGCAGCGGCCTGAAGCGCCGCAATCCGGAGCGACAGCCGGGTCGGCTTCCGTTGCACCAGCCGAGGGCGATCAGAACAACCAACAGCGCAAACTGGATTTTGTCAGTCAGCGGAGCACAAGCGGAATCTACAATCCGCATGCGCTGCAGACGTCTGCCTCGCCCTACCAACTGATGGCTGGCAGCGTAATCGCGGCAAGCCTCATTACCGGGATCAATTCCGACCTACCCGGCCTCGTCGTCGCGCAGGTCACAGAGAATGTGCAAGACACAGTCACTGGCAGCATCTTGCTCATTCCACAAGGTTCCCGGCTGATCGGCACCTATGACAGCGTGGTGGCGTTTGGGCAAAAGCGCGCATTGCTGGTCTGGCAGCGAATAATCCTGCCGGACGGGTCCTCGATCGAGATCGATAATCTGCCGGCGACAGACACCGCCGGATATGCGGGGCTTGAGGACAAGGTGGATTTCCACACCTGGCAGCTGATCAAGGGGGTTGCGCTCGCGACCTTGCTTGGCGTGGGCACCGAATTGAGCCTCGGAGACAATGAAAGCGATCTGGTCAAGGCGATCCGCGAATCCGCCCAGCAGAACGTCAGTCGAGCCGGCCAGCGCATAACTGAGAAAAATCTCAACGTTCAGCCCACCATAACGATCCGACCAGGCTGGCCACTGCGCGTCATCGTGCACAAGGATCTCTTGCTGCGGCCATACAAGATTGAACGGGAGTGATTATGGCCAACTTGAAACTTGGCAAGCTTCCAGACCGAACGCCCTTGAAGATTACCATCACCGTCAGCGCGGACTTGAGCCAAGAACTCAACGCCTATGCTGCGCTCTATCGTCAGACTTACGGCGAGTCTGAAACAGTCGCGGAACTCATTCCTTTTATGCTGGCGGGATTTCTGGACGGCGACCGAGCGTTTGCCAAGGCCAGAAAAGAAGGTCTGGCGACGGCCAGCATCTCAGACGAATCGCGGTCTTTGAAAGCCTCAGATTCCGAATGACCGAAGCAGAGAGTCAGTCAAGTGCAATTGTGGCGCACCGTGCCTGTCAAACAAGGGTGTGCGCGGGCAACATCGTCTGGCAAATAGGTCACCGATGATGGGCCCTGCGCGGACCGCGACGCACTCGCTGGCTCAAACTGCCACGGAGTGCCTGGCCTTTCCCGTTTTGAGATATTTGTCGAACTTCGCAGCGACGCATCTGACAAAGGGACGACTTTCCAGCGGTACGACGAAACGATCGCCGTCGAGTTCAAGTCGGACCGACTTGTCGAGGGCCACGGTACTCGACCGAAGAAGGAGCTTCTGGCCGGCTTTGCCGAAGCGTTCCACCAAATCGACTGCCGAGAAGCCGAAATCGCACATCAGGCGCTCGATGATCCAACCGCGAGCGCGGTCGTCGTCGGAAAAAGCAATTCCGCGGACCGAAGCCAACCCACCGTCATCCACCATGCGGCCATACTCGGCGGTCGAAGGCATGTTCTGTACATAGCCTTGTCGGAATTGGCTGATGGATGACGGGCCGAGGCCGATCAAGGTTTCGCAGCGATCCTCGGTGTAGCCCTGAAAGTTGCGACGCAACATCCCCGCATGCGCGGCAAGCGCCAGCGCATCCCCCGGTTTGGCGAAATGGTCGAGCCCGATTGCTTCGTATCCTTGGTCGAGTATGGCGCGAGCTGCCAGTTGCGATTGGGCAAACCGCTCCTCCGGGCCTGGCAACCAGGCCTCGTCGATCATTGTCTGATGTTTCTTGAACCATGGCACATGCGCATAGCCAAAGAGGGCGATCCGGTCGGGCTCGAGCGTCAGCGCCTGCCTGACGGTGGACAAGACGCTCTCCCTGGTCTGGTGCGGCAAGCCGTAGAGCAGGTCCAGGTTAACCGACTCGACGCCGCGTGCCCGAACGCCGTCGACGACTGTCTTGGTCTGCAAGAAGATCTGTTCGCGATTGATGGCCTTCTGCACCTTCGGATCGAAATCCTGGACCCCGAGGCTGGCCCTCGTCATGCCGATTTCGGCAAGTGCGTCGAGGCGCGCTTCGTCCATATCGTTGGGTTCGATTTCGCCGCTGATCTTGGCGCCGGGAAGAAATGAGAAGCTGTTGCGCAGAACGGCTCCGAGCGCCACCATGTCCTGTGGTTTGAGCATCGTCGGTGAGCCGCCACCGAAATGGACGGCACGCACCCGGCCCTTGCCTCCGGCGAGACATGAGACGGTGGCGATCTCCGCATGCAGCGATCTCAGATATTTGGTGACCGGTTCATAGTGGCGTGTCTGCTTGGTGTGGCACGCGCAGAACCAGCAAAGCTTGGCGCAGAAAGGGATGTGCACGTAGAGCGATATCTCATCGTCCTCGCCGAGCGCCTCCAGCCAGCCACGATAAGCCGCAGCATCGACGCCCACGTGGAAATGCGGTGCGGTCGGATAGCTGGTATAGCGAGGGACGTTTTCGACAATCCGAGCAAGCTACTTTCGACTGCATGTCGTGGTCACCATGTGCACCGCTGGAACTCTTGACTGGTTGGCCGGCCAACGCCCTGATTTCGATCAAGTGCAGCTCGGACAAACTGCCGCAAGGATTTTTCTACCCTGGATTGCTACCCTGTCGGTGCTTGGAAGAGGATAGAGCGAGCGCATGACATTACGGCAGGGCATTCACAGTGCCGGCATTCCCGTTCTTTGCCGCTCTTGCGAGGGAAGGCGTCGCGGTATTTGCGGCGCGCTCGATCCAGACCGTTTGGCTGCGCTTGCCAGGAGTTCATCGCGGCACAAGATCGAGCCAGGAGTCGAACTGGTCGGCGACTGCGAGGCCGTCAACAGCTATTCGAATGTGCTTTCAGGCGTGGTCAAGCTGACGAAGAGCCTTTCGGATGGGCGCCAGCAGATCGTAGGGCTCCAGTTTGCACCGGATTTTCTGGGGCGACCCTTCAAGGTCGAAAGCGAGATCAGTGCGGAAGCGGCAACCGTTGTCACGCTGTGTTCGTTCCCCAAGGCAGCCCTCGAACGGATGGTGAAGGAATCACCGGAACTCGAGCATCGCCTGCTCAAGCAGGCGCTGGACGAACTTGACGCAGCACGCGAATGGATGGTGACGCTCGGGCGCAAGACGGCATCGGAAAAGGTGGCGAGTTTTCTTGTCATGCTCGCCCTGAACATGGATTCCAGTGTTGATCCGGCCGCTATCTCGGCGTCCTTCGATCTGCCACTGACTCGTGCCGACATCTCTGATTTCCTTGGCCTGACGAATGAGACCGTGAGCCGCCAGCTGACTCGATTGCGAGCTGAAGGCGTGATCCGGATCGACAACAAGCGCCATGTGAGGGTGGAGAGCGTCGGCCGGCTGGAGCAGCGTTGCGGCGGCCGAAGGCCGCGGCAGTTTGGATAAGCCCAAGCGGCGGGCTCTGCGCCGCCAACTCGAATCCGCGGCAGGACATGCTGCGTTCGAGCACAATGTATTGCTGTAGCCTCGAGAACCCCGGTAGCATAGACCCAAGAGCATCAGCGACCCTTGTCGGATAGCAAGGCAGCCGGCAAGAGTTCCGCAAAGCTCGCCGGCCGCGCTTCGACATACCCGCCCGCCCCAACGTCCGCTCTGATTTGCGCAAACTCGATTCTACCAAACAAACCTGGCACCTGACATGGATCAGGGCGGGCAGAGGGCAGCTGCGCAATTGATGCCGAGCGGATTTGGCGTGCGCCCGATTCGGGATCAGGATTTGCGATGAAATTCGGCACAGCGATCGTCGTGGTGGGCTTTTTTGCCTTTGCAGCCCTGGTGGCTGCTGGCTTCGGCATTGATGGACCTTTCCGCCAGCATATGGGGGTGCTGTCTTTTGCCCTTATTGCCTTTATCGGGATCTTGTTGCGCAACTCGGAGTTCAAGCCGGCCGCTCCGATCGACCCGTCCGCCTATATGGACGGTCCGATCCGCTACGGCGCCATCGCCACGATGTTCTGGGGCGTCGTCGGCATGCTGGTCGGCGTCGTTATCGCGCTGCAGCTGGCCTACCCCGATCTCAACGTTCAGCCTTGGTTCAATTTCGGCCGCTTGCGGCCGCTGCACACGTCCGGGGTCGTCTTCGCCTTCGGCGGCAACGCGCTGCTGTGCACGTCATTGTACGTCGTGCAACGCACTTGCCGCGCTCGCCTGTTCGGCGGCGATCTCGCCTGGTTCGTCTTTTGGGGCTACCAGCTTTTCATTGTCATGGCCGCGACAGGCTACCTGCTCGGCATCACCGAGAGCCGCGAATACGCCGAACCGGAATGGTATGTCGACGTCTGGCTGACCATCGTCTGGGTCGCCTACCTCATCCTGTTCCTCGGCACGATCCTGAAGCGCAAGGAACCGCACATCTACGTCGCCAACTGGTTCTACCTCTCCTTCATCGTGACCATCGCGATGCTGCATGTGGTCAACAACCTGTCGATGCCGGTCTCTTTCCTCGGTTCCAAGAGTTACTCCGCCTTTTCCGGCGTCCAGGACGCGCTGACGCAGTGGTGGTACGGCCACAACGCCGTCGGCTTCTTCCTCACCGCCGGCTTCCTCGGCATGATGTATTATTTCGTGCCCAAGCAGGCGAACCGGCCAGTCTATTCCTACCGGCTCTCGATCATCCATTTCTGGGCACTGATCTTCCTGTACATCTGGGCCGGGCCGCACCACCTGCATTTCACCGCTCTGCCCGACTGGGCACAGACGCTCGGCATGGTGTTCTCGATCATGCTGTGGATGCCGTCCTGGGGCGGCATGATCAACGGCTTGATGACGCTGTCCGGAGCCTGGGACAAGTTGCGCACCGACCCGATCATCCGCATGATGGTGATGGCCGTCGCCTTCTACGGCATGTCGACCTTCGAAGGCCCGGTGATGGCTATCAAGGCGGTCAACTCGCTGTCCCATTATACCGACTGGACAATTGGTCACGTGCACTCCGGTGCACTCGGCTGGGTCGGCATGATCTCGTTCGGCGCGATCTACTACATGGTACCGAAGCTCTGGAACCGTAACCGGCTCTATTCGCTGCGGCTGGTTACCTGGCACTTCTGGCTGGCGACGCTCGGCATCGTCGTCTACGCCGCCGCCATGTGGGTGTCCGGCATCACGCAGGGCCTGATGTGGCGCGAATACGACGGGCAGGGCTTCCTGGTCTACTCCTTCGCCGAGACCGTCGCTGCCATGCGCCCCTACTACGTCATGCGCGCCATAGGCGGCGCCATGTATCTCTCGGGCGCCCTGATCATGGCCTGGAACATCGCGATGACAATCCTCGGCCGTCAACGCGAGGAGAGGCCGATGTCGGGTGCCGCGCCTGTCATTCAGCCTGCCAGGGAGCCAAACCAATGGGCTTGATCGACAAACATGCCATTATCGAGAAGAACGCCACGCTTCTTCTCGTAGGCTCCCTTCTTGTCGTGACTGTCGGCGGTATCGTCGAAATCGCGCCGCTCTTCTATCTCGACAACACGATCGAGAAGGTGGAAGGCATGCGTCCGTACTCGCCGCTCGAGCTCGTCGGGCGCAACATCTATGTGCGCGAGGGCTGCTACCTCTGCCACAGCCAGATGATCAGGCCGTTCCGCGACGAGGTCGAGCGCTACGGCCACTACAGCCTGGCCGCCGAGTCAATGTACGATCACCCCTTCCAATGGGGATCGAAGCGGACGGGGCCGGATCTGGCCCGGGTCGGTGACCGCTACTCGAACGCCTGGCATGTCGCCCATCTTTCGGATCCGCGTTCCGTTGTGCCGGAATCCATCATGCCCAGCTACGCCTTCCTGAAGGACGCGCCGATCGAGGTGAAGGACTTCTCGACGCATCTGGTCGCCAACCGGCGGGTCGGCGTTCCCTACAACGATGACATGGTCGCCAACGCCAACGCCGATCTGATGGCGCAGGCTGATCCCAACGCCGACACATCAGGTCTTGAGGCCCGTTATCCCAAGGCCAAGATCGGCGACTTCGACGGCAACCCGCAACAGGTCACCGAAATGGATGCGCTCGTTGCGTATCTGCAGATGCTCGGCACGCTGGTCGATTTTAAGAACTACGACGAAGGCGCCGGTTACCGCTGAGGAGTTTTCCATGAATTACAATCTTATGCGGGAGTTTGCCGACAGCTGGGGTCTGGTTGCCATGGCGCTTTTCTTTGCGGGGGCAAGTGTCTTCGTCCTGCGTCCCGGCAGCCGTAAGTTGGCGGACGAAGCTGCCCGAATTCCGCTTCAGGACGAGTGATCATGAGCGAGGAGCACATCGATGAAGTCTCTGGGGTCTCGACCACCGGCCACGAATGGGATGGCATCCGCGAGCTGAACAACCCGCTTCCGCGTTGGTGGATCACCATCTTCTACGTCACCATCGTGTGGGCGATCGGCTACACAATCGCCTATCCCGCATGGCCACTGCTGCATTCGGCGACGACGGGTGTTCTCGGCTATTCGAGCCGCAATGACGTCAAGAACGAACTGGCGGATGCGGAAGCAGCGAAGAGCAAATACCTCGCGGCGGTGAAGTCGAAAAGTGTCTCGGAGATCGCTGCGGACGATGCCTTGCGCGAATTCGCCATCGCCGCCGGCGGCGCCGCATTCAAGGTCAACTGCACGCAGTGCCACGGCTCCGGCGCCCAAGGTTCCAAGGGCTTTCCCAACCTAAACGACGACGACTGGCTGTGGGGCGGCAAGGCCGAGCAGATCCAGCAGACGATCACCCATGGCATCCGCTTCGCTTCGGATCCGGACACGCGCCTGTCGGAAATGCCGGCGTTCGGGGACATCATCACCGCCGACGAGATCAAGCAGGTTAGCGCATATGTCGTCAGCCTCTCTGGCAAGGTCGCCGATGCAAGTCTGATCCAATCCGGTGCCAAAGTCTTTTCCGACAATTGCGTCGCCTGTCATGGTGAGAACGCGGAAGGGAACAGGGAATTTGGGGGCCCCAACCTCACCGACGCCATTTGGCTGCACGGGGCCGGCGAGGCAGCGGTCGCAGCCCAGGTCCGCGCGCCAAAGGAAGGTGTCATGCCGGCCTGGCTCGGCCGTCTCGGCGAGATCAAAGTCAAGGAGCTTGCGGTTTATGTCCATTCGCTTGGCGGCGGAGAATAGGAAGGCAAGGCCTATTCTCGGCCTCCCCCTGCCAAGCGACGGGGCCCGGCGCAAGCCGGGCCTCGACACCATTTCGGCTGCGCCGCTCGTCGATGCGGCACGAAATCCCCTTCTGACTTCGGATGGGAGTGGTACGCACGTGCGCAATGATACGCGAACTGAACGGCTCGAAGGCTCGGCCCCAAATTCCTCGAATACCCGCCAGCCGCATTATGCCAGACGCAAGAAAGTCTTCCCAAAGCGCGTCTCGGGCAACTTTCGCCGCTTCAAATGGCTGGTGATGGCGATCACGCTCGGCATCTACTACCTGACGCCTTGGCTGCGTTGGGATCGCGGTCCATTTGCTCCGGATCAGGCCGTGCTGCTCGACCTCGCCAACCGGCGCTTCTACTTCTTTTTCATCGAGATATGGCCCCAGGAATTCTTCTATGTGGCCGGCCTCCTGGTCATGGCCGGCGTTGGGCTTTTCCTGATTACCTCGACTGTCGGCCGTGCCTGGTGCGGCTATGCATGTCCGCAGACCGTATGGGTCGACCTGTTTCTTGTCGTCGAACGTGCGGTCGAGGGGGACCGTAACGCCCGCATGAAGCTTGACGCTGGTCCCTGGACCGCCCGCAAGCTGGTGCTGCGCCTATCGAAGCACACGATCTGGCTGGTCATCGGCGCGGCCACCGGCGGTGCTTGGATCTTCTATTTCGCCGATGCGCCTAGTTTGGCTCGCGAACTTTTCACCGGTACCGCCGCGCCTGTCGCCTACATCACCATCGCCGTGTTGACGGCGACCACCTACACGTTCGGTGGCCTGATGCGCGAACAGATCTGCACCTATATGTGCCCATGGCCGCGCATCCAGGCAGCCATGCTCGACGAGAATTCGCTTACCGTCACCTACAATGACTGGCGCGGCGAACCGCGCTCGCGTCACGCCAAGAAGGTGCAAGCGACAGGGCAGTCCGTCGGCGACTGCGTCGACTGCAATGCCTGTGTCGCGGTCTGCCCGATGGGGATCGACATTCGCGACGGCCAGCAGCTCGAATGCATCACCTGCGCGCTGTGTATCGACGCCTGCGACGGCGTCATGGACAAGCTCGGCAAAGAGCGCGGACTGATTTCCTACGCAACGCTCTCCGATTACAACGCCAACATGATGTTGGCGACCGCGGGCGGCTCCAGTTCAGTCAACCCGTCGCTGGTCAGGACCGCTGATGGCCTGTTCTCCGACAAGGTGGCGCATTTCCATGTCAGCAAGATCTTCCGGCCACGCACCTACGTCTACATGGGTCTGTGGTCGCTGATCGGCCTGGGTCTGCTCTATTCGCTGCTGACGCGCGACAGGCTCGAAGTCAATGTGCTGCACGATCGCAATCCGCAATTCGTAACGTTGTCCGACGGCTCGATCCGCAACGGCTACACCGTCAAACTGCTCAACATGATCCCCGAGCCGCGGATCATTGTTGTCACCATGCAGGGCTTGCAAGGAGGCGAAATGAGCGTGGTCGGGGACGACATCAAGGCGGGCCGCTCGTTTGCCATCCCGGTCGAGCCCGATCGCCTGAAAACGTTGAAGGTCTTCGTTCGCCAGCCGGCGGACCAGATCCACGCTCCGGCACAGACCTTCAAGTTCCGTGTCGAGGACAGAGCGAGCTCCGAGTCGAACGAGTACACCGCAACATTCAACGCGCCAGAGGCCGCCAAATGACCGCCAATGCCCAAAAGCCTCGCGAATTCACCGGCAGGCACATGCTGGCCATCATTCTCACCTTCTTCGGCGTGGTCATCGCGGTCAATCTGACGATGGCCACGCTCGCCAACACCAGTTGGACCGGCCTTGTCGTCGAGAACACATATGTGGCGAGCCAGCAATTCAACAAGGAGGCCGAGGCCGGCCGCGCCCAAGCCGCGCTCGGTTGGACCGGCAAGCTGACCATCGCATGGGGCGAAGTCCGCTACAGCCTCTCCGACGCGGCCGGCAAGCCGGTTCCTCTGCACGGCGTCAAGGTGCTGTTTCGTCATCCCGCCTACGAGAAAGACGACAAGTCCGTCACGCTCGCCCTCGCCTCAGGCAAGGAATTCGCAGCGCAGCAGATGCCGAAGGACGGCGTCTGGATCGTCGAAGTCGACGCCGATGCCGGCCTGGCACGACCCTATCGCGACGTCAGCAGGATCATGATCTCTCATGGGGCTCTGCAATGAGCTGTTGTGCACCGGGCGCTGAAACGGCGCTGGATCTGAACGGCGCCACATGGGTCCTGCCATCCAGCCAGGAAATCAGGTTGGCGAGCCGATCGCTTGGCGACGATCTTCGGCAGACCGACCTTTCAGTGCCGACGGTTCATTGCGCCGCCTGCATCCAGACGATCGAGGCGGCACTTGGAAAGCTCGATCACGTCGAAAGCGCGCGCGTCAACCTGTCGACGAAACGGGTCGCGGTCCGGTGGCGTGGAGACGAGGTGCCACCGTTCGTCGCCGCGCTTGGCAGGCTTGGCTACGAGGCGCATCTGTTCGCACCCGAGATCGACGACAAGGACAAGACGCTTGCCGAACTGATCCGCGCCGTCGCTGTTGCCGGTTTTGCGGCGGGCAACATCATGCTGCTTTCGGTCTCTGTCTGGTCCGGCGCCGAAGGTGCTACCCGCGACCTGTTTCACTGGGTCTCGGCGCTGATCGCCATTCCTGCCCTCGCCTTCGCCGGCGGCATCTTCTTCCGGTCGGCCTGGAACGCCTTGCGTCATGGCCGCATGAATATGGACGTGCCCATCGCGGTCGGTGTTTCGCTCGCCTACGCCATGAGCCTCTATGAGACGATCAATCATGGCGACCACGCCTATTTCGACGCGTCGGTATCGCTGCTGTTCTTCCTTTTGATCGGACGCACGCTGGATCATGTGATGCGGGAGCGTGCCCGAACTGCCGTGAAAGGCCTGTCTCAGCTGGCCGCGCGTGGCGCCATGGTGCTGCGCGGCGATGGCGCGCGCGACTATCTGCCGGTCGGCGAGATCGAACCAGGCATGCGGATGTTGATCGCGGCCGGTGAGAGGATCCCCGTCGACGGCAAGATCATCCAGGGAACGTCGGATCTCGACTGCTCGCTGGCCTCAGGCGAAAGCACGCCGAAAAACGTAGCGCCGGGCGAAGCGGTACAGGCCGGCGTGCTCAATCTTACCGGCCCGCTGACGATTGAGGCGACAGCCGCCGCAAAAGATTCATTCCTGGCGGAAATGGTCCGGTTGATGGAGGCCGCCGAGGGCGGCCGCGCGCAATATCGCCGTATCGCCGACCGCGTTTCGGCGCTCTACGCGCCCATGGTTCATCTCACCGCCTTCGTGACATTCCTGGGCTGGATAGTGGCGACCGGCGACTGGCACCGGGCGATGACGATCGCCATCGCCGTTCTCATCATCACGTGCCCCTGCGCGCTTGGCCTCGCCGTGCCGATCGTGCAGGTGGTCGCCGCGCGGCGCCTGTTTGAGAACGGCATTATGGTCAAGGACGGCTCCGCCATGGAACGCCTGGCAATTGTCGACATTGCCGTGTTCGACAAGACCGGAACGCTGACGCTTGGCCAGCCCCGGCTCGTTAACGCGCCGTCGATCGATCCGGCCATGCTGGCAGTCGCAGCCGACCTGGCGGCGCACTCGCGTCATCCGTTTTCAAAGGCCATAGCCGGCTTTGCCATTCCTGGCGGGCAGCTCAAATTCGATGCCGTCACCGAGCATCCGGGATTCGGAATCGAGGCCACTGATGCGGGAAGCACCTGGCGACTGGGCCGACGCGGATGGGCTGGATGGAAGGCTCGAACCGGCGGCGAAGCCAAACATGGCTACGGCGGAACCGTTCTCACGAAGAACGGGATGATTGTCGCTTCCTTCGCTTTCGAGGATGCGTTGCGGGTCGACGCCAGAGCGGCCATCGATCAATTGAGCGACGCCAGGGTTCCCGTGGAAATGCTGTCAGGCGATACCGCGGCGGCCTGTGCCGAGGTTGCGAAGTCACTCGGAATCGACAACTTCGTTCCCTGCCTGCTGCCATCCGGCAAGCTCGAACGCATCGAGACCCTCGCGAAAGTGGGGCACAGGGTTCTGATGGTTGGCGACGGCCTCAATGATACGCCGGCGCTGAGCGCAGCGCATGTCTCGATCGCACCGGCCACCGCCGCCGATGTTGGCCGCAACGCCGCGGATTTCGTCTTCCTGCGCGAAAGCCTCCTGGCGGTGCCGCTCGCGCTGGACGTCTCGCGCAAGGCAGGAAGCCTGATCCGCCAAAACATCGCCGTCGCGACTCTCTACAATACCATCGCTGTACCAATCGCTATTCTAGGGCACGCCACTCCGCTTATCGCGGCGATTGCTATGTCTGCGTCATCACTGCTGGTGATCGGGAATGCATTGCGCCTGGAAGGCTTTGTTCGGCACGCACCAGCGGAAACTGTTGCCAATGATAGACACTCCAACAATGGCGGACGGGTACAGTTGTAATGAGGACGCTTGCCTATTTGATACCTGGGACCCTGCTCCTCGGCGGGCTTGGGCTGTCTGGCTTCCTATGGGCATTGAAAAGCGGTCAGTACGAAGATCTCGACGGGGCAGCAGAGCGTATCCTTGTCGACCAGGAAGACAAGCCAGAACGCTGATTCAAGCCGCTCTGCAGACGACTGTTGGGATGCCGGTGATAAGCCGAGTGGAACTACTGCTGAGGTTGCATAGGCAGCTTCACCTGCCGCCGGTTGACGCTGATCTGTGAAAAGCCTGTGTCGCTCGAAAGATTACGTCGCCCATTCCGCCCAATATGCAGGCGGGTGATCGTCGAACCGCGGTCGCCGGATTACTCACACCGCTTGACCTAGATCAGGGTTATCTACTCATCGGCGTGGTTTCATCGGCCAGTCCTTCAGGGAGAGAATCCATGCCTACGTCGACGAATCGCGCCGCCGAACGCCTCGGCGATCGGTTTGAATCAAGACCCACACGAAGAACGGCCAAAGCCAAAAGTGGGCCGAAGCGTGGCTGCGCAAGGCGGCGGCCGGATTCTTGTGAGCAAAGGCTGAACGCGACCTCCGGCGGCAACGATCAGATCGCCCAGGGTGCGTGCGACCCGCTCTGCGAGATGGCTCGCTAATACATGCCGATGTAGCCCTCGCTAGTTTTGAGAACGTTGTGGAGCTTGCGGCGCGTCCGCAACTGACAACCGTCGATGTGAACCCAAGGCGCTCGGACGCGAGGCTGCTGACCGCGTGCTCAAGACATCGCGGGACGGCAGCAGAGCGGCGTCAGACGCTGGCCATGTTCGCTGGTCCTGCGGGCATGGTGGCATCACCGGGCAACTGCGTATGCCAAAGTTTTGTTTGCAGGAGTGTATAGATGTCGCGATTTCGCCTATTGACGATCTTCATGTCGGGAATGCTGGGAACGGCGACGTTGCCGGATCAAGTCGCCTCGGCACCAGTCCTCAACTCCGCCAATCGCAATGCGCTGGTCGAGCAGAACCAATTACTGATGCTGGAGAACAGGCTGCGGCGGCAGCAATATCAGCAGCAGCAGCAGCACTTCCGTGGCCAGGATCGCGAGATCGCGCCGCAGCAACGGCCCGATCGACCGCTTACTTGCCAGCATCAGCGGTCAAGCAACGGCTTTGTGAGCATCTGCCGCTGATAAGGCGGCTTGCCACTTATTTAGGCGGCCATAGCTTGCGCGCGTCGTGCTTAAACTAGCATCAAAGGCGTTTTTGATTTCGCAATTCGTGCCTGAACACTGGAGAGCCGACCCGATGGCGCCACGCTGATGGCCGTCTCCGATAACAGCTTCGACATCATTGTCGTTGGCGCGGGGCCGGTCGGACTTTCCTTCGCCGCCTCGCTTGCCCAGAGCAAACTCAAAGTGGCACTTGTTGAAGCGCAGGCCCGGGAAAGGCTCGCGAATCCGGCGTTCGACGGTCGCGAGATCGCGCTGACTCATGCCTCGATCAGAATCCTTCGGGAGCTCGGCGCCTGGGATATCATTCCCGCTTCGGACAAATCACCACTTCAAGGCGCACGCGTCCTCAACGGATCGAGCGCTTTCGCTCTGCGTTTTAATGCTCCAAGAGCGTGTGGAGAGCCCCTCGGAATTTTGGTCCCGAACTGCCGCATTCGCGATGCGCTGTTCAAAATCGTTCGGCTGCGTGATCAGCCAGAGCTGCGGTGCGGCCACTCGGTCGTCCATGCAAGGACCAGCCACAAAGGAGCAGTGGTTACGCTTTCTGACGGCATGCAGTTGAGCGCCAGGCTTGTTGTTGCCGCAGATTCGCGCCTGTCTCCCACGCGTGATCTGCTCGGCATCGGCGCCGACATCAATCGGCTTGGCCACTCGATGCTGATCTGTCGGGTGCGGCATGAACGCGCCCATCACCATGTGGCAACCGAATGGTTCGATCACCATCAAACGATAGCGATGTTGCCTCTGGGGGAGGGGGTCTCCTCGTTGCTGCTCACTCTGCCCTCAAGCGAGGTCGGCAGACTGCTTGCCTCCAACGACGATTTGTTCCTCAGGGAATTGACGAAGCGGTGTCAAGGCCGTCTCGGGGAAATGACATTGGCAAGCAGCCGCCACGCCTTTCCGCTGGTCACCACGTGGGCGCACGAACTCAGGGCTCCGAGTGCCGCACTCATCGGTGACGCTGCTATTGGAATGCACCCGGTGACAGCGCATGGCTTCAACATCGGTCTCAGCAGCCAAAAGCAACTCGCCGATGCAATCCTGACTGCAAGTCGCGACCGCCGTGACATTGCCGATCCCGACATGCTGCACAGATACGAAAGGCGGCTGCGCCTGTCGGCGGCGCCGCTCTACCATGCTACGAATATACTCGTCCGACTCTACTCAAGCGAGCGACCGGCGGCACGGCTTGCACGCCATGCGGGGCTTCGGTTCGCCCAACACGTTCCTCTTATCCGGCATGGCATCTCGGCCATGCTCAAACGGTGAAGCACCAGCAGCTCTGGAATTCGTGGACTTGTTGCGACGACCGCTCGGCAAGAGTGGCATCGCTCCAAATCATCACTGCCACCGCTTCGGCGAACGCCTGTTCGGTCGGTGACGGTGACATTTCGGCGCGGATCATCGGCCGTACTGCGAGCTGAATGACCTAACGGTGTGGGTTCGGATGGTATTCCGAAAGGCTGAGTTTACTGGAAAATTACTGCGCGTGATTCCAGGCCACTGCGACTGGAAAAGATCCGAAGCAGTACCCGAGCACTTGGAGGTGGGCGGCGCACATCTCCTTCGATGCCGTCCAGCAGAATGTTCTGGGCGGGGGAAGGCTGCTACCGATCTCCTTGAGTTCGAGCACGAAGCGCCGGCGAACTGGCATGGGTTGGAGGAGCAAACTTAACCTAGGCCGATACTCTCGCGCCGCATTTTGATCAGTGCGCTGGCGAACGGAACTTTTCTCACGAACCATGGTTCGCGCCGGCGAAAGCAGGTATCTGCTCCCCGCAGCGCCAAGGAGATTTGCCATGAACGTTCGCCAGTTGCTGAAACCAAATCAAGGACCTCCCGGAAGAAACATTGGTCTGTGTCGCCGAGGTCGATGAAGCATTGCGGCCGTTGCCGCCGGGGTTGAAGCCGTTGAGAGCGCGAAATCCAGAGCCGCAAGCAAGATGGCACCGAGGCTGTCGAACTCGCCAATGGAACTGAAAAAGTCGTCGTGATCCGCTGGTGACGCGCGCCTAGGTGCAGCAAGCTCTTTATGGTTTCCTCCACCGGTACGTGGTCATTTTCATGCATCAGCAAGAGGCAACGACACGATTGTCCCGACTGTGCGGACTGCGGAAGGGACTTCCGAAACCATGCAGACGCCCTCAATCCCTTCGGCCGGCTCGGGGAAAACGCGGAACTGAGGCCTCAATTACACAGCCTCATGCGAGCCATGCGTCGAGAATTCGCCTCCCCCAGCATCGAGGAGGCAGACCAACCTCATCAGGTCGACAAGGTTCAGTCGACCACCTGAGAGATCGCCTGCAATCGGCTTTCTGCTCAACGAGCAAGGTGCGGGCCGCATTCGTGCTGCCGCGATCAAAGCCTCGATGTTCTTCCGAGGTGAACTCCCACTGAAAGTCCAGCCTCTTAGACCGCACTCTTATCGAACCGATCATGCTCCTGTTCGACACGGACCAACATGCGTTTCGAATTGATGCCGCTGACCTATTCAGACGCGTGACCTCCGACCGTGTAGATCTGGGCCATACGCGACACCGAGCGCAGCCATGTACTTGATGCCTGGCGCCGGCTCGAGCACCCGCGCCGCTTCCTCCGCGCTCAGCACGTCGGGCAGCTCCGAGATTCCGGGTGACCACCAGCGCAAAACCAATCCTGCCGAACGGTGAACCGCAGCGCAGTGCTCAGGCCATTTCCTGCCTGCCGGCTTTTTTTCACGTGCCTGCAGCCGATCCCGCGGGCCCAGATAGCATTTGGACTTACCTTCCCGGCGCAGCCGCTCTTGTGCACTAAAAACAGCGCGTAAGTATCTCGTCCAGCACTGCTACAGGACATTGACCGGGAGGATGCATATCTCTGATTGCTAAACCAGGTATACTCGTGCAATTATACATGACGCGATCGGGGGGGTCGAGTTCATGCGCCTCTTGCTTTGCAGTCTGATTGCCTTTGCAGCGGCGGGTTCCTGTGCCCTGGCCCAAGACGCGAAACTGATGCGGCCGAAGTCGTTCGCCGATTTTGTCCGGCAAACCGCGCCCGATCTGATCCGACATCTCGACGCCGCCGCGCTCGAACGGACCAATAGCCAAGCTCTCATCAATGAGGGGGAACTTTTAAAGGCGCCCCGATATCCGTTTGCTAGACCGATGTCGCAGTTGCCAGAGGGAGATTCTCGCACCTTAGAGTACGTCAACCAGCTTTCAATTTTCCTGGAACAACATCAAAAACTTGGACAAATAACTGATCAATTTCGCTTAGCGGTAGGGTCGTCAAGTCGACCTCTCAACGCGGCGCCGGATTTTTTGGGCAGAGGAGACTACTTCTCATCCAAGGTTAATCGGTGGAACGGCAATATCTTTTGGGCACCTGCTTCGAAAGAAACAGACATTAACCTCCGCTACGCCGATGAAGTCAGAGCTGTCTTCGGACCGATCCCGCCGTTCGACGTTACCACGCTTGGCCGATTTGTCCGCTCTGACGGGTCAGTTATCGAAACGCGGGCCACGTATGTGGAGGTGGACGGCAATCGAGCGGAACTAAAGCCGAACAGTTCCAAATCTGGCTCTCCGCTCGAATACGAGCATCGCGACAAGAACGGTGTGTTTGTAAATTGGACGGCGACCATCGACAAATGCGACAAGCCGTCTCTGGCAGGCGGTGTAACACCATGCGGTACCGCTTCGAGACTCTCTAGGATCGAAAAAGGAAACGTCGAATGGATCGCACTTGCGAGGAAAACCCACGGCCCGGAGATTCTAAGACCAGAGAAATATTGGAGTGAGAACGACAACTCCTATGCGCTGCTTGGTTACATCGGCTTCAACCAGGTGAGCGGGGAATTGGCGTTCTTCGACGGAAGCTATGAAGGAATAAAGTTCGATTGGAGTACGCCTACTGTGGCACCAGGAGGAGGCGGATACAACGACACTGCTGGTCGGACTCTGGCATCCAAGACATACGACGCGACTTTCAGGGTCGACTGCGCCGCGTGCCACGATAACAAAGAACCCAGGATCATTACCCCCTATATCAAGCAAGCGCGCGTGGGTTATCGCGACAAAGATGAGGCCGCGGCGTTCAGCCTTGGCGATCTGCTCCCCGAGCGTACCCGGAACTCGAAGACCCCCTACCGAGTGGTTGGGACGGACTATACCGCAGCTCACAGGGGCACGCTCGATGGCGACCTCACGATTGTAGATCCAGCACGAAATTGTACCTCATGCCATGGACTCACCAACAACGGCACCGGACGCTTTGCATCGGATGCAGTAGGACGCCTCGGTTCTATTGCCGGAGACAGCGGGTTGGAAAACAGTTTCCGCACCGACTGGGCACTTCGGACCGGCGCAGGTAAAATTCATCCGTGGATGTACGCGGAACCGCAAGGCAATGACGTTTCCGACCCTCAACCTGCTCCCATCTCGGATGCTGATTGGGATAAGCTTCGCGCGGTTATCGAGAACGCTGATGGAGATTCGCGCTCCCTCAAAACCTACACCGATGCTCCAACTCCCGAGTCCACGATGGATGAGGCGACGAGGATCGGAGATCCATCAGGTCCTCAAAATTTCGCAGTGGGCATTGAAGACAATCCCGACGGTTCCTCGGAATTGTCGCCAAAGCGCATCCGGCTTGACTGGACGTATATCAATTCATTCGGCGGAGTCCCTGAGCGCGATGATGTACGCTTTAACGTAGCGATACACGAGGTCGGTATACCCTCTGATGGTGCGGAGCCGGCTAGTGGTGACTTTCCAAGCATCGAGCAGACCAAGGCGTTAGGGTTTAGCGACCTGGGAGGGGGTGTCTTCACGGATGGGACAATATTCGTACTCCGCGACATGTCTTTCCAGGGGCATATGCGCTGGATCAACCCCGCCCCTACGCTGACACCAAGGCAATACAGATTGTATTTTCCGGCATCGCTGAACAAGCGGTACCTCATTCGTGTCGCTGCCAAGCGATTTGGTTTCGATCAGGGCGGGGAGCGCGTCAGCGCCGCTGACCATCTGCTAAAAGTCGATATTAAATAGCCCACGGGAGTAAGTCATGCGTATAGCATATGGGATCGCGGTTGTCGTCGTTTCGCTGCTGTCGAGCAACCTCAAAGCGGCCGCGACAGGGCCGGATGTGATCGTGGGATTCATCGACGACGCTCGGGAAGACAGCCGGCTCGGATCGAAGATCGGTCTCACGGCTTCAACCAATTCCTGCAATATTGGGGATTCGCCACTCAATTGGCAGCGCCTTCCGGACACACATCATCCAGCCATCACCCTCAACTTTTATCGCTTGGCAGATGGAAGGATGGAGCAATTGGCGAAATCTTGGGTCAAGCACGGATTCTACGCGACGAATCAGAACGATTGCGGTGGCATACCGGAAATGCATCGCACCTGCCAGGCTGGGGCCGGGGGAAGCCAGTTGCGTCCCGGTTGCTCCGACCTGTATACTGAGGATCTCAATTCAGATCCCCGTAATCTTGGGCCTCGGAGCAGAATAACCAATTCTGCAAAAGTTGAATTTGACGGATCCAAAGCACAAGATCTGACCGGCTATCCCCCAAGCGATCCAGCGGAACGGATCTTGCTCGTCGACGAAGCTGACCTGCTCACGCCAGGCGCGCGGTATTTCGTGGAGGCCCAGTACATCACCGCCGACGATGCGACAGCCGGTAACGCACGTAACAATGTGACCTATAGGGAAGTCAAACCGATCTTAAGATCTGGAGCGTGGGTGTTGCGAAACGAAAGCCCGGAGGTGCGGATGCAGCCGGCTCTGTTCGCCTGGAAAGAGTACGGGGCGCAGCTCTCCGAGGTCGATCTTGATGAGAACGGGGTGAAGACGTATATCCTAGTAGGCTCCAAGGCCCAGCCCCTCGCCGGTGGGAAGTTCCGGTACGATTATTCCGTGTACAATATGAACAGCGATCTCGCTGTCCAGGCATTTGCAGTGCCTGAGCAGCAGATTGACCAGAGCAGCGCTTCATTCAAAGCTCCACATTCGAATGGGGAGATATGGTCGAACGACGCCTGGGACAGCCGCATTCAAGGCAACCAGATAATCTGGTCAACGCGCAAATCTTCCGAAGACACCAACGCAAACGCGGTTCGCTGGGGTTCGGCCTATAACTTTTCGTTCGTTTCCGATAAGCCTCCCACGACTGCGGACGCCACCCTTACATTTTTCAATGCGCCCGCCGACGGTGGGGCCGAGACTGTTGTGCGAGTGACGGCGCCAGGGCAATGATTTCGACGGTGGCAATCCAATCGCAAGGGTGCAATGCGAATTCTTCTCGGCCTAATATTCTGGTGCGTCCTCATCTCGATTGCCGCCGTCGGTCGATCAACGGCTCAGTCGGTCGAAATACAAATCGGCGACGGCGCCCACGATAGCAGTCCTTATATTTGCTGGACTCCTGTTCTCTCGCGAGCTCGACTCTTAAGCAAGTCGTCGACAGCGCAACAACATCTAACCCTCTCTGCTGTCTCTACCGACAGCAGCGGCAATGTGGCCTTCCAGCTAAACGGAGCCGAAGTCCTCGACAAGAAGTCTTACTCTCCTTCCTCCACTCTCAGTCTGCCCCTTCCCTCGAATGGGGCATGGGCGTCGTTCTGGATCATGGGGACGAAGGCCTCCACTGGCGCCAAAGACGTGCGCGTGATCGCGCTTGATGACCTAGGCCTGGAGCTTGGATCGGTGGACGTGATGGTGCGGGTGCGAAAAAACGCGGAGTCGTTGACGAGATTTGAAGTCCAAATTTTTCTGGACGCTTTGAAGAAGCTTCACGATATCCAAAACAGCGCCGCGTCGTCGGATTACGAACCGTTCGTTCGCATCCATGAAGCGGCCAATCAGCTTGAAATTCACAGGTCGCCACTTTTTTTGCCATGGCACCGAGCGCTACTCCTTGATCTTGAACGTCGCCTCCAGCAGGTCGACCCGCGTGTGACCATTCCATATTGGCGCTTCGATGAGCCTGCGGACCATGTTTTTTCCGATGATTTCATGGGAGCGACTGTGCCAGGTGTGCCGTTCGTCAGCGGGCCAGGTCTAGGCGACTGGATCGATCCACAAATGGGTCGGCTGATTCGAGACCCAGCTGTGGCGCCAAGCCAAGGCGTCCTTGATCCAGCCGTACCGGCGAACTTCCACCGCGCGTTCGTGATATTCCATAGCCAAATCGAGAGTAGTTTCCATAGCGGTGTGCATCGAAACCTGGGCGGCTGGCTTGCCACGGCCGACTCGCCCGCCGACCCACTCTTCTTCCTGCTGCATGCCAACGTGGATAGGGTTTGGGCACACTGGCAGGCCACCTATTCCCGGTTCAGCGGGAATGATGAGGACGCGTACTCAGCCCTGGGGAAATATCCAGGAACCGGGCCAGATGCGGGCATATACAGGAAGGGCACCTACGCCGACGATCCGATGTGGCCTTGGGGATACCCAGATCCCGCAGAAGCATCGGGATGGCCTTCCACGTCGCATCAGATGCCCGGAATAAGTTCAAAGTCCGAGGCCGCTTCGCTCACGCCAGCAAGAATGCTAGATTACCTAGGATCCGAACAGGCCTCCTCGGCGCTGGGATATTGCTACGACGACATCGACTATCTCGGACGGCCTCTCAAATGACCTACATGGGTGGCAACAATAACAGCCGCATCTTCGTTTCCGCCTTGGTTAGCGCTTGGCTTTTGGCTGCGCCGTGCCTGGCCCAGTTGGGCCAGCCCCCCAATCCCGATCCGCGTGTCAGGGCGTATCTCCTGGAGAACGCAGGCGAGATCGAAAGACTGCGCGTCACCGCCGCAAACACGAATTTTGATCCAGGAACACGCAGCAAGGCGCTCGAAGGTCTTGCGTTGATTTCCGAAGACGCGGCTCTGCCCGTCGCTGCGGAGTTGGTAACGGATCCCGTCGAAGACGTGCGAAAATCCGCAGTCGGAATCTTGGCTAACTCGGTCGTCATGGCCGGTCACGACGCCGGCAATCACGACCCCGCGATGCACCCGGGCACAATATGGGGAAGCTACGTTCAAAACCAGCACAAGGTGGCGCTCGACGCATTGAGGCTGGCAACTCGCCAAAGTCGATCCGAGGCAGGTATGCTCGCCTTAAAGACGCTGGTGAGGTCCTCCGCGGAGGAAGCCTCGCCCTTGCTGGCGGAGGCCCTAGCCAATGGAGCGGTCACACCAAAGCAAGCGGCCGAACTTTGCACGCAAGCACCTGAGGCGCGTTCGCGTGCCTGCCTTTTGGATTTTCTGGATAAGGGGCCCGCGGAAGCGCGACTGGCTGCCGTGGCGGTTCTTGGCTCAATTCCAGGAGACCGACCTTTGATTCGCAACAAGATTTTTCTCAACGACCAGGCGGAGCCCGCTCTTCGAGCCGCGGCGGCTCAAGTGCTTGGTCAATATGATCCGACATTCACGTCCTACGCACTCACCGTCGCCACCGATCCGAACACACCGTCGCTCGTCTATGCAGCGGCGGTGCGAAACTATGCCCAAAGCGCGGAATCGGCTGGGAAGCTCGATGCCGCGCAATGGGCGGCGCTCAAAAGAGCGCTACAAAACAAGTTGAAGGCAGCACAGGAAACCGACGCGCTAACCCGATCAAACCTCAATGCGCCTCCGCTTCAGGAGCTTAACCAAATGTTCAACAAAGGCCGTCCGCTCCAATAGCGGTCGGCTTGCATGATCCTCCTAACCGCGTTTGTTCTTGTTCTCGATCCAGCTGCAAAGCCGTAGACCGGACTCGGTCCTGCGCTAGGCGGACCAACGTTCGCAACACCTGACCTTGCCCCTAAAATCAACGGGCAAGGTGACAACCGAATAGTCCCGTCAACGGAGTCACTCGCTTCAAGCCCGGACTAATAGCTCAGCGCGCCAGCGTGTTGGCTATCCACACGGTTGCAACCGCGACGTTGGCGTAGACGCCATATTTCAGGCGTTTGGCGCAACCCTCGCCCCAGCTCACAACGCCGACGAGCTGGCGCTTCCCGTCTACAACGGCACTTAGTGGCCCTCCGCTATCGCCTTGACAAGAATCGACGCCGCCGTCCTCCTTGCCAGCGCATATCATCGCCGAGGTAATTCGTCCGTTGTAACTGTCCTTCGCATTGCACGCATCATTCGGCACTATGGGCACGGTTGCACCGAGCAGGTCGGTCGTCGTATTTCCGCCTTGGAAGATCGCTCCCCAACCCGTAACGTAGGCCGTCCCGTGGTAACTTGAACCCTCTGGGATCAGCGCAATCGGTCGGCCCATCCTCGCGTCCCGCGCCAACTGAAGTAGTGCGAAATCGTACTCGTTAAGCTGCGAGTCCCATTTCGGATGGATGATGATGTTGGTTACCTTGAGACGCTCGCCGCCAGCAGGCAGGAAACTCGTGCCATCGACGACGTCTAGCGCGGCTGGGTTCTTGTTCACGATGAAGTTGTCGACGCAGTGCGCCGCCGTTAGGACCCAGCCTGGCGCCACAAGCGACCCGCCGCAAAACAGGAACCGTTGTGGATCGGGGGCGACCGCCCTTACAAGCCCAACCTGCCACTCATTTTGCTTGAAATCCACCGCCTCGCCGCCAACGATGCGAGGGTCCACACGAATCGAATTGAGTATCAACTTCTGATCGGCGTCGGGCAGTTTCGCCCGCTTCACGATGTCTTGCACCTCGTTCTGGAGGCGCTCGATATTCCCCAGTCCTCCCGCCGCTGCAGGCGTGACTGACAGTACCTCTATCACAAAAAAGCCAATCGCAGCCAATCCAGCAAATACCTGCATTCCAATCCCTCCCAAGGTTATGTGCCTCTCTCGCAGGTGTGACGTGCTTGCCCTTCTCCTCAGTTAATAAGTGTACGTATGCCCGTCGCGAACGCACGTGCCTGTATTATAGTCTCTGCCCTGACAATTAATCTTTTTGTCGTCGCGTGCAAGCGGTATTGCGTCAATCGACTCTGAGGGATATGGTCATACCGCAGGGGGGGCGCTTTTGGCTTTGGCGTCTAGTCCGGCATTATATATTGTTGCCCATTTAATGTTCCAGGTCATGGAAGCTCTTGGCAGCGCGCTTTACTGACAAGACTTAATACTTCGGGAGAGTGCTATGGTCAGCGTCCTTGGACGTCGATTGATGCAGGCTGCGACTTGCTTGTCATTGTTTGTTGGTTGGGACTGCGCGCTTGCTCCCGCGGTGGCCGCAGGGCAGCCGCCTGCGACACCCGCCGATTTTTGTCCTCCGTCGCCCGTACGCACCGATGCGATGGATAATCCCAGCAAGCACGCTTGGGATTTGTTCGCTACGTTGGTCCAACCTGCGGTCGCGACAGACCCTAAATCTCGCGGAGTACCAGACTGTTCGCGCCGTCCTGGAGCGCCAGGTACCACTTCTGTTTGGGAGACGTGGAAGTTAGCAGATAGCGAGGTATTCAAGGACGACGGAAGTTACCCGGCCGATTGGACCGATGCGAACGACGAAAGACATCTTTTTGGTCAGGCGCCTGGGCAGCAGCCAGGTTTTCATGAACAAGCCGCATTAAGCGCAAGGTTCAATACATCAGGAGAGGGTGTCTATATCGGAAGCGTAGGCGGTCTCGGCGAGACATATATGAACAAAGCGACGTTCGACTTCATTCGTACGAATTGTCTGTATAGTCGAGATGGATTGGCGAGGTACGCTAAGGCGGTACTTGATAAGGCGGTCGGACCGATCACTTTCCCTCCAGAGAGCATTGAAGTCAAAGCTGCTTGGGTGCAATTCACCGATGCCGAGATTGGGTCGGGCGTTCCAAACAATTTCTATTCAATAGTACTCTATGTGAAGAATGGGCAGCTCAGCTCTGGACAATCAACAGGAGCAACGAAAGTCGTCTTTGGGCTACAGACGCTTCACATCCTCACGAAAGACGTTCCAAACTGGTTCTGGGCGACCTTTCATCACAAGATATTCGCTGGAAAGCCGCTCCCCAGCCAACCTGGAAGGGAGTATCCCGACACAGCGCAAATGCCAGCCAGTCTCGCGGGAACCGTTTGGGAGAACTATAAATTGGGAGGGACGCAGGTCAATTTCGTGGACACGACCGGCTCTCCAATTGTGCTTTCAGATGCCCATATCGAGAATGGCTTTGTAAACTCCTCGTGCATTAGCTGCCATTCATACGGTGGATGGGACAAGAAAGCCGCATCACCGCGATTTTTCAACCCTCTGAACACCGGATTGTTTCAGATCGGGTTGCCTAACCAAGAACCCGTGCCAGATGGTGCTGTACTTGCCAAATCTGTTGACGGTACGCTCGTTCCGTGGCCAGGCTTCCCATCGGCCAATCTGCAGGTTACGCGTAATAATGTATTTGACGACTTCGTCCAGACCGACTTCGTGATGTCAATACCGTTCCGTGCAAAGCCAGAAACTGCAGGTCCGCCGCCCGCCTCCTGTCCATTTCAAAAATGAAAGGGGGCTGACGAGATGAGTGTCAGGCGCTGTTTGGGCGCGATGCTCCTGGCAATCGCGGCTTTAGTGATTGCATTGCCAAGTAATGGAGCAACCGATCGCCCCGAGGGTGATGGCCACGCGGCGACATTAGGTCCACTTACCTTTTCTGCCGATCAGGCTGGGGCCGGTCGGACCAAATTCCTTTCGACCTGCGTGCTTTGTCATAAGGCCGACCTCTCGGGGGGATTCGGCCCCCCCCTTAGAGGCTCTGTCTTTACACAAAAGTGGTTCCCTGGCAGCGTCAGTGCCCTGTTCAGTTTCATCAAAACTAATATGCCAAGGAACGCGCCTGGAACTTTGAGCAACGCAGAAGTGAGCGCACTGATCGCATTCATCTCAAGCGAAAATGGGAAAACGGCGGGCGACGTCGCTCTGCCAAGCGACTTGATGGCTCTCGCCGGGATAGGTTTCGATCAGCTTACATCTTCGGCCTCGCCTTGAATAACAAGTGAACAGCCGTTGGGCGCCAGGCGGAGGCACAGCGGTGGCGCTCATGGATGTATCCGTTCGCTATCTCGCTTAGGCAATCTGATTAACAATCCGCTTTCGGCGCCCGACTGCGGCCATTCGCCAACTGGCTGCGAATAGTCCAAAGTCGTCTACAGTCGAATTGTGCAAATTCGCCGGTGCTCGGTGGGCCAAACGGATGCGAAACCAAGCAGCCGCTGTCCTGTGTCGGTTTGCTTACCGCATCCGCTGGCGGAAATGGCGCCCACGCGCCATTCTGTTTGGCGCTGCGAAATCGCTACGGAAATGATGCAGTCAAAAGGATGCATGCCGCGACAGCGACTACATTGTTGTAGCCTTTTCAACAGCGTAAGAATCCGACGGTATTTGGAACGGTATTAGGAAATTTATGGCAGCAATTGGACTGCAAAACCAGTGTGTTGAAGGTCCGGTTGATCATCGAGTGGGAATGACCCGGCGTCCTTCGCGGTGTTTCGCGGTCTATCGAAAAACCGACTTATCCCGTTGATGCCGGCCTCGAGTATGTTTCACGACATGGACAGACACCGGCAGACTTCAAGGCGGGGTCCGCCATCGCCAGTTCATAGCGAGAAACCGCCCGAAGGCCGGAGCCCGCTGATTGTCGTCTAGCGAACCGGACGACCGAACAGGACTGGAGACATGCAAAAAATGACGGCTCGCATGTCACATTGCTGAATCCAGAGTCGTCATGAAGTCGGAGCCAACCAAAGGAGCCCGATCATGACTGCCAGTCCACGGACCATCGCTTTGGGTCCGGGCTAGGTATTGCTGGCATCAGTCTGAGAGATTTCGCGCATGCGAAGCGCGTTCTGTGATGCCAGTTGGCGTGATCAAGCCACATGTTACTCCCGCTGTCGTAAATCGTCATATTGGCGTATCGTCCGGATGGCCGAGCTCGCAGAACCAGCCGCCGAGATATTTCACTGAAGGTCTTTTCGGATCGGGAACCGGCGTCTTCGCCTCGACGGCGGCGCGGAATGGCTCGGCGCTGTCCTGTGGGATAAATCCCAGATGGTTCGCGCCGCTGTTGTCGACCATCTTCAGCTTGTTGTCGGAAATGCCGTAAGAGATGGTGTGGCCGACGCGCGGCGCGGTCAGCGATGCCTCGACCAGGCGCACGCAGTCGGCGAAGGAGAGGTACGACCACAGCATGCGGCGGTCGGCCGGTTCAGGGAAGGACGAGAAGATGCGCAGGCACGCCGTCTCGATGCCGAACTTGTCCCAATAGAGCCGGCTGAGGCTTTCGACGAAATTCTTCGACACACCATAGAGGCTGTCGGGACGTACCGGCGCGTCGACGCCGATATGCGCCTCGACCTCGTGGTAGCCGATGGCATGCACCGACGAGGCGTAGATGACGCGCTTCACGCCGTGTTTCCGAGCGCCTTCATAGATGTGGTAGGAACCGCGGATGCTGGAATCGAGGATGGTCTGCCATTCGCATTCGAGCGGCGCGCCGCCGAAATGTACGATGGCATCGCAGTCCTTGGTGGCGGCGACAGTCGCTTCCATGTCGGCGAGGTCGAAGACCGCTTCTTCCTCGTGAGGCGCAAGATCATCGAAGGAGTGGCGCCCCGCCACGCGAATCGTCTTGGCCAGCGGCACCAGCCCCTTGCGCAGCTCCGATCCAAGCCGGCCGGCGGCGCCGGTGATCAGGATACGTTCGTAATGCGGCATCGTTTACTCCACTTGCGCGACGGCGGCATTGATCCGCGAGATCGCCTCGGCCAGCACGCCTTCTGCGGTCGCGGTCGAGATGCGGAAATAGGGTGACAATCCGTAGGCGACGCCGGGCACCGACGCCACGCGGCCTTCACTCAGCAGGTAATTCGCAACCGCGGTATCGTCTTCCAGCACGACGCCGTTCGGCGTCTTGCGGCCGATCAGGCTGGCGCAGCCGATATAGGCATAGAAGGCGCCTTCCGGCGGCGACAGCGTCAGTCCGTTGATCTTGCGGATGCCGTCCACGACCAGATCGCGGCGCGCTTCGAAGGCCTGCCGGAAGCGCGCGACATCGTCCTGCGGGCCGTTGAGCGCGGCGACGGTCGCGGCCTGCGCGATCGAGCACACCGAGGTGCACGATTGGCTCTGGATCGTCGACATCGCCTTGACGAGCGGCGCGGGTCCTGCCGCATAGCCGACACGCCAGCCGGTCATCGCGTAGGACTTCGACACACCGTTGACGATGAGCGTGCGGTCCTTGAGCTCCGGGCAGGCCTTGCCGAAGGAGGCGAATTTGCGCCCGTCGAACAGGATGTGCTCGTAAATCTCGTCGGAGAGGACGAGCACTTGCGGGTGCTTGGCTAGAACGGCGCCAAGTGCGCGCAAATCCGGCTCCGAATAGACCGCGCCGGATGGATTACCCGGCATGTTGAGGAAGAGCCATTTCGTCCTCGGCGTGATTGCCTTTTCCAAGAGCGCTGGCGTCAGCCGGAAACCGGTGGTCTCCGGGCATTCGACGACGACCGGCGTGCCGCCGAGCAGCTTCACCATCTCCGGATAAGAGACAAAGTAGGGCGCCGGCAGGATCGCCTCGTCGCCCGTCTCCAGCGTTGCCATCAGCGCGTTGAAGATGATCTGCTTGGCGCCGTTGGCAACGACGATGTCATCGGCCGTATAGTCCAGCCCGTTTTCGCGGCGGAATTTTCCCGCTACCGCCTCGCGCACCTCAACCGTGCCGGCAGCGGCTGTGTAGAGCGTCTGGCCGGCCTTGGCGGCGAAATGAGCGGCATCGACGATGTGATGCGGTGTCGGAAAGTCGGGCTCGCCCAGGCCGAGATCGATCACGTCCACGCCCCTGGCGCGTAGCGCCTTGGCGGCCTGCGAAGCGGCCATCGAGGCCGAAGGCTTCACCACCGAAAGGCGCGAGGCAATATAGCTCATCAGTCGTTCTCCGTGATGTAACCCTTGGACCGATCATTGGCTCGTGCGGCCGCACGGCGTTTGGCCGGATCGCCATAGCCGCCGCCGCCTGGCAGTTCGAGGATCAGCCGGCGTCCCGCCGGAACATGCTGCCAGCCCTTCGGCCGCATCTTCGTGCCGTCGTCGAGCTTGACCACGCCGGCAACGCCAGACTTCCCGCCATTGCGGCCGTGGGCCGGATGGTTGACGCGGTCGAACATGGCCGAGAAGTCGAATTCGTGGCCGTCGGTCGCGGCGATCTCGATGATCTGTCCGAGGCCGCCGCGGAATTCGCCGTCGCCGCCGGAATTAGGGCGCAGCTCCTTGCGCCAGATTACGATCGGGCCAGTATGTTCCGTCGCTTCGATCGGCATCGTGTGCACGCCGGACGGAAAGGCCGTCGCCGACAAGCCGTCGAGCTCGGGGCGGGCGCCCATGCCTCCGGAATTGAACATAAGCACTTCGGCGCGGCGACCGGATGCGCCTGAAACAGGGCGCGCCGAAATATGGATGTTCCAGAGTGCGCCGGCGCCTTCCGCGAGGATTTTTCCGGGTAACGCCTTCGAGAAGGCGCCGAGCACCAGATCGGGAACCATGTGGCCGAAAATATGCCTGAGCGCCACCGGCGCCGGCCGCACCGCGTTCAGGATGTTCACCGGTGAGGATACGGTGAAGAAGGCGAGCGAGGCGGCATTGTTGGGAATGTCGGGCGCCACCATGCATTTCAGCGCATAGCAGGCATAGGCCTTGCTGTAGATAATCGGGCAGTTGATGCCCCAGCGGCTCATCGGATCTGTGCCGGTGAAATCGACTTCGACATGGTCGTCGCGGACCGAGACCGTGGCTGCGAGCTTGACCGGCTCGTCATAACCGTCGGTCACCAGCTCGTTCGACCAGCTTCCCTTCGGTAGCGCCTCGATGCGCTCGAGCATCGCGTCGCGGGTGCGCGAGAAAATGAAGTCGCCGAGCCCGTCGAGCGAGGTGAGGCCGATCTCCTTCATCATGTCGACGAGGCGGCGATGGCCGACGTCGTTGCAGGCTGCAAGCGAATAGAAATCGCCGACGACCTGGTTGGGCTCGCGGACATTGGCACGCAGGATGCGGACCAAGTCGAGGTTGACCTTGCCCTTCTCGGCAAACTTCATGATCGGGATCTGGATGCCTTCCTCATAGACCGACTTGCCGTCGGCGCCGAAGCCGCGGCCGCCGACATCGACGACATGCGCCGTGCAGGCGAAGAAGGCGACGAGCTTGCCATTGAGGAAGGACGGCGAGACCATGGTGATGTCGTGTAGGTGGCCTGTGCCCAGCCAGGGGTCGTTGGTGACATAGGTGTCACCCTCGAACATGTTCTGGCGCGGGATCTCGTTCATGAAATGCAGCACGGCTTCGGCCATAGTGTTGACGTGGCCGGGCGTGCCGGTCACCGCCTGCGCCAGCATCTGGCCGCGCGGATCGAACACGCCGGCCGACAGGTCGCCGGATTCGCGCACCGAGGTCGAGAAGGCGGTGCGCAAAAGCGTGAGCGCCTGCTCCTCGACCACCGAGATCAACCGGTTCCACATGACCTGCATGCGGATTTCGCCAATGTCGCTCATGCCTGGCTGCCTTTGCGGATCAGGAGGATCGCGCCGTCGCTCTGGATGACGGCGTCGAAGCTGGTGGTGACAACAGTCGATGTCTCGCGCTCGACGATGACGGCCGGGCCAGCGATGCGATCGCCGGCGCACAGCGCCTCGCGTTCGACGATGCCGTAACTCTGCGGCGCCCCCGTTGCCGGATCGAAGACCGCGCGGGTCGTCGTCGGTTGGCTGGTCTTCTTGCCTGCGGCGAGCTCGTGCCTGGTGCCGGCCGGACGAATATCGGTCGCCTTCACCGACCAGGTGACGATCTCAATCTCCAGCCCGTCGAGCCCGTCGATGGCGCGGCCGAAGAAGCGCTGATAGCTGGTCTCGAACAGCGCCTTGAGCCTGGCGGCCGCATCGTCGCCGAACGGCTCGTCCGATATCGGCACGGGGATTTCCCAGCCCTGGCCGGCATAGCGCATGAAGGCAGTGATCTCGCAGACGATCTGGCCACTGGCGCCGGTGCGGACAAAGCCTTCGGCGGAGGCTTTGAGATCGGAGAGCAGGGCGTTGACTTCGGCCGGCTTGAAGCGCGAAAGGCGCGTCAGTTTCGAGGCCAGCGCCTCGTAGCCGAACGGCGCCTTGAGGAAGCCGATCGCCGATCCAACGCCAGCGCCGCGCGGCACGATGCACTGATCGATGCCGAGCTTTTCGCAAAGCCTTGCCGCATGCAGAGGCGCTGCGCCGCCAAAGGCGATCATCAGATTGTCGGAAATATTCTTGCCGTTCTCGACGGCATGGACGCGTGCGGCATTCGCCATGTTCTCGTCCACGACCTCGCAGATGCCAAAGGCCGTCGACATCGCATCGAGCGACAGGCGCTCGCCGACATCGCGCAGGATCGCCTGCTCGGACGCGGAGGTGTCCAGCTTGATCGCGCCACCGGCGAAATTGTCTGGATCGAGCTTGCCAAGCACCAGGTCGGCGTCGGTGATCGCCGGGCGCTTGCCGCCGCGGCCATAGCAGGCCGGACCCGGCTCCGAGCCGGCGCTTTCCGGCCCGGTCTGGATGCGGCCCATAGCGTCCACCCAGGCGATCGAGCCGCCGCCGGCGCCGATCTCGATCATCTCGATCACCGGAATGGAGATCGGCATGCCCGAGCCCTTCGAGAAGCGATAGGTGCGCGCCACCTCGAAGGTCCGCGCCGTGCGGGGCGCATAGTCCTCGATCAGGCAGATCTTGGCGGTGGTCCCGCCCATGTCGTAGGAAACGACCTTTTCGAGTCCGAAGCGCCTGGCGATGTCGGCGGCAAAGATGGCGCCGCCGGCGGGGCCGGATTCCACCAGCCGCACCGGAAATTCCGATGCGGTCTCCACAGAGATCAGGCCGCCGCCGGAATGGATCATGAAGACCGGGCAGTCGGCGCCCATCTCCTTCAGCCGCGTCTGCAGGCGGGCGAGGTAGTCGCCCATCTGCGGCCGCACATAGGCGTTGGCGCAGACCGTGTTGAAGCGCTCGAACTCGCGCATCTGCGGCGAGACCTCGGCGCTGATCGAGATCGGGATGGTGAGCGTGCGAGCGAGGATCTCGCGCGCGCGGCGCTCATGGTCGGGGTTGGCGTAAGCGTGGATGAAGCCGATCGCCACCGAGCCGAAGTTGCCGGCCGCGATCCGGTCGGCGATTGCCTCCAGCGCCGCTTCATCGAGCGGCTGCAGTTCCTGGCCCTCGGCGCCGATGCGGCCCTTGACGGTAAAACGGTCCTCGCGCGGGATCAGCGGCGTCGGCAGCTGCAGGTTCAGATCATACTGCTCGAACCGGTTCTCCGTCCGCATCTCGATCACATCGCGAAAGCCTTCCGTCGTGACGAGCGCGGTCCTGGCGCCGCGCCGCTCGATCAGCGCATTGGTGGCGAGCGTCGTGCCGTGGATGATGATGCCTATCTCGGCCGCCGAAATTCCGGCATCGCGGACGACGACGTCGATGCCGTCGAGGATCGCCTGCTCGGGCGCCGTATAATTGGTCAGCACCTTGGTCGAGAACATCGTTCCCCTGACATCGAGGGCGATGTCGGTGAAGGTGCCGCCGATGTCCGCGCCGAGACGGATGTCGTCTGATCTGGAGGTCATGCCGTGGCCTTCTGCGAAGCGAGTGCTGCGTCGCGCATCTGGGAAAGGGTCTGCCGGGGCGTGAGCGCTTCGGGCGAGATGGCGATGTCGAGAACTGCGCCGGTCGCGGAGCTGAGCGCCCGCTCGAATGCCGCGGCGAAATCCTGTGTCGCCTCGACGCGCTCGGCGTGAAAGCCGTAAGCCTTCGCCAACGTCACGAAGTCCGGGTTTTCCAGCGAGGTGCCGGAGACGCGGGCCGGATAGTTGCGTTCCTGATGCGCGCGGATCGTGCCGTATATGCCGTTGTTGATGACGAGCACGATCGGCTGCGCGCCCGCCTGCATGGCGGTGCCGAGCTCCTGGCAGTTCATCTGGAAGTCGCCGTCGCCGGCAAAGCATACGACGGTGCGCTGCGGAAACGCGACTTTCGCGGCGATGGCTGCAGGCAGGCCATAGCCCATGGCGCCAGACTGCGGGGCAAGCAGCCGCGCGTCCGGCCCGAACTTGAAGAACTTGTTCGGCCAGACGGTGAAATTGCCGGCGCCGTTGGTGAGGATGACGTCGGCAGGCAAGGTCTTGCGCAACCAAGCGGTGACCGCGACCATGTCGACCGGGCCGGGCTGCACGGGTGCGGTGAAGGTGCCTTCATAGGCCTTGCGCGCCACCGCGCGCCACTCGGCCCAGGCTCCCTCGACCGGGGTGAGCGCTTTGGCGAAGGCGTTTGGGCCGGCGTGGATGCCGATGGTGGGCACGTAGATCTTGCCGATCTCGCGGTCGGAGCCGTGCACATGGATCAGCTTCTGGCGTGGCACGGGCACGGAGAGCAGCGTGTAGCCGTCGGTCGTCATCTCGCCGAAACGCACATTGACAGCCAGGATCACGTCGGCATCGCGGATCAGGCTTTTGACATGCGCCACCATGCCGACGCCGGCTTCGCCGACGAAGACCGGCGAGTGGTTGTCGAACTGATCCTGGTAGCGGAAGGCGGCAATGACCGGGATGTCGGAAGCCTCGGCGAAGGCCTGGAGCGCGGCGCGTCCATTTGCCGTCCAGTTGGCCCCGCCTATCAGCAGCACCGGCCTCTCGGCCGCAGCCAGCATCTCAAGCGCCGACGAAAGGGCATCCTGCGACGGAGCGGCTTCGAAAATCGAAGCAGGGCCGCTGAGCGGCGCGGCCTCGGTCGCGGTCGTCAGCATGTCTTCCGGCAACGCGACCACGACGGGGCCTGGCCGTCCGGTCAGGGCGGTGGTCCAGGCCCGCGCCACGATCTCGGTCAGGCGCGCGACATCGTCGATCTCGACCGCCCATTTCGCGACGGTTCCGTAGACGGCCCGGTAGTCGATCTCCTGGAAGGCCTCGCGGCCCTTCATGTCGGTGCCGACCTGGCCGACGAACAGGATCATCGGCGAGGAGTCCTGCATTGCCGTATGCACGCCGATGCTGGCATTGGTCACGCCGGGGCCGCGCGTCACGAAGCAGATGCCCGGCGCGCCGGTCAGCTTGCCGTAGGCCGAGGCCATGAACGCCGCACCCCCCTCATTGCGGCAAAGCACATAGTCCAGCTTGCCATGCGTGTCGTGCAGCGCATCGAGGACAGCGAGATAGCTTTCGCCGGGCACGCCGAAGCACTTGGTCGCGCCGAGCGCAATCAGGCACTCGACAAGAAGGCGGCCGCCATTGCGGGTCATGCTGCAACATCCTCTTGAAACCGGCGGCCGGATCGAGCCTGCCTTCTCAGATTCATACCTGCACTCTGGGGGGCCAACGTGAAATCAAGAAATGCGGACTATTCGAAAGTTTTTCTTTGTTGTGGCGGGCGCACCAGAACATCGGGGTTCATCGTGCCCCGCGGATCGAACGCGTCCTTCAACCGAGACATCAAGTCACGCTCCACCCGGCTTCTATTGAGGTCGGCCATGGCGATCTTGGCGCGGCCAAGCCCATGTTCGGCGGCAAAGCTGCCATCCATCTTCGTGGCAAGCAATGACAGCGCCTGCGCGAACTGCTCGGCCTTGCCGTCGAAATCGGCGCGGCCTTCCGGGGGCGACAAATTATAGTGGATGTTGCCGTCGCCGAGATGGCCGAACGGATTGATGCGCACGCCGGAAAGAATGTCGTCGCAGATCGCAGCACCCGACTCGATGAAACGGGCGATGGCACCCGTTGGCACCGAGATGTCGTGCTTCAGTTGCGGGCCTTCCAGCCTTTGCCCTTCCGGCTGTTCCTCGCGCAGACGCCAGAACTGCGCGCGGTGGGCGACAGATGTCGCCAGCGCGCCGTCCAGGACAAGGCCTTGATCCACGCCCCATTCCAGCGCGGAAGTCAGGATGTCGTCCAGCGGAACGCGGGGCGAGCCCGATGCCAGCTCAACGAGCAGATAGACGTCGCCACGCTTATCCAGCTGGTAGGCGAGATCGGGCAGATGCTTGAGCGCCAGTTGCAAGCCGAGATCGCAGAAGAACTCGAGGCCGGTCAGGAATTCGCCCGCCTCGCCGCGCAGGAAGGCGCCGAAGGAAACGGCGGCGGCAAAGTCGGGCATGACCAGAAGGGCGCTCGCCTGCTGCCGGGGCGTTGGGTAGAGCCGCAGGATCGCGCGCGTCACGATGCCGAGCGTCCCTTCCGCGCCGCAGTAAAGCTTGCGCAGCTGGTAGCCGGCATTGTCCTTCTGCACCGCGCGCATCCCGTCCCACACCGCGCCATCCGGGGTCACGACTTCGAGGCCGAGAACCAGATCCTGCATCATGCCGAAGCGAAAAGCCTGGCTGCCGCCGGCATTGGTGCCGATCAGGCCGCCGACCCTGGCGCTGCCCTCGGCTCCGAGATGCATCGGGAACATCAGCCCGTGCGGCTCCAGCGCCTCGTGTAGCGCGGCGAGCACGACGCCGGCCTCGACGATGATCGATCCGCTCTCCGGATCCGGTTTGCCGATCGCCGCCATGCGTGAGAGCGAGACGATCACCGCATTCGACTGCTCGGCCACGGCACCACCGCAAAGACCGGTGTTGCCGCCTTGCGGCACCACCGCCAGCCCTGCCTCCCGGCATGCGGAGACGACCGCGGCCACTTCAGTGGTGGTGGCGGGCCTGGCGACGCCCAAAGGCGCGACGCCATAGCGATCGAGCCAGTCGCGCCGGTAAGGCTCGGCATCGCGGCCCGAAAGCCAGCCTTTCGGTCCCAGAATCTCGTGCAACGTGGTTGCGGGATCAGTCATCGAAAACCAGAGCGGCTGCCTTCAGCACGTTGCATCTTCCCAAACCCGCTCAATGATCCAGCACCTGCGACAGGAACTGCCGCGTGCGCTCGTTCCGGCAAGAGGTGAAGAACTCCTCCGGTGGAGCCTCCTCGACGATCTCGCCTGCGTCCATGAAGATCACCCGGTCGGCAACCCGGCGCGCGAAACCCATCTCGTGCGTGACGCAAATCATCGTCATGCCGTCGGAGGCAAGCGTGACCATGACGTCCAGCACCTCGGAGATCATTTCGGGATCGAGCGCCGAGGTCGGCTCGTCGAACAGCATGATCTGGGGCTGCATGCAAAGGGCGCGCGCGATAGCGACCCGCTGCTGCTGGCCGCCGGACAGCTGGCCTGGAAATTTCATCGCCTGCTCGGGGATGCGGACCTTTTCCAGATAGCGGCGTGCGGTTGCCTCGGCCTCGGAGCGCGGCTGCTTGCGCACGAGCATCGGCGCAATCATGCAGTTCTCCAGCACGCTCATGTGCGGAAACAGGTTGAAGTGCTGGAACACCATCCCGACCTCCCGCCTGATCCCGTCGATGTTGCCGACATCGTCGTTGAGCTCGGTGCCGAGCACGACGATGCGGCCGCCATTGTGCTGCTCGAGCCGGTTGATGCAGCGGATCATCGTGGATTTGCCGGATCCGGAGGGTCCGCAGATGACGATTTTTTCACCCCGCTCGACCGAGAGGTTTATTCTCCGCAGCGCGTGGAACGACCCATAATATTTATCGAGATTCTCGATGCGGACGACAGGTCCGCCGGACTCACCCCGACCAGCTGCGATCATCTGCGCCTCCTCACCGTTCGCCGACCGACATGCGGCGCTCGAGATAGGCGCCATAGCGGGAAAGGCTGAAGACAAAGACAAAATAGATCATAGCGATGAAGGCATAAACTTCGATGTAGGCGAACCGCCATTCGCCGGTGCCGTAGGCGGCATTGCCGGACGCCAGGATCTCGAAGAAACCGACGATGACCACCAGCGAGGTCTCCTTGAAGGAGATGACGAACTGGTTGATCGTGGCCGGCAGCGCGTTGCGCATGGCCTGCGGCAGGAGAATGCGGCCGATGCGCTGCCAGTAACTCATGCCGAGCGCCATGGCGGCCTCTTCCTGTCCATTGGGAACGCCTTGCATGCCGCCTCTGACGATCTCGGCCTGATAGGCCGAGAAGAACAGGGCGGAACCGAGGATTACCCGGTACAGCTTGTCGCCTGCCAGCCATTGCGGCAGAGCGAAGGGCAGGACGATGGCGAATGTGAACAGGATGGAGATCAACGGCAGCGAACGGACACCATCGATGATGAGGCCGGTGGTTCGGGATATCCAGGGCAGTTCCGACCGGCGCAGCAGCGCCAGGCAGATCGCCAGCGGGAAGCCAATCAGACAGGTCGTCACGAAGATGAAGAGGGTCAGCGCCAGGCCGCCCCACGCTTCCTCGCCGACGTGGGCGAGACCCAGCACGCCGCCTTTCATCAGCACGTAATAGAGCGCCGCTCCGGCGCCCCATACGAGCGCGATCCGCCGGCCGGTCCAGAAGGCCGGGATACAGCTCAGCACCGTCATCACCACCACGGTTACGCAGGCCAGCGCCGAGCGCCATTGCTCCTCGAAGGGATAAAGACCGAACAGAATGATCCGCCATCTGGCGGCGATGACCGACCAGCAGGCCCCCGACGCTACCTGGCAGGCTTCCGGCCCGCCGACGGTGGTGAAGACGGCCGAGAAGATCGCCCAGTTCAGAAGCTTCCAGCTCAGGAAGACAAGGATCGCCAGGGAGACCAGCGACAACAGCGCCTGAAGCGGCGTCGCAAAGAAGCGACGCCTCAGATCCTCGAGCTTTGCCGGAGCGGGGGGCGCGACAATGACCATCTCCATCTCTCATCCCCTCAGTTGGTTGCCCTTGAGGGCAATGGCTTTGTTGATGCGATTGAACATGGCGGCCAGGCTGAGGTTGATGGCGAGGAAGCCTGCCATCAGGATGCCGATTGCTTCCAGCGTCTGGCCGGAATGGTTGATGGTCAGCGCCACGATCATGAAGAAGTCGGTGAAGCCCACTGCAATACCCATCGTGGTCGCCTTCATCAGCCACACATACTGGTTGGCAAGGATCGGCAGCATGGCGCGCAGCGCCAGCGGTAGCCGCACCAGCGTGAACACGCGCCAGGGGCTCAAGCCAAGCGAGCGTGCGGCCTCCATCTGGCCCTTGCCGACAGACTTGAAGCCGCCGCGCACGATCTCGGCAATATAGGAACCGCCATAGATCGCGATCGCGACCGCAAGCGCGGAAAACTCCGGCGGAATGCGCAGGCCGCCCCTGAGGTTGAGGCCTTGCAATGACGGGAAGTCGAGCAACGGCGCGTCAGGCAAGCGCCCGGCCACCAGCATGATGGCCGCGCAGGCCAGGGCCGCCGCCGCGCCTATGAGCTGGATGGTGACGCGCTGGCCGATCGGCTGGCTGAGGCGCGACGTCCTGCCCAGCCATACCGGCAGAACGATTGCCGCGACCACGGCCAATGTCACGGCGGCCATCGCCGCGCCCCCGACATTCGGGACCGGCACGTAGAGGCCGCGACTTGTCAGCAGGAGCCCCCAGGCTTGATGCGCGCTGCGCGGCGGAGGCAGATGCGTGATGAGCGCATACCAGAAGAAAACCTGCAGGATCAGCGGGATGTTCCGGAAGATGTCGACGTAAGTGCGGCCGAGCAACTGCGCCAGTTCGTTCGTGGAGGTGCGAGCCAGGCCGACGACCGTACCGACGATGGTTGCAAGGATCAGCCCAACGCTTCCCAGGAACAGCGTGTTGAGCATGCCGATGAGGAAATACCACCAATAAGGATCGTTGGCGGTGGCCGGCAGGAGCGAGAAGTTGACGTCCCAGCCGGTCGACTTGAACAGAAAATCGAAGCCGGAGGTGATCCCTTGCTCAGCCAGGTTCCGTCGTGCGATCACGACGCCGGCCAGCACCAGCGCGGCGATCGAGCCGACATAAAGGACCTGCACGAATGCATTGCGGACCTTCTGATTTCTCAGCAGGCTGCTCATTTTCCGACCCTTCCCGAATTGTCGCTTGCTCCGCCCGGCGCGCGCCGGGCGAAGCCTGAAGCAAGCTCCGTTCAAAAACGGATCAGTCGATCACCAGCGGGAACAGGACGCCGCCATTGTTCCACAGATTGGTCAGTTCGCGATCCATCTTGTAGGGCGACCCCTTGCCGAGATCGCGATCGAAGATTTCGCCGTAATTGCCGGTCTTCTTGATGACGTTGTAGGCCCAGTCGTCGGGGAGCCCGAGACCCTTGCCCATGCCCGGCGAGACGCCGAGGAACTTGGCGACTTGCGGCGAGGTTGGCTTGGCCTTGATCTCGTCGACGTTCTTGGAGGTGATGCCTTCCTGTTCGGCGAACAGCAGGGCGGTCAGCGTCCAATTGGCGATGTCGACCCAGTTGTCGTCACCCTGGCGCACAATCATCACTTCCGGCTCGACCGCGAGAACGTCGGGCAGGATCACGTGGTCGTCCACCTTGCCTTTGGCAACACGCGCGATTGCGAGGACTGGTCCCCACTGGGCGTACATGTCGCAGCGGCCGGAGAAGTATGCCTGCTCGAGTTCTTCCGTCTTTTCGATGACGACCGGTTCCAGCTTGATTCCGATCTTCTGCGAATAGGCGGCAACCTGCTGCTCGATGGTCGTGCCGGCAGGAATGCAGATGGTGCCGCCAGTGGCATCCTTGAGCGACTTCAGGTTGAGCTCCTTGTGCGCCATCACCTTGGTCGTTCCGAGGTAATAGGACATGGAGAATTGCAGCCCAAGCTCGGTGTCGCGGCTGAGCGTGCCGCCCGACGCCTTGATGATGATGTCGACATCGCCCGATTGCAGGGACGGCCAGCGCTGCGCCCAGCTGATCGGCACGACCTTCAGCTTTGACGGGTCCCCCAGCACGGCCGTGGCGACGGCCCTGCAGAGGTCGATGTCCATGCCCTTCCAGTTACCCTTGTCATCCACCTCGGCAAAGCCGAGATAGGAGCCGTCATGGCCGGTGCAGTTGAGCGTTCCGCGCGCCTTGACGGTGTCGAGCGTCTTGCCGCCCGCGGCCTCGGCCGGCGCCGCCAGATGAACCAGGCCAAGAGCCAGGACCGCGGCCCCCCATTCGATCATTTTCATATTTCTTGTCTCCGCTGTTTGAGGTTGTTCCGTTTCTTGTTGTTGGAGATCCGAAGAGGCTTTCGGGTCTCTGTCGCGAGCCGCTCCTACTCGGAGAGCGGGGTCGGTTTCGGCAGGGAAGAGATCTTGAGATCGCTTCCCCAATCCTGCTGGACCAGCCATCGGTGCAGGGCGGCCACCGCCTTCGCACGCAGATGGCCGCGCGGGACGATCAAGTAGAATCCGGGGACTTCCTCCGGTTTCATGTCGGCCAGGGCATCGCGGCCGATCGGCGCGACGAGCGCGCCGGACTTCAGGTCCTCCACGGCATCGATGACCGAGACCAATCCGACGCCGATGCCTTGCATGGTTGCACGGCGCATGGTTGCCGCATCGTCGAAGCCGATACTGCGGTCGCCTTCCGTCTGCTCGACGGCAAGGTGGCGCAATATGTCCGGCCACAGGCGCTTCGACTTGACGGTGTCGAGCAGCGTGAACCGCGTCAGGTCCTGCGCCGACTTGATCTTCTCGCCGATGGCCGGCGTGCAGCAGATGATCTTCGGGTCCGGCACCAGCAGCGTCGTCTCGTAGTCAGGCCAGTTGCCGTAGCCCCACTGCACGGTCATATCGATGTCGTCGCGTCCGAAATCTGGCAGGTCGACCATCGTCGTCAGGCGCAGATCCGCGACCGGCAGGATCTCGCGAAACAGCGAAAGCCGCGGCAGCAGATAGTGGGTGGCGAAGTAGGGGCTCGCATTGAGGTTGATGCGATCCCGATAGTTCGACTTGGTGACGCGGCGAACGCCTTCGGAAAACTCGTCAAAGCCCGCCTTGACGTAGTGCGACAGAAGGATCGCCGACTCCGTCAATTCGATCGACCGGCCTTTGCGTTCGAACAGCGTCACCTGAAGCGTGTCTTCGAGAAGCTTGATCTGCTGACCGACCGCCTGCGGCGTCACCAGCAATTCGTCGGCCGCCTGCCGGAAGCTCTTGTGCTGCACGACGGCATGGAACACTCGAAGAGCATTGAGCGAAGGAAGGCGAAGTTTGCCGGTCATCGTAAATTCCGCCTCCTTTCGTTTGAAACTCCGTCGATCATGCACTGCTGTATCTCAGCCGAAGGCAGTCGCCTCAGGCGTAGATGTAACCGCCTGAGACAATTACGTTTTCTCCGGTCATGTAGGTATTCTTTGGGCCGCCCGTCATCAGTACCCATTCGGCAATCTCGGTGGGCTCGGCGCCGCGGCCAAGTGGACTTGCCTTGGCGAGCTCCTCAAGGAAGCCGAGGGCTTTTGCCTTCTCCGTGGCCATGCCGGCCGGCGCGACGGAGTTCACCAGAATGCCGTCCTTGGCGACGTGATGCGCGAAGGATCGCGTCAGGCTGACAACGGCCGCCTTGGTCGCCGCGTAGTGGGCGTTCTGCGGATGCGCCTTGAAGGCGTCGACCGAGGTGAGGTTCACAATCCGCCCGCGCACATGGTTCTTTGGCTCTTGCGCCTGCATGTGGCGAACCGCGGCCACCATCATGTGATAGGTGCCTTTGATGTTGATGCCGTTGGAGGCGTCCCAATCGGCGTCGGTGATTTCGAGCAGCGGACGGCGCGGATAGATGGCGGCGCAATTGATCAGCGTGTCGATGCGCCCGAGCTTCGAAACGATGTCACCGAAGGCCGCGTGGCATTGCGGGGCGACCTGGATATCGCAACTCGCGGCAGCGGTCGGCAGGCCCTTGGCCTTCGCGGCTTCCAGCGCACCCTCGGCCGCCTCCAGGTTGATGTCGATGATGCCGATCTTCGCCGCTCCGGCCTCGACAGCCATGCGAGCCAGGAGCGCGCCGAGGCCGGCGCCGCCACCGACGATGAGTACGGAAAGATCTTTCATCCTATTTTCCTTGCTTGCTGCCGCTCGGCGGGGTCGGCCGGGTCGGCATGATGTCAAAGCGGGTTACGTCGGCCCAGGCGGGCAGGCCGAGCAGCGCGGCGACCATCTTGGCCACGTCGTCCGGCTGCACGGCGACATTGCCGGCGTACATCGCCGCACGCGCCTCGGCGTCGAGGATGTCCTTGTAGAGCAGCGTCTCGACGCGGCCGGGCACGATCTCGGTCACGCGAATGCCGTATTGCGAGAGATCGGCACGCAACGCGGCGGCAAAGCCGGCGATGGCCGCCTTGGTCGCCGAGTAGACGGCGACATTGGGGAAGGCCGCGTGCGCGGCGGAAGAGCCGGTGAACAGGATGTGCCCCGATTGCCGCTCGCGCATCTGCGGCACGACGAGCCGGGTGAGCAGGATTGCGGCGCTGAGGTTGATCTCCAGCGTGGTGTCGATGTCGGCGATCTTCATGTCGGCGAAGTTGCCGAGCGGCGGCATGATGCCGGCATTGTTGATCAGCACGTCGATGGTGAGATCCGCCACGACCGCTTCCAGGGCCTCGCGATCGGTGACGTCGACGGCGATGGGCACGATGCCTGGACGCTCGGCCTGCAGCTCCATCAGCGCCGCCTGGCTGCGACCGACGGCATAAACCTCATAGCCCGCATCGCTCAACACAATGGCTATGGCTCGCCCTATGCCGCTCGTCGCTCCTGTGATGAAGGCTGTCGTCACCTGGGCTCCCCCAATTGCCTGGCGCCAGTTTGCGGCCTCGACCGATGCCGCGAAACCAAGAAAACCAGCAAAAAGGAAAGATAAACTTTCGTAAATGGTTCCTGCGTCCGGAATTTTTCGAGCCGGCAGTGCGATTGAGAAAAGCTGCAAACCCCAAGAAACCGAGGGAAAGCAACGTGCTCAGCCGCAGTGCGAGAGTCGCTGCCGGCAAGCGGAGCAAAAACATGGCTTTCGCAATGGCCGGTGGGCCGCGAAGCCGATCACGCAAAAAGATCCCCGGGCACCGAAGCCCTCACGCACCTGTCGAGGCGGGCCTCTTCATGCCTTTGAAGAGGGAGGCCGCGGCCGCTCTCTGATCGACATCGGTCTCCTCCACGCCTGAAGCCCGGGCCAGGGCTCGGACGCGTCCCAGGCTGTTGTGCAGGTGCTTGCGCATGGCCTGTCGCGCCTTGCCACTGTCCTGCCTCTCGATGGCATCGACGATGGCTTTGTGCTCGCTGTGGATACGGGCGTAGTAACTGTCCTTGAGCGCAGGCTCGACCAAATAGCCGAGCTGGAAACGCGGCACGATCATCGGCCCGAGATAGCTCAGGAAGCCATGGATGAACTCGTTGCGCGCGGCTTTGGCGATCGCCAGGTGGAAGTCGTAATCGTAGTGGATCTGGACGGCTGCGGGATCGGCCTGCTGGGCGTCAACCTGTTCCATTATGGCGCGGATATCGCGCGCGTCCTTATCGGTGCGCCGTTCCGCGCAGAGCCCGGCGGACTCCACCTCGACGCTCAACCTGAGCTCGAGCAAAGCAATGGTTTCCGGGAGCGTTCTCAGAGCCTCGTCCGGAATCGAAAAATTGCGCGGCACGGGCGTTTCGCTGACGAACATGCCGCGGCCCTGCTGCGGCACCACCATGCCCTCCGAGCGCAGTCGCGCCACCGCTTCGCGCACGACGGTGCGGCTGACATCGTACTCGGCGCAAAGCTCCGCCTCGGTCGGCAGTTGCGCGCCGGGCTGCAACTGTCCGGAGCGGATCTTTTCGGCCAGGCTCTCCGCCACGACGGTGGAAAGCGGCTTGCGCTTCGTCATCTCGGTCCTTCCGTTCAAGTTCAGATTCGGGATCATGCCCGAACCGGCAAGACCATTCAAACCGCCGCGGTGACGATCAGTTCGACCAGCATGCCGGGCTTGGCCATCCGTCCCTCGCCGGAGGAGCGCGCCGGCGCATGCTCCTTCGGCATCCAGGCGTCCCAGACCGTATTGACCTCGTCGAAATCACGCACGTCGTCCAGCCACATCTGGACGTGGAGGATGCGGGTCTTATCGGTGCCGGCCTTGGCGAGCAGCGCGTCGATCTTGCCGAGCACTTCGCGCATCTGGTCGGCCGCGGACTGGCCCGGCCTGGCAACCTGGCCGGTCAAGTAGAGCGTCCCGTTGTGGATGACGCCGTGATGGATGCGGGTGTCGAAGTCGAAACGCTGGATATCGCTCACTTGATTTTCCTCGTCAGATCGCCGGCGTCTGCCGGATGGGGTTGCCCTGCAGGTACTGCGCGTAGGGTGCTTGAACGAGCCAGCCGGCATCGACGGGAAGCGTGACGCCAGTGATCGAGGCGGCGCGGTCGGAGCAGAGGAACACGGCCGCCTCAGCAACGTCGCGCGGCTCGACAAAGCGGCGCAGCGCGGTCGTGGCCTGGATGGCTTCCGGATTGCGCTCGCCCTTGGCGATCTTTGCTTTCAGCCCGTCCGACAGCGTGTAACCCGGAGCCACGGCATTGACGCGAACCCCGTGCGGGCCGAGCTCGGCGGCCAGCATCTGGGTGAGGGCCAGCACCGCATGCTTTCCCGGCGTGTAGGCCGGCAGCGATAGCGGCGCGAAAGAGGCAAGCGAGCCGACATTGAGGATCGCCCCGCGCCCGGCCGCCGACATCAGCCGGCCGAACACCTGGCAGCCGAGTAGGGTGCCGCGATAGTTGATGCGCCACATCTTTTCGTCTTCGTCGAGATCCTGGTCGAGCACATGCTTGCCGCTCTGCAGGATGCCGGCGCAGTTGACGACGACATGAGGTGTACCGAAGGTGTCGCCGACGGCTTGCGCCAGCGCCTCGACGGAAGCCGGATCGGCGACATCGGTCTGCACGAAGAGGGCACGCGGCGCGCCCTCCGCCTCGCTGGCGCCCGCCGCTTCCTTGCCTCGAACGGCATCGCGGCCTGCGACGGCCACCTGATGGCCGTCCGCTGCGAAGCGCAGCGCGATGGCGCGTCCGATGCCGGACGTGCCGCCGATGACGACCGCTGTCGATGCCTCAGCCATTGCCGCGATCCTTCCGCTCGATGTCGAAGAATTCGGACATGGCCTCGACCTGGAAATCCATCATCGGGCGCCCGGGCTGGATGCGACAGCCGATTTCCTTCGCCGCTTTGAGCAGTGCCGTCTCGGCCGGCTCCATGATGATGTCGACCACTGTCATCTTCGGCGTCAGCTTGGTCACGTCCATCGGCAGCGGATCGCTGGCCTTCAGTCCCGAAGGTGTCGCGTTGATCGCCATGTCCATTCCGGACGGATCAGGCTCTCCGACCTCGATCCGGCAGTTGGGAAAAGCCTTGTTGACCAGCGATGCGAGTTTTTGCGCGCGTTCCCTGTCGATATCGGCCAGGCGGATTTCCGCCGCGCCTTCTTCGGCAAGGCAATAGGTCAGCGAGGCGCCCGCGCCGCCGGCGCCGACCTGGAGGATGCGCTTGCCGGCGATCCGGTGTTCGCCGGCCTTCAGTCCCTTGATGAAGCCGACGCCGTCGAAATTGTCGGCATACCAGCTGCCATCCGCCTGCCGGCGCACGGAATTCGCGCTCTGAACGCGTGCGGCGCGATCGTGAGCCGTCGCACATTTGTGAAAGACCGCGACCTTGTATGGCACCGAGATAATCACGCCGCGAATGTTCTCGGCCGCCGTGATGCCGGCCCAGAAGGCCTCGAAATCCTCCGGTCGGCAGCTCAACGGCACCATCAGGCTGTCGAGTCCCTTCTGCTCGAAGATTTGGTTGAACATGCCGGGGCTCTTGGCATGCCCGACTGGATGGGCCAGCATCACGAAGACATCGGCTTTGCCGGTTCCGCGCATCGGTTCATTCCTTTCTTTTGAGAGTTCATGATTACTCGAGGTCTCGATCGCCCGGACGAGGGACGAGTGGTCGGCCTCGGCACCTCCCGCTCGCGCCGAACAGGCATTCATCAATTGCTGCGCCATCGCCGTGTTCGGCAGGGAGACGCCAAGCGCATGTGCGCTTTCGAGCGCGAGGTTGAGATCCTTCTGGTGAAGCCCGATGCGAAAGCCCGGCGCGAAGGTGCGGGAAATCATGCGCTCGCCATGCACTTCGAGCACGCGGGAAGAAGCAAAGCCGCCCATCAGCGCGGCGCGAACTTTCGCCGGGTCGCAGCCGGCCTTGCTGGCGAAGACCAGCGCCTCGGCGACCGCCTCGATGTTGAGTGCGACGATGATCTGGTTGGCGATCTTGCAGATCTGCCCAGCGCCATTCTGCTCGCCGATCAGGGTGATGTTCTTGCCCAGCCTCTGGAAGATCGGCAGCGCCCGCTCGAACTCGGCGGCCGGGCCACCGACCATGATGGTGAGGCTCGCCGCATTGGCACCAACCTCGCCGCCGGAGACCGGCGCGTCGAGAAAGCCCGCTCCGACTTCTCGTAGCTTCGCCGCGAATTCAGCCGTGGCGATCGGGCTGATCGAGCTCATGTCGATGACCAGCTTGCCGGCCGAAATTCCTTCCAACACACCGTTCCGCCCGAGCAGGACGCGCTCCACGTCGGGCGTATCCGGCAGCATGGTGATGACGAGCTCGGATATCCGCGCCACCTCGGCGGGGGAGGCTACGACTTTTGCCTTCAAGTCCCTTGGAAGAGGGGAGCGGTTCAGGACCGTGACGATCTCGTGCTCCGCGTCGGCGAGATGCCGCGCCATCGGCGCGCCCATGACGCCAAGTCCGATAAAGCCGATTTTCATGCGCAACTCCCGTTCCGCGTCAGAGCGCCTTGCAGCTCCAGTTCGACGTATGATATAGGACATCATACAAATTTCAATGCACCTTCTTCTCATTGGAGACCGATCGCAAAATGCAGGAGCGTGTCAATTCGCTGAAGGCGGCCGTTCAGGCCGGCCGGGCTCACATCGGCATCTGGTGTTCGCTGGCTTCGGCGCTCACCACCGAGGTCGTCGCCGGCTCCGGAGCGGGCTGGCTGCTGATAGACGGCGAGCATAGCCCGAACGATCTGCGCAGCATCATGGCGCAGCTGCAGGTCGCGGCGGCGTTTCCGTGCGAAGCCGTGGTGCGATTGCCGTCGGATGATGCCAATCTCATGAAGCAGGCATTGGATGTCGGCGCCCGCAGTCTGATGATCCCCAATGTGCGCACGGCCGATCAGGCACGCGCCATCGTCGCAGCCATGACCTATGCGCCAGGCGGCTTCCGAGGCTTTTCCGTCGGTCATCGTGCCAACGCTTTTGGCCGCATCGCCGGCTACCACGCCAAGGCGCGCGAGCAACAGCTGCTGGCCGTCCAGATCGAGGACGAATCCGGCGTCGCCAATGCGGGCGAGATCGCCGCTGTCGCGGGCGTCGATGTGCTCTTTGTCGGCCCCGGCGATCTCTCCACCAATATGGGCGCGATGGGCAATCCACGCGCTGCACATGTGCAGGAGGCGATCGCTTCGGTGCGCAAGGCCGCGGCCGCCGCTGGCAAGGCCAGCGGCATCCTGGCGCCGGTCAAGGCCGACGCCGACCGCTATGTCGCCGACGGCTTCACCATGATTGCGGTGGGCTCGGATCTCGGTTTGCTGGCGCGGGGCTCGGACGCCCTTGTCGCCTCGTTCAACCAATAGAGCGGAGAACTGCCATGGCGATCCCCACTTACAAGGCACCTTCGCGCGGCGCCTATGACATCGTCATCGTCGGCGGCGCGGTCATCGGCTCGTCCACGGCCTATTGGTTGAGCCAGGCGCTGGGTAGTCGCGTGTCGATCCTCGTCGTCGAGCGCGATTCGAGCTACCAATTCTCCTCGACCGCGCTCTCCACCAGCGCAATCCGCCAGCAGTATTCCAACCCGATCAATGTGAAGATCAGCCAGTTCGGCATCGAGATCATTCGCGGTTTCCAGGAGCGGATGGCGCCGTTCTACACCAATGAGCCCGCGCCTGATCTAGGCTTCAAGGAACATGGATATCTCTATTGCTGCTCGCCCGAGGACGTGGACGCGGCGCGAGAACGGGTCGAGCTGCAGCGCAGCCTCGGCGCCCACACCGTCTTCCTCGAACCGGGCGTGTTGAAGGAACGTTTTCCGTGGCTGAATGTCGAGGACCTCGGCGGCGGTTCTTGGGGTTCGCGCGAAGAAGGCTGGTTCGATTCGATGGGCCTCCTCAACGGCTTCCGCCGCGCGGCGCGCGCGAGCGGGGTCGAATATATCGACAACGCCGTGACGGATTTGGATGTTTCCGAAGGCCGGGTCGTCTCGGCCCGCCTCGCGACCGGCCAGACCGTTTCCTGCGGAACATTGGTCAACGCCGCCGGTCCACGCGCACAGCAGGTCGCAGCCATGGCCGGCCTCTCCATCCCGGTCGCGCCCTACAAGCGCTACAGCTTCGTTTTCGCCAGCGCCAATCCCATCCCCGGGCGGATGCCCAATGTCATTGACCTTTCCGGGACATTCGTGCGTCCGGAAGGCGAACTTTTTCTCACCGGCAACACGCCGCAGGGCGACGGGCCGGCCGACTATGACGACTTCGAGATGCATTTTGAAGAGTTCGACGATTACATCTGGCCGGCGCTCTGGCACCGCATTCCAGCGTTCGACGCGTTGAAATTGCAGACCAGCTGGACCGGCCATTACGAATACAACATGCTCGATCACAACGGTATCGTCGGCTTCCACCCGGAGGTGACCAACTTCATGTTCGCCAACGGTTTCTCCGGACATGGCCTGCAGCAGTCGCCTGCCGTCGGCCGGGCAGTCTCGGAGCTGATTGTCCACGGGGCTTTTCAGACGCTCGACCTGTCGCCGTTCAGCTACGAGCGCATACCGCGCAATCAACCGTTCCTCGAAGAGGCGGTGATTTGAGCCGTGTCAAAACCGAGCCGACCAGCGCTCCCAATTTTATTTTAGGGAAAATGAAAAATGAAGATCCTTGTGCCCGTGAAGCGGGTTGTGGACGCCAACGTTAAGGTCCGGGTGAAAGCCGACGGACTGGGCGTCGAGCTTGCCAACGTCAAGATGGCGATGAACCCGTTCGACGAGATCGCGGTCGAGGAAGCCATTCGCATCAAGGAAGCCGGCAAGGCTGAAGAGATCATCGTCGTCTCGATCGGCCCGCAGCAGGCGCAGGAGACGCTGCGCACCGCGCTCGCCATGGGCGCCGACCGCGCCATCCTGGTCAAGACCGACGAGCAGACCGAGCCGCTGGGCGTCGCCAAGGTGCTGAAGGGCGTGGTCGAGGCGGAGGCGCCCGGCCTCGTCATCCTCGGCAAGCAGGCGATCGACGACGATTCGAACCAGACCGGCCAGATGTTGGCGGCACTGCTTGGTTGGTCGCAGGGCACCTTCGCGTCCAAGATCGTGCTCGAAGGCGATCAGGCCAAGGTGACGCGCGAGGTCGACGGCGGCCTGCAGACGGTGGAATTGAAGATGCCGGCGATCGTCACCGCCGACCTTCGCCTCAACCAGCCGCGCTATGCCTCGCTGCCCAACATCATGAAGGCCAAGAAGAAGCCGCTCGACGAGAAGAGCCCGGCCGACTACGGCGCCGACGTCAAGCCGCGCCTCAAGGTGATCAAGACCGAGGAGCCAGGCGGCCGCAAGGCGGGCGTCAAGGTCAAGAGCGTGGCCGAGCTGGTCGAGAAGCTGAAGAACGAAGCCGGCGTGCTTTAAAGCGATCGGGAAAGGACAAAGAAAATGGCAATTCTCCTCATCGCAGAACACGACAACGCAAGCCTTTCCGAGCAGACTGCCAAGGCGCTGTCGGCGGCGCTGCAGATCGGCTCGGATGTCGACGTGCTGGTGGCCGGCAAGGGCGCCAAGGGCGCGGCCGATGCCGCCGCCAAGCTGAAAGGCGTGCGCAAGGTGCTGCTCGCCGGGGCCGACGAGCTTGCCGAGCGTCTCGCCGAGCCGACGGCGGCACTAGTCGTCTCGCTCGCCGGCTCCTATGACGCGATCGTCGCGCCGGCCACCTCGTCGGGCAAGAACATCGCGCCGCGCGTCGCCGCCCTCCTCGACGTCGCCCAGGTGTCCGAGATCATCGAGGTTGTCTCGCCGGATACCTTCAAGCGGCCGATCTATGCCGGCAACGCCATCCAGACCGTGCAGTCGACCGACGCCAAGAAGGTCATCACCGTGCGCACCGCGTCCTTCGCGGCAGCGCCCGAAGGCGGCTCGGCCTCGGTCGAGACGGTCGGCGCCGCCGCCAACCCCGGCCTGTCGTCTTTCATCGAGAACAAGCTCTCCGAGAACGATCGTCCGGAGCTGACCTCGGCCAAGATCATCATCTCGGGCGGCCGCGCGCTCGGCTCCTCGGAGAAGTTCCAGGAAGTCATCCTGCCGGTCGCCGACAAGCTCGGCGCCGCGGTCGGCGCCTCGCGCGCCGCGGTCGACGCTGGCTACGCACCGAACGACTGGCAGGTCGGCCAGACCGGCAAGGTGGTGGCGCCTGACCTCTACATCGCCGTCGGCATCTCGGGTGCCATCCAGCACCTGGCCGGCATGAAGGACTCGAAGGTCATCGTCGCCATCAATAAGGACGAGGAAGCCCCGATCTTCCAGGTCGCCGACTACGGCCTGGTCGGCGATCTCTTCGTCATCCTGCCGGAGCTGCAAAAGGCAATCCAATAGTAGCGCACATGGAGGCGCCAGCATCGAGGTCCACGTGGCACAGAGTTCCGAGGCTCCCGGTGGAATGGGTGAGACAGGCACGTCTTGCATCGTGCCGCTGTACCCAACGCTATCTTCGCAGACATGGGAAAGCGGATGCGCAAGCTGCCGGTGGACCCGAGGAGTTGAAGCGGTCAGGTTGATCCCGAGTGAGGTGATGTTCGCGGTGGAGAACCGGCCCCATTCATTTGACGGTTCTTCCGACGATTTGATCAAAGTCGCAAGACGCGACCGAGAAAGGACCGTCAGAAATTGTGATCGTTCTGACGGTCTTTTTCTGAAGCGGGCTACCCGAAGTTGCAGCGCCGCGCTTCGCGGAGTCTTTGAGAAGGTGCGAGTTACGTAGCTTTGGCTACGATTCACTGATAAAAAAATCGGCGGCTCAGGAAACGTGCAAGCGGTCTTGGATCGATCGGCTCGCTCTCAATCGTCAACACGGCGAAAACGCATTCATGAATCTGGCGCCACACGTGGGATGAGGACGGCGCGGACTCAGAGAGGACTATGAAGACTTGGCTGAGCGGAGCTGTGTCGAAACGACTGGTGCTGGGCGGTGGCGCCAAGACTGCGCACGAACTCGAGGTCGAGATTGAGCGGCTTCGAGACCGCCTAGCCGCAAATGAGGCCGAGCGGAAAGAGCTTGAGGCCGCGCTGAGGAATCTGGTGAGCCGGCGCTCGGCCGCGGCCGCAAATTATTCACCACCCGTCATTGCAGATGCGCCGGGGGTCACTGCCGCGTCACCCACCGCGGAAAAGATCGCGCTGTTTCGGGGCCTATTCGCAGGCCGTGCTGACGTATTCCCTGTCAGGTGGGAAAATCGGAAGGCCGCAAAGTCCGGCTATGCGCCCGCGTGCGCCAACGGAGTCAGTCCAGCGTAGTTGATCCAGAACAGTCGCTGCTCAGCGACTGAGATCCAGTTCCGTTCCGGTTCGCAGACATTCCATATAGGCTCGATATGCGAAGCTGCGGTCGCGCTTCTTCCCTGTCGTTTCCACGAGGATATCAATCTCGGCTAGCACTTCGATTGCGCGGGTCGCGGTCGGTTTGCTTGTCTCGAGGAGTTTCATCGCCGATGCGACGGTCACGATCGGATGACGCGGAAGTCGCTCGAATAATCGGAGAGCGGAAACGGATGCTGATTCCACACCGAGCAGCCGCGTGCGATCCGTACTGACGAGGTTGAACAATTCGCGGGCCGAGACGACGGCTTCATCGGCGATCGTTGCCACGCCATCGAGAAAGAAGTCGATCCAGCCCTCCCAGTCGCCTTCCAGCCGCACGAGATTGAGGCGCCGGTAGTACTCTTCGCGGTGACGCTTGAAGAAGAGGCTGATATAGAGGAGCGGTGCCTTCAATAATCCCCAGTGCTCCAGTAGGAGGGCGATCATCAGCCGTCCGATTCGTCCATTGCCATCGAGATAGGGGTGAATGGTTTCGAACTGCGCATGCAGGAGGCCCGCGCGCACGAGTTTTGGCAGCCGGTCGTCGGCATGGATGTATTTCTCGAAGGAACTGAGAAGTTGCGAGAGTTTCTCGGAGGGCGGGGGAATATAGACCGCGTTCCCGGGCCGGCTTCCGCCAATCCAGTTCTGGCTGCGGCGTATTTCTCCAGGTTGCTTGCTACCGCCGCGCACGCCACGCATCAATCGCTTATGGGCTTCGTTCAAAAGCCGCAGCGAGAGCGGCAGACCACGTTTCGACGCGAGCTGACCGCGCGCGTAGGCAAGCGCATCGAGGTAGTTTGTAACCTCCTCGACATCGGCGTTGGGTTGGGGCTGATCCTCGGCTTCAAAGGCGAGAAGGTCGACGAGCGATGCTTGCGTGCCCTCGATCTGCGACGAGATCACCGCCTCCTTGCGTACGAAGGCGTATATGAACCAGTCGAGCGAAGGCACCATCTCGCCCGCCAGATCGAGCCGGACAAGCGCCTGCTCGGCCTGCCCAAGGCGATGTTCAAGCTTTGCGTCGATGGCGAGCGCCGGCCGCGCAGGCGGCAGATCGAAGGGAACGAAGGCATCGATCTTTTCGCCGCCTGCGGTCACGTTTGCGTATCGGCCTGTTGTGCGCTTCGGCATGTCTTGGGAGCTCGCCCCAGGGATGACGTCGTTTCAACGCCCGCATGCAAGGAACGCTCACGTTCCCTACCAGCCCACTAAGAACTCACTCTTTACTAGCGGAAGCCGTTAGTCAAGAGATCGTTCTTAGAGTTTGCGTGGATGGCACGAAATAGAGATTGGGCGATCCCAGAGGCCACTCGATAGAGTTCCATCGCTGCGAACGATAAGCAGCCCGTCCGGATTGCGAAAGATCCACACGGGAATCTCGCCGTTCTCAGCGCGGGATCGCCGCAGCTACATCGCTCAGCCAGCCTCGCAATGCGTTCAGGTTGGCGCGCTCCTGATCGCATTGCAGGATGAGAGGTTCGGCAAAAGCGGCATCGGGCATCAGGCGGCGAACCTCGGCCATCGCGTCGCCGGCGCCGAAGCCTCCGTGGGTGATGAACGGCAGTACGGGCTTGCCGGCAAGATTGGCGGTCGCGAGGAAGCTTCGCATTGGCGCGGGCAGCGACCCGCCCCAAATGGGGAAGCCCAGGAATATGAAGGCACGATCCGAAAGGTCCGGGGTCGATTTCAGGGGCAGAAGCCGGTCGCTGTTGCGCCAGCGCGTGGCCCAGCGGACCATCTCTTCGTAATCCTCGGGCCAGGGATCACGCGGGCGGATTTCGATGAGATCGGCACTGAAGCTACGCGACAGGTCCCCCGCCAGCATCCGCGTATTGCTGGATCTGGAAAGGAAGATCACGGCGCACGGACCGGACCCTAGCGCAGAGGCCGCTGGGGCAGTCCAGGTCGAGGCGGCGGCGAGAGCTGCCCCTCGCAGGATCTGCCGGCGATGGAACTCGCCGTGGGTTGGCTTTTCGCTCATGGTCTCTTCGCGTTCCGGCCGCAGCAAAACCTTGCCCACCGAGTGAAATCCGGACTCATGGAGAGTTATTCTCGGTCGGCTTTGCCGAACCAGTGGACGGCAGTAGTGCCGCCATCGATCAGAAAATCGCTGCCCGTGATGAAGGCGCCGTCCGCGCTCATCACTAGCGCGGCGAGGTTGGCGATCTCGTCGGGCGTGGCGGCGCGGCCCGCGATCGAGCTCTCGATCATCTTGCGATAGCCTTCGCCGCGCGGCCCTTTCAGTTCGTCATTGGCGAGCGGCGTGATGACGATGCCGGGGCTGATCGCATTGATCCTGGCGCCGCGTCGGCCCCACCGCACCGCTTCCGCCTGCACGCGCAGACCATTGCCGCGCTTGGAAAGCTGATAGGCGTGGAGCGTGTCCTGCACCGCGTCGGGCTGGAGAAACGGCAAATCCAGGAGCTGGTCGACCGGCGTTGTCGCCAGTTGGCGGTTCTGCTCGACCGTAAGCGGCCCCATGCGGTGACCGGACTGCGACGAGATGACGATCCCCGAGCCGCCCTTGGCAATCACGTTCCCGAACGCTTCCAGCAGCAACGCGGTGCCGTACAGATCGACCTTCAGGATAGCCTCGATCGGCGCCTGCGAGGGTGAGACGCCCGCGGCCTGGATGAGGCCAATGACTTCCCCCAGCTCCGCCGCCTTTGCCACCAGCGCCTCTACTGATTCGCGCGACGATACATCTACGCTGACGGCCTGCGTGGCGTATCCGGCGTCGCTCAGGACCTTCGCAGCGGCCTCCGCTTTTTCCCGGCGTAGGTCGGCGAGCAGCACGGACTTGCCCACGCTTACCCGCCGGGCGATCGCCTGGCCGATCGAACCGGCGCCTACGACGACGACAACTTGTGACATCAGACATCCTCCTTCGTGGCGGATTCCACGCCGGCCATCGCTTTGCCGGCGGGCGTATAGCGGTCGCCTTCGACTTCCAGACCGGCAAGGGCCGTCTTGATCTCTGCCAGATCGGTCTCGGTCAGCGCGATATCGGCGGCGCCGAGATTTTCTTCGAGCCGGTGCAGCTTGGTCGTGCCGGGGATCGGCACGATGTAGGGACGTTGGGCAAGCAGCCAGGCGAGTGCAATTTGTGCCGGGGTGGCGTCCTTTGCTGCCGCAATACGCTTCAGCAGGTCGACGAAGGTCGTGTTCTTGGCCAGCGCCTCGGGCTGAAAGCGCGGAATGGCGGCGCGGAAGTCGCTCTTGTCGAGCTTCGTTTCGGGGCTCATCGCGCCGGTCAGGAAGCCCTTGCCAAGCGGGCTGTAGGGCACGAAGCCGATGCCGAGCTCGTCGCAGGCGGCCAGGATGCCGTTGGTTTCCGGCGCGCGCCACCAGAGCGAGTATTCGTTCTGGACGGCGGTGACCGGCTGAACACCATGAGCCCGCCGCAGCGTCGGGACGCCGGGTTCTGACAGGCCGAAGCCCTTTGCCTTGCCTTCGGCAATCAGGTCACGAACGACGCCGGCGACATCCTCGATCGGAACGGTCGGATCGACGCGGTGCTGGTAGATGAGGTCGACTGTCTCAATGCCGAGGCGCTTGAGCGAGCGTTCGACATGGCCGCGAATGTGTTCCGGCCGGCTCGATACGCCACGGTTCTCACCCGTTGCCGGATCGATGTCGAAGCCGAACTTGGTGGCGATCACCACCTGGTCGCGGATGGGGCGGAGCGCCTCGCCGACCAGCTCTTCGTTGGTGAAGGGACCGTAGATTTCGGCCGTGTCGAAGAAGGTAACACCGCGCTCCGCCGCTTGGCGGACGAGCTTGATCCCTTCCTCGCGGCTGACGCGATGGCCATAGCTGAAGTCCAGACCCATGCAGCCAAAGCCGATCTCGCTGACGGCGAGCTTCCCAAGCATTCTTTGTTTCATGATCTACTCCTTTGATGTTCAGCGGCGCCATGAACGCCGAGGCTCTCGCCGATCCCGACCTCCGGCTCGGTGACGAGGCGGATCATCTCCACCTTGTCGCGCGCCGCGCCGCAGTTGATGCTCATGCCCATGCAGCCGAGGCCGAGGGAGCAGACGGTGAGGCCGCTGTGGCCGAGTTCGCGCGTCTTCATCGGATAATCTCCGATCAACGATAGGAGAGCTTCAGGACCTCTGCCGGGAGCCGCTCGCCCTTGATCTCGATCTTGCCGATCGCGGTCTCGATCTCGCCGAGGTCCGCAGGCGTCAGCACGACGTTGGCCGCACCTAAATTCTCCTCGACGCGATCGAGCCGGCGCGTGCCGAAGATCGGCACGATGAACGGCGCGCGGGCAAGCAGCCAGGCGAGCGCGATCTGGGCCGGAGTCGCCATCTTGTCCGCAGCAATGCGCTTGAGGAGCTCGACAAGCGCCTGGTTGGCGGCGCGGGCCTCGGCGGTGAAGCGCGGCGATGCGGCGCGGAAGTCGCTGCTGTCGATCGGCGTCGATGCATCGATCTTGCCGGTGAGATAGCCGGCGCCGAGCGGGCTCCACGGCACGAAGCCGATGCCAAGCTCGGCACACAGCGGCAGCACCTCGGCTTCAGGCTCGCGCGTCCACAGCGAATATTCGCTCTGGATCGCGGTCACCGGCTGCACCGCGTGCGCGCGCCGGATCGTGGCAGCCGCGGCTTCGGACATGCCGAAATGCCTGACCTTGCCCGCCGCAATCAAGTCGTGCACCACGCCGGCGACGTCCTCGATCGGCACGGCCGGGTCGACGCGATGCTGGTAGAGCAGGTCGATCGTCTCGATGCCGAGGCGTCTCAGGCTGGCGTCGACGACCTGGCGCACGTGATCCGGGCGGCTGTTGACGCCGCCACGGCGTTCGCCGGTGGCAGGATCGATGTTGAAGCCGAACTTGGTCGCAATCACCACCTGGTCGCGGAACGGCCGCAGCGCCTCGCCGACGAGCTCCTCATTGGTCCAGGGGCCATAGGCCTCCGCCGTGTCGAAAAGGGTGACGCCGAGATCGTGCGCTCCGCGGATGACGCGGATCGCTTCGGGGCGGTCGGGTGAAGCTCCATAGGTCGAGGCGAAGCTCATCGTGCCGTAGCCGATCTCGCTCACCGCGAGGCTTCCAAGCATGCGCTGTTTCATGGGTTCGGTCCTTTTCGATCGTTTTGGAAGGAGGAAGGGCGTTCAGCCCGGCGTCGGCAGCTTGCCGGCGCGCATCGCCGCGATGACCCCGCCGTCGATGAGAAGATCGCTGCCGGTGATGAAGCCGGCATCGGGACCGAGCAGGAAGCTCGCCGCGACCGCAATCTCGTCGGGCGGCGCCATTCGCTTCGACGGCGAAGCCTCGACCATCGCGCGATAGATGTCGCCGATCTCGGAGTTCAGCTCATACGCCGCCAGCGGCGTGACGATGATCCCGGGGCTGATGGCGTTGATGCGTGCGCCACGTTCGCCCCAGCGCATCGCCTCGGCCTGCACGCGCAGGAAATTGGCGCGCTTGGCGACCATATAGGCAACCAGCGTGTTGGGGATTGCCTCGGCCTGCAGGCAGGGCAATGCGAGCAGCTCGTCCGCAGGCGCGTGGGCAAGCTGCTTCTCATCTTTTTCAGATAGCTGGCGCATCATGTGGCCGGCCATGCTGGAGATGATGAGGCCGGCGCCGCCGTTGGCGATGACCTTGCCGAACTCCTCGAACACTATGGCCGAGCCGTAGAGATCAACTTCGAGCAGCTTCTCGACCGGCGCCATGTTGGGCGAGAGTCCTGCCGTGTTGACCACCTGCATGACCGGGCCAAGCGCCGCGGCGGCTTCCGCCAGCGCCTGCACCGACGAGCGCGAGGTGACGTCGACCTTCTGCGCCACCACCGCATAGCTGGCGCTGCCCAGAACTGCCGCCGCCTTGGCAAGGGTCTCTTCATTCCAGTCCGCCAGCAGGATCGTCCTGCCGAACCCTTGCCGCCGCGCGATTGCTTGGCCGATCCCACCAGCGCCGATCACGACGACCACGTCTTTCGCCATATGCTTGTCTCTCCACAGGGGTTGGCGCGCGCGTCAGGCCCGAGGCATCGCTGGAGACGATATATGCGATAGGCTTTTTAGCTATTAGACGCTAAGTTCTGCATGTGCTTATATCTGGAGCTTATCAATGAAACGGGAGGAACTCAGCGATCTTGCGGTTTTCCTCGCCGTCGCCGAGGCGCGCAGCTTCACCAGGGCGGCCGCGACGCTTGGCACATCCCAATCCGCGATCAGCCAGATAGTCCGCCGACTTGAAGGGGCTATCGGACTGAAGCTTCTCACACGGAACACGCGCAAGGTCGCGCCGACCGAAGCGGGAGAGCAGCTGATCGCAACGCTGCGCCCGGCCTTCGATGAAATCGATGCACGGCTTTCGGCACTCAGCGCTCTGCGTGAGCGGCCGGCAGGTACGGTCCGGATAACCTCGAGCCGACACGCCGCCGAAACGATCCTATGGCCGGCGGTCGGCAAGTTGCTCAAGGATTATCCGGAGGTGACCGTAGAGATCTCGATCGACAGCCATCTGACCGACATCATTGCCGATCGTTTCGATGCCGGCGTCCGCTTGGGAGAGCAGGTCGCGAAGGACATGATCGCCGTGCGGATCGGCCCCGAACTGCGCATGGCAGTCGTCGGCGCGCCTTCCTATTTTGCCGCGCATGGTCGTCCCCGCACACCCCACGATCTGACCGGGCATGCCTGCATCAACATTCGCATGCAGACCAAAGGCGGCCTTTACACGTGGGAATTCGGCCGCGACGGCCGCGACCTCAATGTTCGTGTGGAAGGACCGCTGATACTCAACGACGTACCGATGATTCTGGATGCTGCAGCGGAAGGTGTGGGCCTTGCGTGTGTCCTGGAGGATCAGGCCGACGCGCTGCTTAAATCGGGCAGGCTGGAGCGCGTGCTCGAAGATTGGTGCCCGCCTTTCTCAGGGTATCATCTTTACTATCCCGATCGCCAGCAGCTTCCGCCTGCTTTTTCGCTGCTGGTCAACGCGTTGCGGCACAGAGACCGGTGAGGATGGTTTTAGCGCGGCTTTCTTTGCTGGCGGACTATTGGCCGCGATCGCCGATGCCAAGGAACCACATTCCCATCGGCCAGTTCACTTTCTGTGGTGAAAGGAGCTCGGACCATGGCATCAATCCGATACATTGTGACGGACGTTGACAGTTCGGTCGCGTTTTATCGCGATAACCTCGAGTTCAAGGTTGACATGCACAACCCTGGCAAGTTCGCGGCGCTCATTCGCGATGATCTCACGCTTTACCTTAGTGCTCCGGGGGCAGGCAGTGGAGGAACTGCTGGCGGTAAACCGGAGCCTGGCGGATGGAACCGATTCATGATCGTCACGAAGGACATAGATGTCCTCGTCGGCCGGTTGAACGATGCGGGCGTCAAATTCAAAGGAGAAATCAGCGAGGCGGGAGCTGGTCGCGCCAGACTTCTGGAAGATCCGTCGGGCAACCTGGTTGAGCTGTTTGAGTTCAAGAAGAAATGAGTGGGCGCGCAGATCGGCAGCTGTTGCGGCGGCCTTGATTGCGATGAGGAGCGCTCACAAGCAATCCGAGCCGCTCGCGCCGCGCGATCGCCCCAAAGCGCCACGAGATCCGCTCGCGGCCGAATTGCTGCGCCGCTCGGAGCCGCTATCGGGAGCTCGGTCGCTCTCCAGCAACGGGAACTGGTGAATCCTAGCGACCGGCCCATTTCCGCCCGCACACAGAATCGGAAGTCGCAGTCGAGGAACATTCTTCTTCCCGCGCTATTCGGGAGAAGTTCTCGGGACAATGACATGTCGATACTGGGCTGGATTCTCGGCCGTCGCCTGGCAAATCAGGAACAGTCGCAACGCAAGATCGGCGTGTTCGAGGGCGTGCCGGCAATGGGCCTCGATGGGCTGGGTTCGTCGGCCTATGGGCCGGAAGCGGCGCTCACGATCCTGATCCCGCTCGGCGCGGCGGGTCTCGGCTATATCGGTCCGATCATGGGCGCCATAGTCGGTTTGCTCGCGGTCCTTTATCTTTCTTACCGCCAGACCATCGCCGCTTACCCCAGCAATGGGGGCGCTTATATCGTCTCGCGCGAAAATCTTGGCCGCAACGCCAGCCTGCTCGCCGCCGCCGCGCTGATGGTCGACTACGTGCTCAATGTCGCCGTAGGCATCTCTGCCGGCGTCGGCGCGCTGGTGTCGGCGCTGCCTTCGCTGCATGTCTACACGCTTTGGATCTGCCTCGGGATTCTGCTTTTGGTGACCGTCGTCAACCTGCGCGGCACGCTCGATGCCGGGCGGTTGTTTGCCTTGCCGACCTATCTGTTCGTTACGAGTTTCCTGGCGATCCTGGCGATCGGCGTCTCGAAGACGCTTGCCTCCAGCGGTCAGCCGGTGCCGGCAATTCCACCGCCGCCCCTGCAGCAGCCATCCGAAACGGCAAGCCTGCTCCTCTTGATGCACGCCTTTGCCAGCGGCTGCACGGCGATGACCGGCGTAGAGGCGGTCAGCAACGGCATGACCGCATTCAAGGATCCACCCGTCAGGCACGGCCGGCGCACGCTGGCGGCGATCTGTATGATCCTTGGACTGCTGCTCGGCGGCATCGCCTTCCTGTCGGCACGCTACGGTATCGGTGCGATGGATCAGGAGAAGGACGGCTATCAGAGCGTGCTGTCGCAACTTGCGCATGCCGTGGTTGGCGACGGGGTCTTCTACTATGTCGCCATCGGTAGCCTGCTTTGCGTGCTGGCGCTTTCGGCCAATACAAGCTTCGTCGATTTTCCCCGTCTTTGCCGCATGGTGGCGGAAGACGGGTATCTTCCCAAGCCCTTCGCCATGGTTGGCCGCCGGCTCGTTTTCTCGATCGGCATCCTTTACCTCGCCTCGTCGGCGGGACTGCTGCTGGTCGTGTTCGGCGGCATCACCGACCATCTGATCCCGCTTTTCGCCATCGGCGCCTTTCTGACGTTCACGCTGTCGCAGACCGGGATGGTGATACACTGGGTAAGGGCGCTTCGCACAACCACGGACACGAACCGGACGGGCAACCGGATGCATCTGGCGATCAACGCGTTCGGCGGCATAGTCACCGCGCTGGCGCTCATCGTGATTGTCGTCGCCAAATTCGGGGAGGGCGCCTGGATCACGGTGATCGTCATCCCGGTTGTGATCCTCCTGCTGCGGTTGGTGAGGCGCTATTACGACCAGCTCGAGGCAAGTCTGCGCGAGCCCGGGAAAGTCGATTTGAGCAGCACCGAGCCCCCTGTCGTTCTTGTCGTGACCCAGCAATGGAACAGGATGGCGGACAAGGCGCTCAGCTTTGCCTTTCGCCTGTCCGGAGATGTCATCGCCGTCCATGTGGCGCGGCTGTCGGGCGAAGAGAGCGACGAAGAGCGCGCAATTCGAGGAAGGTGGTCGCAAGATGTGGAAGCGCCGGCGAGGGCGGCTGGCCTGCGCCCGCCACGCCTGCTTCTCCTCAATGCCGACTACCGGCTGATGTACGAGCCGTTATTGAAGGAGATCAAGGCGCTGCGCGGCGAGTTCGATGGCCGCACCATTGCAGTGCTGCTCCCAGAGGTCGTGCCGCCCAATTGGTGGCAATATATGCTGCATACGCAGCGCGCTCGCCGACTGCACGCCAAACTGCTCGAGTTCGGCGGATCGGACATCGTGATCATTTCCATGCCTTGGTATATCGAGGAACCGAAGATCGAGGCGGCCCGTTGAATGTTGCCGCTCCGATCGATCACGCAACCTCGCCAAAAGTTTGGCCGAGCGATGGAAAACAGGAACGTTCCTATTTCTCAAACATTCTCCCTAGTCTGCACCGCGTAATTTCTACTTGCTGGGGCCGGAACATTGTCATCCAGAGAGCATAATTTGCCGAACCCCAGCGCCGAGGAGATCTCCATCGTCGATCTCATTCCTGCCTTGCGGGCTTTTGCGCGAACCTTCTGTCGCGTGCCTGACGATGCCGACGATCTTGTGCAGGAAACATTGTCCAAGGGGCTCGCCAACCTGGACAAATTCGAGCCCGGCACGCGCCTGAAGTCCTGGCTCTTCACCATCATGCGAAACACGCACTACACGCGTGTCAAGGCGGCGGCCAGGGAGGCGCCCGGGCTGCTCGACTGCGCCTCCAGCCGGCCGATTTCGGAACCGTCCCAGGATTGGTCCGTGCAAAGCAGGGAAGTGCATCAAGCCATCCAGAAGCTGCCGTCCCATCAGCGTGAGGTCTTGATGCTGATCGGCGTACTGGGCGTAAGCTACGAAGAAACCGCGCAAATATGCGGTTGCGCTGTCGGCACCGTCAAAAGCCGCCTCAACCGCGCCCGCGCCGGCGTTCTGGAATTCCTCGGAGAAAGCTCGCCGCAAGCGCTGATCGAGCCACGCCGTCAACTTTCGGACAATCATTGGGATACGGAGGGCGCAAGGCGCTAAGCCCGGCCAAATCCTACCGGCGCTGGGCTGCTGTCATGACTTTGGCCTCTCTCATCAACGAAGCCCAATTCAGGCCGAGCAGAGAAACAAGTTCGAGCGCCTGCGCTTCGGTGATGCCCGTCTGTGCGACCAGCCGCCGAATGAGTTCGTCCACTTCCGGAGTTCTGCCAGCCATCGGGATGGTCCCCAATCGGCTACAACGATTAACTTATGTTAAGGTTCCACCGGTCACGCGACAGCGGGCGATATCGATGACTTGCCGTCTCCAAGGAATGCCGCATCCTTGCTGGTGACATCTTCAGCCGCGCTCACCGGTCATGTCGCCTTTGCGCTTTTCGATCAGAGCGTTCTGCAGTTCGAGTGCAAGCCTTGTCAGCCGGTCAGGGACCTCCTCCCGCTCGATAGCGTTCAGCAGCGATGCGATCTCCTGGTCCAAGCTCTGGATAACCTGGGCGCAAAGGTCGCGCTGACTCCTGTGAGACATGGCATTCTCTTAACAAACAGAGGCCCCTTCAAATCTCACAGAGGCATAGCCGACCGGCCTATGCAAGGCGCTTGCCGCAGGCTGTAGGGTTTCCGGTCCGTTGTCCCCGGATTTTGCGGCAAGAGGTGATCTGGAAACATCAGCTCAATCCTTGGGAAGGCGGTTCGCAGCGTGATCCTGATACTGATCGGATTTGATCCGGTTGCCGTCCTGACCGCGTTGCTCGGTGTGCTGCTTCTTGTCCCGGTTGGACAGCACGTCGTTCTCGCCGACCACGTCCTTTGCAAGCGTCGTCTTGGCTCCGGTTCCGGAACCCTTGCCCTGGCTGCCGCGGCCCATCTGCTTCTTACCGCCGGATGCCATCTGCTTCTCCATGTTCTGCTGGCGTGGAACTGTTCGGTGACCGAACTGCCGCCGGTGCGTTATGTTCCGCCGTCACGACGGACAAGAAAGACCATGCCGTCCCAACTGCCGAACGGCATTTCGCCGTCGACCACGAGGTCCATGCCGCATGCATGAGAAAGACGGCTGATGTCGCCGGAATCGATGCCCGGCGATGTCCGATAGGAATAGTTGAGGATCGCTGCCATTCCTCCCCGCCGCAGCACGCGCGCGATCTCGATGAAATGCCGCTCGGCAACCCCGGCGAGCACCAGGTAAGGAAAACTGTCCAGGGCCAGCACGCCGTCAAAGCTTGCATCGGCGAAATCGCCGAGATCAAGGCCTGAGGTCAGGCGAAATTCGACATTGGCAAGGCCAGCGCATCGCCAGCGCGCGATTTCGATCATCCGCGACGAGATATCGATGCCGATGACATGTCCTGCGTGGGTGCCGAGCGCATATCCGAGACGCCCGATGCCGCAGCCGATGTCCAGTATGTGCTTATGGGCACCAAGGAAATCCTGCTGTTCCAGCCATGAGACAATCTCGGCGGTCGTGGTCGACAGCCTGTGCTCGTCGCCAAGCGAGGACAACTGGACGCTGGCCGCGGGAGATATGGCGGCCGCCCGATCGAAGCTGCCGGCGAGCCGTTTGACGGTCATGGCGGTCGGTTCGCTATCCGGCCGGTCATGCGACACGCAGGCAGCCGCTCTGCGGACCTTGTCGAAGGCGTCCGCCTTGCCACGAAGCATCGTGGCGACCTCCTCCAGCCAGCATCGCCGGGGAGCATGGCTTGGACGCATGTCCAGCGCGATATCCGCCAATTGCGCCGCGCTGGTCGTCTTGTCGGTATAAACGGCCAATCTGGCCAGCGCGTTGTCGACGGAAAGGCCGTCTGTCATGCAATCCCCGATCAGGCGCCTGGCAATCGCGCCGGGTTGGCTCGCGACGTTCACGGCGACGCGCTCCTGGTCCAGACCTTCTGCGCAGTCCAGCGGTCCTTCGCGCCCCAGCCATATTTGTAGCCTTCCCTGCCGCGTAGGAAATCGAACTCCAGCGCGCCCTCGCTGGCGGCTCCGGTGATGGCATGCCCGATCAGAATCGCGCCGGGGCTTTCGTCGGCATAGGCCGGATCGAAACCGCCAAGATAGGCATAGGCCCGGTCGCGGTGATGAAAACCGTAATAGGCGCCGACGACGGCACCGTCGATCTGGATCGTCAAGCATCGCGCCAGGCCGTTATCGGCAAGCCGCGGCAGGGCCCTGCGATGAAATTCCACAGCCGTGTCGGACAGCACGCCACCGCCATGGCCGGTCCAGCGCGCGCCATGCAGTCGAATGAGCCTGTCGAGAAATGTCTGCGGATCGGATTCGCCGCGGCTGACAATGACGGCTCCTCTTTGCCGGGCAGCTCTCTCGGCGCGACGCAACTGACGCCTTCGTCTCGCCGGAACCGAGCGGGCCAGAGTCCGATCGCCGTCGAGCAACAGCACGGGACAGGCCGCGTGCGCCATAAATCGGCGCTCTTCGGCATTCGGCAGCTCAAGGCTCAGCGATATGGCGTCGGCCGAGAGATCGGGCAGGATCCACTGCGACCATTCCAGCGACAGCGCCGCTTCGGCTATGGCGGCTTCGGTCTCCGCCTCCAGTTCCGGCGCGCACAAAATGTCGAGATAGTCGCTCAGCGAAATCCCGATGGGGAGCAGGCGCTGACCGCCATCATGCCTTTCGATATAGAGCGGCGCCAGTCCGGCGAGTTCGTCTCCGCTCCACACGGCAATTGCCGTGAGATCGCCCGGCGCGAATGTACGCCACCAGGGGATGAGCCAGGCAGGAGACTGGAACGGCGTGGCCGAGATGCTTCGCCCCCAGAGCTGCCACCAGCACGGCTCGAGGTCCTCGAACGTCCCGGGATCGCGAATGATCTCGGTGCGCAGACCGCCCATCAGGCGGTCCCCAGCAAGGCGCGGCGGGTGCCAAGCTTCGCCAGCACTTCGTAAGCATCCATGTAGGATGTGACCATGCGCTCAAGCGAGAAGCGGCGGCGCGCCTCGGCCCGGCAGGTCTCATGGTCCAACGCTCCAGAATGGACGATGGCCTTAGCCATCTCCTCGACGTCATTGACCAGAAATCCGGTTGTGCCATGCTGGACGACGTCGGGAAGGGCGCCATTCGGGAAAGCGACGACCGGCGTGCCGCAGGCAAGCGCCTCCATCGCGACAAGCGAGCTGGTTTCGGCGGCAAGGCTGGGAATGACCAGGCAGCGGGCGGCGTTGAGCAGCCGCCGTTTGGCGCGAAAGCCCAGCGGCCCGAGAAAACGCCGCTGCCGATCGAGACGAGGACGGACCTCGTCGGCGAAATAGCGCAAATGGGTCTCATAGGGATAGACCTGGCCGGCGATCGCCAGGGGAACGCCGGCGCGCCTGGCTGCCTCGATTGCGAGATGGACGCCCTTTTCGGGACAGATGCGGCTGAGCACCAAAGCGAAATTGCGCCGCAACCGGGGCTCGTTCAGCGCATTGATATCGACGCCGTTTGGAATAGGCTTCGCAAATCTCGACCCTGCCGCCGCCGTCCTGTGCTGCGCCTCTGAGACCGCGTGCAGCCACAGGTCCTCGCGCGACGGCGCAAGCACTTCGGAGGGATACCAGCCCAGCGGCAGGTGCAACGTCACCAGGGTTGGGCCGTCGGTGGGCAGATAGGCGTCGAAGTCGATGCCGTGGAGGTGAACGACGTCGATAGGCCAGCGCGCCCGGGCGGCCGCGATCGCGTCGCGATGCGCCTGCTGGGCCCGGTCCTTCGCCGCCTTGTCGAGCACGCCTGCTTCGGCCGGTGTTTCCACTAGGACGCCGGCCGTCTTTGACCCATGGCAGGCAACGACAACCGACCGGTGGCCCTTCTCAACCAGCGCCCGGTCCAGCGCCGACAGCACCTGCTCGGCGCCGCCGACCGCATCCGGTCCGACAGGCGCGAGGGGGTAGGCGACGTTGAGGACAGTCAGTGTCATCGCCGATCGAGCCGGAATTCACCATGCCGCCGACACGCGCCGCGTTCGTGTCATGTCGTCGCTGATCGCAGGAGCGTAGCGGCGGATCATCGCCGCGCAGAATTCGGCGAATTCCTCGGGCACCTGCGGCGGACTTGTGTGGTGGGGCTGGAGACCGCGATGCTCAGGCGTGAAGCAGAAGGTCACCGTGACGTTGAAGTCGGCGAGCGCTTCCATCTGGCGATCGAACCAGTCCAGCGCATTCGGCCGGAAGCTGTCCGCCCAGGACAGGCCAGTGCGCAGGTGCGTCACGCCCAGTCGGTGCATCCAGGCAACGGCATCATCCAGCCGATGGTCCTCGAAATGGAACCACTGTACCAGACCCATTTGCGGGGTGTGGCGCACGAACTCCTCGAGCGCCGGCTTGGGCGTGCCGTCCTCGCGCAGCAGGCCCATGTAGAAGTGCCTGTAATAGGACGAGCCTTCCGCCTCGCGATGGCGCGTCGTCGCCTCCCACGAGCGCGGCAGGTCATAGAGGCTGTACCACTGCACCCGCGGCGCGATGCCAAGCAGCAGCTCGGCCGTGCGGCGCAGGCCCCAGAGCTGGATCTCCTCGGCGCCGAAGGTCGACACGCCGACTTCGCTGACCCAGATCGGCAGATCGGTGATGGCGGCGATCTCGCCGAGCTTCTGCGGCCATTCGTTGATTTGCCAGAGGTTCCAGTCAAGCGGGAAGCCATGCACCGCGACGGCGTCGACATGGTCGAGCACGCCGAAATCCTTCATGCGCGTCATGAAGCCGGCATCGATCGGCGAAATACCGCCCAGCACCTTTGTGACGGCCGGATTCTCCCGGTCGATCGCATCGGCCGCCAGAGTTGCCATCGAGGCAAAACGGCTCCAGTCCGGATCGAGCTCGGGATCCCAATGCGATTTGTTGTTGGGCTCGTTCCAGATCATCGCGGCTTCAATCATCGGCCTCTCCTTTCGCGGGATAGACGGCGGCGCCGTCGGCCGGATTGCCCGCCGCACGGCAGAAATAGACCTCGTCCTCAGGGTGCAGCACGATTTCGAAGCCGGCGCTGCGCAGCATCGCTTCGGTGCAGGCACGGTTTGGAATCCACCAGTTAGTCGGGTCGTCCGCATAGCGATGCTCGATGAAGTGCAGTTTGGGAAATTCAGGTTGATCGAAGAGGTCGCGTGTCCAGAAATGGTAGTTCTGTTCGAGCGGCAGGACTTCCCCGCTGCCCCTCTGCATCGACTGGAAGATCATCAGGTCGCCTGCGACATGCGCGCGGATCAGGTCGAGCGCCAGCAGCGGATGGCGCAGGTGGTAGAGCACACCCATGAACAGCACGATGTCGAAGCGCTCGCCAAGCGCCCCGACGTCGTAGACGGACATTTCCCGGAATTCGATATCGCAGTCGGCGATCTCGGCGGCGAAGCGCGCCTGGGCGAGGTAGGCCTGGTCGAAATCGATGCCGAGCACGCGATCGGCGCCACGCTTCTTCATCTCGATCGAATAGAAGCCGGCGTTGCAGCCGATGTCGAGCACGGACATGCCCGAAAGGTCGGTCGGAATGGCATCCGCGAATTTGCGCCATTTGATCAGCGGATAATTGCCGAGGAAATGATCCGGCGCGGTTTCCACGCCCGCAAGCTCCATATTGTGGAACCACGGTCCCAGTGCGTCGATGCGGCGGCGTATTTCCGTGCTGGAATGCAGCATGGCTAAGCTCCTTCGCCTGGAAGAGTTGGCGCCGTTGAGAGATCTTGCGATGCGAACATCGGCGGGGTCTCCTCTTCAGCGACATCGTTGCTTTCGAGCAGCCTGAGCGCCGTGCGATATCCATCGAAAGTGCCGACGTCGACATAGGCCGTTCCGGCCTTGACGCCGTAGGCCTCGCCTCCGGCTGCGAGATAGGCGTTGACCAGCGTGCCGAAATACTCGTCGAAGCCGTCGCGCTGGCGCCACAGTGCCGCGAGCTGGTGGAAGATACGGCCAGGCATCTTGAAGGCGCCCCAGACCCAGTTTGTTGCGGCATCAGCTTGCTTGACCTGGATTTGCTCGACACGTCCGCTCTGATCCAGGACGACGGCGTCGAAGAGTTCCGGGCGATCGACCGGAAACATCAGAAAGGACAGCCGGTCGTCGGCCAGGCGGCAGAAGCCGTCCTCGGGGAACCAGATCGTGTCCGGCAGGCCGATCAGGACCGTTTCTTCCGGCGTGACCAGCGGCTCGGCACGGAAGATCGCATCGCACAGTCCGATCGGGGAGGGCTGCGCGACGAAGATTGCTGCGGCGGTGTCATAGCCCGCGGCATAATATTCGAGAATGTCCGACTTGCCGGAACCGATGATGAAGCAGATGCGGTCGACGCCGTTTCGGACCATCCGCCGCACCAGATATTCGCTCACCGCGCAGGGGCGCTCGGTCTGCCCGTCCAGCCGGCTGCCGACCGGCAGCAGCTCCTTGGAAAAGCCCAGCGGCTGAATGCGGCTGCCGCGGCCCGCGGCAGGCACGATCCCCAACATCAGATGGCTTCCTCCATTGCTCCATTTGCCATGGACGCGGCGGCGTTCAAGATGCGATCGAGTTCGGCGGCGCGGTGCGCGGACGTGTGCTCGTCGAGGACGCGTTCACGGGCGCGGCGGCCAAGCGCCTCGATGTCGTTGTCCGACAGGCCAAGCGCGGCGACGACATCGCCGGTGGTGTGTGCCAACAGAATCTCGCTGCCGGGCGTGAAGAAGCTGTCGAGGCCGGCCCAATCGTCGGAGATGATCGCGGCGCCGCAGGCGGCTGCCTCGAACAGCCGGCCTGACGGGCACCAGCCCTTGCGCGCCATCGCCTCGCGGGTGACGTTCAGCGTCAGGCGCGAGGAGGAAAAGAAGGCGGGGTGATCCGCGGGCGGCAGGTGCCTGACGAAGAAGATATTGCCGCTCCATGGAAAGTCCGCTGGATATTGTGCACCGCCTATGATGAAGCGGCGGTTCGGCAGTTGGGCCGCTGGAGCTACGAGCAGTCTTTCCACGGCCGCCTGCCGGTCCTCGGCATAGGTTCCGAGATAGGAGAGATCGCCGGCGAACTCGGACCGTGGCCGGGCCGGCTGGTGCCGGTTGGGGTCGACATGTCCGTATAGCGGCAGAACATGGCGCACGCCGAGAATACGCTTCAGCGCATCGATCGCCGGTCCTCCGGTATAGCTCAGGATCAGGTCGAAATCGCGCAGGCCATCCGGCTCGAAATAGGCCGGATAGTCACCTTGCTCGATTCTCGCCAGCGTTACCGGTGTATCGAGATCGTAGAACACCTTCAGCCCGCGGCAGCTCTCGTTGGCGAGCCGCGAGGCCCTTACGGCGTCCGGACAATAAGAGGTGACTATGACCACGTCGGCCTGCCGTATCGCGGCCTCGGCCTCATGGCGGATACTCTCCCAGTCCGGGTAGAGAATGATGTTGCAAGCATCGAGCCGGTCGAGGTCCCTGGCACCGGCGTAATAGGGCGTGTCGCGCTCGAAGAAGCTGATCGACCAGCCAAATGGGGCCAGAGCGCCTATCAGCCCACGCCAGAGCGTGGCATGGCCGTTGCCCCATGAGGACGTGACGGTGAGACCGAATATGACCATGCGCATAGCCAGCCGCTCCGTCAGGGGAGTTCGTTGAGGCGAATGAGCTTGGAACCCCAGTCGCCATGAACGACTGTGGTGACCGAGGCCGGCGCGATATCGAAGCGGAAGCAGTCGCCGAGCTGCAGGCCGAGGATCGCGCAGACGGCCGCCTTGATGACGTCGGCATGGCTGATAAGGGCGATGCACTGACCCTGCCCATTCTCGCGCAACGCGTCCATCAGGCCGACGATCCTGTGTTGGACATCCAGCATCGTCTCGCCGCTCGGCGTGCGGGCGCTCTGGCGCTGGTCGTTCCAAAGGCGCCAGCTTGCGTCGCCGTTCAACTCCTCGAAGGTCTTGCCGGACCATTCGCCGAAGTCGATCTCGTCGAGTTCCTTGCAGATCGCGATCTTCTCGACCTCGCAGGCGATCGCAATCGGCTTTGCGGTCTCCAGCGCGCGCTCGCGCGGGCTGCTGAAAATTGCGGCGAGCGGCTCACGTGCCATGCGGCGCGCGAGCTGCAGCGCCTGGGCCTGGCCGGCTTCGTCGAGGCGAACGCCTTCGAGCCGGCCGGCCAAATAGCAGCCGACATGATCATGTGCCGCGTGGCGGATGAGAAAGAAAGTCGTGGTCATTCGGCGGCATCGAGCAACGGCTCGTCCCCGCCGGCGATGAAGGCCAATGTGCGCAGCCGCGCCTCGGCGTCGGTGAACTGCTGGGGCGGCGACTTCATGAAGTAGCTGCTGGGGCCTGTGAGCGCGCCGGCAATGCCACGGTCGAGGGCCAGCTTTGCGCAGCGGACGGCGTCTATGACAACGCCCGCGGAATTGGGCGAATCCCAGACCTCAAGCTTGAGCTCGGCATTGAGCGGAACGCCGCCGAAAGTGGTACCTTCGACCCGTATATAGGCCCATTTGCGGTCAGTCAGCCACGGGACATGATCACTGGGGCCGACATGGATGTTGCCGGCCTCGAGCGGGACGTCGATCTGGCTGGTGACGGATTGCGTCTTGGAAATCTTTTTCGATACCAACCGCTCGCGCTCAAGCATGTTGAGGAAGTCGGTGTTGCCGCCGAAGTTGAGCTGATAGGTGCGATCGATGCGCACGCCGCGCTCGCGGAAGAGATTGGCGAGCAGCCGGTGCACGATGGTTGCGCCGACTTGGCTTTTGATATCGTCGCCGACGAGGGGAAGACCGCGCTCCTCGAAGCGCTGGCGCCATTCCGGCCGCGAGGCGATGAAGACAGGAATGCAATTGACGAAGGCGCAGCCGGCCTCAAGCGCGCATTCGGCATAGAAGTGCGTCGCCTGTTCGGAGCCGACCGGAAGATAGGATATCAGCACCTCTACCCCGCTTCGCCGGAGCCGGGCGGTTACGTTTGCCACCGGTTCCTCCGACTCTTCGATCTCGTCTCGGAGATATTTGCCGATGCCGTCGAGTGTTGGGCCGCGCTCCACACGAACGCCGGTCGGCGCGACATCAGCAAAACGGAAGGTGTTGTTGGGCGCGGTGTAGATCGCTTCCGCCACATCGCGCCCAACCTTGTTTTTCGCGACATCGAAGGCGCAGACGACCTCAATGTCGTCGACATGATAGCCGCCGAGGTCGGCATGCATCAGCCCGGGGATCGGCTCGTTGCCGTTGGCGTGGCGATAGTAGGAGAGACCTTGCACAAGAGATGACGCGCAATTGCCCACGCCAACGATGCCGATACGAACTTTCTTCGATGTCACGAAACCGCTGCCTCTTTGCTGGAGGTAAGTTCCTCGCGCCGAACCGGGAGCGACCTCGAATGTTCCTTCGCGCCGCGAAAAATTGCTGAGCCGGACCTCGGATCAAAGAGGCGCCGCTTCGCGTTGGCGGCCAGACAGGGGGATAGGAGCCGCATGATCGTCTTCGGCGACCACAAGCGAACGCGCAGCGCACAACAGCTCAGGGAAGCTGCCTTGGCCGCAGCGGCAGCAATCGGCGATTTGCCCGCCGGTATCGAACGTCACGCCGCCGTGGTCGATCTTTTCGTCAGCGCCTCCGAACTTGTGCAAGGCCTTGCCGATGCGGAATTCGACACCAGGGGTGCCGATTGCAATTCGTCGACACAGAAGCTGGGGTCGGAAATTCTCGTCGAGTTGTCGGAGGAAGTGCTGCGATCCTGGCAACAAGGATTTGTCCGGAGCGGAGTGCTCGACCCGTTGCTGCTTGCGAAGCTTGCCACCATCGATTGTAGCGGCGAAATAGTTACCGGCCCGGCCGAAGGCTACGCGCTTTATGCGCTATATCCGGAAACCTATCTGGTTGCGGCGCTGCAGTCGGGCCTCGACGCAAACACCTGCGTCATCGGGATCCGCGGCATCGGTCTCGGCCTCGCGGCGATGGTCGCCGCCGCGTTGCATGCGCCGCCTCCTGTCAGTGTGCGGCCGATCGGTCACCCGTTTAGCCGCCACATATGCGCCGCGCCCGAACTCCTCGGCGGCTGGCGCGACGGACCTCATGCCAAATTTGCCATCGTTGATGAAGGTCCGGGCCTCTCCGGCAGTTCCTTTCATGCTGTCGTTGCCTGGCTGCGCCGGCATGGCATCGATCAGGAGCGCATTCATCTGTTCCCGAGCCACCGCGGCGGGCCGGGCGTGCAAGCTTCGGCAGACATGCAGGCCATTTGGAGCCACTGCTCGCGCCATGTCGCGGATTTCGAAGCAGCCTTCGATGGATGCGTCGCGCCGAACCTTCGCCACTGGGTGGCGAACCTGCTCGGCAAGGCCGATGTCGAACTCAGCGAGATTTCCGGCGGCGAGTGGCGCAAGCATATTTCCACGCCGCGGGAGCATTGGCCTCCGGTGTTTGCCGGCTTTGAGCGGCGAAAATTCATGGCACGGGCGGGCACGGAGCGTTGGTTGGTAAAGTTCGCCGGTCTCGGCGGGACCGGGCAGCACAAGCTGAACACGGCGAGGTCGGTGCACAGGGCCGGTTTTGGAACGCAGCCTGCCGGACTCTGCCACGGCTTCCTGATCGAGCGTTGGACAGAGGCGGACAGGCTGGATCGGACAGAGCTGGCCAGGGACCTGCTGGTCGAATGGCTTGGACGCTATCTCGGCTGGCGCGCCGCCGAGTTGCCGACCGAAGAGGCCGGCGCGTCGCTGGATGGGCTTGCGGACATGGCCGTGCAAAACTGCAGGGAAGCCTTGGGGGAAGGGCCGGCCGAAGCATTAAAGGGTTGGTTCGCCCGCCACGCCTCGCATCCCTTCCTGCGCAGGATCGAGATCGACGGACGCCTGCACCCGTGGGAATTTCTGGTTCGGCCGGACGGAACCCTGCTCAAGACGGACGCCGTCGACCATTGCCGCTCGCATGAGATTGTCGGCTGTCAGGACATAGCCTGGGACATTGCAGGCGCGACAGTGGAATATCAGCTTTCCGACGCCGAGCTTTCGCGGCTCATCCAAGGCATCGAGGCAGAAATGTCGCGCGCCGTCGACCATTCCTTGGTGGACTACATGGAGCCCTGCTATCTCGCCTTCCAGCTTGGGCTATGGACGATGGCAGGTCAGTCGACACACGGCGATGAGCGGGTAAGGGCCACGCGCGCCGCCGACCGCTACGAAGCCGGGCTTTCGCGTTTTATCGAGCGCGCGAGGACCTGATCAGTCCAGCCTGCGCAGCATGTCCGCTTCCTGCTCCAGAATTGTGGCCACTTCCTCGCGCTGCAGATGTGTCATCATGAGGCTGACGCAACATTCGAGATAGGTGATGGAGGCTCGCCGCAGGAACGCGGCGGTTTCGGCGGCCGCCATCTGGTCGATGTCCTTGATTGGTCGCTTCGGCTGCACAGTTCTTCTCCATGACGGTTGTCATGTCCAACCGCAATCCCGGTCGGTTGTTCCGCTGCGGTGAAGGAAGCCACCGCCTCAGAGCTGAAGGTTTCGAACTTTTCCGGCCTCAGTCCTGTTAACCGGAGCGATCGGCTCAATCGCGAGGTCGTCGAGGCTGGAGAAAAAGGCGATGGTTTGCAGCAGGCCTTGCCTGAGAGGCACCTTGGGCGACCAGCCGAGAAGCGCCCTTGCGCGGCCTATGTCGGGCCGCCGGCGGCGCGGGTCGTCCTGCGGCAAGGGCAGGAATTTCACGGGCGATTTGGTGCCGGTCAGTTCCCGAACCAGCCTTGCCAGTTCGAGGATCGAAAACTCGCCGGGATTGCCCAGATTGACCGGCTGTCGCGGATTGGGATCCACATCCATAAGGCGTCGCAATCCTCCGATCATGTCGCTGACATAGCAGAATGAGCGGGTTTGCCGGCCGTCGCCGAATATCGTCAGCGGCCGTTTCTCGATCGCTTGCATGACCAGGTTGGACACGATGCGGCCGTCGGCCGGGTCCATTCTGGGACCATAGGTGTTGAAGATGCGGGCGATGCGAATATCGGCCATCTCGGCCCGCAGATAATCGAAGCAGAGCGTCTCCGCGGTGCGCTTGCCTTCATCATAACAGGCGCGCGGTCCTGTGCAGTTGACGTGGCCGACATAGTCCTCGCGCTGTGGATGCTGTTCCGGATCGCCGTAGACTTCGCTGGTCGACGCCTGCAGGAAGCGGGCGCCGTTGCTTGCGGCGAGCTCGAGCAGATTGAGCGTTCCGATCACACAGGTGCGTGTGGTGTGGACCGGATCGGCCTGGTAGCGGGGCGGCGATGCCGCGCAGGCCAGGTTGAAGATGCGGTCGACAGTCTCGCCGAGTTCCAGCGGGACGCAAACGTCCTGCTCGATCAGCCGGAACCGGGCTTGGCCGATCAGCGAGCTGACATTCTCCATTCGGCCGGTAAGAAAGTTGTCGACGCATATGACGCGATACCCTTCGTGAAGCAAGGCCTCGCATAAATGCGAACCGAGGAAACCGGCACCGCCGGCGACAAGCGCCGTCTGTGTCTGCTGAACCCTTCTTGATCGCCGCATCTGCAAAGTCTCCTGTCTGCTATTCATGCTGCACTTTCCACGTTCAGATCGATCGCCGCGCGGGCATGGACAGACTGGGTCAAAGCCAGAACGAATTCACGCGCCCGAGCGCCGCCGGTGTGGCTTGCAAGCACCGCCTCGCGTGCCGAACGGGCCATATCGAGTCTGGCCCGCTCCGATTTGGCTGTGAGGATTTCCTGCACGTCGGCGGCACTGGCTGCGGTCTCGATCGTCGATTCCGGGAAGAAGCTATCGAGACCGGGCCAGCGGTCGCTGATGATCGGTGTGCCGCAGGCAGCGGCCTCGAAGAGCCGCACGCTGGGCGACCATCCTGCCGCGATCATCGACGCGCGCGTAAGGTTCAGCGTGTAACGCTGGCGGCTATAGAACGCGGCGTGTTCGGCGGGCGGCAGGTGCTCGATCCGCTCGACATTGTCCGGCCAGGCGATATCGCACGGATATTGCGAGCCGGCGACGACGAAGCGGCGCTCCGGCAGGCGCCGCGCCGGCTCCAGCAGCAGCGTTTCGAGGGCGAGCTGCCGGTCGGCACTGTATGTTCCAAGATAGCCGAGATCCCATTCGATCGCGTCTCTGGTGCGATGGTGTCGCTTTGGATCGACCGAGCAGTAGAGCGGCTCCGTTCGGCGGGCGCCGAACTCCGATCTGAGGCGCTGCAACGTCGGTCCGCCGGTGAAAGAGAAGTAGACGTCGAAATAGGGGATCTGCCTGCGGGCAAGGTAATCGCAATCGTCCTCGGCAACCCGCGCCAGCGTCACTGGCGTGTCGATGTCGTAAAAGCAGAACTGTCCAGTGCATAGCGAAGCGAGGTCGTCGATGATGGTCCTGCCTTCCGGCACGAACGAGCCTATCACCACCGCGTCGGCCCGCTGCAACTCCTGCCGGTGATTGCGGGGCAGCTCGGAGACTGTCTGGTAGTAGCGCAAGTCGCAGAAATCGGGGTCGCGCAGGTCCCGCTGATGCGCGTACCAGGGCACGTCGCGTTCGAGGAAGCTGACGCGATGGCCGAGGTCGTTGAGCGCGCGCAGCAGTCCCCGGAAAGTCGTAGCGTGGCCGTTGCCCCAGGATGAGGATAACGAAAGTCCGAGGAAAACGATGTCGAGCGGTTTCGTCATTCCGCGGCCTCCATTGCCCGGCGCTCGAAATGCGCCTTGAAGATGTCGTCCACCAGCCGGGCTCTCAGCGTGTAGGTATGCTCGGCCAGAACGCGCCGCAGCGATGCGGCGCCGATCGCCTTCGCCCGTTTCGGGGTCAGCGTGCGCACGATCTCGGCGACGTCGGCACCGTCCCGCGCGACCAGGATCTCTTCGCCTGGGGTCAGGAACAATTCGACGCCGAGCCAAGCATCGGTGATCAGGCATGCGCCCGCGCCCGCCGCTTCGAAGACGCGTGTCGCGGGCGAAAACCCGTTGGCCGCCATGCTGTCGCGGCTGATGTTGAGCACCGCCTTCGGCGTCACGTTGAAGGCGTTGTGATCGCGCGTACCGACATGGCCGAGCCACGAGACGTTCGCCGGCAAGGGCTTGTCGCCCCAGCCGGATCCACCGAGCAGGAAGCGTTGGCTGCCAAGCACACGGGCCGGATCGAGGAAGAAGGCGTCGACGCGCGCCTCGCGGTCGGGCAGCCGATTGCCGAGGAAAGCCAGGTCGCAGGCAAAGCGCGGATTCGCGGCGACCGGATGATGTGTCTCGGGATCGAGCGCGTTGTAGATCGGCACGCATTCCGCGGCGCCGAGCGCGCGATAGTCCCAAACCACGGGATCGCCGCCGCCATAGGTCAGCACAAGGCCGATCCTCTTCAACGCCTCATGCAGCGGATGTTCGGCATGATTGCGCAGCTCGCTCAGGGTCGCCGGCGCGTCGACGTCCCAGAACACGGTCAGCGCATCCGGGCGAGCGTTGTCGAGAACCGCATGCAGCAGCGCCTCGTCCTCGAAACCGACGCCACTTGCCTTGACCACGACGTCTGCCTGCGCGGCGCGCGAGGCGACCTGCATCAGCGCATGCGCTGTCGGCTCGTAGACGACGACGCTGCACCAGTCCGGCACCTCGATATCGCGATGCTTCTGGCGATCGTAGACATCGGGCTCATAGAAGACGATGTCATAGCCGCGCTTCGACAACGCCTTGAGCAAGCCCCGATAATAGGTGGCCGCGCCGTTCCAGTAGGACGACAGAAGGCTCGATCCGTAAAAGGCGATCTTCATGCAACGGCCTCCCTTGCAGGTTTGAATTCAGCGACCTCGCGATTGCCGCATGCAGCGAGGATGTCGAACAACTCGTCGACGCGGTGCCGGCATGTGTGGCGCGCAAGGATGGTTTCCCGGCCGGACGCGGCCAGCGCCTCCGCACGCTGGCTGTCGTTCAGCACGTCGCGAAGGTGACCCCGCATCTCGGCGCCGTTCCGGGCGAACAGGAAATCGGTGCCGGCACGGAACAGTCCTTCGACATCCGACCATGGCGCCGAGACCAGCGGAATGCCGCAGGCCATCGCCTCGAACATGCGTATGGTCGGAATGCCGGGCAGGCTCTCCCGATAAGGCCGGCGGGGGATGTGCATGGTGACGCGATGCCGGGCGAAGCTCTTCGGCACGTCGGCATTGGCAATCCAGCCATCATAGCGCAGCCCTGCCTCGGCAAGCGCGGCTCGGGCATCGGTCGGATAGCGCACGCCGTGCACGGTTCCCGACAGCGCGAGAGCGCTCGCCGGCTCGATCAGGAACTCGGCGATCTCGGCGCTGCGTTCGTCGTCGCCCCAATTGCCGATCCAGACGAGGTCGCAGACGGGCTCGACATCCGGGCACGGCTTGAACAGTTGGTCGTCCGCCGCCTCATGCCAGGTGAAGACCCGTTTGCCCCAGCCGGCGCGAAGATAGCTCTCGCGCAGCACCTCGCCGAAGACCAGCACCCCGTCATAGTGCTCGAGCTGAAGTGCCGCTATCGCCTGCGTCGCCGATACGGCGCGGTGATGGGTGTCGTGGAACAGGAGCGTGAAATTGCCATAGGCTCGCGCCTGTCCGATGCGCGCGACAAGATCCTTGTCCGTCCATTCGTGGACGATCACGACATCCGCACCGGCGAGCCAGGCTTCGTGTGCGAAGCCGGCGCCATAGGTCAGCGCCATCAGCTCCGGGAAATCCTTGCGGAAGCGCTCGACAGCGAAAGGGCCTTGCTCGGCGAGCAGATTCGATCGGCTCCACCCGTCGGCGGGTTCCAGCGCGACCGCCTCATGTCCGCGCGCGACGAGCTCGCGCATGATGCCGCGCTGGAAATGCGCATTGCCGTGATTCCAGTCCGAAACGGCGGAGTGAGTGTAGAACAGGAAGCGCATGGTCAAAGCCCTGCCATGGCCGTCGCCGCCCGATCGTAGACCTCTCGCATCCGCGCCGTCTGGGCGCTGAGCGAGAATTTGCGCGCCCTTCGGGCGGCGCGCTGACCGAAATGGCGCCGCAAGCTTTCGTCACGCGAGAGCCTGGCGATGCAGCCGGCAAGCGCGTGGGGATCGCGCGCGTCGAAGAACGTCGCTGCTCCGTCCCAGACCTCGCGGTAGGTCGCGATGTCCGCCAATACCAAGGGGGTGCCCGCAGAAGCTGCCTCCAGGGCGGCCAGCCCGAAAGGCTCGTAGATGGACGGCGAGACAAACATGCTGGCCCGCGCCATCAATTGCCGAACCTCGCAATGGCTGATCGAGCCGAGCGAGATGCAATTGTCGAAGAACAGGCGCTGCCCGTCCGGACCTTCCGTTTCGCCTGCGGCGAAAACGGGAGGGCCACACAAGGCAGCCGCTGCATCGAGGGCCAACCCGTTTTTACCCTCATCCCACCAGCGCGCGGCAGCGACAACGAAGGACTCACGATGCGCGCCTGTCGGGCCGGGGAGCGCGCCATTGTGGACGACGCTCAAGCCCGCGATCGGGCCGTAGCAGGCCCCGAGCATGGCGGCATGGCTTCGGCTCGGCGCGACAATGGCGTCGGCGCGGTCGAATCCGGCCCGGTTGCGCTCTCGTTGCCAAGCCCAATCGCCCTCGGGCATTTGCGCCCGCACTGCATGCAGCCATGTGACCACGCAGGAATGCGATACCGCGACGATCGGACAAGTCAGTTCGAGACCGGCCGCCTGCGCCGGCGCATTGAGGTGTATGAGATTGATTGCATAGTCCGACGCAAGCTCCTGCAATTCGCCAGGCAACCGGTCGAGATCTTTCGTGTCGCGCGTCATCCAGTCCGGCGGGCATTTCAGCCAAACCAGCGTGGCGAAGGACCGCGCCTCCCGGGCCTGTTCGGGGGAAGGTTCGGGTCCCAGCCCGGCAAGCACGATGCTGTCGCCGCTGGCCGCCAGCTCTCGCGCCAGATCGAGCGAATAGCGCCAGACTCCGCCGACGGCGTCGGTCGTCATCAGAATGCGCCGCGGACCATGGGTCAGTGATTGCAGCATGAGGACTCCAACTCAGCCAGCGCATGCGGACGCTGGTCCTGGATGTCGCTGAAGGATCGGAAGGAGGCGAGGTAGTGCTCATGCGCTCGCTCCCAGGCAGTATCGTCGGGTTCGCCCCAGAGTTCGCGGTAGCTGGGCGAGCTCGGATAGGGATAGAGCGGCACGGGCTCGTTCGCCCAAACGCCGCGATCGATGAGGTGCTTGCGCCAATAGTCCACCAGTGCCGGGTCGTCCTCGACCACGCCGATCAGATTGGCCTGAACGAAAGGCACATGGCGACGGGCATCGACCAAAAGCGCAGCCAGATCCTCCGTGCCGAGCCGGCAGCGCTTGGCGAGCATCGCACGGCCCTCGACGGTCAGGCTTTCCAGGCCGGCTTCGATCGAGACGCAGCCGGCCTCGCCGAGCAGCTTGAGCAGGTCCGGCTTCCACAGGTCGATGCGGGTCTGGACACCGAACTGGATATCGCGGTCGACCAGCGCTTCCAGCAACGCCTTCTGCGGCAGGAAGATTTCGTCAATGAAATAGATGTAGCCGACCCCTTGAGCGATCAAACCGTCGATCTCGGCTATGACGGCATCGTGCTTCCTGCGCCGATACGCATCGCGGAAATCGATCTTGGCGCAGAAGCTGCAATTATAGGGGCAGCCGCGCGACGCTTCCACCTCGGCGCCGGCGCCCTTCTGGTGGGCATCGAACCTGTGGTGGTGGTGGCCATGCGCGGCGATCCAGTCGGACGGCCAGGCGAGCGCAGGATGATCGACGAACGGGCTGGCATGCACCCCGCCATTGCACACCGGAAAGTCGTTTTGGAGCCTGGCCGTATGCGCAACCTTGCTCCAGTCGCTCTGCCGTGCAAGCTCCGTCACGACCTCCTCGCATTCACCGCGCACGACGACATCGACGCCGAGCTTGCGCAGGGTCGGCGCCGGCGTCGCCGAGCCATGCGGTCCGACCGCCACCGTGCGTCCGCCGCGCCCGGCGAGATGATTGAGGAATTCCGCCGGCACGCGCAGCTCGGGCGGTGCGCAGCGCCAGAACAGATAGGTCGGCGCGGTTGTCACGACGGTCATGTCCGGTGCGAAAGCCGCAACGCTTTCCGCAAGGGCGGCGTTGTCCAGCCCTTGCAGCAAGCCGTCCAGCATCAGCACGTCGTGCCCTTCGGCTTCCAGCATCGCCTTCGAGTAGCCGAGCTCCAGCGGCAGATGCGGCTGGCGGCAGCCGAAATAGATGCTGTGCTCGTATGTCCAATGAGGATTGACCAGGGCTACCTTCATGCGACGTACCTCGTGGCTTCGGGGTGCGGTTGGAGCCGATGCCGCAGCAGCCAGCTGGCGAGATCGCAGACGCCTTCGCGCCATGGGACACGCGCCTGCCAGCCGATCGCTGCTTGCAGCTTGCGCGTGTCGGCGACGAAGAAGGGTTGGTCGCCAACGCGCTCGCGGTCGTGGCAAAGCGCGACATCGCTGCCCGTCATGTCGGCGATCTCCGCCAGCAGCACGCGCAGGCTGACCGCATTGCTCGGGCCGCCGCCCAGGTTGAATGCCTGGCCCTTGAGGTCCTGAATCCTGGCCAACACGCCGCGATAGGCGGCTACGGCATCGGACACATGCAGGATGTCGCGCACCTGCCTGCCGTCGCCGTAGATGGTAATCGGCCGGCCGGACAAGACGCTGAGAAGAAAATGCGCGACCCAGCCCTGGTCCTCGGTGCCGAACTGGCGCGGCCCGTAGATGCAGCTCATGCGCAGCACCGCTGTCGGCAGTCCGTAGGATTTGGAATAGTCGAGCACATACTGATCGGCCGCGCCCTTCGAGCAGCCATAGGGCGTGCAGAAATCAAGGCCTATCTTCTCATCGACCCCGCTCGCACGCACCTTCTCGTCGAGCGGCTCGTAGTGATCGTCGGCTTGCCGCACCGCGATCTGGGGCAGGCTGCCATAGACCTTGTTGGTGCTGGCGAAGACTACCGGGGCGCCGGTGCTGCGAGCGGTCTCCAGCACGTTGAACGTGCCTTTGAGGTTGATGTCGAAATCCTGCGCGGGATCGGTCAGGCTGGTCGTCACGGCGGTCTGGGCGGCGAGGTGAAAGATCGCCTTTGCCGGCGCCAGCGCCGCTGCCAGTGCGCCGGCATCGCGTATGTCGACGATTTTGGCGCTCAGCCGGTCGCCATGCTTTTGCGCCAGCCAGTCGAGATTCTGCTCGACGCCTGGGCGACCGAGATTGTCGACGACCAGCACGGCCTCGCCATCGGATAGCAGGCTGTCGGCCAGGTTGGAGCCGATGAAGCCGCTGCCGCCAATGATGGCTATCGGTGCCTTGCGCGAATGGCGGTGGCCCTGGGTCATGAGACCAATCCCCGCTCTTCCAGCTCGCGCCGCATGTCGGCGCCGCGGTCGATAACGACGCTGTTGCGGACCCATGCCGCGAATTCGCCGAGCGAATCTTCCAGTCGATGCTTCGGCTCAAAGCCGAGCAATTCGCGCGCCTTGGCAATGTCGGCGAAGCAGTTGCGTATATCGCCGGAGCGCGCCTTGCCGAGAATTTCGGCGGGGCGCTTCGGAACGCCCATGGCCTTGGCAAGCAGCCGGGCCACCTCGCTGATCGAATAGGCGCGGCCGCTGCCGATGTTGATGGCGTGGCCGGCTGCCTGGCGTTGCTCCAGCGCCAGGCGGAACGCGGTGGCGACATCGCGCACATGGACGAAATCGCGCTTCTGCTCGCCGTCCTCGAAGATTGTCGGCTGTTTGCCATTGGCGAGGCGTGAAGCGAAATTGGCGAGGACCCCGGTATAGGGATTGGAAAGCGCCTGCCCGACGCCGAACACGTTGAACAGGCGCAGTGCAACGGCATCGACGCCGTAGGCCTGGCCGAAGATCAGCACCGCGCGTTCCTGCGCATATTTGGTCAGCGCGTAGATCGAGGCGAGATCGGGCCGCTTCTCCTCGTCTGTCGGAAGAGGCGACAGTGTTTGGCCGGTCGCCGATACCAAATCCCAGCGGCCCTCCCTTATATCGGCAGGCTTTCGGCGCGCATTGTCGATCCGCTCGCCGTCCGGAGTCTGATAGAGGCCTTCGCCATAGATGCTCATGGAGGACGCCACGACGATCCGCTCGACCGGACGCTTGATCAACGCCTCTAGCAGCACCGCGGTGCCGAGATCGTTCGCGCCGACATAGCGGGCGATCTCGTACATGGACTGGCCGACGCCTACCTCGGCCGCCAGATGGATGACGGCACCGACGTCGGAAACGGCTTCGGCGACAGCGTCGGGGTCGCGCACGTCGCCCTTGATCAGTTCGGCCCCCGCAGGGAGGTTGATGGCTTCGGCGCCGTGCACCTGATCGACAAGCGCATCGAGCAGGCGCACCTGATAGCCATGGTCGGTGAGTTCCTGGGCGACGTGGCGGCCGATGAAGCCGCAACCTCCCGTAACCAATACACGTTTCACGATGACTCCCTTGCGGACTTTGCTTCGGCGCCCCGAACTGCGCGGCAAAAGGTTTGTTCCCTGCTTCAACAAAGTTCCCGTCGCAGGCGGTGCCGCAGCTTCGACAGGGAGCCGTTCCACCATCTGGAACATTGCCTGTTGGCTGCCGTTAGGACCGCTCATCGGCCCCCGCTGCAGAAAGGAAAAGTCCATGTCCGAGGCCAAGACGACCACCAACCACGACGAAATCCGCAAGTGGGTAGAAGAACGGAATGGCCAGCCGGCTGTCGTTCGCACGAAAGGCAAGGGCGGCATTCTGCGCATCGATTTCGGCGAGCCCGAAGACACGCTCGAGCCGATCGAATGGGACGAATTCTTCCGCATCTTCGACGAGAACGATCTCGCCTTCCTGCATCAGGATGAAGCCGGCAGCGGTGGAACGAGCCGCTTCAACAAATTCGTCGAGCGCAGCCAGAAAGGTTGAGAGGCCGAAAACCTGGCGTCATGGCGCCGTGGGGAGGCGGCCCTGCGGCGCGCGGCAGGGGTCAGGCTGTAGCCATCCCCGGCGCAGGGTTTTCGCGAATGGCGTCGGCAGAGGGAACCGCGTAGGCGCTCCGGCTGTTGGATCAGCAAGGAGCAATGACCATGGGACTCTTTTCCGACCTGAACAAGAAGCTGACCGAAAACCTGTACGCCCATGGCAGTTATCTGAGCGATCCGAGCGCCGACCTGCCGCGGCGGGTGGAGGAGACGGTCGACCTTCTGATGCCCTTCGTGCGGCCGGAGGCCCGCGAAACGGTGAAGCTGCAGATCCTCGGTATCATCCACGAGCATATCTATGACGAGGACTGACTGCGGCGACCGCTCGATCCGCCGGAGACGCTAGCCGAGGAACGCTTTCAGCCATTATCCCGAACGCCGGGATCTGCCTTGCTTTTCGGCGTCGCGGAGCAGCCGCACGATGGCGTCCACCGGAGACGGGTCCATGGTCGGCTGCGCTTTCCAGCGCCATAGATGACGAAACAAACTTCTCAAGCGCGGCATCGCAATTACCTCCTTGCGCTATCAAACCTGGAGCGGGGGACGATGTTCCTTTCATACCTGGCGGAAGATCGCGGCGAGCAGAAAAACAACCGCGGCCAGGACGACCAGCGCCACGATCACCAGCACCGGGCCGTTCCTGCGCGGCTGCAGGCCGGGTGCGTTCTCTGGCGGCCGCATCGCGTTGGCAAAGCTTGCCTGGTTGGTGAAGCTCGGTTCGCGCAGCTCTGCCGGCTTGGCGGAAGTCGGGATATCGCCGGCCTCGGCATCCGTCTCCTGCGGCGCCGCCGCAGGGTCGAACCCAGGGGTCTTGTCCTGCGTCCTGCCGGCCTGGATTTCGCCGCGGGCTTCGGCGGGCGTGCGTTGGTTGGGTGACATTCGGGCGCCTCCTTTGTTTCCAAACCTGCTTCCGGCCCCGCTGTTCCAACCGCGCCACTAAGACGGATATCGATCAGGGCGCTGCCTTCGAGTTCATCGCGAGCGTTGCGGGATGCCAGGCGCGGCTATCCAAGTCGATTGTTGAACTCGAGCGGAACTTTCGGGAGCAGGGGAGCTTTGTATCCTCGATACGGAGACGAAGCTCGGCGGGAGGGCTGGGCGGTTCGGGTTCGCGACGGCGACGTAATCTTGTCGGTCGTTTTCGATGAGGCAAGGCAGGAAAAGTCCGTCGCCGCATTGTGATGAGGCAAGTCTGTGAAGGATCGGACGATAAAGACCTTTATGCCCCTGCACGCGATTGCCGCCGCACGGGGCGATGGGCTGAGGCCGGAATTTCTTCGCCTGTTCGAGGCCCGCGCGGCCTTGTCAAACCTCGACGTGATCCAACTCAGCCGGGGCGAGGACGCAGGCTTGGACCAAGCCGGCCCGAATCCCATCGGCAGCCGCGCAGCCGTTTCCGGGCGAAATGTCGTGCGCTTCCCGGGCCGGCGGAGTACAACAAGCCGTTTGCCAGGGGGACGTAAGCGTGCCAGAGGAGATCGTCATGCAAGCGCCCCTGGCACTGATCATTGAAGACGAATATCTGATCGCTTGCGATGTGGCGGATGGCTTAAAAGCGCTCGGCTTCGAGGTGGCCTGCGTGGCCTCGGAACGGGCAGCCGCGACCTGGCTGGACGACAACCAGCCCGATCTGGCCATCATCGACATCCAATTGCTCGACGGCCAACGGGGGGCCGCCGCCGCTCGCCTCAAGGAAGCGGGTGTGCCTTTCGTCGTCCATTCGGGCTACGATCCGGCCTTCCAGTCGCCTGTCTTCCACGGCGCGCCTTTTCTGCCGAAGCCTGCGCCGATCCGGCATCTGGTCGAACTTGCGAGCCGGTTGGTAGGCGATCGCACCATGTCGTAGGTGAGGCTTTCTCAGTCCGGCGCATCGCTCTTGCGGAACCGCGACACCGCTTCGATCAACAGGTTGTAATCGACCGGCTTCGACAGCTTGGGCTTGTCGCGAAACCGGTCGGGAAAGACGGTGACGCTGTCGTAGCCGGTGAGGAAAATGAAAGGGACACCGCCGAGCGTGAGATGCTCGGCCAGGGGAAAGCTTTGCTCGCCTCGAAGGTTCACATCCAGAACGGCTCCGTCTAGAGCAACGCCCTCGATTTGTGCAAGCGCCTGTCTGACCGTCGGTGCCGGGCCGATCACTGTGCATCCTGCTTGGGTCAACTGGTCGGTGAGGTCCTCCGCAAGCATAAATACGTCCTCGACCACGAGGACATTCAGGCCGGACAAGAGCATGTTGTGTCCACTCCTCATCGCTCAGCGGCAAATGTCAGCGACCTGTGCCCGACGCCAGCGGAATTTCTATGTCGCATTCAAGTCCGGAGCGTTCGAACCTCAGGTCGACCTTCCCTCCCAGCTCGTACTCCAAACTTTGCTGGATGAAGCTCGTTCCGAAATTCCGCCTTGGCGGTTCTTCGACGACAGGTCCGTCGATTTCCCTCCAGCGGATTGACAGAATGCCCGGTTTGTCGGTGTTCCAGCCTACTTCGACGCGGCCGTCCTCTGTCGATAGGGCTCCGTATTTCGCGGCGTTGCTGGCAAGCTCGAAGAACACCATGCCGAGTGTCGCGGCCGCGCTCGCGCCTAGCTGCAAAGGGCTTCCGAGGATAATGATATTCTGGCGCTCCTTGCTGCTGTAAGGCGACAAGACTGCCCGCAGCAACTGCTCGAGATCGGCATCTGTCCAGTTGTAGGAAGACAGCACGTCGTGCGTTCGACCCATTGCCTGCAGCCGCTGCTGGAAGGACGTGGAAAAATCGCTCATCGAACTGGATGTGCGAACCATGCGGGACGTCAGCGCGGTGACCGTGGCCAGGATATTCTTCACGCGGTGCTGCAATTCGTGCAGCAGCCTTTCCTGGCTGCGCTCGGCCTCCTTGTGGCTGGATATGTCGACCAGCGCCGCGATGGCGCCGCGGACCTTGCCCTTTTCGTCGAACAGCGGGTTGGCCGACATCATCACGTCGATAGCGGTACCGTCTTCATGCTGGATACTCGCTTCATAGCCGGGAATTGCCCTGCCGGTGCGCATTGTCTTGAGCAGTGGCTGGTCATCGGTGCCTACCTTGGTTCCATTGAGCGTCAGCGGCAGGATTGCGGGCACGGATATCGGCTTGGTGCCAGTAGCGGGCCGACCCAACAGCTCCGCTGCGCGCCGGTTGGCGCGGATTTCCACGCCGGCGCCATCCTCTGCGATGAAGATGCCGATCGGCACGAGGTCGAGCAGGGCTCCCAGGCTTTCGACGCGGTTGCGCAGGTCATGCGAGAGCGCGCCGATCCTTTTCTCGGCCTGCGTGATCTGGGTGACGTCGACGAAGGTGACGACGATGCCCGCTATGATATTGTCGACTGTCCGGTAGGGCAGCACCCTCATGATATAGCTCTGGCCGTTGTCCATGCCCTCGACCTGCCGCTCGATCGTGCCAAGCCTTTGCAGCACCTGTTCCATGTCGGCCTGCAAGCCGTCGGCCGTGAAGCGCGGACGGACATGCGCCAGCGGCCGTCCGACATCGCTTTCCACCAGCCGGAACAGGTCGCGCGCGGTCGGTGTGAAGTTCTTGATGCAGAGGTCGCGGTCGAGGAAGATGGTGGCGATCTGCGTGCTTTCGAGCAGGTTCGCCATGTCGTTGTTGGCGCGGGTGAGCTCGTCGACGCGCAGACTGAGCTCGGCATTGACGGTGTGCAACTCCTCGTTGATCGACTGGAGTTCCTCTTTCGAGGTTTCCAGTTCCTCGTTGGACGACTGCAGCTCCTCGTTGATCGAGGAAAGCTCCTCGTTCGAGGATTTCAGCTCTTCATTGGAGGATTCGAGCTCCTCCGTCGTAATCTGCAGGCGCTCCTTGGTTTCCCTCAGCTCCCTTTCGAGCTGACTGACATTGGCGCTTTCGACATCGTCGGTTGTGTGGACGGCCTCGTCCTCGGCTTCCGGCTTGATCCCGCCGATATCCCGGAAGACCAGCATATAGAGCGGGTCGGAAGAACCATCGCCCGGCAGCGGCTGCACAGCCAGGCTGATCGTCTGACGCCCGCCATTGGTGCCGATGCTGATCTTGTTCTGGACCGCCACCTGTCCGGTGCTTACGGCCTTGTGGAGAGCGGCCCTCAGATCCATGCGCAACCCGCGACGCGCCATGGAAAAGACGTTGTGGCTGGGGGCGCCGGCAGCGAGCTCCAGATATTTGCCCGTGCCGCCTGAGCTGTGCATCATCTCGCCGGCGGCATTGACGATCACATAGGCCGGCGAATAGCGCTCGACGAGCAAACGCTCCGCGATTTCCTGCAGGGTTCCGGCCGTTGCCCGCCGGCGCGCACTTGGATCCGTCGATCTCGCCGCGGTAACGAGCGGGAATTCCGGCAACCGATGTGCGGTGGCCCCGTTGCGCCTCTGGAAGATGCGGCTTGTCTTGTCCACCGTCGAGAACAGCTGCGGATGGCGCGTGACGTTCTCCGAGGAACCGAGAAGGAGATAGCCGTTGTTGCGCAATGCGTAGTGAAAGATCGGGACGATCTTTTCCTGCAGTTCCGGGCCCATATAGATCAAAAGGTTGCGGCACGCGATCAGGTCGAGCTTGGAAAAGGGCGGATCGCGCAAGAGATTGTGCGCCGAAAACAGGCAGATCTCCCGCAGGTCGGCGGAAATGCGGTACGTGCCGTCCTCGCGCGAGAAGAACTCCTTCAGCCGCTTCGGCGTTATGTCCGGCGCGATCGTCGCCGAGTAGCGGCCGGCGCGCGCTACTTCCAGCGCGCGCTCGTCGATGTCGGTGGCGAAGATCTGCAAGTTGGGCGAGGCGGCGCCGCGCGGCGCGTTCTCCTTCAAGAGCATGGCGATCGAATAGGCTTCCTCGCCTGTGGCGCAGCCCGGCACCCATACCCTGATCGTCTCGCTGGGCTTGCGGTTCTCGAACAGCCGGGGAATGACCACACGCTCGAGAGCGTCGAAAGCCTGCGGGTCGCGGAAGAAGCTGGTGACGCCGATCAGCAGGTCCTGGAACAAAAGATCGACCTGCTGCGGGTCCTCCCGCAGTCGCTCGTAGAAGACGGTGGGATCGTCGATCTGCAGCACCTGCATGCGGCGCTGGATGCGCCGCAAAATGGTGTTGTCCTTATAGCCGCTGAAATCATGGCCCGTGCGCGAGCGAAGCAGGGCGGCGATGCGCGAAAGCTGTTCGGTCACTTCGCGCTTGCGTCGGTCCCGCTCGGTCTCGGTGCGGCTCGCGTGAGTGAAATAGCTGACCAGCTTGCCGGCCATCTCCTCCGCGGGAAGCACCATGTCGACCAGGCCGCTCTGGACGGCGCTGCGCATCATGCCGTCGTACTCGGCGCTCTCTTGCGCAAGCGTCAGTCCGCCGCACTCCTTGATGGCCCTCAAGCCGACGGTGCCGTCGCTGCCGGTTCCGGAAAGAATGATCCCGGCGGCGTTCTCGGCCTGCTCCTGCGCAAGCGAGATGAAGAAATCGTCGATCGGCGCCCGTTTGTCGCGCGCGGCCGCGATCTTGACCAAGTGAAAGCGCCGCTCTTCAATCCTCACCGAAACACCTGGCGGGATCACATAGATGTTGTCGGGTTTGACCTCTACGCTCTCGGCAACTGTTTGCGTTTCGATCGCGGTTGAGCGCTGGATGATGCTGGCAAGCGCACTTTCATGCTCGGCGTCGAGATGCTGGATCACGACATAGGCGAAGCCGCTGTCGGCGGGCACTTCGGGGAAAAAGCTCCGCAATGCCGCGATGCCACCCGCCGATGCGCCGATGCCGACAATGGGGAAGGACGCCGGCTGTTTTTCGTCGTCGCGCGAACTAACCCTTGCCTTGTGAGTACTTGCCTTCCGCGCTGACTTCGCCATTGCCCCTTACCTGAACCCGCCTGCTTTCGAGAATGCGTTCGATCACAGCGGCATCCGCCTCATATTCCTTCGCCCGCCTGCCCATTTCGGCGGCGAGTTCGGAGCGGCGCTTCGCCCGCTCCCGCTCTGCCATACGCGTGGCAAATGTTGCCCGCTGCTGATGCGAGCGGAGCAGGCTCCACAGGATCTCTTCGGCCTCCACCGCCTGCATCTCCATCACCGCGTCGGTGGTGAAGGCATGCCCGGTATGGCACCGATAGCGCAGCATGTCACCGTCTTCGATCTCCCACAACGGCCCGTGACATTCCGGGCATGTAAACACCGACAATTCGCCAAGTCGATCCGCTTCCTGCATCGTCGAATGCTCCTGCGCGGCAATGGCCGCTTCCAATCTAACCGCCGGCGGGGGAGGAAAGGATTCTCCGGCCGGCTCGACGGCAAGTTTTGCCAGCAAAGGGCCGAGTTCGGCAGCGGGCAGGCAGTGGTCGACCTCGACATAGCGCAGCGCGCTTTCAATCATCGCCGGCACCAGCGCGTCCTTGGGGTGCTGGACGACTGCCAGCCCGCCGACGGACTTGACGGCCCTCAACCCGGCGGTGCCGTCGGAAAGCGCGCCCGACAGCAGAACCCCGATGACACTCGCGCCGTAGCTCAGCGCCGCCGAGCGGAACAAGGGGTCGATGGCCGGCCGGGCAAGATTCTCGCGCGGGCCGCGTCGCAGCATCATGTGATCATCGTGAAGGAGAAGATGGAAGCCGGGCGGCGCGACATAGATGCAGCCGGTCCTGAACTCTTCGCCGTTCGTTGCCGGCCGCGTTTCGAGCGTGCCCGCGCGGTCCAGGATCTCCGGCAGGCAGCTGACCTGGCCGATATGCAACACGACGAAGATGGCCGCCGGCAGATCGGCCGGAAGGTTGGCGACGATCTGCTTCAACGGCTCGATTCCGCCGGCCGACGCGCCGATGACGATGATGTTATGGCGGTTGGATAGACCTTTGGAACGGGCCATTCCGCTACGAGCCTCCAAACTGGGCTGTAAGAAGTGTTCCGTTGGGTGACGGCATCATCGCGGTTCAGCGACAGGTCAGATGTTTAACCCTGCAACCTGCACGAAGTTCCGTTTGCTGCCGGCCAGGCTCGTCGCGAAGGATGGCGGGAACATAGGGGATGACTGGCAGTTGGGGTTCGCTTCAGACGCCACGCCAGGCGTTTGTCGAAGATCGGTGGGCAACAGCTGATCGGTCTGCGCCTGTCCCTCGCAAGCGCGGGCTTCAGGCCCGGCAGTCTGCCGCGCGCTGTACAGATGTCGCCGCCAAAACCACAGGAGACAGCAATGAAGCATCAGACCTCATATGAACTTCAATCGGTGGCAGTCGTCGACCGGCTTGGATTGATCCCCCTTGCCACGAGAACGCAGCGGATCGAGCGGTGGGCGGAACTGCTGGACCGCAATCCGCTTCGGTGTCTCTCCGCGCTGACGGGCACTGAATATGTCGATCCCGAGGTTCGCGAACAGGTGCGGGCGGACGGATCGCCGCTCGCGGTTGCTTTCGATGATCCGTTGCTGCGCGCGGCCGGTTTGCAGTCCGACACCTACGGCGAGGCGAAGCGCTTTTTCGAATTGTCCGATTGGCAATTGCATGACGTCGTGTGCAGCTGCCATGCCGGCGCGACGATGCAGGCCAGCTGGGCTGCCGCGCGGGTCCGTCGGATCATAAAAGGCAACCGGATCATTGCCTGGCTCAGAAGCCGCCTGACGCATTGAGAATGCTGGTCGCCAGGCGAGCGCAGGTCGCCGGCGGCTCGGCGATCAGTGCAGCAGGCAAGCTCCGCGCAGCCGCGCTATTTTGCGCATGATGGTGTTCAGCCAGTCGGCTATCGATGACCCCTCGGGCCTTTTGTCGATATCTTCAAGCGCCTGCTCCAAAGTGTGCTCGACAAGGCGGTCGGAAGCGCCGGCATCGTCCAGCAGCAGACGCGCGGTGAGCCGGAGCTTGGGGAGCAGCGCAACGACGTCCTCCGCCGCGGGCGCCGGCTGCGCGACGGTCACTGGCTCCCCAAAGGGTTCCGGCGGGAACAGCGCATCAACCACGACGGCGCCGTTCGAGGACTTGCTCAGGCTGCTCGCGAAACGCAAACGCTCGGGGATGGCGATCTCATCATAACCGCTGAAGAAGACGAAGGGCACGTTGCGCCGCATCAATTCGTCCGCGACCGGGAAGACGAGGCGACCATGCAGGTTGACATCCAGAATCGCTGCGTCCGCCGCCTTTGCATGTCGCCCGGCTTGCTCCACTGTCGCTGCCGGCCCGAGAATGATGGCGCCCATCCCAGCGAAGAAGGTCGCCAGATCGCTGGCCAGCAGCCACTCGTCCTCCGCGATCAAGAGGTGAAGTCCCCTGAGGTTTCGCACACGAAGCTCCTTGGTTCATATTCTGACGTTGGTGAGACCTCAGTCACGGGGCATGCCGCGTCGATACCGGCGCGTGTATTCATGAGGTCGCAGGGAAGCCAACTGGTAGAACGCGGCGATGGGTGAACCGTTCCGGCGGTTCGCTGCGCCGGATCCGACAGGTATGGAACCATTCCGCCGGCCGGCGGTTCGACACCAGGCGGGAGTCGGCCGGGTACCACGACCCATGACGTCGCACGGCGAAGCTTCCAGGGAAGACAGCGGCGCCAAAATGCCGACCGTGTCCGCGACCTTGCGGAAAGAATGAGAATCCCAAGCGGGTTGGTGCTGGCGCTGATCCTGAAATACGGCAACGAGCCGAACCTGCTCGATCGCGAGGCTGCAAAGTTCAGACGCGACGTGAACGGCGGCAGATAGGGAGCTGCGGCGTGCTGGCCGATCCCATGGTCCTCATCCTGATGTACTTCATCCTGCCTGTCTGGTTGGTTGCGGGCTTTGCCGACTGGCTCTGCCATCGCGCCAGCCACATCGAATCGACGACCGGTGCGAAGGAATCGCTCATTCACTTGCTGATGTTCGCCGAGGTTGGAATCCCGCTGCTTGCGGCAATGTTCCTGGAGGTGAACGCCCTGGTCATCGCCGTGATGATCGTCACCTTCTTCGTTCACGAAGCGACGGCGATATGGGACGTGCGCTATGCGACCACGGCTCGCACGGTGAGCCCCGTCGAGCAGCACGTGCACAGCTTTCTGGAAATGATTCCGCTGATGGGGCTGGTCATCGTGGTGGCGCTGCATTGGGGCCAATTCCTGGCGCTGTTCGGCGCCGGAACGGAAAGGGCTCGCTTCGATTTGACCTGGAAAGAACAGCAACTGCCGGTGATATACATTGCCGCCGTGATGATCGTGATCGTGCTGTTCGAGCTGCTGCCCTATGTGGAGGAGTTCTTCAGAGGCCTGCGCGCCAACTCGGGCCGGCTGGTGCCTGACAAGGCGAGGCGGCATGAGCCCGGCGACACCGCGACGCGCTGAGGCTGGCTGTCCTGTCAGCCATTCTGGTCGATAGCGTGCGGCGAGGGCTGCTGGGCACCACCGCTCGGGCGCCGGCCGTTTTGGTCAGCCCAGACCCAAACGGCGACCAGGACGATCACCAGAATGCCGAGCGCAATCAGGATACGACGCATCCGCGGGCCGACGTGCTTCAGCCGCCTGGCCTGTTGGCGGCGGGGTCAGAGCTGGCGCCAACCGCGGGATCGGGCGCCACCGGACCGCGCTCGACTTCCGAACCTTCCGACTCGATCTCCTGGACGGCTTGATCCCAGTGTTCCTGCTGACGGCCCTCCGGTCGGCCTTCACGCTCCCAGATCTCATGGGCGCGTTGCCTGATGCGTTCTTCCCTGTCCATGCCTGGCTCCTCTCGCACGGCTGAACTGCACTGTCTGCGCCTAATCGGATGCCTGGAGGTTTGTTCCACCGGACTTGAAACGGACTGCCCAGCAGTTGGGAACGCCGCTCTCGCGCCGGTGTTATCTTTCATCCAACCGGAGACAGAGTCATGAAGAACAGCCAGAACCGTCGCGAGACCGGCGCCAGGAAATATCCCGCCAATACCGATCCGGATCCGAGCGACGAATTTTCCCAGGACGCCGCCGGCAATGAAAAACCCCATGTCGATCCGGGCCTCAGCCGTAAGCAGGGCGAGGTCGAGGACAAGACCCGTCAATCTGAGGGCCGCAATCCGCCCCGACAGCCGACGCCAAGCACGGCGACGGAAAAGAGCTCAGGGGCAGGTCCCACTGTCGCGGAGCATTCCAAGGACGCCAAGGCGCCCAGGAGCGGCCGTCAGCCCGGCGCGTATGTAAAGGAATGAACGCGGGCCGTCCCATAGGCCAATTCCTCGTAACCTGGGTCCACGAAGATTTCGCGCGGAATCTCTGATATCGCCGCCAGGATTTTCCCGATCCGGGATGCCGCCGCCGAGATGAACATCGACCATTCGACGGCGCCGGCGGGAAAGGTCGAGTGTCAGAATTCCCGCCTATTCGCCGGCCTCCATCATCGTCTTGGCTGGCTCCTGCGCGACGTTTTCCTCGATCTGGTCGCGGCCCGGAGTGCGAGGCAGCGCCTTGCGGAAGTTCTTGACGTAATCGGGCGGCATTTTCGGCGGCATCATCGGCTCATAGGCGTCGACGAGCGCTTCTATGATCACCGGCCCGCTGGCTGCGAAAGCCTGGTCGAGCACGCGCTCGACCTCCTCCGCCCGCTCGATGCTGAAACCTTTCCCACCCATCGCCTCAGCGGCCTTGGCAAAATCGATCGGCTGCAGCTCGCAGCCGAATTGGGGATTGCCGAGGAACATCATCTGCTCCCAGGCGATCTGGTTCAGCATGTTGTTCTTGATGACCAGGAGTTTCAGCGGAATGCCATAGCGCACGGCCGTCGAAAACTCGCCCAGTTGCATGGCGAGCCCGCCATCGCCGACGATCGCCGCGATAGGGCGGCCGGGAAAGGCTATGCCTGCGGCGATCGCATAGCTGAGACCGCAGGACATGGAGGCAAGCGCACCCGAAACGCTAAAGGCTTGCCCCGCGCGGAGATCGACATGACGGGCGGCAAGCTCCGTGTTCTGGCCGGAATCGGTGGCCAGGATCGCATTCTCTGCAAGACGTTCGCCGAAGGCGCGCGCGACGCGTTGCGGTTTGAGAGGATGAGCCGAGGCGTCTTCGGACTGGCGCATCATCTCGCGCCATTTGCGCATCGAGCCTTGCGCCGTCGCCAGGAACCCGCCGTCAGCTTTCTGCTTCAGCCGCTTGTTGAGGGCGCGCAAGGTCTCCGCCGCATCGCCGACCAGACCGGCTTCGACCGGAAAGCGCAGGCCGATGCGCTGCGCATCGCAATCGATCTGGACGCCACGCGCCTTGCCCGGCCGCGGGTAGTACTCGATGTAGGGGAAGGTCGAGCCGACAATGAGGACGGCGTCGCATGTTTCCATCGCCTCCTGCGATGGCAAGGTGCCCAGAATGCCGATGCCGCCAGTGGTGTAAGGATGGTCGTCCGGCAGCACCGCCTTGCCCAGCAGCGCCTTGATGACCGGCGCCTGCAACAGCCGCGCCGACTCTTCAAGCTCGGCTGCCGCGCCGATCGCTCCGCGTCCCGCGAGGATCGCCACGCGCCCTGCGTCGTTGAGAATGGCCGCGGCCTTGTCCAACTCCGCGTCTTGCGCGACGCAGTGAGGAGCGAACATGCCCTGCGGCGTGTGCGCCGGCCGGTTGCGCTTGGATCGCTTGGCCGCGTCGGCGGGCTGTTCCTGGATATCGCTGGCGATTGAAAGATGGGCGACGCCCTTGCGGGCGAGCGCGGTGCGGCAGGCGAGGCTTGCCACGTTCTCCATATGCGCCGCGTCCGAGACCTGGACGTTGTAGACGCTGACGTCGTTGAAGACGCGGGTGAGATCGACATCCTGTTGCGTGAATGTCTCGATCAGGTCATGGAACTGCATGCCGGTAATTGCCAGCACCGGCGCCTGGTCGAGCTTGGCGTCGTAGAGCCCGGTGAGAAGGTGAGTACCGCCGGGTCCCGACGTTGCGAGGCACACGCCGAGCTTGCCTGTCCATTTGGCGTAGGCGCAAGCCATGAACGCGGCCGATTCCTCATGCCGCACCTGGACGAAGGATATCCTGTCCCGGTTTTTGCGCAGCGCCTCCATGACGCCGTTGATGCCGTCACCGGGCAGCCCGAACACGACTTCGACGTTCCAGGCAATCAAGGTGTCGACGAGGATTTCGGCTGCGTTGGGCATGGCGAGGCTCCGCGGTTGGTTTCCGAACCGGCAAGACCACGGTTGGTTCCCTCGTCGGATCGGGCCGAGCCGGCGGCCACAAGGAACAAACCCGATTGCACAGGGTTGGGCGGCCACTGCAATTGCTGCTCTGAGGAGGATCTGTGGAAGAGCCTGTCTTCTGCGACACGCCGCTGCTGCGGGTCGCCTATGTGAGCGGCGGATCCGAGGACGGAGCGCCTGTGCTGCTCCTTCATGGTTGGCCCGACGATGCGACCACTTTTGCGGACGTGTCGCCACTTCTTCACGCTGCGGGCTTTCGCACCTTCGCGCCATGGCTGCGCGGGTTTGGAGGGACTGTGTTCCACTCCGCCGAAACGATGCGCTCAGGCGAGATCGCGGCCATGGCGCAGGACGCGCTCGACTTTGCCGATGCCATCGGCCTCGAACGGTTCGCGGTTGTCGGCCACGACTGGGGGGCACGCATCGCCTACCTGCTCGCCTCCGTCTTTCCGCAGAGGATAAGATGCTGCGCGGCGCTTTCGCTGGGATGGCAACCCGGCTCGCTTCCGACGCCGCCTTTGGAGCAGACGAGGGCCTTCTGGTACCAGTGGTTCATGGCGACCGAGCGCGGCGAGGAGTTCGTGCGACAGCACGGCCACTCCTTCGCTCGATTCCAGTGGGGCAGCTGGAGCCCGCCAGGCTGGTTTGACGACGCGCTGTTTGAACGTGTCGCGAGGTCCTTCAAAAATCCGGACTGGCCGGACGTGACGCTGCATTCCTATCGCGTGCGCTGGGGGGAGGCGGATCCCGACCCGCGCTACGCTGAACTCGCGCGCAAGCAGGTTGAGGCGCAGGTCATCTCGGTGCCGACACTGGTCCTTCATGGCGATGACGACCGCGTCGTTCTGCCGGGTTCGTCCGAAGGCAAGGAGGAGTATTTCTCGGCAAGCTACGAACGTGAGCTTCTGCCGGGCGTCGGCCACTTTCCGACCCGCGAGGCGCCTGAGCAGACCCGAGAGGCGCTGGAGAGCTTCCTGACAAGCTTCGGCAGGCAATAGGCGGGCCCGACTTCGATATTCGGGACAGCTGCGCCCGGGAGGAAGTGCGTCGGTCCAGCAGACGGACGAGACAGGAACCTTTTTCCCGTCAGTGGGTTAATGGGGCAGGCATTAACCCATGTTAGGGGAACGGCCGTGACACGCAAGGTTCGTCAAGTGCTCAGATCGGAGGAGGAACCCTCCAAGATCACGACGCCGGAGCGCGAGACGAGCGTCGCGTTGGAGGCGCTGAGATGCGAGAATGCACCGTCTCGAATGTTGGCACTGGCGCGTAAGCTCGACGCCGCGATAGCGTTGCGGACGCGCAAAGCCCGCCCGAATTGATTGTCGACTGGGACGTTCCGATCGCGACGATGCGGAACAATCACGGCCGGCAGTTGTTCGTCTCCAAACCTTCCATGAGGCGATCGGATGAAGGGCATAATTCAAAGCCTGATTGCCGAGTTCCTGCCGCGATGGTGGCGCCGAAAATCTCGCGGCCCGGCACCGAGGCAAGCGCCGGTTCGTGTGTTCTCGCGGGTAGAATCGGACAGTTCCCAAGCGACCGGGGCAGGGGAAGGATCGGACAAAGGTCCAAGATGGCCAAGCTAGGGCATGCCCGCTCCGCCGGCTGAAATCTCAGTCCCGATTGCTCGTTCGGCAACATCATTTCAGCTACACGAGGGCTGGTTAAGTTTACGACCGACAATTCAGCGCGCACTTTCATGGAAACTTGCCGCAAGCTCCGGCCGTGGGCGAGAAGATTGCCGTCAAATTCTGAGTGTTCACCCGACGCGCTAGAAACGTGAAACTTTCTCCGGAACATTTCTGTCGCCTGCCGGTTCGAAAGCCGATCGCCCTCCCTCTAGCGATCCAGGGTCCCATCAGGCCCATGGCCCGTTGCCGCATGCAGGCAGCGGGCCTTCTTCGTATGGATCGCCGCGTGGATCTTCGATTGCCGCGAGGCTCCCGAACCGGGCGCAAGGGGAACAAGCGGGATATCTCCGGGTTCCTCTGAGATAGCGGGAACTGTCAACCGGGAGGCCGCAATGAGCGAGGCTATGACGACCTCAAATCACGAAGTGATCCGAGCTTGGATCGAGGCGCGCGAGGGCAGGCCCGCCGTCGTCGCCGGGCCGGGGAAGGGCGCGATCCTGCGGGTCGATTTCGGCGCAGGCGACGAAGATCTGAGGCCGATCGAATGGGAAGACTTCTTCAAAGTGCTGGACGACGACAATTTGGCGTTCGTCCACCAGGACATGACCGCGGAGGGTACCATCAGCCGCTTCAACAAATTCATCGCGCGTGAGTAGGCCTCCAGGAAAGAGCAGATATCGCGCTCGAACTGTCACTGAACCCCCGGCATCTTGCTGGCATCCTGTGGATTCTTCGTGATGCCGGCGGCCGGCGAGGTATCCTGCGGCGCGTTCCCGCCCTGGTTTTGTTCGGGCGTCCGTTTGACGGGCGCTGTTTGCCAGCCTGTGCCGACATAGACGAAGGCCCAATAACAGAGCACCAGGACCACCGCAGCCAATATCAGTGGCAGAAGCACCCGTCTCATGTCGAACTCCTGGCTGGCTTTGCGTCTGTTGTGGCCGCCGACGGCGAGGTTAGGCCGTCCTTCGGCGCGCCGCTTCCCGCTCGACATCCTCAGCCGAATAACCGCCGGCAGCCGGATCGAAGGCTGCCCACCCGCCCGCTTCATATTCGCTGCGGCGGTCGGCGATGTTGACTGACGCGGAGCTGTGAAGGACTTCCCGGGCTTCCGAAGCGAGGTCGTCCTCGACGCGAGCTGTCACCAGCGTGCCGCCGCGGCGGACGCCTTCGGCATAGACATGCGCGTCTTCCTCCGGCACGCCGGCATCGGTCAGGCTGCCGATAATGCCGCCGGCCGCGCCGCCCACAATCGCTCCGGCGACGGCGCCCGCGGCTGTCGACGCCAGCCAGCCGGCCGCGACGACCGGCCCGACGCCCGGTATCGCCATGGCGCCCAGGCCTGTCGCCAAGCCTCCGGCGCCGCCCACGACCGCCCCGATACCGGCGCCGCTGGCGGCATCCTCGGCGGCCGGCGATTGCGTGTTTCGATACCAGCCGCGGGCATTGTTGGCCATGATGCTGATGTCGGATGACGGGACGCCGGTGGACTCCAGCTCGCCTACCGCGTCAGCGGCGTCATCATAATCGTCGAACAGCGCGGTGATCGTTTGCATGTCGGTTCTCCTGTCTATTGTTGGCCGGCGAAGACGTTGCCCTGATAGTCGAGTGCAACGGAGGTGCCCTTGCCGTCCTTCGTCGCCTGACCGCGCCAGATGCCCTGCTCGTCCTTGGCGAGCGCTGACACGTCCGCATAGCCGGCATCCTGGATGCGCTTCTTCGCCTGTGCCTCGGTGAAGCTGTTTGCGCCGGGAACCGGAGCGGGTGGTTTGGGTGTCGACGCCGATTTGACCGCCGGCATGCTCGCGCTGGCGCGGGCGATCTTCTCGATCATGTCCTGATGCATTTTCAGTGTCGGCAAGGTTTCCGCCGCGAAAGATTTGAGCGCGGGATTGTCTCCGTCCTTGGCGTAGGCCTCGAACAGGCCGACTGCGTCCGCGTGTGCCTTGCGCTGCATCTCCACGTAAGGCTGATCCAGCGAGGCCGTCGTGCTCTGCAACCGTTCCAGATCGCTCTCATGCTGCGCATCGGATCGCGTCGGTACCTGCAATTTCTGCTCCGCGGCGATCTTCTGCAGTTTGGCGTTCGCCGCGCCGTGGTCGGTGATCATCCGCTTGGCGAAATCCTTGATCTGCTGATCCTTCGCATTGTCTTGCGCGATCTTGCTGGTATCCACCTCAAACATCCCGCCGATGGCAGCCTTGTCGACGAAGGTCTGCGCGTCGTCGGCCGCGAAGGCCGGAAGGGCAAGCATCAACGCGACGGCCGTCGATGGAACGAGCAACATACGCATGCTCATGGCTGAAGGCTCCCTTGCTGTTTGATGGGACCGAACCGCTATTCCCAGCCTTTGTTCCGCGACAGACTTGTGGCGTGTCAAAAGGCCGAAATGGAACCCGCCTGCTCCGGCCGGGCGGGTTTCTGATCGATCGATCATGGCGAAGCCCGGTCAGCGGGCAAGCGAGGAGCCGGTGAATTCATCGATGAGGATCGGCCCCTTTTTACAACGGGGGCGGGCCTTTGCCCCAATCAAGCGCTCAGCGTCGAGGCGAACCGGCCTTTGTCTCAGAGCTCTGCTCGCGGGTGGAACGAAAGCCGAATCCGGGAGGTCTGGAAGTGGGCGGCAACCATGCCTCCCATAGCCGTGGTCGTGCTACTGGCCGCCTATGGCGCCAAGCGGGATGGCAGCCGTGAAATTGAGCCCGCTCGGAGCGAGCCGCAAATCCACTGTCGCTCCGAGCTCGTACGGCAAGGTGCCCTCCAGAACCTCCAAGCCGAAGCCGCGCCGCTCGACGGGTTTGAAACCGTGGGATCCGCTCTCCTTCCATTTGAAATGGAGCAGGTCCTCTTCCAGCTGCCATTGGATGTCGATGCGCCCCGCGCGGCTGGACAGTGCTCCGTATTTCAGGGCATTGGTCGCTAACTCGTGAATGGCCAGCCCCATTGTCTCGGCGGCCTTGGGCGCAAGCGTCAAGGGCGGACCTTCGATCGTCAGGTTCTCGCCTTCCCGGCCGCCCGCAGCACGCAATTCTTCCGCCACGATCAATGCCAGACTGATACCGATCGACGGGCGGCGTGTGATGGCCGCCTGGACCCGGGCGAAGGCGTTGATGCGGCCTTCCAGATGGGCCGCGGCTTCGTCCAGGGATTCGCTCTTCTCCATCGTGCGCCGCACGATCGAGCGGATGACGGCCAGCGTGTTGCGCACGTGATGCTGCAATTCGGCGAAGCGGGCCTGCTGTTGTTCCTCGCATTCCTTCTGACGCGTGATGTCCTGACCGATGCCCCCGATCTGGGCGACCTTTCCCGCTTCATCGCGCATCGGAAAATCGGCGTTGCGCAGCCAGCGTATCTCATTGTCGGCCGGCCGGCATATCCGGTATTCGAAGGTGACGCTTTCGCCGTCGCGAATGCGCTCGATCTGGGCCAGCACATGCTCGCGGTCTTCAGGCAGGACAAGGTCGATCCAGCTGGCGAAGTTGTCGCCGGCCAGGGCCTTTTCACGGCTCGTGCCGTAAATGGCGTCGAAGGCCGGGGTCAGATATTCCCACTGCAGCGTCTCGGCGTTGCGGATCCAAAGCACGTCCGAGGCGGCCTCTCCGAAATCCTGCAGGTTCTCCTCGCTTGCGCGCAGTCCGGCTTCGGCACTCGCATGCTCGTTTAGGGCCGCCTTGACCTCGGGCAGGCTACGTTCAAGCGGCTTTTTGGGCGGACCCTTTGACATCACTCTTCATTGGCATCGAGATGCCTGCCTTCACGATCGAGATGCAGATAATTGGGATTGAACAGCGCGACGTCCTGTAATGCCTGAAGGTTGGGAATGGTCAGCGTCCTGTCCCTTAGCACGATGAGGTTCGAGGCGCGCAGCTCCTGCAGGGTGCGATTCACATGAACCGTCGACATGCCCAGCGTCTCGCCCAGTTCCGTCTGCGTCAATGGGAACTCGCAACTGCTATTGCTCGTGCAGCCGGCGGCTTCAAGCCGGATGAACAGCTCGCATAATAAATGCGCCATGCGCTCCAGTGCATCGCGCTGCCCGAGGTTGACGGTCCACTCGCGCTGTATTGCCGCTGCGACGAGCGATTCCCACCACAGCGCCTGGGTGATGCGCGGATGCCCGATCATCATCTCGTCGAAGGCCGTGCGCGAGATTTCCGACACCACGACCGGCGTGATGGCGCCGATAGAGTGGTCCATTTCCTTCAGGACGAAGACATTCAGATCGCACAGGTCCCCAGGCAGGAAAAATGCGATGATCTGCCTGCGGCCGTCTTCGAGGGTCTTGTAGCGGCAGGCCCAGCCCTCGCTGATCAGATTGATGAATTCGGGCTTCTCGCCCTCATGGATGATATCCTCGCGCGCGGCGAAACGTCGAACCCGTTGCGCCGCTATTCTTAGCAGCATGTCCTTGTCGGCTTGCGAGAGCCGCGTGAACTTCTCGAGCTTCCGGATCAGAGGCCGCCTCATCCTTATCCTTCTTGTCCGTGATACACAGAACGACCGGGCAACGACCTTACCTATGTTAACGTCCATTTGCCGCGCACGGCTGCGCGCAGGAAGCGCATATGGACGAGAAAGTCGCCGATGCTCGCGCACCGTCCTGGAGACGCGTATTTTCCTGAGCAGGATATCACAGCCGCGATTTTCGCGCTCGGTTTCACGGCTATCGATCCCGTTGCGACGTGCGAAGAGGCCTTGGAAGCGCCTGGCCAAGGTCGCGTCGAGATGGGCATGACCGATCTCGACCGGCCGGATCCGCCGATTGATCATGCATCGTGAGCCAGCGCTGAGAAGCGGCTGCCGCGGGTGTCCGCCACCGGCTACGACGCAGCCGCGTCCCTCTCGTGTTGCCGAAATCGCGGGCTTGACAAGCCACTGCCGACCGATCCGGCGCGCCACCCGCTGGACATGACACGCCGGCCTTGCGACCCTTGAAAGATCCTCGCCGGATTAAACTGTCATCAAGTCGAAGCTGACGGCGTGTCCGTGCTTGACGGCCGACCGCGCGATCATGTTGCTCAATTGAGGAGACTCTATCGAGCAATCCGGCATGACAGTCAGGATGGCCCGCGTGGCCGCGGCCACCGACACCGGCGAGCGGCGCGAGGAACGCGTTTCCATATAGTGCTCGATGAGTTCGTTCAGACGGACAGGATGATATTTGATCACGCTGCACCTCCCTAAGCCGCGTTTTATCTGTCTTGCAGCCAACGAATGCTCCCGGTCTCGCGGTCGCGCATTAACCCATGAGAGGGAGGTGGAAATTCTTTGAAGCTTCGGCGCTGCAACGACACGTCCGGAGCAGCCGGCATCTGAAAATGCGCCGCCATTGAGATTTCGGGCCGCGGAGCCCTTTCCGCTCCGAGATGCATCGACCGCGAGATGTCGTCGCGTCTGTCGCTGGTGCGCAGGGTGGGTTGCGAAAGGATCAAAAAAGCGGTCAATCAACTCGACTCCGGAGAATAACTGCCGCACCATTCGGCGGCAGACCGCCCGGTACCGGCAAGAGGCGCGTCGAGCAGCGCTACGGTGTTTCGAGGAGCCCTGGCCATGATAGAGAAATCTGAGCTCGGCGGCCGCACCGTCCTGGTCGTGGAGGACGAGTATTATATCGCTCATCGAGGTGGCGCGCGCGCTCAGCTGCGCCGGCGCCGAAGTCATCGGGCCTTGTCCATCCGATCGGGCTGCGCGGGCCGAACTCGAAGAGCGGCGCCCTCATGCGGTTCTGCTGGACATCAATCTCGGACCCGGGCCGTCATTCACCTTGGCCGACTCCCTCAAGGACATCGGTGTCCCTTTCGTTTTCATCACCGGCTACGACCAGGATGTGATTCCCGGCCGGTTCGACGACATCGAGCGGCTGCAGAAACCGGTGCAACTCAGGCAAGTCGTCGGAGCCATTTCCAAGGCGCTGGACGGACTCCAGCGGCAGTGACGAGGGCGAGGTTCCGCGAGGCCGCAAGCAAGTGGTCGAGGCGTTGGCGCTTCGGTCGATGACATCGGCTTTGCGCGCATTCCCTTCGCCGGCGGCTTCAGCCAGACGCATCCGCGGCAGGTCATTCCGGGCTAGAGCAATTCCAGGAAAAGTGTGAGCGGTTTTCCGTCCGGAATTGCGTCAAAACAAAGAGATAGAGCGGTTCGCCGTTTCCGTGAAACGGTGAAACGCTCTAGCGAGAACCGAGCGCCTTGGCTTCGCGCTCCAGCGTTGCGCGGTCATTGCCGTGTTTGCGAATAAGCTCCCGGGCTTCGGGCATCGTCAGCTGGAATTTCCGCGCGAAATACGCGACCTCATATTCTTCGTCGCCCGATACGCGGTCGCGGTCGCGGAAATCGCGCTTGTTCTTGTCGTCGGCCATCACCGTTCCTCCTGGTTGAAGAACAACGTCCGCCGGTAAACGTTCCGCCGGCCGCTGCACCGAACATGCGGCTCGGTCCGGTTCGGAAGTCCTCCGTCGCACCCACCGGCGCACTGACGCACTGATCGAAGAAACGGCATGGCCGTCGCGAGGAGCCGCCTTTTTGCCGGAACGATCCCGCTGGCAGCTGGATCAGATCGGGGCGGACAAAATCTCGGCTCGCCGATGGATGCCGGCCAGCACACCGGGGCGGCAGACCCGCTGGCATGCTGATCTCAGCTCTGGTCGCCAAGCAATATTCTGGCGTCCTCGGCAGCAGCGACGAAAGCCTGGCGTGCGACCCTTGGCGGCTCCTGATTGCGCAACACCGCAAGGCAGGCCTGGATCGCGCGGTGCCGTGTCCTCAAATCAGGCTTGGGCCAATCATGCAAAAGCACGTCAGCCGCATCCAGCACCGACACGACGACGCGGTCGCGGTCGATGCGACCTGGCTGCACCACGACCGGTTTGCGAAAACGTTTGCTGCGATAGCGCATAGCCGCTTTGCCGCTGAAACGGTGATCGGACACGGCATCATCCTTCAATCGGCGTTTGCGACAACAACCTATGTTAAGGCGGCGCGACCGATCGTGGCGCAAAGTGCGGCCGCCTTAGTTCCCTCACCGAGGCAGGCCCGGTCTGCGCTCCTGTGTCACCAACGAGGATAAGCAGACCGGGCTTTCAATTGCCTGCCGCAATGCGTGCGGGTAAAGGCCTTCAGCGATCCCATCCTCCCTCGAAAGCGCGCTTCTTCAATAGACATAGACGCGACCGCTACGATTTCCGTCTGGCCGAGCATGGGCGCCGCCGTGAAGCGAGATCGGCCTAACTGTCGCCTCGCACGGACGGCGGGCGGAACATTTGGCCGCCAACTCGGTTAGCCGGACGACCGACCGCCTCCAACCGGGAAGGAAAAGCCATGCTCGGTATCGATCTGTGGGCCTTCGTCGTGATCGGCGGGCCGATTATTCTCCTGCTCGTGCTCGTTTATGCTCTTTTGACTCGCCGGCACCGAGGACCGGCCGAACGCCGCGAGAGCGATCGTGCAACCGAGCGCCTATACCGCAAGCAAGAGGACTGAGGTGAGGCTCACCCACAGTCGCCGGCAACGGAACCAGCCGGTCAGGTTGCTGTTTACATCCCGGAACAAGATTTGAGCTCGGAGCAACGGTCGATGGCCGATGACGAGTTGCCGGGCGTGCTGGCGACGCTGCCTGTGATTGACGCCAAGGCGGAGCCGACGCTGAAGAGCGCGGAGGCGGAAGCTTTCTATACGCACGCGATCCGCGAGCTCGCCGCCACCGACATTCCTTTTCTGGTTGCCGGGACATATGCGGTGAGCGCCTATACCGGCGTCGTGCGCCAGACCAAGGACCTCGATATCTTCTGCAAGGCAGGCGATTGTCCGCGCATCCTCGCCCATTTCAAGGATATCGGCTACGCCGTCGTGATCGAGGACGATCGCTGGCTGGGGAAGGTCTTCGAAGGTCCGCATTTCTTCGATGTGATCTTTGCTTCCGCCAACGGCACCATGCAGGTCGAGGACCAGTGGCTGGAGCATGCCCGGCAGGTCGAGCTGCTGGGCAGCCGGGTCAGGATCATCGGACCCACGGAACTTATCTGGTCGAAATGCTTCATCCAGGACAGGGGACGGCACGACGGCGCCGATATCGCCCATACCATCCTCAAGGCACATGAGCAGATCGACTGGCAAAGGCTGCTGTCTTATCTCGATATCCACTGGGAGGTGCTGCTGATGCAGTTGCTGAATTTCCGCTGGATCTATCCCAGCGAACGCGACCGTATTCCCGACTGGTTGCTTGACGATCTGCTCGATCGGCTCGCCAGGCAGCGGCAATTGCCTTCGCCGAGAATGAAGATCTGCCGCGGTCGACTGCTGTCGCAGGTCGACTATGAGATCGATGTCAAGGAATGGGGCTTTGCCGGTGTCGGCGGCGTTGGAGAATTTCACGATGGCTGAACAAAGCAGGGCAAGCGGCAAAACGAGCGGAAACGGCAAAATCAAAGTCGCCGCGGTGGGCGATCTGCATGTTCAGGAAGATGCCCAGACCTCCCATCGCGATCTGTTCGGCGAGGTTTCGCGCGAAGCCGACATCCTGGTGCTTGCCGGGGACCTCACCAATCTCGGCAAGCCGAAGGAGGCCGAGCTTTTGGCGGAGGATCTTCGGGCCTGCTCGATTCCCGTGGTCGCGGTGCTCGGCAACCACGACTACGAATCCGGTTGCGCCGAGCAGATAGCGGCGACACTTCGCCAGGCCGGCGTTTACCTCCTCGACGGACAGGCGACGGAACTGATGGAAGTCGGCTTTGTCGGCGTCAAGGGTTTTGTTGGCGGGTTCGGCTCGAGGATGCTCGGGTCCTTCGGTGAGCCGGCAATCAAGGCCATGGTGGCCGAGAGCGTCAGCGAGGCGATGCGGCTGGAAAATGCCATGCGGCAAGTCCGCGCCAAGCGGACGCTCGTGGTGCTTCACTACGCCCCGATCGCGGAAACGGTCGCCGGCGAGCCGCCCGAAATCTTCCCGTTCCTCGGCTCTTCCCGGCTGGCGGAAACGATCGACCGGTTCAAGGTGAGCGCCGTCGTGCATGGTCACGCGCATCGAGGCACCTTCGAAGGTCAAACTCCCGGCGGCGCGAAAGTCTACAATGTCGCCATGCACGTCGCGAAGCCGACGGGCCGGCCCTATGCGCTGATCGAGATCTGAGCCGGCCAGGGGCATCCTTCTCGAGATCGATGAATTCATTGGCGCCGTAGGCCCTTCTGAGTCCTCCTGAATGGGCGCCAGGTCAGCTATCGGTGGCCGCGCCCCGCAAGAAGGAACAACGGCAGCGACGCAAGCTGCGCGATCATGACGAAGGCTATAACCGCGGGCAGGGAGCGTTCGTATAGCAGACCAGTCGCGATGCTTCCAACGAGCCAGCCGACGCCATAGGCGGCGTAGAAGAGCCCAAACGCCAGACCGCGCCGGCCTTCCGGCAGGATTCCCGCGATGACTGCCTTCAGCAGGGTGTCCTGCGTTGCGTAGCCGACGCCCCACAACGGCATGGCAAGGACGATCGGCAGCAGGGTGTTCTGGAACGCCAAGGGTGCGAACAGCGCCGAGAGGACCACGCCCGCCAGAATCACCGGGAGGCCGATGCGGTCATAGAGCCTGCCCAGCACGAGGTTGGCGATCACGCCGCAGCCGGTCGAGAGCGCCAGCAGCACAGGTATCCATGGTCCTGCAACCAACTGCATCCGTGCCAGGTGGAAAGCGACGAGCTCGTAGCTCATCAGCCCTGCGGCGAAGACCGCGGCTGCAGCCATGTAGAGCCAATAGGGTGCGCCGAATCCCTTTGCCTCCGCTGTGGGCCGGTCCTCGAGGCGTGCGGGGACCGGAAAGCCGACGCGCGCGGCCGCCAGGGCGGCGCCCGCAAGGACCGCCGAGACGAACAACCACGCGAAACCAGTCCGGTAGTCGCCACCCAGCAACAGCACCAGTGCGATGATCAGCGGGCCGACCGTTGCGCCCGTCTCGTCGAGGGCAGTGTTCAGGCCGTAGGCCCAGCCGCGTCCGAGCTTGCCGGTGGTATAAGAAATCATCGCCTCCACGGTCGGCTTGCGGATAGCCCGTCCGATGCGTTCGGCGATGATCAGGACGCCCGCGATCTGCCAGCTGCCCGCCAGCGCCATGGCGGGGACGGCAAAGAGATTGATGGCGTAGCCCACGAATGTCACCAACCAGTAGCGGCCGGTCCGATCGGCGACGTAGCCGGAGACCGAACGCAAGGCATAGCCGAGAAACTCGCCGGACCCGGCGATGATGCTGACAGCGGCCGCGCTGGCGCCTAACGCACCCAGGAACTGGCCGTTGATCGCGGCGCCTCCCTCATAGGTGACGTCACCAAACAGATTGACGACGCCCATCATGAGGACGAAACGAAGTGCAGGCGAATCTGTGAAACCGGACGTGCGCTTCATCATGACCACCACGAGCGACCGAGCCAAAGGATGATGCGCGAGCGGGCCAGAAGACCTCCCGTTCTAAATGATTTCGCTCATTGGTGGTTCCAGGCTGCAACGCTCACCCGCATTCAACTACGCAGGCTTGACCAACGAAAACGGCGGCTCCTTAGAGCCCGCCGTCGGAACCGTATCGTCGTTATTTCATTGGGAAGCCCAGAGCGCCTGAGAAGACGTGGTTTCAGAAGCTGGAAAGGATTTGCAGCAGATGTCCGCCGTCAAGTCCAACCCCGTCTTCGAGGATTCAGCGCGCTGGCGCGGAAGGAGGACGCGCGCAACGGCATGAAAGCTGTAGCTGTTGATCGATTTGGTCCGCCGTCAGCCCTGACGCTGCATCGGCTTCCGGTACCGAAGCCCGCCCGCACGATCAGGCAACGAAGCGGACTACGCCGCCGTCGACGCGCAGAGCCGCGCCGGTCGTCGCCGAAGCCTGCTCCGAGCAAGCGTAGACGATCATGTTGGCCACCTCATCGGTGGTCGCAAAACGCTGAATGAGGGTGGTCGGGCGCATCGCCTTCAGGAAGCCTTGCTCGGCTTCCTCCTGCGTGATCCCGTTCGCCTCCGCCTGCTTTGCCATGAAGTCACCCAGTATCTCAGATCGAGTAGGGCCCGGCAGGACGGCATTGACGGTGACGCCCGTGCCCGCGGCCGCCTCGGCAAGCCCGCGCGAGACCGCCAGTTGCGCGGTCTTTGTCATGCCGTAGTCGAGCATCTCCTTCGGGATATTGACCGCGGACTCGCTGCTGACGAACACGACCCGGCCCCAGCCCTTTTTCACCATGCGCGGCAGGTAGTGGCGCGTCATGCGCACGCCGCTCATGACATTCAGCTGGAACAGGCCAAGCCAGTCCTCGTCGGGGATATTCGCAATGTCTTCGATGCCGTTGTAGTCCCGGATATATGCCGTACCTACGTTGTTCACGAGGATATCGGCGTCCGGCACCTGCGCGATGAAAGCCTCGACACCTTCGACGGTGGCCAAGTCTGCTGCAACGCCAGTGATATTGCTCCCGGGAATGGTCTGCCGAATTTGTTGCACCGCCTCGTCGACCCGGGCATTCCCACGGCCGCTGATAACGACTGATGCCCCTGTACGGGCCAAACCTTCCGCAGTGGCACGGCCGATGCCCGCCGTTGACCCGGTGACAATCGCCTTCTTACCTTTGAGGTCTATATTCATTTCAACTATCTCCAATCTTGGCCGGCGCGGCCTTTACCCCGCTCAATGTGCTGAGGCGCTGGGCAGCCCAAGTCCAAGGACCCGCAGGTTAACCTGCCTTGACTTCTACTTTCGCCTCCGCCGCGCCGGCGAGGCGTTCGATCCATTCCTGGTGATAGCGATAGAGCCCACCGGGACGCTTGCGCCCGAGTTCGTCGAGGAACCACGAGCCCTGCTGCGTTTCCTCGGTCAGCACGTGGCAGCCATCATCTGTGGGAGTGATGACCCAGCCATGGTACGCGCTCGAGCCGGTGTCATCACCATCGACGGTCGTTGCCCACGCAAGTCGGCGGAAGGGCTCGCACTCCGTAACAACCAGGCTCATCGGGAATCCGACGGTCACTCGGCTGTATTTGGTCCCGCGCGCCAATTGCCTTTCGCCGCTCAGGATTTTGACCTGGTCTTCGGCAGGAAAGTAGCTCGACCAGTTCTCAGCATCGACCAGCAGCTTCCATACCACTTCTGGGGGCGCTTTCACGTCGATGTCGTTGAGCGCATAGATCGCCGACGTTTTGGGGTCGTACTTCTCGGGCCAAATCACACGGTCGTACACCGATTACTGCTCCTTCTTGAACAAGTCCTGGAAGATGAGCCGGCCCCAGATGCGGCCGCGTGCGTGCACCAGCGCGCCGCCCTCGTTGAGCTTTCCCAGCTTGACGGGTGCGAACCCGAGCTGTTTGGCCAAGGCCGCCACGGGAGCGGTCGCGCCCTCGTCGTCGCTCGACAGGAAGACCACCCGATGACCGCCCTCGACGACCGGATCGGCAGCCAGGGTGGCCGCAATGAGGTGATTGAAGCCTTTCACGAACTTGGCGCCGGTGAACGACTTCGCAACGAAGGCGGAGGACGGGAGGCCGTCCAGCTCTTCAGGTTCAGGAAACGCGTTCATCGCGTCGATGACCGTCTTGCCGTTCCAGCTCGGCAGGGCTTTCGCAACCTCGCGATGCTCCCCGAAAGGAACCGCCAAGATGATTGTGTCGGCCTCGAGTGCTTCCCGCAGCGACTTGGCGACCACCGTGGGTCCAATCGCTCGAGCCTGCGGCGCCAAAGCCTCGGGGGGCCGGCGGCTCGCGACGGCCACGTCGATGTTCTTGCGGGCGAAGGCGCGGGCGAGGGCCTGGCCGATCTTGCCGAAGCCGATAATTGCGTAGCTCATTATATTCTCCTTTGCTTCTTTCGTTGTGGTCAGAGCTTGTAGCCGCCGCTTGCCTCAATCGTCTGGCCGGTCACCCAGTGGCCTTCATCGGAAGCCAAGAACGCCACGACGGCGGCGATTTCCGAAGGCTCGCCAAAGCGGCCCAGCGCGATCTGTGCCTCGACCGCCTTTACGAGTTCGGAATTCTCTCGGAAGGCGGCGTTCGCGTCGGTTCGCGTGTAGCCCGGCGCTACGGCGTTCGCGGTAATTCCGCGTGGCCCCAGCTCGGACGCGAGTGCTTGGGTAAGATTGTTGATGGCCGCTTTGGCCATCGAGTAAATGGGCGCGGCTGTCACGGGCTTCGTCGCGGCAGCGGAAGAGATGTTGATGATGCGCGCGCCATCGGCGAGACGACCCATGGCGGCCTGAACGATGAAGAAGGGCGCGCGGGCATAGACGGCGATCAGGGTGTCCCAACTGTCCGGCGTCGCGTCTTTGAAGCCAATCCAGCCGATATTGCCAGCGTTGTTGACCAGAATATCGAGGGCTTTGCTTCCCTTCCGCTTGGTGAACTCGGCGTCGAGTTTCTCGAACAAGGTCGGGACGGTCGCTGGGTCAACGAGGTCCGCGTGGATTGCGAACGCAGTACCTCCAGCTTTCTCGATGGCCGCGACCGCCTCGTCTGCACCAGATTTGCTGGCGTTGTAGGTCAGCGCGACCGTCGCACCATCTTTTGCAAGACGTTCGGCGATAGCGCGGCCAATGCCCCGCGATGCCCCGGTAACGAGAGCAGTTTTGCCTTTAAGGGAGTGTTCCATTTTATTTTCTTCCGTGGGTGTGCGAATAATGGGATCAGTGGAGTGATCGGCCGTGCGAGGCGGGTCAGAGTTGCGCCAGGCCGCCGTCGACGGCGACCTCGCTGGCGGTCATGAAGCTGCTGTCCGACGACGCGAGAAACGCAGCCACCGCCCCGATCTCCGCCGGATCGGCCATGCGCTGGAGCGGAGTCATCGCGCCGTAGGCCTTCTGGCCTTCCTCGCCTAGCGCCTCCTTCGCGAGTTCGGTCGCAGTCGCCCCGGGCGACAACACATTTACGCGGATGCCTGTGCCCTTCAGGTCCTCCGCCCAGGTCCGCGCGAGGTTGCGCACGGCCGCCTTGCTCGCGCTGTAGGCAGTGAATCCCGGGGCGCCCGTGGTGCCGGCGCTCGATCCGGTCAGGATGATCGAGCCGCCCTGGCCCATCAGCGGCAGCGCCTTCTGAACCGTGAAGATCGTACCCTTCACATTGGTGTCGAAGGTTTCGTCAATGTGCGCGGCGGTGATCTGGCCGAGCGGAAGCGGGCCGCCGGCCCCGGCATTGGCGAAGACGATGTCGAGGCTTCCGCGCTCGGCCTTCACTGACGCGTAGAGCCGGTCGAGGTCGGCCCCATTCGAGACCGAGCCCTTCACCGCGCGGGCACTGGGCCCGAGGTCGGCCACGGTGGCGTCGAGCGCTTCCTGCCGGCGGCCAAAGATGAAGACGAAGGCGCCCTCCTCGATGAAGCGCTTTGCCGCGGCGCGGCCGATGCCGGTGGCGCCGCCGGTGATGACGGCGGTCTTTCCATTCAGTCTGTTCATGTCATGCATCCTTCGTTTCGCCGTCTCGTGTCCTTGGCTGTACGGGGAAGTCCCGCGAGAGCCTTGAGATGGGTTCGCCGAAGTCGGGCGGTGAGTGCGCAATCGCGCACATCGGTGGTGCGAAAACGATCCAGTCAGATGATCGAACGCCGCGACGACCGCGCGAACCACGGCTGAGCGTGTTAGAACGGGCTTTGCAAACCGCACTCCGCGGCAGGAATGCACCATGATCGACTGGGATGACGTTCGCTACTTTCTTGCCGCCGCGCGCGGAGGCTCCGTGCGGGCTGCCGCTGAGCGCCTCGGCGTGAACCACTCGACCGTGCTGCGACGCATCGCCCAGCTCGAGGAGCGCCTCGGGGTGCACATGTTCGAAAAGCTGCCTTCGGGCTACCGCCTGACGGCTGCGGGCGAGGAGGTCCTCGAGTTCGCGGACCAGATGGAAGCGTCGTCGCACCTGCTGGAGACGCGCATCCTTGGGCGCGACCAGAGCGTGCGCGGGCTTCTGCGGGTGACGCTGGCGCCGCCCCTCGCGACACACCTGCTCATGCCGGACTTCGCCGATTTCGCGCGTCTGCATCCGGACATCGAGATGGACATCTTGTCGTCCGGCGAGCTGGCGAATCTGACCAACCGGGAGGCCGACGTCGCAATCCGCGTTGTCTACGACCGCAAAACCCTGCCGCTCAATCTTCACGGCCTGAAGGGGCCGGAGGTGTTCGGCGGCGTCTACATGTCTCGCGATCGACTGGCCGCGTGGCGTGCGGGCGCGCCTGATCCCATCCGGTGGATCGTCATAAGCATTCATGGAATTCCGGATTGGGCGAGCGACGGCGAGGTTCGCACCACCGGGGTTCCATTCAGGACCACGGATGGCGAGGCGCAGATCGTTGCCGTACAGCAAGGGCTCGGGATGACCACGCTGCCGTGCTTCGTTGGAGATGCCGACCCTCTGCTGGTGAGGGTGCCGGGAACCGACCTGCACATGTACGGAACGCTCTGGCTTCTCACGCAGGGAGAGTCCCGCAAGACGAAGCGCGTGCGGCTCTTCACCGAGTTCATATCCCGCAGGCTTGCCGCGCACGCGTCGCTTCTCGCGGGGCTGTCCATATCGCGCGACTGACGCGCGGCAGGTCGCCGGGGACGCTTGCGCATCTGACGGTTCGGGCGACGGGAGGCTTCAAGGCGAAGAACTTTTTGAGCGGCTACGGTCTCTTACGGTTTGACGCTTTTGTCGCCATAGCCGCCCCATGCAGCCGGCGCGCTTGCGGCCTGCGCCGCTTGAGCGGGATTGAGCGCAATACTCCACTTCGCGGCGATGAAGCGTCGGCCGGTTGCGTTATTCGAATCATCCGACGCCAGCCACACAACGGGCGCCGCCATGATTTCGGGCTGAAGCAGGGCCTTTGGGTCCGCAACACCTGCCGCCATTCTCGTTGCAACTGCGCCGCCGGGCGAAAGTACGTTGGCCGTGACGCCCGTCGACTGAAGCGACGTTGCGAGAGCCGCGATGAATGCTTCTCCAGCCGCCTTGGTCATTCCATACGCGACATGACCCGGTTCGAGCATGGCATCGAGGCTGGTGGAGATGAAGATGATCCGACCCCATCTGCGCGCGACCATGTCGGGGGTGACGGATCAAATTGATCGAGGCAAGCGTGTTGATCTCGAACAACTGCCGGAACTGATCCGGTGTGACGTCAAGAGGCCGTTGTACCGGCGGGTTTGGGACGCCCGCATTGCTGACAAGGACATCGACGCGCCCGAATGCGCGCATGGCGGCATCGACCAGGTCAGCCAGCTCTTGTTCATTGCCGAGATCGGCAGTCTTCACGGCGGCGCGCTCGCCCGCTCCGCTCGCGCGTCGTGTCTCGTCGAGCGACTCGATATCGGTCGACGTCAAAAATACGCGATGGCCTGCGCTTAGCAGAGCCATCGTCATGGCGCGCCCAAGGCCGCGTCCTGCACCAGTCACGATAGCTACGCGCTCGCTCATAATTCATGCACCTAATTCATGCGTCGGGTCATGGATTAAGAACGCCTCATCCAACCGAGGGTTTCCGCGGCTCTGTCGCGCCTGGGACTCGCGCTCGTAATCGTGCGGGCGCTGAACACCGAGGCAGATGGATGCTGGTGGTCCTTTTTTCGTCAGCCTGAGACCACCATCGTCATCAGAATTTTTCAACAGATCGTCCGATCGCTATCAATAGTCCCCAAAACCGAGCAGGTTCGAATAGCTAGGCCGTGTTGACGAAGTCGGGGTGGACGATTTTAAGCTTCCTCTCGGACCGGAAACCCCGATGCCATGTTCTCGGCATGGAAGGCCGGCGCGCCGAGAACACAGCAGGGGCAGATCGTTGGAATGGGATGACCTGAAATTCGTGCTGGCTGTTGCCCGCGGCGGCTCGCTCTCAGCCGCGGCGCGGCAATTGAAGACGACACAGCCGACCGTCGGGCGGCGCATCGCCTCGTTTCAGAAACGGATCGGGGCGAGACTGTTTCGCCGGGACGGCGGGTCGCTCGTCCTGACCGACGCCGGATTGTCCATCCTCGAGCGGCTGGAGCGGGTCGAGACGGAGGCGCTGGCGATCGAGCGAACGGTGGCCGGCCGTGACGCAGGTCTGCAAGGTGTCGTTCGCGTGACCGCCGCCGAATGGTTCTGTGCGCGCGTCCTCGCGGCAGCGGCGGCGGAAGTATCAAGCCAACATCCGGCCATCACGCTCGAGCTGATCGGCGAGCCGCGCCAGGCGAACCTCGCCCGTCGCGAGGCCGACATTGCTTTCCGGCTGGTCGAGTTCGAGCAGCAGGATGTCGTGCGACGAAAGCTCGGCCGGGTCGCCTTCGGACTGTACGCCGCGCCCGCCTATCTCGAAGGCCGCGGTGTTCCTGACCCGAGGGATGGCTTCGCAGGGCATTCGGTCATCGCGATGCGGACCGAGATGGGGTGGGTGGCGGACCTGGCCTGGCTCGGCGAGACGGCCCACGCGGCCGATATCGTGCTGCGCACGGACAGCCGAGAGGTGCAGGCCCAAGCGGCCGCGGCCGGCGCAGGACTTGCTTGCCTGCCGCGCCTGGTCGGTGACGAGACCGTCGGCCTCGAACGGGTCCATTTGCCGGTCCCGCGCCGGCACGTCTGGATGGGAAGCCACGGCGATGCGCGTCACAGTCCGCGTGTGCAGGCCGTATCGACGATACTCGCCGCCGAGGTGCGCAAGCGGGCGCGGGATCTCGATCCCGCAGACCCGCCAAACGCAAACGCATGAGCTTCATGCGCGGATCGGCAATTCTCTTTGGCAACTCAATGCGCTTGTCTCGTCCTCATCCGCACCGTCCAACCCCAGGGAGCTGCCCATGATGATCGACTGGACCACCTACCACAGGGAACTGCTTGCCCGCATCGGCGAGCTCGGCAGGCTCAGCCCCGATACGCTGAAGGGCTATAAGACGCTCAGCGCCGCCGGCGAGGCGACGCACAGGCTCTCGCCGAAGATCAGGGAACTGATTGCGCTCGCGGTCGCGGTCACCGCGCGCTGCGATGGCTGCATCGTCGTCCATACGGATGCCGCGCTGAAGCACGGCGCGACGCCCGAGGAAATCTCGGAAGCGCTCGGCGTCGCCGTCGCGCTCAACGCCGGAGCCGCGCTGGTCTATTCGGCGCGGGCGCTCGACGCCTTCGCAGCCAGGCAGTCCAGCAATACCGAGGTGGCCTGACGATGAGCGACCAGCAGCTTCTCGCCGTCACGTATGGGCGTCCGGGCGCCGAGCACCCGTTTCAGCACGTCGTGCGATCCCGCCTGTCGTTCGAGCAAACCATCGAAGCGGTGCGTGGCGAGCTTCTCGGCAACGACCTGTGGATCATCCACGAGATCGATCCGCAGATGCTCCTGAAGCGCGGCGGCTATGCGATCGGGCGCACGCGGCAGATACTGTTCTTCCATCCCCGCTACATGGTGCGCCTCCTCGGCGCCGACCCGTTGGCGCTGCCCGAGGCGCCGCTGAAGGCGGTGGTCGTCGAGGAAGGGCCGGACGTGACGGTGCGTTGGTTCAGGCCGGACGTGCTGTTCGAGAAATACAGAAACGACGGACTGGCGGAGCTGGGGCGGGAGTTCGCGGCGCTGTACGAGCTGATCGCCCGGCGGCTGACGCAATAGCGCGCGGCAGTCGAATCTGCCCGACAGGACACACCGCAAGGACAGCGCGCGCCAACCTCTCTCGGCCGGTGTTTGGCTGCCCGACCGCATGGTGGCGCAGGATGAGCATGCTTCAGTCCCGCTCGCCGCGCTTGGGCGGGCGGTTCCAGTTCAGTGTGCAGGCGGATTTGTCGTCGGTTGATTGGAACAGGTTCGCGCGGATCGGCTGTGCTCGTATCCTGTAATGACGTTGTGGTTGGGCCGGCAATGCTCGAAGAAGATCTTCCGATCGATGCGGTTGTCGAGCGAGCTCGTGAAATGGAAATCAGGAGCGATCGGCCGTTCGATCGCGTCGCGGTCGCCATCGACAAGCGCTTTGTGCGAGCCTAGGCGATCGCAGCCGCAGGGCCCCCGGTTGTGGCGTTGTCGCCCACCGTGCCGCGTCCGCGCCCGAAGAACACGAACACCTCGCGGATGCGGTTGCTGTCGCCGATGAGGAGCTCCGCGTTCTGGAAGCTGTCGCCGCTGATCGGTGTCAGCTCGTAGTGGACGAACACCTCGCCATCCCGTTCCCACAGGCGCTTGATGTCGAACGAGCGGGTGCGCTCGCTGTTCGGCCAGCACTTGGCGAAATAGGTCGCCCGGTCGATACGATCATCGAGCGGGCTCGAGAACCGGAAGTCCGGGGTAAGAAGCGCCTCGATTTCCTCGCGGTCCTTGGTCTCGTAGGCGCGGTAATAGCGGCGGACGGCCTCTGCTAGACTCGACGGTTGGGTCATTGAACATCTCCTCTTGCGAGATCTGGATCCATGGGGTCACGCCCGGCGTAGCGTGCGGAAGCAGCTCCGCATTTCCTCGACGAATAGCGCCGGTTGTTCGAGCGCGGCGAAGTGGCCGCCGCGCGCGATCTCGTTCCAGTAGAAGAGATTGGGGGTACATGCGCTCAGCCCAGCTGCGCGGTGCGCGATAGACTTCATGGGGGAAGATGCTGCATCCGACCGGCAGATCGACCGGACCGGCGTTGTTTCTCGGTGCCAGTGCGCGCTGCTCAAAATAGAGCCGGGCCGATGATGCCGCGGTGTTGGTCAGCCAGTAGAGGCTGATCTGGTCCAGCATCTCATCGCGCGTCAACGCTTCTTCCGGGTCATCCTTGTTGTCGGTGACGGCACGGAAGATGTCGAAGAGCCAGGCCGCCCATCCGACCGGCGAGTCCGCGAGCGCATAGCCGATGGTCTGAGGTCGCGTCGATTGCATCGCGAAGTAGCCGAAGCCCTCGCTTTGAAAGCGCGACATGGCGTCGATGGCGCGGCGCTCCTCCGCGGAGAGCACGGCTGGGATCTGGTCGGGGATTACTTGCGGAAAATTGAGATGGATGCCGACGAGGCCCGGTGCGCGCTGCTGGGCCATGGCCGTCGTGACGAACGCGCCCCAGTCACCGCCTTGAGCGCCGTACCGGCGGTAGCCCAGCCTCGACATGAGCGTTGCCCAGCTGCGTGCGATGCGCTGGGCATTCCAGCCGGGCGCGGCCGGCTTGTCCGAGAAGGCGAATCCAGGAAGCGACGGGATGACGAGATCGAACGCGTCGCCCGCCTCGCCGCCGTTGACGACGGGGTCGGTCAGCGGTCCGATCACCTTCAGGAAATCCAGCACCGAGCTCGGCCAGCCGTGCGTGATGATCAGCGGCAGCGCGCCCGGATGCGGCGACCGAACATGCAGGAAGTGGATGGCCAGGCCGTCTATCTCCACGCGGTATTGATCGAAGCGGTCGAGCCGTGCTTCGCAGCGCCGCCAGTCATAGCCGCTGTGCCAGTAATCGATCCAGGATCGCAGCCGCGCTTCGGGCACACCCTGCGTCCAGCCTGAGACTGTCTCCTGCTCCGGCCAGCGCGCTCGCGCGAGCCGGCTTCGAAGATTATCAAGCGCCGCCTGCGGCGCGCGGAAGCGGAAGGGCTCAAGGACCGGCGGCTCCGCTAGAGCCCGCAAGGGGTTGGCCGCTGCCGCCGTCGCCATGGCTGCCATGAAGAAGCGCCTGGACATGGCGCGTGATTGGAGGTGCTGTTGAGGCTTGGCGAACGGCTCCATCTCGTCCTCCATAGGCGTGCTGATTGCATTTCGGAATCGGTTGAGGAATAACAGGTCCGATAGCAAAATGCAACTGCTCTTGAAATGGAAGCGATGCGATATGGGAGGATTTAAAATCGGGCTGCCCGATCATCGAGGTGGTTGGCGACCGAGGGAGCCTGCTGCTGACGCGCCTGTAGGACGTCCGTCTCGTCTCCGTGTTCGCGTCGCATCTCGATCTTTTTGGATAAGGGCCGGCTTAGGACGGGAACATTCGGGCCAGGGCCCAAGCGGAGCCATAGAGTCCGATGCCAAACACGGCGTGAGTGGCAAGGCTGCGCAGGCGCGCCGCATTCGGACTGGGTGTTCTTGACGCGGCAACTCCGAGCCCCATGCCTGGCTGCATGAGGAAGAATGGTGCGATAACCGTAGCAACGCCGACCGCGAGGGCTGGGCCAAGGGAGGGCTGACGAGCCCACTCCACCCCGAACACCGCGATGACCACTGCGGCGAACATAATTCCAATCGCGTAGTGCGCGACCCATCCAATAACCTGCTCGCCGGCTAGGGGAGGCGCAGCGGTGATGCTGGCGTGGATGAACCGGCCGGAGCACATGTGCCCAAGCCATCGACCGACCATTGCGTAATTGAGCGTGGGGACGCCAAAGCCTCGCTTAAGAAGCGCGCCCCACAGATCCATCAGCAGCGTGGCACCAATCCTCACAAGAGCCGCACGGACAATGATTTCGTAGGTCACGAGGTGCATGCTCCTCCCCTTCGGACGCGCAGAGCCAGCAAACCGCCGACAATGTAGGTCGCCGCCGCGACACCGAACGCGAATGCATAACCCTGCACGGCGTCGCTGCGCGTTGCCGCGACAGCCATCAGAAACGCGAAACCCACAGTGGGGCCGAGTTCCATGGCGGTGTTCATCACCCCGCCGGCGAGACCCATCTGATCTGGCGGGACGTTCTCTGTCGACATGACTGCAGCGCCGGAAAAGATCAGCGACATCCCGATTGCAAGCAGAACCTGGGCCGGTAGCAAGACAGAGGCATATGCCGTCTCGCGATCGAGCGCAGCAAGCCAACCAAACGCGCACGCGCCGATCAGGAAGCCCGCGACCGCAGTGGCCTTCGCCCCGAACTTGCCCACAATGGAAGCGGCTAGGAAATTGGTCGCGATGAGAGCTGCGGCGAATGGCAAGAACGAAGCTGCCGTCGCGAATGCCGTCCAACCGCGGTTCTCTTGCAGATAGATGAGGAGCCCGAACTCGATAAGCAGGGATCCCGCTGCCGCGAGCAACATTCCGCCGAGACCGACGAGGCGCACGGCGTCCTTGAGAAAGATGGGCGGGAGCAACGGACTGCGTACATTGCGCTCCGTTACGAAGAAGAGAAGGATAAGAACACTTCCGGCGGCCAGCGGCCCCCACACGTCGCGGGAGTTCCAACTCATTCCAAGACTGGCAATCAATCCATAGCTTGTGAGGGCTATGCCCGCCGTCCCGAGCAGCGCTCCCAGAGGATCAAGACCGGGCCGCTTTGCCTTTTCGGCTGTCGCGCTCGCTGGCAGCATAAACGCGCTGACCGCGAGCCCCAGCAGCGCCGCAGCAATAGGCACGCTGAACATCCAACGCCAGCTGATGAAGCTTGTTATCATTCCGGAGGAAATGAACCCCAAAATCGCGCCTAGCACCGACACGCCGCCCCATATGGCCATGGCGCGCCCGAAGGCGGCCACGTCAGGAAAAAGCGATCGAACCAGCCCGAGTGCGGCCGGGGCGATGATCGCGCCTCCCACGCCCTGTAGAAAGCGCATGGCGATGAGCACCTCGAAACGGGGCGCCAGCGCAGCCGCGAGCGATGCGGCTCCGAACAATATCAGACCGAGCGTGAACATGCGCCGCGCTGCCAACAGATCTGTAAGCCGGCCACCGAACAGGAGCAGTCCGCTGAACGGCAAGCCATATGCGACTTGCAGCAGGAGAATTTGGGATTCCGACAACGCAAATTCGGCGGCGATCTTCGGCAGCGGAATCATGATGAGCGCAATCGTGAAGATCAGCGTCGCCTGGACGGTGGCAAGAACCGCAAAAGCCACCCGACTCTTCGATGCGGGCCCGACGTGGGCATTCGTGGTCGCTGTCGACTGGGACATGGCATTCTCCGGCGGCGCGCCCGGCCTGCAAAGCAAGGCAGCCGTTCTTATCAACTATTCAAGTGAATTATTGAATAGTTGCCGAGCCTCGTCAAGCCCCTCAGGCCGTTTGCGTCAGATTGCTGCGTTGTCGAGAAACAAGCGGAACGGCCGGAGCCCAAGCCGGGCGGCCTCAATCGAACTGGCCATGTAGGCTTTCAACAGGATTGCGGAGGCCGGCCAATCAGTCGGCCACCTCGACGGCGAGGCCTGCCGCCCTCCAATCTGGAAAGCCGGCATCAAGCCGCCGCACGCGAAAACCCTTGGCTTTCAGAAATGAGGCGGCCTCTGACGAAAGTACGCAGTAAGGACCCCGACAATATGCAACGATCTCCTTGCGGCGGGGCAACTCGGAGAGCCGCTCTTTCAACTGATCGACAGGAATGTTGAGGGAACCGGGAAGATGACCGAGCGTGTATTCCTCGTGCGGCCGCACATCGAGCAGAGTTACCGCTCCTTCAGCAAGCCGCTCAAGCAATTCCTCGCGAGAGATCGAGTCCGATTTACCGTCGGCATTCTCGGGATCGGCCGCGAGTTGCCAAATCTCCCGCCGTTGATAGTGGGCATACGCCCGTAAGCCAGCCAGCACAGCTTCAAGAGGACCGTCTCCCAGTCGATAGAGCACATGGTTGCCGTCTCGGCGCGTCTGGACGAGCCCTGCTCTGCGCAAACTTTGAAGGTGCTGCGAGGCATTGGCTATCGAGAGACCGGCGAGCTCAGCCAACCGCTCGACGGAGCGCTCGCCCTGGGCAATATGCTCGAGCAAGACCAGCCGGTGCGCATGCCCGAGAACCCGCGCAAGGTCGGCCAAATCCGAAAATCGCTCCTGCCGCAACTTGCCTTTAATCATTGATCGGCTCACAAGATCAACTGATCAATTAATGCCTTGAATGGAAACTGGAATCAAGCCTTCCCGCGTGCGAGATGAAGATAGTGCCGTCCTTCCGAACCAGCTTCGCGGTCGCCATAGGCCAGGCCCTGATCCAGGCGCTCCCCGGCCGGCAAAAGTTGACCGGATGTACGGACGTGACGGTCGTTCGAAGCCGAGCGTGGTGATTCGCGACCTGTGGGCGGAGAAAATCGACTGATCGTATCGATAGTTGCTGAAACCGAGCAAACCGCAGATCGTCCAAATTCGTGTTTGAAATCAAGAGCGTGATTTTCTGACGGATCGGCGCGCCGGTTCCTTCGGGCGCGGAAAAATTTGCACGGTGAGATCAACGCGCTACCGTATCAGGCAACGGCCTCGCTGGCGCCACGCACGAAAACGGAGCTGTCGGTGACCCAACCGCAACTTGTCGAATGGGATGCAAGATGATGAGATCCAAGCGCGGAAACACGAAGTCGGCGATCAAGCCGAACAGGGAACCCAAGCTCTCGCGTAGCCATGCGCCCGCCGATCTGTCGCCTGTGGACTGGCAGCGCGGCTTGCGCCGCCAGTTCGGCCGCGAGCAAGCCTTCGGGCTCGAGAATCTGACCAGCGAACCGTTTTTCTCTGAGTTTCGGGTCAGCAATCCCGCCTCGAAATCGAGCTACCGCGTGGCGATCCGGGGCATGGGACCCGGTGGCAATTTCTGCTCATGTCCCGACTATGGGACGAGCGAGCTCGGCACCTGCAAGCACATCGAGTTTACCCTCGCCAAGCTGGAGAAGAAGCGCGGCGCCAAGGCCGCGTTTGCTCGCGGCTATCAGCCGGCGTTTTCCGAGCTGTATCTTCGCAACGACGGCAGGCGCCGTCTCCATTTCCGCGCCGGAACGGACAGCCCACCAGCGTTGCGCGAGGCGGCCGCGGCATTGTTCGACGCCGAACATGACGGAATGCTGCCGGACGACCGCCTGGGCAAGCTCGAGTCTTTCATGGCCATGGCATCGAAGTCGGGCCACGAGTTCCGCGCCTATGACGATGCGCTCGATTTCATCGCGGGAAGGCGCGATGCGGAGCGCCGCGCCGCTAAGCTCAACGAACTGTTTCCGCTTGGGGCCGCCGACCCCGAGGTCGGAAAGCATCTCACGGTGCCGCTCTATCCCTATCAGGCCGAAGGCGCCTTGTTCGCCGTGCGGGCGGGCCGGGCGCTGATCGGCGACGACATGGGGCTGGGCAAGACCATCCAGGCGATTGCAGCGGCGGAAATATTGGCCCGGCATTTCGGCGTCACAAAAGTGCTCGTGATCTGTCCGACCTCGCTCAAATACCAGTGGCAGAGCGAGATTCTGCGTTTCTCCGGCAGGAAAGGCGAGAACGCGGCGCGAGTCATCAATGGCGGGCGGGCGCAGCGCCAGAACGACTATCGTTTGGACGATTTCTGCAAGATCACGAATTACGAGAAGCTCAAGCCCGACCTTGATCTGATCGCCGACTGGGCGCCCGATCTCGTGATCGTCGACGAGGCGCAACGGGTGAAGAACTGGAACACCATTGCTGCACGGGCCTTGAAGCGCATCGACAGTCCCTATGCGATCGTGCTGAGCGGGACGCCCTTGGAGAACAAGCTCGAAGAGCTGATCTCGATCGTTCAGTTCGTCGATCAGCACCGGCTGGGGCCGACCTGGAAGCTGCTGCACGAGCACCAGGTCAAGGACGAAGGCGGTCGCGTGACCGGCTACACCGGGCTTGAGAAGATTGGTCAGACACTGGCGCCGATCATGATCCGCCGCCGTAAATCCGAGGTGCTGAAGCAATTGCCGCATCGTCTCGACCAGAATCTTCTGGTGCCGATGACGGAGATGCAGATGCTCCATCACCAGGAAAACGCCGACGTGGTGGCGAAAATCGTGCAGCGCTGGCGGAGGACGCGATTCTTGTCGGACAAGGATCAGCGGCGGCTGACCTGCGCGCTGCAGAATATGCGCATGTCGTGCAACAGCACCTATCTCCTGGACCAGGAGACAGACCATGGCGTCAAGGCCGATGAGTTGGCGGCCCTGTTCGACGATCTGTTCGCCGAGCCGAAAGCCAAGGCGGTGGTGTTCTCGCAATGGACGCGGACCCACGACATCGTCATCCGGCGTCTCGAAGCGCGCGGCTTGGGCTATGTCAGCTTCCACGGCGGCGTGCCGTCGGACAAGCGGCCAGCGCTGGTCGAGCGATTTCGTCACGACCCCGCCTGTCGCGTGTTCCTGTCCACCGATGCCGGCAGCACGGGCCTCAATCTGCAGCATGCCTCGACTCTCGTGAACATGGACCTGCCGTGGAACCCGGCCGTACTCGAGCAGCGCATCGCACGCATCCATCGCATGGGTCAGACACGGCCGGTGCGGGTCATCAATTTCGTCGCTAAGGGCACCATCGAGGAGGGGATGCTGTCGGTGCTGGCGTTCAAGCGCTCGCTGTCGGCTGGAATTCTCGACGGTGGCAGCGGCGAGATTTCGCTGGGCGGCTCGCGTCTCAATCGCTTCATGAAGGAGGTGGAGAACGTCACCGGGAGCATGGGTGAAAGCGAGGCCGTGACGCCGGCGGAAGAGGTCGGAAACAGCATTGCCGCTGCCGACAACACAGGACCTGCGGTAGACTCGAAGGCGGATTCGGATATCGATGCCGGCGATGTTGCGCATGCGAACGGGCCTATGGTGCCGCGGGGCGATCCCGGTTCCGATCCGTGGCTAGCCTTGGCGCAGGTGGGTGCGCAATTCGTTGCCGCTCTGGCGGCCGCCAACGATCCCAAGGCTCCGGCGCATCCATGGATCGAACGCGATTCGGCAACCGGCGTGCGGAGCCTGAAAATGCCGCTGCCGCCGCCGGAGACCGCGCGGCAACTCGCCGATGCGCTGTCCTCCTTCGCCGACAGCCTGCGGGGCAGGACTGCGTAGCCGGCGGCCGAGATCGCCGCCAAGGCAATCATGCGCCGGTCTCCGGCGTCGGCCAATTAGCCATTGGCCGGGATATCTGGATGAGGCTCTATGTGGCGATGAGCTTGGCCAGATGATCCGATGCCTCGGTTCCACTCACTCCAAGATCGCGAACGCTGCTCATGTGATTGGCACCGGAGAGGGCGGTTTGAGAGACTGCCAGCCCTTGCTTTCGCAGATGCTTCGCAAATGCCTCGGCCTGGCTGTGGAACGGCGGCGTTTCCTCGGCTCCAACTGCAATCTCGACCTCTACGGAGGGATCGAAGCGATGTGTCAGCGGCGACAGGCTGGCAGCCTCCTCGTCCGTGATGGCGATCTCGGCGGCAAGGAAGGAGGTCTGCAGAGGCTTCAACTCGTACAAGCCGCCAAGCAGCAGCGCGCCTTTGACGCTTGATGATCGGCCGTCATCGTTGAACAGCATCGTCGCTAGATGGGCGCCGGCGGAGTGCCCGCTGATCGTCAGCCGGCCGCAATTGCCGCCATGCTCGGCGATGTGCTCGAGCACCCAACGCTTGGCCCGGCGCACCTGCTCGACGATAGCGGCCATCCTCACCGAGGGCATCAATGAATAGTCGACGATGATCGCGATCGCACCCGCCCGCGTCACCGTGTCCGCGACATAGGAATAATCGCGCTTGGAGAACATGCGCCAGTAGCCGCCATGGATGAACATGTGCACCGGCAGGCGGTCGCGTTTTCCTTGGGGAAAGAAAATATCGATGGTTTCGGCGGCGTCCGGTCCATAGGCGACCTCGGCGACGCTCTCGATTTTCGCCCGGGTCTCCGCGCTGCGGCGAACGATCTCGGCGACGATATCATCGAACTCCGTAACGTGGTCGCGGATGCGAAATGGATCCCTGGTCACGCCTGTGCCCTCATATCGTCACGGCGATATACTTGGCTTCCAGGAACTCGCTGATACCGTGCTTTTGCCCGCCTTCGCGTCCCAGGCCGCTCTGCTTGACTCCGCCGAAGGGAGCCGCAGGGTCGGACATCAGGCCCCGGTTCAGCGCGATCATACCCGACTCGATCCTTGATGCCACGCGCATGCCCTTGGCCAGATCGCGCGTATAGATGTAGGCCGCCAACCCGTATTCGGTGTCATTGGCGCGTTCAATGATTTCGGCCTCATCGTTGAAGCGCATGATTGGAGCGACGGGACCGAATATTTCCTCGTGCGCCATCTCCGCATCCGGGGCAACGTCGCAAAGAACCGTCGGCGGGTAGAAATAGCCCTTGTCATCCGAGGCTGCGCCTCCGCACAGCACCTTTGCACCGCGACGAACCGCGTCTTTGACGAGCCGGTCGATTTTCTCGATGGCCTTGCGAGTGATCATCGGGCCGCATTCGGTCTCGACGTCCGTGCCGGGGCCTACCTTGAGGGCGGCCATGCGCTTGCGCAGTCCCTCCGCGAACGCATCATGGATACCCCCTTGGACATAAAGCCGGTTGGCGGCGGTGCATGCTTCGCCGGCGTTCCGCATTTTGGCAATCATCGCTCCGTCGAGCGCGGCCTCCAGGTCGGCGTCGTCGAACACGACAAAGGGAGCGTTGCCGCCAAGCTCCATCGAACAGGAGATGACGTGCCTGGCGGCTTCGGCCAGAAGAACGCGCCCAACGCCGGTGGAGCCGGTGAACGAGAGTTTGCGCACTCGCGGGTCGGCCAGCATGGCAGCGGTCAATGGTCCCGGATTGGACGTGGTGAGAACGTTGACGACACCGGGCGGGACGCCGGCGTCCTCATACAGCGCGGCAAGCGCATAGGCAGTCAGCGGCGTTTCGCTGGCGGGCTTCAGGATCACGGTACAACCGGCCGCAAGCGCCGGCGCGATCTTGCGTGTAGCCATGGCAGCTGGAAAATTCCATGGCGTGATCAGCACGCATATGCCTATCGGCTGGTAGTCGACGACGATACGGTTTGCTCCAGAAGGCGCAAGGCCGAACTCGCCGCTGATGCGAACCGCTTCCTCGGCATTCCACCGAAAGAACTCGGCCGCATAAGCGACTTCGCCGCGTGCATCGCGTAGCGCCTTGCCGTTCTCCAGCGAAATCAGCACGGCCAGCGTCTCCGCCCGCTCGGTCATCAGCTCGAAGCAACGTCTCAGTATCTCCGACCGTTTGCGTGGGGCGGTTTCGCGCCAGGCCGCCGCCGCCTTGGCCGCGGCGTCGACGGCGGCCGCGGCGTCAGCGAGCGTAGCATCGGGAACAGCCGCGATGACGGATTCCGTCGATGGATCGACCACCTCGATAACGCGCCCGTCCGATGAGGGCCGCCATTGCCCGCCGATATAGAGCCCGTGTGAGAACGTGGCATATTCGGAGATGTCCTCCTCATCCAAAAGCCCTGGAGAAGCGTTCATGAGGTCTGTCTCCTGTTTCACATCAGAACGGCGGGCATGTCGCCGTCATAGGCCGCTTGCACCAGCCGTCGCATCGCGGCGGCGTCGAAAGGGCGGGGGTTGTTCTTGATCAGGCGGTCGATGCCGAGCGCCTGCTCGGCAGTCCACTCGATCTTGCCGGCAGGTAAGCCCAGCTCGGCCAGCGTGCGTGTGATGCCGATCGCGCCGAAAAGCCGTGAGACCTCTGCGATGGTCGCGGAAGCCCTGTCCTTGAGTTCAATGTCCGCCTGGGGCAGACCGAGCGCGGCGCCAACCTCGGCAAACTCGCTGGCGGCGGCGGGCAAGTTGTAGTTCATCACATAGGGAAGCATGGTCGCCACCCCCAACCCATGCGGCGTGTGGGTGAGCGCGCCAACCGGATATTGCACGGCATGGGCGGCAGCCGTTCCGGCCGTGCCGAAGGCGCAGCCGGCCGCCAAGGCGCCCATCATCACATCGGCGCGTGCATCCTCGTCCGCACCGTCCCGGTAGGCTCTTTCCAGGCTGCGGCCAAGAAGCTTGACGGCCAATAGCGCGAAATGGTCGGTGAGCGCGCTCTTGCCGACAAAGACGTGCTGCTGCGGCAGTTTTGGATCGGTTCCGCGTCTCGCCGCCGTAAAGGCTTCGATGGCGTGCGTCAGGGCATCGGCGCCGGCAATTGCGGTGAGCGCGGGCGGGCAGGTCGCGGTCAGCTCCGGGTCGCACAGCGCGACGGCGGCGATGAGATGGGGACTTGAAATGCCGACCTTCAGCAGGCGCTCCGGATCGGAAATGACGGCTACGGGCGTCACCTCCGAGCCGGTGCCGGCGGTCGTCGGCACGGCAATCAACGGCAGCGTTGGGCCTGGGACCTTGAACTCACCATAATAGTCCTGAAGCCTGCCGCCATGACTGATCAGCAGCGCCGCGCATTTGGCCATGTCGAGGCAACTTCCACCGCCGATCCCGACCACCATGTCGGGTTTGAAATCCTTCGCTTCGGCAACGCAGACCGCGACGCTGTCCCGGGGCACGTCCGGCAGCGTGCGGTCATGGACAAGGATTTCAACCGAGGCATTCCGCAGCGCGGCCATCATCTCGCCGAATATGGCCGTTGCCGCGAAGCGCTCGTCCGTGCAGACGAGCGCGCGCTTGCCATGCCTGGATGCGACGTGCGGCAGCACCTGGCGCTGGCCTTTGCCGAACAGAATCTCACGCGGCAATCGCGCTGCGGCGAACAAGGTCATCGAGTGGGCTCTTCCAATATGGCTCGGCGATCCATCGCTTCCATTTAGGCGTATCCGTTATAAAATCGTATAGGATATAGGATTGAATTGGCCGGAGCATCGTGTTAGTGCTCCTTCCTGTCAAGAGGCAAAAAGATGCAGAACCCCGATGTGAAGCTTGATGACGACGCGCGGCCGACAGGCAGAATCCAGCGCGCGAACAGCCTCGCGGGAGACGTCTACGAGGCGATCTTCCAGCAACTCATGTCGCTCAGGATCGCGCCGGGATCCCGCATAACCGTGGACAATCTCGTCCGGGAACTGGATGTCTCGCATACGCCGATCCGCGAGGCTCTCGGGCGTCTGGAAGGTGAAGGCCTGGTGATCAAGACCCATCTGATCGGCTATCGCGCCGCACCGCAGATCACACGCCGACGTTTTGACGAGCTTTACGAGTTGCGCCTTTTGCTTGAGCCTGCCGCCGCGGCCAAGGCAGTGGCCGGCCTGGACGCTGCCCGGCTGGCGGCCCTGCAAGAGGCGGCGGGGGTCATGACCCGCGGCGAGGGCAGGGACGAGCGCCTTCGCTATTCCAACTTCGCCCGCCAGGATGCGATCTTCCATGACAAGATCATGGAGTTCGCGCAGAACGAGATCATCCGCGAGACGCTGAACCACCAGCACACGCATTTTCACATTTTCCGGCTGATGTACCACTCGCGCGTAACCGAGGAGGCGCTGGACGAGCACGAAGCCATTCTCTCGGCTTTCGCAGCCGGCGATGCGAACGCGGCGCGAAGGGCGATGCGGGTGCACATCGAGAACTCGCGCGACAGGCTCCTGCCTGCGTTCGAATAGGCAGCCGGACGTTCCAGGCGGGTGAAACATGCCCTTTGCTGACATCCACAATCCGATGCCCAAAACCCAAGGCGCCTTGCACTGCCACGCAAACCGAGAGGAAGACCATGCCAGCCAAGAAGATACTGATGCTGACCGGAGAGTTCACCGAGGAGTACGAAATCTTCGTCTATCAGCAGGCGATGGAAGCCGTAGGCCACACCATCCATGTCGTGTGCCCCGACAAGAACGCCGGAGACCGGATCAAGACCTCGCTGCACGACTTTGAAGGCGACCAGACCTATACCGAGAAGCCCGGACACTACGCGCTGATCAACAAGACGTTTTCCGAGGCGGAAAGGCAGATCGACCAGTATGATGCGGTCTACTGCGCCGGCGGCCGCGGGCCGGAATACATCCGCACCGACAAGCGCGTTCAGGCCATGGTCCGCCACTTCCATGAGACCGGGAAGCCGATCTTCACGATCTGCCACGGCGTGCAGATTCTGATAGCGGTGGACGGTGTCGTGCGCGGCAAGAAGGTCGGTGCGCTGGCGGCCTGCGAGCCGGAGGTCACCCTTGCGGGCGGCACCTATATCGACCTCTCGCCCACCGACGCCTATGTAGACGGCACGATGGTTTCGGCCAAAGGATGGACCGCACTTGCCGCCTTCATTCGTGAGTGTCTGAAGGTGCTGGGCACGGAAATCCACCATAACTAGCCACTGCCGACCGCTGCGCTTGAGAAGGCGGGCGACCTGGCACAAATGCAGCGGCGGTCCCGGTTCGTGTCGGACCGCCGCGAGTTTCCCGCGGCCTTTGCCAAGGCCGCGACGTCCTTCGATTTAAGTGCGAAGCGCGCCGTGCTTCGCTTCTGCTACCAGCACACGAAGCCGCCATCCACGATGAGATCGATGCCGGTGACGAAAGACGCGGCTCGACTGGCCAAAAACACCGCCGGGCCTATCATCTCCTCGGGTGCCGCGAGGCGACCCATGGGCGTATCGCGCTCGAAGGTCTTCACCTGCTCGGCGACTTCCAGCCTCCGGTTCATCGGGGTCAGCGTGTATCCGGGGCTGAGCACGTTGAGCCGCAGTCCGCGGTCCGACCATTCCATCGCCAGGCTCTTGGTCATGTGAATGACGGCTGCCTTCGACGAGTTGTAGTGCGCCTGGAGGAGACCGCGGTTGACGATCGAGCCGGACATGGAGGCCACGTTGATGATCGATCCCTTGCGGCGTGGCAGCATCACGCGAGCCTCGGCCTGGCAGGACAAGAACACACCGCCGACATTGATGCGGTAAAGTTCTTCCCACGTGGCCAGCGGCAAGGTCTCGGCCGCGTGCGCGCCGCCTATACCTGCATTGTTGACGGCAACCGTAAGCGCGCCGAGCTCCTTTTCGATACGCTCCACGGCGGCGACAAGATCGGGTTCCGACGTCACCGAGCCGGTTATCGCAAGCGCCTTGCGGCCGAGCGCGGTGATCCTTTGGGCCGTTGCCTCGAGCCCTCCCTTCGAGGCGTGACCGAAGCACGCGACGTCGGCACCGGCCTCCGCAAGGCCGACCGCTACGGCCTGACCGATGCCACTGCCGGCGCCGGTGACCAGCGCGACGTCGCCGTCCAGTTTGAACAGGTCCATTGGGTAATTCCTTCCGAATTCCTTGATCGCAAGGGCGAACATACAGGAGTCTTGGTCTCGGCTGCGGTTTTGTCGCACCCCATCCTTGCTGGTCGCTCAAACGCTGCTGCTGAACATGGCGGCGATCGATCGACACATCGAGCGCGAGCTGCTTCCCTCCATGAGGCGCATCCCGTGCCGCACCAGGCGGCACGGGATATCTTGAACGTGTTTGCTCAAGTCAGACAGGTCGCCCCACCTCGATGACGGCCTTGATCAGACCGGCCTTCTCCTTCGCCCAGATCGCAATGTCGCGTGGGCTGTCCCGCAGCGTCGTGCGGTGGGTGACGAGTTGGTCGATCGGTATTTTGCCGGCATGGATCGAGGCGATGACGTGCTGGAAGTCCGCATGCGTGGCGTTACGACTGCCGATCAGCATCATTTCACGCTTGTGGAACTCCGGATCGGAGAAGGTAATATCGCCTTGTACAACGCTGACCATCACCATCACGCCTGCGTGGGCAACAAAGGCGAAGGCAGGCTCCATGGAACGGCTGTTTCCCGTAGCGTCATAGACGATATCGAAACCCGTTCCGGCCGTTCGCTCGGCTATCGCTTCGGCGGCCGAACCGTCCGATCCGTCGATCACGTCGAATCCCAATTGGCTGCCAGCAAAGGCCAGCCTTTCGGCATCGATGTCCATGACGGTCACATCCTGCTGCGCGATGCGCGCAAAAAGCGCGACACCAAGGCCGATCGGTCCGGCGCCGACGACCAACGTTCGATTGCCCGGACCGGCCATGGATCTGCGAACCGCGTGCGCACCGATGGCCAGAAACTCGACCGTGGCAGCCTCGACCGGCGACAGGCCCGTCGCCGCGATCAAATTCTGCGCCGGCACGAGTATCTGCTCGCTCATGGCACCGTCGCGGTGCACGCCAAGCACTTCTATCGCGACGCAGCAGTTCGGCTTGCCATGGCGACAGGCCGAACATTTTCCGCAGGCGAGATAGGGATTGATCAGGACTTGCTCTCCGACCGATAAGTTCGCGGGTGCGTTGATGGCCGCGATCGTTCCCGAAACCTCGTGGCCCATAATGCGTGGATAGGCGAGGTAGGGATGCCTGCCCTCGAAAATGTGGTAATCCGTCCCGCATATGCCGACATAGGCGACATCGACCAAGGCCCAGCCTTCCGGCGCGCTGCCTGGCGCCTCGTGCTCCTCAAACACCAGTTTGCCCGGCGCGGCGCATCTGACGACTTTGATGGTGGGGCCCATATTTGTGATCTCACCCCTTCGCTAGACGCGACTTCCAACAGTCCTGCAGTGGAAAGTGGTCCGGCGGGCGCCGCCGCCGGACCACTGTTGGTTCACTCGAAGTCCTTGACGTTCTGCAGTGTCACAAGGCCGGCGCCGGTATCCACATTGGCTTCGACCGCCTCCCCGTGGATTGCCTTGACGACAGTGTCGACGCCCAGCTCGCCCATCTTCGCCGGAAATTGTGCAACGCTGGCGTCTTCCGCACCGGACTTGATCGCTTCGATCTCACCGCAGCAGGCGTCGAATCCGACCAGGATGATCTTGTCGTTGGCAATGCCCGCATTGCTTATCGACTTGACGGCGCCGGAGATTGGCGGGCCACAGGCCGAGTAGATCGCCTTGAGATCGGGATTGGCGGTCAGGATGTCCTCGGTCACCGACGTGCCGAGCTCGAGCGTGCAATTGGTTGCGCCCTTGCCGACAACATCGACCTTGATGTCGCCGAGGCCCTCCATCATGCCGGTGACCCGATCGTCCAGAGCCGGCACTCCGGGAACACCTTGCAGGATGCCGATCTTGTCGCCACTCTTCAGCACGGTCTTCAGATACTCTCCGGCGATCTTGCCGCCGTTGAGATTGTTGGTCGAGACCAGAGCCGTCTGGCCTTTCCAGTTGGGAATGCTGTTGTCGACGAGAACCACCTTGATGCCGGCGGCAACCGCCTTGTCGAGCGCCGGCGCGACGGTCGGATCGACCGGAGTGATCGCCAGGCCCTTGACGCCTTGGGTGATCATGGACTCGATCAGCGCGATCTGGCCCTCGATGTCGGTGGCGGCCTGGCCCTGGCCGGTGACCAGCTCGATTTCGGGATGAGCGGCCGCGTATTTCTTGGCGGCATCCTCCATGGTCGAATAGAACGGCACGGGGAATTTGGTGATCAGGCCGACCTTGATCTTGTCGGCGGCCGAAGCCGGCATCGCGAATGTAACGGCGATGGCCAGCCCGGCGAGCAGTTTCAGGTTCATTGGCATTCCATTCCTCCCTTGCAATTGAGGCGTCTTCCGGCGGAAGTCGCTTCAGGCATTTGCGGACCGGAACGATCCCCAAATCTCGAACGGATCAGGCTCCAACGATCATGGAAACCAGCTCCTGTTTGTTTTCCCCGGTCGGGACAAGCTCGCCGACCTTGCGGCCCTGGCGCAGCACCACGGCGCGATCGGCAAGCTCGACGACATGCTCCATATTGTGGGTGATCAGGATGACGGCATTGCCTTGGTCGCGCAGGGCGGCGACCAGGTTGAGCACCTGCCGCGATTCACGCAGGCCAAGCGCGGCGGTCGGCTCGTCCAGGATCACGACCTTGCGGGCAAACACGGTCGACCGGGCCACGGCGATGGCCTGTCTTTGACCGCCCGACATCATGGCGACGACGGCGTCCAAGCGCGGCAATGTCACCTTGAGGTTTGCCAGCAGAACACGGGTCTCGGCGTCCATCCTGCGTTGCTGGAGAAATCGCAAGCCGCGAGGAAGCCATTGCGGGCGAGCCAGCTCGCGACCGGCAAAGAAATTCTGTCCCGGCGTCAGATTGTCGAACAACGCCAGATCCTGGTAGACGGTCTCGATGCCGGCGAAGCGCGCATCCGCAGGGGAGCGTATCTGGGTTGGCGCACCGTCCAGGGCAATTTCGCCGGCATCGAGTTGGTGCACGCCGCTGATGCATTTGGTCAGCGTCGATTTGCCCGCGCCATTGTCGCCGAGCAGGCCGACGATCTCACCTCGCCGCACCTCGATGCTGACATCGTCCAGGGCCAGAACCGAACCGAACCGCTTGGTGGCACCGCGTACGGCGAGCACGGGTTGGTCGGCGGTGGCGGCACGATCGGCGTTGGCCGCAACGGCGCTCATGGCTGCCTCCCGGCCTGCATGACGCGCACCCGCCCTTCGAGATAGTTGCGCAGCACGTCGGACTCGACGGCGATGACGATGACCACGCCGATGACGATGAGCTGGAAAAAGACATTGACGTTGAGCAGGTTGAGCGCGTTGCGGATGACGCCGATCATGATGGCGCCGATCAAGGCGTGCCCGAGATGGCCGCGGCCGCCAAGAAAACTGGCGCCGCCGATGATCACCGCGGCAATCGTATCCAGTTCAAGCAGATTGCCGAACAAGGGGGAACCGGCGTCGGTGCGGCCGGCGAGTATGACCGCGCCGATGCCGGCGCACAGCCCCGAGATCACATAGACCGAAACCAGGACCCAGGACACGGGAATGCCCATGCGCAGGGCGGCGTCGGGTCGACCGCCGACGGCATAGATCCACCGTCCCCAGACCATGGTCTTGGCCATGACCAGAAGGACCGCGGCAACGCCCGCGACGACAAAGACCGATCCGGGCAGACCCCAGACCGCATCGCGGCCGAGCGCATCTATCGAATCCGGCATCCCAGGTATGGCGCGCCCATCGGCCAGCTGGAGCGCCAAGCCCTTGGCGATGCTCAATGTTGCCAGCGTGATGATGAAAGGATGCGGCAGCCGACCGAAGACGTAGAAGAGCCCGTTGATGGCGCCTACCGCCGCGCCGCAGCCAACCATCACCGCGATCACCGCGAATGCGGGCGCGCCGGCATGAAAGGCGAGGGCGCCGACGACGGAGGCCAGTGCAAGGTTCGATCCGACGGAAAGATCGATGCCGCGTGTCAGGATGACCAGATGCTGGCCCATCGCCACAACCGAGATCACGGCGGTTTGGGCGAGGATGTTGCCGAGGTTGCGCCCTGTCAGGAAATAGGGCGACAGAAAACCGAGGACGACGATCAGCAGGGCCAGGATGAGGACCGGACCAGCGCTCAGCAAGGTCAGGCCAAGTGCAAGGCCGGGAACGGCGTCTTGCTTCTTGGGCGCCGGCAATGCGGTCTCGCCGACGGCGGTGCCGGTATTTCCCGTTTCAGACAATATTTCTCTCCCCGCCGAGGCTGATTGCGCCGCGTCGTCAAAAACTCAGATCGTGCTAGCTCCTCTTCTTATCGATAAAAAACAACGAGACTGATCGGGTCAAGTTGTTTTTTATGGATAAAGTTCATGCTAAAAAGAACAAGCTAATGTTTCGGGGAAGTCCGATGAAAACCGACACTGTCTACAAGAAGGCGTTCAACCGCGTCGCCAGTATGCTGCATGATGGGCAACTGGTCGGGGAGCTTCCGTCCGAGAACGAGTTGAAACGGCGAATGGGCGTCAGCCGCACGACCGTCCGAAAGGTTCTACAGGAACTTGTTCGTCGCAAACTTATCGCTGAGCGCAACGGCATCCGGATTGCGGAGCGCGTGGTCGACGAAAATGATTATTATCCCGACGCCGAAACCACGCCGCGCGCCAAGCATGTCGAGCAGCAATTCATGGAGTGGATGCTGCGGGGCGACACCAGACCCGGCACGAGCATAAACGAGCTTGAGCTTGCGCGGCAGTTCGGTGTTGCGACCAACGGAATCCGCGAGTTCCTGATCCGCTTCAGCCGGTTTGGGCTGATCGAGAAAAGGCCGAATACCGGTTGGCTTTTCAAAGGCTTCACGGAGGATTTCGCGCTTGAGCTGTTCGAGATCAGGGTGATGTTCGAATTGCGCTCGGCGCATCTGTTTTCACAGCAGCCTGAGAATTCCCCGCTGTGGACCAAGCTCGCCGCGCTCAAGATCGCACATGTCGACCTGCTGAAGCGGATCGAAAGCCGCTTTCACGATTTCTCCGGCCTCGACAACCGGTTTCACCGGCTCATAAACGAGGCATCGCCAAACCGCTTCATCGACGGTTTCTACGACATCATCAGCTTCATTTTCCACTATCACTACCAATGGAACAAGCAGGACGAAAAGCAGCGCAACAAGGCAGCGCTCCTTGAACACATCACCTATATCGACGCGCTCGAAAGCCGAAACCCCGCCCGGGTTGCAAAGGCCTGCCGAGCGCATCTCGCTTCAGCAAGGGCAACCCTGATGCGTTCGCTGATAGCGCTTGAAGAATGATCGAAACCGCGCAGGCTCTGGCTATCGGCTCCCTCATCTGCTGTTGGCTGTCGCGGAGACCAATCGCGGTCATTCGCGAGATGGGCTCGCCGTTGCGATTGCCGTTCGCTGGCGAGCAAGATCTTCACCAATCATTTCCGCCGGAATCAGCGCAAACGCCGGGGATTGGCTAAAGCCCTCAACCTCGTCATTCCACGGGCGGAGCAGCCGCGAAGCGGCGTCGCGGAGACCCTGGAATCCATTCCGCGACCTGAGCCGTGGAATGCAACGACGCAGAATTCTGCACCGCAGCAGCGCTCTGAGGTCACGGAATGGATCCTTGGGTCTGCGCGCGTCGCTTCGCTCCTTGCTCCGCCCGTGGATGACGATGACGATGCGCTTTTCGGCCAATCTCCAACGCATGCCAACCGCCCACGCAAACACAAATTTCTGTGTCGAGGAACTCACCGGCCGCAAGCAGGAAACGGGAACTTTTGTTCCGCTGGCGATTTTGGCTATGCTGCAGATCCGAATTGCCGGAAGGTCGCTGCCATGACGAAATATTTTGCAATCGCCGCGCTCGTGCTTGCCGCGGCAGCCACGATGGCCGGCCCGGCTTCGGCCGGCAAATGGCATCGTCGCGCAACCGAGCAGGAGCGTTATGTTCCAGCCAGTGACGACATCATCGAGACGCTGTTCGGCGGTCCGCGCTACTACGACCGGCAGATGCCCACCACGTCGGCGGGCGCCTGCGCGTATCACCGCGTCGGGCCGGATGCGGATGCGGTCAACGACATCAACGACCACTATTGCGGGAAGTAAATCGCTGACCTTGAGAGTGAGTCAGCCCTTCAAACAGGGGCTGATCCGCTCTCGGAGACCCTTGGATAAGGCAACGCAGGATCAGGCTGCGGCCGCCTGCGTGTAATCCATTCGCTCGAGATCGGCGATGAGGCCGGGTCCCGTCGGCTGCCAGCCGAGATGCGCGCGCGTCCATTCGCTCGACGCCGGCATGTCGAGGCCGGCGAACATGGCAAGCCATCCGAAATGGTCGGCAACCTCTTCCTGCGAGAGCGAGACCACCGGCACGTTGAGACCGGCGCCGATTACTTCCGCGATCTCGCGCACCGGGATGCCTTCCTCCGCGACGGCGTTGTAGCGCACGCCGGCTTCCTGCTTGTCCAGCGCCAGCTGGTAGAGCTTCGCGACATCCAGCACATGCGCCGCCGACCACCGGTTGCGGCCTTCGCCAAGATAGGCCGACACGCCCTTGGCGCGCGTCTGCGCGATCAGCGGTGTGATCAGGCCCTGCTTCACCGTGTCATGCACCTGCGGCAACCGCACCACCGAAACCTTGGCGCCCTTCTCGGCCATCGCCGCGCCGGTAAGCTCCGACAGGATGCGCGGATTGGGATGGTCGGTGTTGAACACGTCTTCTCTCGCCGGCTGTCCGTGCTCGGCGGAACCCATGCCCACACCGGACGTGATGATCAGCAACCGGTCCGAGCCGGCCAGCGCGCCGCCCAGCGCTTCGATGACGCGCTTGTCCTTCTCGCAATTGGCCACGAAATTCGAGAAATTGTGATCGAAGGCGGTGTGGATCACCGCATCCGATTTCGCCGCGCCGTCGCGCAGGCTGTCGAGGTCTTCGAGGTCGCCGCGATGGGGCTCGGCGCCCGCGGCGACAAGCGACCGCGCGCCTGCATCGGAGCGGGTCAGGCCGAGCACCTGATGGCCGGCGGCAAGAAGTTCGGGCACAATCCTGGAACCGATGAAGCCGGTCGCGCCGGTGAGGAATACACGCATGGGAGGGTCTCCTGTGGTTGTTCGGAGGCCTTATTTGCGCTATAACTCATTCTGTTAAAGTAGTGACTTTATTATGGTATAACAGCCAACAGGATCGCAATGCCCGTCGAGACGACCAACAAGCTTGGCACCTTTCTTCGCGATCGCCGCATGCGCCTCGATCCCACCGCCTTCGGCTTCGCCACGGGGCGGCGGCGCACGCAAGGGCTGCGCCGCGAAGAGGTGGCGCAGCGCGCCAATATCAGCCCGACCTGGTACACCTGGCTGGAGCAAGGGCGGGGCGGCGCGCCGTCCGCGGACGTGCTCAACCGCATCGCCACCGGCCTGATGCTGACCGAGCCCGAACGCGAGCATTTGTTCATGCTGGGTCTCGGGCGGCCTCCGGAAGTTCGCTACAAAAGCGTGGACAGCGTGACGCCGCGCCTCCAGCGCGTCCTCGACGCCTTGGACCCCAGCCCGGCGATCATCAAGACCGCGACCTGGGACGTGGTTGCCTGGAATCGTGCCGCGGCGGCAATGCTGACCGACTATTCCAAGCTGCCGCGCGAGCAGCGCAACATCCTGCGCCTGATGTTCGGCAATCCGCGCGTGCGCCATGCGCAGGACGACTGGCAGAGCGTCGCCCGTTTCGTGGTCGGATCCTTCAGGGCCGACGCCGTCCGCGCCGGAGCCGACGCGGAGGTCACGGAACTCGTCGAGGAGCTTTCCAGGACCAGCCCCGAGTTCGCGGCACTGTGGCGCGACAATGACGTCGTGCCGGCGCACGGCGAAGGCGTGAAGCGTCTGCGGCATCCCGAAATCGGGCTTATCGAGCTGGAGTTCTCGGTCTTTGCTGTTGACGGTCGACCCGAGCTCGGCATGATCGTCTACAATCCGGTCGCGCAGTCGGATGCGGAACGTATCCGATCCGTGATCGAATCCCGCGCTGGCCAATGAAGCGACCATCCGTGTCGCAACGTGCCAAGCATCTGAGGCCGCAAGGAGGTGTTTCATGAGCTTCGGTCTAAAATGGTCTCCGTCCGAGAAGAAAGTCGCTCGCGCCGCCTTCGATGCAGCGCTGGAGGCCGCGCTCGGCAAGATAATGGCCGAATTCAAAAAGAAGGCCAGCGATGCGACGACGCCGGCCGACATGTGGGAGGTCGAAGACTATCTGCGGCAGCAGCGGCGAGAGATCGACCAGATGTTCGACTATCGCTATTCACAGCTTATCCTCGGTTTCGCCGTTCTCATACGGGAAGGGTACTTGGACGAGAACCTGCTTGCCGGTTTGTCCGAAGACAAGCGGGAGGAGATACGCAGATTCCTTGCCTGGCACGCGAGGGCGTAGGTCGTGTCCCCGCGCAGCATCGCTGCTCGGCTGCGGTCGAGCGACTTATCGCTTGGCTCAACTGCCTTCACGGGCTTTCGAAGCGTCAGCTTGACCGTCGCCGGCCTGATCGCTTCGGGGCGGCGTCAACGCCGCTCGGTTTGCCTGATGTGGTCGATGAAGGCGCGCAGTTTGGGCAGAACCTGATGCCTTTCCGGATAATAGAGGAAAACGCCCGGCGTGGTCATCGCGAAACGGCCGAGCAGCGCCTGGAGTCGCCCGTCGGCGATCGGCGCTTCGGCGATCGGGCCTGGCACCTGCGCCAGCCCGACACCCTGGATCGCCGCGCCGAGCAGCGACGGATAATCGTGCGCGATGAGCGGTCCCGACACGATTGCCTCGACGGCCTTGTTGCCGTCGACGAAGGACCAGGGCGCGACCGAACCATTCGAGCGGCGCAGGCGCAAGCAGGCATGGTCGCGCAGGTCCTCGATGCGCTCGGGCGCCCCGCGCCGGCGCAGATAATCCGAGCTGCCGACGACCGCCATCGGAAAGGAGGGCGTCAGGCGGACCGCGACCATGTCGGGCGCGATCAAGTCGCCCATCCGGATGCCGGCGTCGAATCCTTCAGCGGCGAGATCGGCAAGCTCGCCGCTGGCGACGATCTCCAGCTCGATCTCAGGATAGGCCTGGCAGAAGGAGGCGACCATCGGCTCCAGCAGCATCGGCACCACGGCCGGCGGTACCGAGAGGCGCAAGAGCCCCGCCGGCCGCTGGCCCATCCCGCGCGCGATCTCGCTCGCGGCGATCAGTTCCTCGAAGGCGGGCCGGGCGCGCGCGAAAAAGCGCTCGCCGGCTTCGGTAAGGCCGACGCTGCGCGTCGTGCGGATGAAGAGCGCGGCGCCGATGCGCGCCTCAAGCGCTCGTATCGCCTGGCTGATCGCTGACGGCGTGACGGCGAGCTCGGCCGCCGCCTTGCGGAAATTGCGGTGCCTTGCGACGCTCAGGAATGCTTCGACGCCGTCGAGCGCGCCATGCCTGACTGTGAAGTTCTGCTTCATGACCCATCGACATTATCGTGGATAGTAGTTCGCGGAAAGCGGCCTTATTTCATCCATGACGTTGGAAGCCTGAAGGGAAATGGCAATGACCGATGAACTCGATCGCGTGCGCGACCACTATCGCGCGACCGGCTTGACCGATCGATTGAAGAACGCGCTGGCGGTGTTTGGACCTGAGCAACAGCGGCTGAAGCCCGAACAACTGGCGACGCTCGACCAGTTCCATACCCGCGGGCTGGCCGCGACGGCGGAGCTCGCCAATCTGGCCGCCATCTCCGCCGACATGTCCGTGCTCGACATCGGATCGGGCGTCGGCGGGCCGGCCAGGTTTCTTGCCGAGACCTATAGCTGCGCGGTGACCGGAGTCGACCTAAGCGAACCCTTCGTCGAGGCCGCGCGTTACCTGACCACGCGCACCGGCCAAGACGACAAAGTGTCGTTCGAAGCCGGCAGCGCGCTGGCGCTGCCTTTCGAAGACAGCCGTTTCGATGCCGCGCTCCTGCAGCATGTGGCGATGAACATCGCCGACCGGCCGCTGCTCTACCGCGAGATAAGGCGCGTTTTGAAGCCGGGCGGAAAATTCGCGACATTCGACGTCGTGCTGAATGGTGGCGATCCGCTCTATCCGGTGCCGTGGGCGAAGACGCCGGGCGAAAGCTTCCTGCTGACGGCCGAGGCGACGTGCGAGGCGATCGAAGCCGCTGGCTTCGGCACGCTCGTCCGCCGCGACGACACGGCTGCCGCCAAGGCCTGGTTCGCCGAGCTCCGTGCCTCCGGCCCGCCGCCTTCGCTCAATCTCGGCGTCGTCTTGGGACAGGGTTTCGCCGACTTCGCCACCAATCTCGGGCGCAATCTCATGGAGGGACGGCTGGGCATTCTGACGGCAGTGTTCGAGGCTGTTCCAGTCAAGGCTTGATAGGAGGCGAAGATGTCACCTGCGATGATCTTCAACATCCATCTCGTGCTCGGTTACGTGCCGTGGCTGCTTTGCTTCGCCGCCTATATCTGGCCAAGGCTGAGATCGATGGAGCCGATAGAGGCGCAGCGCGCCATCGCAACGCTGCACAGCTTCCGCTTCTTCGGGCTCGTCTTCCTCATCCCGGGCGTTGTCGGCCCCGACCTTGCTCCTGCCTTCGCAAGCTTCGCCGCCTATGGCGACTTCGCGACCGGCCTGCTCGCCATGCTGGCGCTGATCGCGGTGGGGAGGCCTGTGATCTTCTGGCCGCTGGTCGTGTCCTTTAACCTCGTAGGCGTGGTGGACATCGTCGTCGACTACTATCACGGCGTCGTGCTCGACCTTCCGGGGCAGGCCGGACAGTTGGGCGCGGCTTACGCGATCCCGATCCTCTACGTGCCGCTGCTGATGATCACGCATGTCGCGGCGTTCTATCTGCTGGCGCGTTCCAGGCGCCATCAGCCGGCAACGGCCTAATACATAGGGTTTGCCATGTGCTTCGGCGCCGGCCATTCGTTCGTGATCTCGGGCTGCACCGGCCGCTCGAGATAGGTCGAGAGCACGACATAGCTGCGCGTCGAGGTGACGCCGGGCGTGTCGTAGAGACGGGCCAGCAGGCCTTCCAGCGCGCGCGTGTCCTCGGTGCGCACCTTGAGCAGCATGCAGGTGTCGCCGGCGACCGTGTGGATCTCCTCGACCTCCGGATATTTGGAGACCGCCATCAGCTCCGGCGTCTTGCCCCAGCCCCTTGTGTCGATATGCACGAAGGCAAGCAGCGGCTTCTTCACCGCCCTCGGATCGATGATCGCCGATGTGGCGCGGATGGCGCCGCTGCGCTTCAGCCGCTTGACCCGCTCATGCGCCGCCGGCGCCGACAGGCCGACGCGCTCACCGAGCTCGGCATAGCTGATGGTCGCGTCCTCGACCAGGACGCCTAATATCTTTCGGTCGATCGGGTCGACCTCGCGGGCCGGATGCTTGTTCCGCTGAATGTCATCTGTTTCTGCGTCCATATGGAAATTCTCCATTGATGCGGAACTTAATTCGGCCATTATGATGATATGTCGAACAGCAATCAATCAGCAATTATGACTGAGGCGCCCCGCGCGCCAATCCCTGCAGCCGCCTATCTGCTGACCGGCTGCATCGCCGTCATCGGCTCCAATTCGCTGGTTCTGGGACCGATCGCGCCCGCCGTCGCGGCGTCGTTCGGCGCAAGCGTGCCGGCGGTAATGACGGCCGCCGCCGCCTTCGGCCTCGGCACATCGGCCAGCGCGCTCTTCCTTGCTCGCTACATCGACCGGATCGGCGCGCGCCGCATGCTTCAGGGCGCATTGCTGCTGCTGGCCATCGCGCTGGTCGCCAGCGCCCTGGCGCCGACAGTGGCGATGCTGGTGGCCGCCCAGCTCGTTGCCGGTATCGCCGCCGGTATAGCCATGCCGGCGATCTATGCCAGCTCGGCCGCGATCGCGCCGCCCGGCCGCGAGAGCGGCACCATCGGCGTCGTGCTGACCGGCTGGACGCTCTCCATGGTCGCTGGCGTCTCGCTGTCGGCGGTGCTGGCCGATCTCATCCATTGGCGTGCCGTCTTCGCGGCCGTTGCAATGCTCGCAGGAGCGGCCGTTGCCGGTCTGGCGATGAGCTCGCTGCACGACATCAGGAAAAGCGGCCCCGCGCCGTCGCCGCTCGGCGCGCTCGCCGTTCCCGGCATCCTGCCGCTACTCATTGCCTGCGGCGCCTTCATGACCGCCTTCTACGGCGTCTACGGCTATCTCGGCGATCATCTCCACGAAGCCCTCGGCGAGCCGGTCAGCGCCAATGGCCTGGCGGCGGTCGCCTACGGTCTCGGCTTCGGCGCGGCCGCCTTGCTCGACGGTGTCATCGATCGCCTCGGCGCCCGCCGCGTCATGCCTTTCGCTTATCTGCTGGTCGCCGCCGTCTATGTCGCGATTGCCCTGGCCAGCGGCGGCTTCGGCCTGCTGGTCGCGACGATCGCGGCCTGGGGCCTTGCCAACCATTTCGGGCTGAACGTGCTGGTCATGCGCCTCACCGCGCTCGACCCGTCGCGGCGCGGCACCATCATGGGCCTGAACAGCGCGGTCACTTATCTCGCCGTCACCGTCGGCACGGCAGGCTTCGGCCCGCTCTACACAGGCCTGGGCTTCGCCAATTGCGCCTTGATCGCCGCGGGATTGATGCTGGTGGCGGCGGGCGCAGCGGCATGGCGGCCAGTCGGTCCTCGGTAACATACCTTACTCCTCGCTCGCGGCCTGAATACCGTTTCGCACTTTTCCTGGAATTGCTCTAAGGCTGGCTTGCGAACCGGAGTCGCAGCCGATGAAGACGAGCCTCGAGATCACCGCCGAGCCCTCGCCGCAGGACCTCGCTTTCCTGGGCGGAAGCCTTACCGCTTTCAACGATGCCGATGTCGGCGCCTCGGGCCGACAGTCGCTGGCGGTTTTCGTGCGCGCCGAGCGCGGAGTCGTTGTCGCCGGTGTTTCCGGCTACACTGCCTGGGGCTGGCTCTACGTGCAGTGGCTGTGGGTCGACGAAAAGCTGCGCGGAAAAGGCGTTGCCGCCGGCATGCTCGACGCGGCCGAACAGGAGGCTGTCGCGCGCGGCTGCCACGGCGCCTGGATCGACACTTTCAATCCGATCGCCGAGAAGGTTTACCGGCGCCAGGGCTATCAACCGTTCGGCACGCTGACTGACTTCCCCACCGGCCGCAGCCGCATCTTCCTGCAGAAGAAACTGTCGTCCTGATCAGTCCGCCAACTTTCCGCCGCGCATCGGCTTTGGCGCGCCGGTGGTGCTCGGAAAGCTGATCGGCAGGCCGCGCAGCACGCGCACGGCGAGGAAAGCGAAACATTCCGCCTCGACGGCGTCACCCTTCCATCCGAGCGTCTCGGCCTGCACCACTTCAACGCCGGCGCGGCTTTCGAGCATTGCCATCATCGTCGGATTGTGGCGGCCGCCGCCGCTGACCGCGAGCCGCTTCGGTCGACGCGGCAACAGGTCGAGCGCCTTGCCGACGGCTGAGACGGTGAAGGCGGTCAGCGTCGCAGCGCCGTCCTCGGCGTTCAGCCCTTCGGCCATCGCCGCGGTGAAGTCGAAGCGGTCGAGCGATTTCGGATAGGGCTTCGTCAGGTACGGATGCTGCAAGAGCCTGGCGAGCCGTTCCTCATCGACCTTGCCGGCGGCGGCCAGCCTGCCGTCGCGGTCCATCTCGCCGAGGCCTTTCAACTTGATGAAATCGTTGACCGGCGCGTTGGCCGGACCGGTGTCGAAGGCGACGATTGCGTCTTTGCCGTCCCACCATGTGATGTTGCCGACGCCGCCGAGATTGAGCACGGCGGTGTCGCCGCTGGCGTCCGCCTCTTTAAGCAACGCGGCATGATAGACGGCGGCCAAAGGCGCGCCTTGCCCGCCGGCCGCGACATCGGCCGAGCGGAAATCATAGGCGACCTTGGTGCCGAGCAGCGAGGCCATCAGCTCGCCATCGCCGAGCTGGCGGGTGCGGCCGATGCGTCCCGGCTGCGGGGCGCGATGCAGCACGGTCTGGCCATGGAAGCCGACGATGCCGATATCGGCCATGCTCATCCCCTGGCTCTCGACCAGATCCTTGACCGCCGCCGACTGCGCGCGCGTCAGCGCCTCCTCGGCTTCGCGAAAAATCGCCGGCTCCGGCCCTTCGAAATTCCAGGCGCGCGCCTGGCGCAGCGTTTCTTCCAGCAGGGCGCGGATCGATTGCGGATAGGGGGCCAGCGTGTAGGTGCCGGTGTCGGCGATGCGCTCGCCGTCCGTCTTGATCAGCGCCACGTCGATATTGCCGTCGAGCACCGTGCCGGTCATCAGGCCGACAGCCCAGATTGGTTCCATTGTCGTTCCTCGAATCGCCCTTCATTCACGTGTCGGACGGATCGGCCCGGCAGGCAAGTGTCTCGCTACACCCGAGCAGGCCGGCGCGTAGACCGACGGCTTTTGCATCGAACGGTGAAAACGAAACAACGCCGTTCTTGCCTCTCGGCGAAGAAGGCGCGAGGCTGCGAACAAGACCATCGGCCGGGCGACTGCCCGGATGGATTATCGTAAGGAGGAAACGCCATGGCAGCCAACGTCGCAGTGATCGCGGGCGCCGGTTCCGGGTTAAGCGCCTCGCTGGCGCGGCTTCTCGCCAAGGAGGATTTCCGTGTCGTCCTTGCCGCCCGCAACGTCGACAAACTGGCCGCGCTGGTCAAGGAAACCGGCGCGCAGGCCGTCGAAACAGACGTATCGGACGCAGCCTCCGTCGAGCGCCTCTTCGAGACGGCCGACAAGGCAGGTCCCCTCGAAATTGCCGTCTTCAACGCCAGCGGCCGTACGCGCGGCCCGATCGCCGAGCTCGACGCGCAAGCGGTCAAGCAAGCCCTGCTCGTCGGTGCCTATGGCGGCTTCCTTGTCGGCCAGCAGGCGGCGCGCCGGCTTCTTGCACGTGGTTCCGGCTCAATCCTTTTCACCGGCGCCAGCGCAAGCCTGAAAGGGTTCTCCGGTTCCGCCGGTTTCGCCATGCCGAAATTCGGCCTGCGCGGGCTGGCGCAATCAATGGCGCGCGAGCTCGGCCCGAAGAACATCCATGTCGCGCATTTCATCATCGACGGCCAGATCGAGCCGGCCGGGCAGACGCCCGAGCCCGACCGTCCGGATCGTCGCCTCTCGCCCGATGCGATCGCCGAGACCTATCTCGCCGTCCATCTCCAGCATCGCAGCGCCTGGAGCTTCGAGGTCGAGCTGAGGCCCTGGGTCGAGACGTTCTGACAACCCTCGCACGAACCGCGCAACAACATGCCTGGCCGCAGTCTCGTTAACTTTAGAAAGTCTGCATGTATCCTGATGCCATTTCAGCCGTCTGCAATGTAAAAAGGCGCAAAACAAAAGATACCTTTACTTAACTTCGGCGTGCATACTGCGCATCGGTCAGAATTGTTGTCCGGCTCTCCTGTACGATAGAGAAATGCGCATGCCGCTTACACGTCGCACGCTGTTTGCAGCCGGAGGCGGAGGGCTGCTGCTCGCGCAGGCGCAAGCCCTGGCCACGCCGGCCCAGGCGCAAGACGCTCCCAAACCCATCGTCAGCGACAACAAGCTGCGCATCGCCATGCCAGCCTTCGCTTCCGATCCCTTCTTCCCGGCCGACGGCTCTGGGGACAGCGGCATCGATATGGACCTGGCGCGTGGCATAGCCGCGGAACTCGGCGTCGAACCGGTGTTCGACCGATCAGCCGGGACCTTCGACGCTATGGTGCAGCAGCTGACGTCCGGCCAGGCGGACCTTGCGATCGGCAAGCTGAGCCGCACCCTCCGGCGCGGCCGCTCGATCCTCTATTCGCGGCCTTACGCCATGCTGCACCAGGGGCTGCTGGCGAACCGCGTCAACCTGGCGCGCATCACGCAGGGCAAGCCGCCTGAGCAGATCATCCGTGATTTCTCCGGCGATCTCGGCGTGATCGAAGGCTCGTCCTTCGCCACCTACGCGGCCGCCACGTTTCCGCACGCGACGATCCAGCGCTTCGCCGGCTGGAATACGGTGATCGATGCGATCCGCAACGGCACGATCGACCTCGCCTATCGCGACGATTTCGAGATCAAGAAGCTGATGGTAGACGATCCGTCGATGACGGTGGTCGCGCGCTCGATCACGTTGACCGACAAGGTCGATACGATCGCCGTCGGCATCAGTCCGGACAATCCGCATCTGGCGGCCTTCGTCGATCTCTATCTCGATCTCGCGCGAGGCCAGCAGGTCCTCAACACCGACGAGATCATCGCGCGTTATCGCCAGGGGAGCAAAGCCTGACAATGGCCGTCTCGGATGCAGCCGCAGCCATGGCTTTCGATTGGCGCCTGGCGGCAAAGCGCATCCTGCGCTCGCCGGCGACGACGATCATCATGATCCTGGCCGGGATCCTGTGCGGCCTCTATTACCCGGCCTTCGCCCATGCGATCAGCCCTGTCGCGCAGGTCTATCTGAATTTCCTCAAGATGGTCGTCCTGCCCTATCTGGTCTCGTCGGTGATCTTCTCCATCACCGCGATGGTCCAGGATCCGAAATCGGTCCGCTACCTCGGCAAAGTCGGCATAGCGGTACTGGTCGTATCGTTCCTCGCCGTGCTGGTCAGCGGCACCTATTCGCTGATCCTCAAGCCCGGCCAGATCGAGAACCCGCAGTCGCGCATCGAGCTCGGCGAGTTCATCAATTCCCAAGGCAGCGTCTCCACCGATCTCGCATTCCCGTTCCAGCCGCCGCCGTCCACCGGCGATCCGAACAGCGCTCATTCGATCTTCCTGGATCTGGTGCCGAACAACGTCTTCAACGCGCTGGCCTCGGGCCAGACCATCCAGGTCCTGTTGTTCTGCCTGCTTTTCGGGCTAGCAATGGGCAAGATTCCCCAGCCCTCGTCGCTCAGCCTCTCACAGGCGCTCAACGCGGTGTACAAGGCCTGCACGGTGCTGACCAACTGGTTCGTCTGGGGATTGCCCTTCGCGACCTTCATCCTGATCGCCGACCAGACCGCGTCGACCGGCATCAAGCCGCTGACGCTGATGGGTGGCTACCTGCTGGTGATGGGCCTTTCCTGCGTGACATTCCTCGCCGGCGCGTTTGCCGTCATCGCCATACGCTCGCGGCGAAGCTACTGGGCCACGATCAAGACCCTTCAGCCGCTTCTGATGGTGGCCATCACAACGCGCTCCACGGTCGCCTCGCTGCCCTGGGTCATCAACCTTTTGACCGAGCGCCTGAGGTTCAACCTGGTGGTGGTCGAGCTGCTCGTGCCCCTGCAGGCGGCGCTGCTGCGGACCGGCCCGGCGCTGGTCTACACCTCGGGCGTCCTGTTCATCGCCCAGCTCTACGGCCATCCGCTGGCGATCCCGGACCTCTTGCTTGTCGGTGTCGTATCCGCGCTTCTGGCGCTGACGACAGGCGGCATGGGCAGCCTGCTCATCCTGTCGCAGATGTCCATTGTCTGTGGCTATCTGAAGCTTCCCTTCGAGGCGGCGTTCGTCCTGTTCGTCGCGGTGGACGCGGCCGTGGACACGCTGATGACGCTGTCCAGCGTCTCTACCGTGGCCGCAAGCACGGCAATGATCGCGCCCAGCCATCGGGAAGCGGCGCAGGCTGCTGAAACCGTCGCGCAAGAGCTCGAAGCCGAGCCCGCCCGATGATCGACGACGGCATTCGTCCGCGGCTCGGCATCATCGGCGGTCTCGGGCCGCTCGCATCGGCCGACTTCTACTTCAAGCTGACCCGGATGACCGGGGCGCTGCGCGACAACGAGCATGTGCCTTCCGTCATCCTCAGCGTGCCGCAACTGCCCGACAGGACCGAAGCGATCCTGGCTGGCCATGACGGCCCCCTGGCGCCGCTGCAAGCTGCGGTCTCGACGCTCAACGCGCTCGGCGTTGCCTGTATCGCCATGCCCTGCAACACCGCACATCATTGGTACGACAGGCTGGCGGCGAACTCGCCAGCCGAGATCATCCACATCGCCGACGCGGTGGTGGCGGAGATCCGCCGGAGCCTGGATCGGGGCAGGGTTGCGAACCTTGCAACCCGGGGTACGCTGGTCTCCGGCTTTTATCAGGACAGGATATCGGCGGCGGGATTCGACCTCTGCCTTGCGCAGGACGCCGAGTTTCAGGAGCGCGTCGACAGCGCGATCATGCTCGTCAAGGCCGGTTCGATTGCGCAAGCCGCGGCTGAGACTGAGCGCGCGCTCGACCTCGCGCAAATGGCCGGCGCCGATGCGGCACTGCTCGGCTGCACCGAACTGTCCGTGGTGGCCGCCAGCCTCAACGATCCGGCCGGACTGGTGGTCGTCGACAGCAATGCGGCCCTGGCACGAGCCTGCCTGACCCGATTGGGCTTTGCCACGCTGGAGGGGCGCGGCTTGCCGACCGTCTCGTCGCTGCCGGGAGGCGACCGATTACCCTTGCGTCTTGCCCGGCGCGCTTCATAGGCGCTGCCCGCCTTTGCCATATGGCCGGCGCCATCGGCGCCGACGGTCTCGGCGACCTCGCCATCCGCCACGGCTATCAGCGCTTCGAGACCAGCGTCATGGTCGCCGTGGTCGTTCCCATCGTGCTGGTCTGCGGCATCCAGTGGATCGGCGACCGGCTCATCGCGCGGCTGGATCATCGCTGACCGGGCGAGCAGGGGCGCCGGCGCGAACGCAATTTGCCGCAAAAGGCGGGAATTGAGCGCCGGCTTGCTCCGTTTGCAACGAGATTGGGCGGTGCGTTTCTTCACCCGCGATGATGCTGATGTCATCGTGCGAAGCGGTCGCAGTCGCATGAGCAATTCCGGGAAAAGTGCGCAGCGGTTTTCCGTCCGGGATTGCGAAAAAAAGAGTTTACCGCCAAGAGGAGCCTGTCCATGCCCAGAATAATCCCGGTGCTCGATCTCGACCGCCTGGAGCAGGGCGCATCGGAACTGCGGACATTTCTGTTCGATCTGCGTACCGCCGCTCGCGATGTCGGATTCTTCTATCTGAGCGGCCACGGCATCACCCAGCCGGAGATCGATGCAGTGCTCGACGCCGCGCGTCGCTTCTTCGCCTTGCCGGAGGCCGACAAGCTCGACATCGAGATGGTCAAGTCGCCGCAGTTTCGCGGCTATACGCGCGCCGGCGGCGAGCTGACCAAAGGCAAGGCCGACTGGCGCGAGCAGCTCGACATCGGCGTCGAGCGCGCGACGATTGCGCAAGGGCCGGGCGTGCCGGCCTGGACGCGGCTGCAGGGTCCGAACCAGTGGCCTGCCGCGCTTCCCGACCTGAAGCCCGGGCTGCTTGCCTGGCAGGCCAAGGCGACCGACGTGGCGATCCGGCTGCTGAAAGCCTTCGCGCTGTCGCTCGACCAGCCGGAGGACGCCTTCGATCCGATCTATCGCGGTGAGCCGAACCACCGCATGAAGATCGTGCGCTATCCTGGCCGCCACGCCACCGATGACGACCAGGGCGTCGGCGCGCATAAGGACGGCGGGTTTCTCACGCTTCTGCTGCAGGATGAGAACAAGGGCCTGCAGGTCGAATATGACGGCAGCTGGGTCGATGTCGACCCGATCCCGCGAACGCTGGTCGTCAACATCGGCGAGTTGCTGGAGCTCGCCTCGAACGGCTATCTCAGGGCAACCGTGCATCGCGTCGTCACGCCGCCAGCCGGCGTCGAACGCATTTCCGTGCCGTTCTTCTTCAGCGCCCGGCTCGATGCCACAATCCCGCTGCTCGACCTGCCGGAGGAACTCGCTGCCGAAGCGCGCGGCCCGGCCAGCGATCCCGACAATCCGCTCTTCCGCAACGTCGGAACCAATGTACTGAAAAGCCGCCTGCGGTCGCATCCCGACGTGGCGCGGCGTCACTATGCCGACCTTCTGGAAAAAGCATCGGCCATCAGCTGACGATTTCGTCCGACTTGAGCGAGATTTTTTCGCGTTTCCAGCTTTTTTTGGAATTCCGTTCGTGGAAAATATGCCGGTTCAGGCCCACATAGGAGGTATCGCTCGGTGTTTTCCTCCCATTGCGCCGGGCGATGTTCCCCTCTGAAGGTTATGACCTTCATACTTTGGCCGGGCCGCTTTCGCGCCCGGCCTTTTTCTTATCTGCGTCGGGAATCCGCCGATCAGACCGGCGAGGCGCTCGGCCTGCATTTGGATGTCGACCCTTCACCGGCTCCGGTCCGGTCTGCCGGCTGCTCGAATGTTCCGCGCGCTCGAACCTCAAGCGCGTTTTCCTCGCTATCCATCCTGACATGAATGCGCGAACCGTTGTGTTACGGTGTTGGTGATGTTCACGGCATCCGCTCGGGCCTGCCGTAAAGTGAAGAGGAGAGTTCGCCACGTCCAGGATCAGCCGCCGCGTCTTGCTCTTTCATTCCGGCTGCGCTGTCGTTGCCTCGACCGTCGCCGCAAACGGTCACAGCACAAAGGCGCTGAGGCGTGACCGGCAACCATCCAATGACCTGTTCGCCCTGATTGAGACGCACAAGGTAGCGTACGCAGCGTTCGGCAAAGCCGTCCACAAAAGGGGCAGCCATAGCCGTGACCACATCGAGGCCGGCCGAGAGGAGGAGAAGGCGCTGCTGGCCATCTGCGCCTATCGGGCGGTCAAGGAAGGCGACCGCCTGGCCAAGGCCCGATACCTTTTGGAGATCGAGGCGCGCGGCGAGCTCGACTTGCCAGAACACATGCAGGCCCTTCTGCGCTCTACAGTGTGAAAGGCATCAGCCGCATAGACGTCGAACCCGGAATGTCCGCAATGCTGAAGGGCCGATCTTCGCGACGGAGCTTCGCTCCTGCTCCGCCCTGGAATGACGATCGCGATGGGCGTTTCGGCCAATCTCCAAGGCATGCCGCCCGCCAACGCAAACAGAGCAGACCGGTCAAAGTCCCTGTGCAGGGCCACTAGCTCATCATCTTCGGCAACCCCGCCGCCAGCGCGTCGATGGCCAGCCGCACTTTCAGCGGCAAATGCGGCGCCTGCAGCCGGAGCGCATGGCAGTCATAGAGATAGTCCCGTTGCTCAGGCAGCAGGCGGACCAGTGTGCCGCCCTCAATGCGTTGTCGCACCAACCAGTATGGCAGCCAGGCCAGTCCCATGCCGTCGGTTGCCGCATCGGCGATGGCGTCGAGGTCGTCGAGCCGCAGCCGGCCGGCGGGGGCGATCTGCGTCACCGAGTCATCGTCGCGCGTAAACAGCCATGGCTGCAGCGCCTGCCCGAGCCGCCGGTAGATGATCGCCTGATAGCTGGCGATGTCTTCGAGCTGAAATGGGCGGCCGAAGCTTTCGATGTAGGACGGCGAGGCGCAGACGATCATGCGCTGGCGCGCGACGCGGCGCGCGATGATGCCGGCCCTGTCGTCCAGCGTGCCGGTGCGGATCGCCAGGTCGAAACCGTCCTCGACGAGATCGGCGAAGCGATCGCTGAGCGACAGGTCCAATTCCAGCGTCGGATAACGCCGGGCAAGCGCAAGCAGGATCGGCGTGACGCAGTGGCGACCGAAATGCGCCGGCATCGTCACGCGCAGTTTTCCGCGCGGCTCGGACAACTGGTCGGCTGCCAATGCATCGGTCGCTTGCGCTTCGGCCAGCACGATCCTGCAGCGCTCGTAATAGGCGCGCCCGAAATCGGTCAGGCTCTGCCGGCGCGTGGTGCGGTTGATGAGCCGCATGCCGAGCCGCTCTTCGAGGAAGCGGACATGCTTGCCGACCATCGGCCCCGACAGGTCGAGCGCCGCCGCGGCGGCCGCGAACGAGCCGAGATCGACAGCTTTGACGAACGCTTCCATGCTTTCGAGGCGATCCATATTAAAAACCAATCGTTTCGACTGTTCTGCCTGCATGCCGATTTATCGGTTCTCGATACCGCTGCATAGTCCATTCCATCGGTTGGGTTTGGAGTTGCAGGATGGCAAAGGTTTTTCGCTTTCACAGTCACGGCGGTCCAGAGGTGCTTCGCATCGAGGATATGGATGTTCCGTCGCCGGGACCCGGCGAGGTGCGGATCCGCGTCAGGGCGCTGGGTTTGAACCGGGCCGAAGCCTTGATGCGCAACGGCTCTTACATCGAGACGCCGACGCTGCCGTCCGGCCTCGGCCTCGAAGCGGCGGGGATCGTCGAGACGGTGGGAGCCGGCGTGGAAATCTTCGCACTGGGCGATGCGGTCAGCATCATCCCGCCGCGCTCGATGGCGCGCTGGCCGGCCTATGGCGAGCTCGTGAATTTTCCGGCCGAGCTTGTGGTAAAACATCCGCCATCGCTTTCGTTCGAGGCCGCCGCCGCGACATGGATGCAATATCTCACCGCCTATGGCGCGCTTGTCGATATCGCGAGTCTCGGCCCTGACGAGCCCGTCGTCATCACCGCGGCGTCGAGCAGCGTCGGGCTTGCCGCCATCCAGATCGCCAACAGAATTGGCGCCGTGCCGATCGCCGTGACCCGGACATCGGCCAAGAAGAGTGCCCTGCTCGACGCCGGCGCCGCTTATGTCGTGACCTCGCAGGAGGAAGACCTCGAGGCGCGGCTGAGAGAGATCGCGCCGCACGGCATGCGCGTGGTCCTCGACGCGGTCGGCGGCCCGATCTTCACGCCGCTGACGGCCGCGATGGCGCGCGGCGGCATTCTCATCGAATATGGCGGCCTCAGCCCCGAGGCGACGCCGTTTCCGCTGTTCGATGTCCTGGCGAAGACGCTGACGTTGCGCGGCTACCTCGTCCACGAGATCACCGGTGATCCCGCCCGGCTTGAAGCCGCCAAGGCCTTCATCCTCGACGGCCTCGCATCAGGCGCGTTGAACCCGGTCATCGCTAGGACGTTTCCGTTCGAGAAGATCGCCGAGGCGCACCGTTTTCTGGAAGCAGGGGAACAGGTCGGCAAGATCGTGGTGACCGTTTGAGGCTCGGCTTCAGCGGGAAAAGCGACTATCCGCTTGGCAAGCGGTGCTGCGCCGGGCCAAACTGGTCATTCCGCATGCCTGCCTCAAGGAGACTTCGAAGATGACCGCCAATGTTTTTTCCGGCTGCATGCCGGCGCTGATGACGCCCTGCACCGATGACCGACTTCCCGACTTCGACGCGCTGGTGCGCAAGGGGCGCGAGCTGATCGCCGCCGGCATGTCGGCCGTCGTCTATTGCGGTTCCATGGGCGACTGGCCGCTGCTGAACGACGCGCAGCGCATGGAAGGCGTCGAGCGCCTGGTGAAGGCCGGCGTTCCGGTGATCGTCGGCACCGGCGCGGTCAACACCGCCAGCGCCGTGGCGCACGCCGCGCATGCGCAAAAGGTCGGCGCCCGGGGCCTGATGGTCATCCCGCGCGTCTTGTCGCGCGGCCCCTCGGTCAGCGCGCAGCGCCACCACTTCAAGGCAATCCTTGCCGCCGCGCCCGACCTGCCGGCCGTCATCTACAACAGTCCCTATTACGGCTTTGCCACGCGCGCCGACCTCTTCTTCGCGCTGCGCGCCGAGCATCCGAACCTGGTCGGCTTCAAGGAGTTCGGCGGCCCGGCGGATTTGCGCTACGCGGCGGAAAACATCACCAGCCGCGACGATGACGTTGCGCTGATGATCGGTGTCGATACCGCCGTCTTCCACGGTTTCGTCAATTGCGGCGCTTCGGGCGCCATCACCGGCATCGGCAATGTCCTCCCCAAGGAAGTGCTGCATCTGGTGGGCCTCAGCCAGACGGCGGCGAAGGGCGATGCCGAAGCGCGCCGGCTGGCGCAGGAACTGGACGCGGCACTGGCCGTGCTGTCCTCTTTCGACGAGGGACCGGACCTCGTGCTCTATTTCAAGCACATGATGGTGCTGAAGGGTAATCCCGAATACAGGTTGCACTTCAACGAGACGGATGCGCTGAGCGACAGCCAGCGCGGTTATGCCGAGCAGCAGCTCAAGCTGTTCGACACCTGGTATGCGCAATGGTCGAGGCAGCCCGTCATGGCAAGATACGCGGCCTGAGCCGGTGATCGGGGAGCGTCAGTGCGCCACGGTTCCTAGCCGCTCCCTACCCTGCCTGGGCGCGCCGCCTGCCCTCGGCGGAGAGATTGGACCCGGCAGGGATTGGCAATGAACAGGCCGGCGTTTCGCACCGGCCTGTTCGCACGCGAGTCAGGCGGCCTTGACCTTCAGGTCTTCCTCGCCGCGCACCTTCCTGGTTACGCCAGCGAAGTCGAGCTTGCCGGAACCGAGCACCGGCACTTTCGCCACGACGCGCACTTCGGCCGGCACCATCAGGTCCATGGCGCCGTTCGCCTTGGCGAAGGCCAGGAAGTCCGCGCGGGTGGCGTTAGGCGCTTCCGTGATCAGGATCAGCTTCTCGCCCTTGCGCGCGTCCGGCATCGTGGCGACGGCCGACAGCGAGCCTTTCCAGAGTTCGCCGGCCAGTGCCTCCACCGCGGCCAACGAGACCATCTCGCCGCCGATCTTGGCGAAGCGCTTGGCGCGGCCACGGATCGAGATGAAGCCCGCGTCGTCGACTGTCACGACGTCGCCGGTGTCGTGCCAGCCATCGGCGAGCGGCTCGATCACGCCCGGATTCTCGGTGCGCAAATAGCCGGCCATGACGTTCGGGCCGCGCACGAAGAGCCGGCCGCCTTCATCGACGCCGGGCACCGGCTGCAGCCGATACTCCATGCCGGGCATGATTTTGCCGACGCTGCCCGACTTGTTGTACATCGGCGTGTTGATGGCGATCACCGGCGCGGTTTCGGTCACGCCATAGCCTTCCAGGATGCGCAGGCCGAACTTCTCCATATAGGTCGTGCGCGTGGCGGCCTTGACCGGTTCCGCGCCGGCGAAGCAGTAGCGCACCGAACGGAAGTCGTAAGGGTGCGCCGTGCGGGCGTAGCCCGACAGGAACGTGTCGGTGCCGAAGATGATCGTGGCGTTCGAGGCATAGATCAGTTCCGGCACGATGCGGTAGTGCAGCGGCGAGGGGTAGAAATAGACCGGCACGCCGGAGATCAGCGGCAGCACCGTGCCCGCCGTCATGCCGAAGGAGTGGAAGATCGGCAGCACGTTGAACACCTTGTCGCCCGAGTGGAAGTCGATGCGCGAGGCGGCCTGGGCGGCATTGGCCAGGATGTTGCGGTGGGTGAGCACCACGCCCTTGGGCGTGCCTTCCGAGCCCGAGGTGAACAGGATCGCGGCCGGATCGTCCGCCTTGCGCGCCACCCGCGGGGTCGTCTTGCGGAGCACGCCGAGCAGCTTGTCCTTGAGGCCGATCGTGGCCCGCAGGTCGTCGAGCCAGGCGATGTCTACCGAACGGCCGATCTCCTCGACCACCGGCCCGAGCTTTGCCTGTTCGACGAAGGCGCGGGAGGTGAGCACGGTGCGCACCTCGGCCGCCTTGCAGGCCGACAGGATGTTCGCGGCGCCGGCGGTGAAGTTGATCATCGCGGGAACCTTGCCGGCCGACATCACGCCGAGCAGTGCCGCGCAGGCGCCATTGGCGTTGGGCAGCATGATGCCCAATGTCTGCTGGCCGGCATAGAGATGCTCGAACTTCTCGCCGAGCACGGCGGCGGCCGTCAGCAGCTTGCCGTAGCTCAGCGACCCGGCGACCGGATCCTGCACGGCGAGCTCCTTCATGCCGCGCTCGTTGGCGGTCTCGATGATCTTCTCCAGCACCGTCTTGCCGATGTCCTGAGTGCGGAAGACCAGGTCCGACATCACCTGGTAGAGCGCGGAGCCGGCCGCGGCACGACGCTGGCGGCCCTTCAGTTCCTGCGCGACCTCGAGCTTCACCGGCTCCAGTATGGTCACCTTGACCTTCGGGAACAGGCGGCGGCGCACGTGCTGCGAGGTCAGCCGCGAGAAGTAGCTCTTCTCGAGCCCCTCGATGCGCACCGGCACCACCATCGAGCTGGTCTTGTCGGCCACCATGGCCGCGCCGTCATAGACCTTCATCAGGCCGCCGGTGACGGTGATGCGGCCTTCCGGGAAAATGACCAGCGGGTCGCCGCCCTGCACGATCTTGATCAGCGTGCGGGTCGACATCGGCTTCGCCGGATTGAGCGGCAGCGCGCGAGCAAGCTTCATGAACGGCTTCATCCACCAGGCCTGGGCGATCGTATAGTCGATGGCGAAGACTGGTTCCTCGTCGGTCAGCGTCAGCGCCAGCGGACCGTCGAGGAAGCTGACATGGTTGAGGGCCAGGATCGGCGCCTTGCCGGCCGCCTTGAGGTTTTCGATGCCCTCGATCTCCAGGCGCAGGAATGCGCGGAAGAGGATAGAGACGAAGTCGCGGAAGGGGTTGGTCGGCAGGTATCTCAGCATCAGCCAGGCGGCGATGGCATTGGCCGCGACGAGGCCGAACAGGATGCCCGCGATCGAGACGCCGGCGGCCTGGATCGCGGCGACGAGGATGCCGCCGACGGTCATGAAGCCGGCATTGACGATGCTGACGGCGGCCACGACGCGGGCGCGGCGCGCTTCCGGCGACCAGGCCTGCACGGCGGCGAAGGTCGGCACCACCAGGAAGGCGGCGGCGATGGCCATGCCGGCGAGGTCGATGGCGACACGAATGGTGTTGGGCCCGGCGAAGAAGGCGGCAAGCGTCTCGGCCTTGGGCGAGGGCTGCATGCTGCCGATGGTCCAGGCCAGATGCAGGCCGAACAGTGCCAGCAGCGCGGTGCCGACCGGCGCCGGCAGCAGCACCATGCGTCCTTGCGACATCCAGGCGGCGATGGCCGAGCCGATGGCAATCGAGACGGCGAACACGGCAAGATAGGCGGTGACGGCGATCTCGTTGCCGCCGAGCGAATCCTTGATCAGCGTCGGCAGGATCGACAGCACGATCGCGCCGACCAGCCAGAACCAGGAGGTCATCAGGCCGGCACGCCAGATGCGCGTGTCGGTGCGCAAGTCGGCGACCTGCCGCCAGGTCGAGCGGAAGATGTTCTTGTCGATGGCAAGGTTGGGCGCGGCCGAACCGGTGGACGGGATATAGCGGCTGACGAACCAGCAGCCGACGGCCAGCGCCATCATGATCGGTCCGAACACCCAAACGCCGATGCCGTCGGCGGAGACGACGCCGCCGGCGATGGTGCCGCCGAGGATCGCTGCGAAGGTGGCCGACTCGATCCAGGCATTGGCCTTGGGCAATTCCTTGCGTTCGAGGTGATCGGGCAGGATGCCGTATTTGATCGGCCCGAACAGCGCCGAGATGACGCCGAACATCAACAGCGCCGTCATCAGCACCGGGATCGACGACAGCGCGATGCCGGCGACGGCGACGGCGGCTGCCGCGATCTCGGTGAACTTCAGCCGCCGCGCGATCAGCGCCTTGTCGAAGCGGTCGGCGATCTCGCCGCCAAGCGCCGACAGCAGCAGGAAGGGCGCCATGAAGACAGCGCCCGCCAGCGTCACCAGCGACGCGGCCTGGTCCTTGGCAAGCGTGAACAGAATGAGGAACACCAGCGTGTTCTTCAGGAAATTGTCATTGAAGGCTGAGAGGAATTGCGTCCAGAAGAGAGGCGCGAAGCGCCACGACATCATCAGATGGGTGTTCATGGCAATTTCCATTGGGCAAGTCCGGCTGGCAATCCGATTGGATTGAGCGGACACTTGCGCGGTTTGAGCCTTGTTTATCGGGAAGCCGTTAAGCTTCGTTACTGCGATTCAATCCGAACCATTTGTTTCTTGTTCTCGGCGCCTGGAATCTGTCGTCCACGATCGGTCTCCAGGCCTTCCAGGCACGTGACTGTTTGCGGGCTTGGCCGTCGGCGAGCATCGATATGATCCTTTCGTTTCAGCGTTAAGCCGGACCGGCGCCGGTCTGTTTCAGGCCGGATACAATCCTTGAACATTGTTCACATGCGCAACATAGCACATTGTGAACAGCGTTCAAGAGAAAAATGAACGACGTTCAAGAGCTGGACTGGTAGATTAAAAAAATAGGGGAGGGCAGGAACCGGCGGACATGATGGCGGCGGCGCTGCGCCGCGAGGACATCGGCGCCTGGCGGCCGACATCAAGCTCGTTCGCGCCGACGCAGAAGAGCCAAAAACGGATATGTGAGGCGTTCGCCCGGCTTAGGCGCTATTTGTTCGTGCGTATTTTTTGCCGCGGATTGATGCCGCCGCTGGCCGTTGTGTCGTTCTCGACGTCGCCTTCGGTCGTGTTCTCGCCGAGCTCGAGATCATCGCCTTCCTTGATGCTGCCCTTTGATGTTCCGATGCCCGGATTGTTTTCCAGATCGGCGTCGCTCGGTTTGCGCGATTTGAGATGCTTGGTGCTCATGGCAGGCTCCTTCCAAGATTTGCTGGATGAGGAACTGATTGGCCGAAGCGAATGTTCCCGTGCGCATTTTGGCCGCCGTCCTGTTCCGAGACTCCGACTTTGTCAAAGTCCGAAGGGATAGGTTTCGGGTACACCTGTCCTGGCATGCTCCGGCCCAAGCGACGTCACCGCTTTCGTCTTGTCGAACCAGACAAAGGCGTCGAACTGCCGCGGCAGCGAGACATCGGCATAGTGGCTGCGCAGTTCGGTTTCCGGCCTGTAGATCACGCCGATGAAGCGCTCCAGCCGCCGCTCCAGCAGGCGATGCCTCAGCGCGGCGTCGCGGTCCATATCGAGCAGGAACCGCGACACCCCACTGTCGTGGCAGAGCCGTTCGTAGCTGTCCGCATGCGAAGGGCGCACCCGCATGACCTGCATCGGATCGTCCCAATCCGAAGCTGCGGCTACCGTTCCGGAATGGGTGCCGAAGCCGATCAGCGCCACTTGGTCGCCGAAGCGCTCGCGGCAGAGCTGGCCGATGTTCAACTCCTGCCTGATTGTTCCCATCTCGGTGAAGCGGGCATCGCCGATATGCGAGTTGTGGGCCCAGACGACGGCCTTTGACTCCGAGCCGCGCGCCTCGAGTAGATGCTCTAGCGTCTCGAACATGTGCGTGTCGCGGAGATTCCAGGATTCCGCCCCGCCGTAATACATGATGCGATAGTAGCGTTCAGCGGCTGCGATCAGCCTTGCATTCTGCGTGGCATCGAGAAAGTCGGCGCCGTCCTCTCGAGCGTAGTCGAGCTGCCTTGCAAGCAGCTCCTGACATTGCTCCAGCACGGCTTGTTCGCATTTGCGATAACCGGCGGTGAGCACGGCGCGCCCGTATGTGGAAGGCTCTTTCTGCCACGGAGTCAGGCAGCCATAGCGTTGCCGCGCAGCGGCGGCGGCTTCCGGATCGACCTGGTCGAGATAGCGCAGGACGGCCGCAATCGACGCGCTCATATTGTAGATGTCGAGACCGTAAAAGCCGGCCCGGCGGTTTACATCGTCGAGGCCTCCATTGTGATCCCGCATCCAGCCGACGAATGCGTCGACATCGGTGTTGCGCCACATCCATGTGGGAAAGCGCTGGAACGGCGGCTCTGTGGCCGCGCGCGGCGGTCGATGGCGGACATGGCGGTCAATGGCCGCGGCATCCGGCCAGTCCGCTTCAACCGCGACGATGCTGAAGCCATGCTTTTCGATGAGCCGACGCGTGATCGCGCCGCGCGCCTTGTAGAATTCGGAGGTGCCGTGACTGGCCTCGCCGAGAAGGACAACACGCCGGTCCGCGAAGCGGTCGAACAGATCGCCGAAGGCCGGGTCCTCGAAATCCGGCAGCGGCTCGGCGGCGACCGCGATCATCTCCGGCAGGCTTCTTTCGCGCGGTTGCGGTGTGACCACCGCCGGTCGATCATCTCCGTATCGAGGCCGTTCCGCCCAGCCTTCTTCTCCGATGAGCGGAACGAACTGCACGCCACCGAGGTCTTCCTCCTCGTAGGTCGTCGCGCCGGTCCGGGTGACCTTCAGCAGCCGCTGGTCGTCGACCTCCTTGCCGACGGGGATCACCAGACGGCCACCGACATCGAGCTGTTCCTGAAGCGCCAGCGGCGCGCCGGGACCGGCTGCGGCCACCAATATGGCATCGAACGGAGCGGCGTCGCTCCATCCCTTGGTGCCGTCGCCGGCGCGAACCTCGATATTGTCGTAACCGAGGCGTTCGAACCGCTGCCGGGCGATCTCGGCGAGCATCGCATGGCGCTCTATCGTGTAGACGCGGGCCGCAACACGACTCATCACCGCCGCCGCGTAGCCCGAACCCGTACCAACCTCGAGAACGCGGTCGCCGGGATCGATCTCGGCGGCTTCGATCATGTAGGCGACCATGAAGGGCTGCGAGATCGTCTGACCCTGGCCGATCGGCAGAGGGGTGTCCTCGTAGGCGAATTCCTCGAAATCGGGATCGACAAAGGCCTCGCGTGGGACCTCCCGCATGGCCTCCAGGACCCGGCGGTCGTGAATTCCACGCTGGGCGATCTGGACATCGACCATCCGGCCGCGGGTCAGGGAAAGTTCGGCCATCAATGCCTACCGATCATGGACAAGTACCATCTCTGTCCAGAACCATCCGCGGGCGGGAAAGTTTCATGTCCGGGACGATTTCAAGCATCCTTCGTTACGACGCTCAGAACGGCTTCTCGCCGATCACCTCGAAGCGCTCGACCGCGCAATGGTCGCCGACAAGCGTCAGCACGTCGGTCGAAGGTGGGATAGCGTCGGGCTGCTTCCACTGAATATTGAAAGAATAAACAAAGCGCTCACGGTCGGCGTCGTGCTCCATGCCGACGAAGCGGGCACTGTAGCCAAGCGGCCGTACCATTTCCTCGAGGTCGGGCGGCGCGTTTTTCGGCCAGGAGACCGAAAGGATTGCCCTGTGATTGCGCCGGATCTTGAGGTCGACCCATTTCAGCGCCTGCAGCGTCACCAGCGTCAGCACGGTTGCAATCGCGCCGAGGCCATACTGGCCGCCGCCGAAGGCAAGGCCGATCATGGTCATGATCCACATCGTGGCGGCGGTGGTGACGCCGGTGACCAGATCGCCGCGCCGCAGAATTGCGCCGCCGCCGATGAAGCCGACACCGGTGAGCACGCCGAGCGCAAGACGCATCACATCCATGCGCACGAAGGAGTCCGGTCCTTTGCCCGAGACATCGAGCAGCATGTTGGCCTGGACCATTGCGACACAGGCCGCAAGGCCGACCAGGATGGTCGTCCGCAACCCGGCGGAATGACCGCGGGCCTCGCGGTTCAGGCCAATGAGGAAGCCTGCAAGCAGCGTGACCAGCAGCCGCGCGACGAGGTCCGGCCAGGTCGGATGAAGCGGCATGTCGCAGCAAAGCGGCGTGAGCATGGTCCGTCGGGGCAGCCTAAGCGCGCCCTCCGTTGCGTCTGGAATGCTCAACTAGGCTTGGCCGCTGATGGTTCCCTGGCCGCTACTCCATCATGCGCGAATCGCCTCACCGGACGGCGATGCTCAGCACCAGCGCCAGCACGACGATGCCGACCAGCCCGGCGATGAAGATGATGCGACGGGTGCGCGTGCGCAGGATGATTTCGCCCTGTCGCGCGTCCTGCCCGGAAAATACCGGACCTTCGCTATCGCGGTCCTTGCTCATGGTTGTCTCCTTCCCTGTGAGCGGGCACGGGAGGCGTCAGAGCAGGAACCGTTTTGGCCGGCATGAAGTTCCGCCACGCGGATGCTGAGGCGGGGCAGGGCCGGCTACCGCGACCGGCTGAAAACCGGCCGCGGGAAGTTGGCTCAGCCGAATTTCGGGTCGAGGCTGCCCGACTTGTAGCGCTTGGCCATGTCGGCCAGCGGGATCGGCTTGATCTTCGGCGCGTTTCCGGCGGTGCCGAACTGCTCGAAGCGCTCCTTGCAGAGCTTCTTCATCGCCGCCATCGCCGGCGTCAGATATTTGCGCGGATCGAACTCCGACGGGTTCTCGGTCAGCACCTTGCGGATCGCGCCGGTCAGCGCCATGCGGTTGTCGGTATCGATGTTGATCTTGCGCACGCCATGCTTGATGCCGCGCTGGATCTCTTCCACCGGCACGCCCCAGGTCGGCTTCATCTGGCCGCCATATTTGTTGATGATCTCCTGCAGCTCTTCCGGCACCGAGGACGAGCCGTGCATGACCAGATGCATGTTGGGCAGGCGGCGGTGGATCTCCTCGATCACGTTCATCGCCAGCACCGCGCCGTCCGGCTTGCGCGAGAATTTATAGGCGCCGTGGCTGGTGCCCATGGCGACCGCCAGCGCGTCGACATGCGTGTCGCGCACGAACTGCTCGGCCTGCACCGGGTCGGTCAGCAACTGGTCGTGGCTGATCGCGCCTTCGACGCCGTGGCCGTCTTCCTGCTCGCCGCCGCCGCTCTCCAGAGAGCCCAGCACGCCGATCTCGCCTTCCACCGAGACGCCGCCCCAATGCGCCATGTCGACGACGCGGCGCGTGATGCCGGAATTATAGGCGTAGTCGGCCGGTGACTTGCCGTCTTCCTTCAACGAGCCGTCCATCATCACCGAGGTGAAGCCATACTGGATGGCGGTGACGCAGGTCGCTTCGTTGTTGCCGTGGTCGAGATGCATGCAGACCGGGATGTCGGGATGGATCTCGACCAGCGCGTCGATCAGCTTGGCCAGCACCACGTCATTGGCATAGGCGCGCGCGCCGCGGCTGGCCTGCAGGATGACCGGCGACTTGGTCTCCTCGGCCGCCTCCATGATGGCGAGCCCCTGTTCCATATTGTTCATGTTGAAGGCAGGCACGCCATAGCCATGTTCGGCGGCATGGTCGAGCAATTGTCTCAGTGTGATGCGAGCCAACGAATAGTCTCCCGTATCTGGTTCAAGCCCGTGTTTGAAAAGGCCGCCCGGGCGGGCGGTCCCGTTGCTTCTGGCTGGATTTCGGAGCTACCGCAACCTTTCGGAGCCTTTTCGGCCGCAATTCTTGTTGCAGGGCTGAAATCCGGCCTTGTCGGGGCTAAAGCGCGTCGCGCTGAAACAGATTCAGGCGCCGCGCTTTAGGTTTTTTGCTCTCATGCATGTCGGTCTCCCAAAACCGCTGCGCACTTCTGGGCGACATGCATTAGGCAGCGATCTTTGCGCGCGCGGCGAGGATCTCGACGCAGGCTTTCGCCGCTTCCTTGCCCTTCACGGTGAAATGCTCGTGGAAGAATCGGCGATGCTCGGCGCTATCGTGAAAATTGTGCGGCGTCAGCACCGCCGACAGCACCGGCACGCCGGTCGCGAGCTGCACATTCATCATGCCGTCGATGACGGCGCTCGCCACGAAATCGTGCCGGTAGATGCCGCCATTGACGACGAAGGCGGCGCCGAGGATCGCGGCGTAACGGCCGGTCTCGGCAAGCGTCTTGGCGTGCAGCGGAATCTCGTAAGCGCCCGGCACGTCGAAGACCTCGACGGCAAAGCCGCCGAGCGCGGCAAGCTCCGTCTCGAAGGCCGTCACGCATTGGTCGACTATATCGGCATGCCAACGCGCCCGGATGACGGCGACACGACGGGCAGTATGGTCTTTGAGGAAATGCTGATTCATGGGTCCTTCCTTCCGTTTCGAACCAGAATCAGGACGCACGACGCAAAAATGCGGTCCGCGCGAGCGGACCGTCTTCTGCGTACGTTCTCTTCCATCCGGACTGTAACCGTCGGCTCCGGAATCGCACCGGATCTGCTGACCCTTCCGTTTACGCGGAAGGCGCTCGCGGGCTTGAGCGATCGAAATCGCCCTTACCGCCGGTGGGGACTTTCACCCCGCCCTGAGAACATTAACGCACGTTTTATGGGAGAGCAGGGTGGCGCTGTCAATTGATGATTAGCCGATCTCCCCCCTCGTGGGGGAGATGCCCGGCAGGGAAGAGGGGGGCGAGAAGGATCGCGGCGGGGCAGGATCAAGGTTCCTCGCCCACGAATGTGGGGAGCGGTGGCTCGGCGAGCCGAGACGGAGAGGGGAGCGCCCCACGAAGACCCCCTCTCCGTCCGCGTCGCGGACATCTCTCCCCCCACCAAAGTTGGCGGGGGCGAGGAACACAAGGATAGACGCGTCGGCGGGACAGCGCCCCCCTCTGGCCTGCCGGCCATCTCCCCCACGAGGGGGGAGATCAGCTAGTCACCCACGCTCGGGAAACATCGCCTTCAGCCCCTCGCGCGAGGCCTTGGCCACGCCGCGCTCGGTGATCAGCCCGGTCACCAACTTTGCCGGCGTCACGTCGAAGGCTGGGTTCGCCGCCGGTGTCGCATCCGGTGAGACCCGCACCTGCGCGATCTTGCCGTCAGCCGTCTTCCCCCACACCAGCGAGACCTCGTCGCCGGAGCGCTGCTCGATCGGGATTTCCTTCAGCCCGTCGGCCACTGTCCAGTCGATTGTGGGCGAGGGGAGCGCGACATAGAAGGGCACGTTATTGTCGGCAGCCGCAAGTGCCTTGAGATAGGTGCCGATCTTGTTGCAGACGTCGCCATTGGCCGTGGTGCGGTCGGTGCCGACGATCACCATGTCGATGTCGCCGCGCTGCATCAGGTGGCCGCCGGCATTGTCGACGATCAGCGTGTGCGGCACGCCGTGCCCGGCCATCTCCCAGGCGGTCAGCTGGGCGCCCTGGTTGCGCGGCCTCGTCTCGTCGACATAGACATGCACCGGAATGCCGGCCTCGGTCGCCAGGTAGATAGGCGCGGTGGCGGTGCCGTAGTCGACCGTCGCCAGCCAGCCGGCGTTGCAATGGGTGAGGATGTTGACGCTCTCGCCCGGCTGCTTGCGCGCCGCAATCTCCCTGATGATGGCAAGCCCGTTCTCGCCGATGGCGCGGTTCAGCCCGACATCCTCGTCGGCGATCTCCGCGGCGCGCTTGTAGGCCGCTTCAGCGCGTTCCACCGGCGCGAGCGGCTTGAGGTGCCGGCGCATCTCGTCCAGCGCCCAGCGCAGATTGATGGCCGTCGGCCGTGTCCGGTGCAGCGTCTCCCACACCGCATCGAGCGCTTCGTCCGACGGATCGTCTTTCATCTGGATGGCGACGCCATAGGCGGCGGTGACGCCGATCAGCGGCGCGCCGCGCACCCACATGTCGCGGATCGCGGTGGCGATGCCGGCGACGCTTCCGATCTTCTCGATGCGGAATTCATGCGGCAGCCAGCGCTGGTCGATGATCTCGACCGAGCGCTTGTCGTCGCTGAGCCAGATGGTGCGATAGTGGCGTTCGCCGACGTTCAAAGGCTCTTCTCCTGTTCGATCAGCGCGGCCAGCTTGTTGACCTCGTCGATGCTGTGGATCTGACGCCGGTTGACGGCGATATGGCGTCCGAAGCGCAAGGCCTTGGCTTCACATCTGGCGCGCAGGTTTTGATCGGCAATGGTCTCGAAATCGGCATTGTGGGCGAGGCCCAGGATGCGCCGGTGCACCTCGATGCCGGCAAAGCCGAGCAGGTCGGTCCAGATGGAATGCAGCATGTGGTCGAGCGCCTGCTCGGAGCCGAGCAGGTCGCCCTGATCCTCGAACAGGCTCTTCTGGTAGAGGATACCCGTCCGCACGGTCCGCCACAGATGCGAGAACTCGGCGCGGAAGGTCGCCCAGGTCTCAGCCGTGACGCCGAGCAGATAGGCGCGCATGGAGTCGCGGCTGCCCTTCTCCTCGTGGCCGCGTTGCGAGAAGAAGGCCATCCAGAAATTGGCAAGCAGCATCCCGACATCGAAGGCGATCGGGCCGTAGAAGGCGAATTCCGGATCGATCATCCGGGTCTCGCTGTCGGTCACCATGATAGAGCCGGAATGCAGGTCGCCATGCAGCAGCGTCTCGGCATTGGCGGCGAACAGATGCTTCAGCCGCTGCGCCTCGACCTTGAGGTCGCGGTCGGCGCGCAGCTCGGCGACCAGGCCGTCGAGCTGCGGCGAGGTATGCCGGTTCATCTTGGCGTCGAAATAGGGGTCGGAGAACACCAGGTTCTCGGTGATGTCGCAGAGCTCGACATTGTCGGCGAACAGCGCGAGATCGGCCTTGCGCTCCTTGGCTGCCATCGACAGGTCGGAGCCGCGGAACAGTGTGCGCGCCATGAACAGGCCGATGTCGCGTGCGATATTCGGCAATTCGCGGCCGTCGATGAGCGCGCGCCTGAGGATGATGTGCGGCGGCGCCAGATACTCCATCACGATCAGCGCCTGGCTCTCGTCGAAATGGTAGATCGCTGGCACCGAGCCGGGCGCACGGCGCTCCTGCCGGGTCAGCGCATGATATTCGAAGAAGGAGCGTTTTAAGGGCAGCGGCCAGCTGTCGCCGACCAGCCGCACATAGGGCAGCGCCTGCTTGACCACCGCCGCGCCTTGATCGCCTTCGACGATGAAGACGAGGTTCAGATTGCCGTCGCCGACCTCGCGTACCTTCCAGCGGCTGATGTCGCTGCCGATGCGCTCGGTTAGCGCCGCGGTCTCGCCAAGGCGCTTCGGCAGCGTCTCCACCGACAATGCTTCGAACTTCCCGGTCATGCTCTCCCTCCTGCGCGTGGTTTCCGACGATAGCGGAGCCACGGCGGCGGGGCCAAGCTAGGAAGCGCTCTGGCAAATGTCAATCGTGTTGACAATTGCCGAATGAGCCCATAGCGTCACGATCCGGGAGGAATGGATGGGCGCAGATGCCGTGTTCCATGTGGAGGGCCTGAGGAAATCCTTCGGCCAGAACGAGGTGCTTGGCGGCATCTCGCTCGACCTCTTTGCGGGCGAGGTGACCGTGCTCATGGGCGCCAACGGCGCCGGCAAATCCACCCTGGTCAAGATCGTCAGCGGCGTCTACGAACACGGCGCCGGCTCGATGCGGCTCGCCGGCAAGGCCTTCGACCCGCAAACCCCCGCCGAAGCCATTCGCGCCGGCGTCGTCACCGTGCACCAGAACATCAATGACGGCGTCGTCGCCGACCTCGACGTCGCCACCAATCTGACGCTCGACCGGCTGAGCGGCAAAGGCGCGTCGTTGCTTTTCAAGCCTGCCAATGTCCGCGCCGAGGCGAGAGCCGTCGCCGACCGCATGGGACTTGCCATCGACCTCAAGGCGCGCGTCAGCGACTTGTCGTTGGCGGATCGGCAGATGGTGGCCATCGCCCGCGCCATGGCACATCAGCCCAAGGTGTTGATCCTCGACGAGCCGACCTCCTCGCTGTCGAGCGCCGAGGCCGATCGGTTGTTCTCGCTGATCGACCGGCTGCGCGGGCAGGGCGTGGCCATCCTCTATATCTCGCACCGCATGTCCGACATCAGGCGGCTGGCCGATCGCATCGTGTCGATGCGCGACGGCGTCGTCTCCGGCGTTTTCGACAACAAGCCGCTCGACTATGAGGGCGCCGTCAACGCCATGCTCGGCCGCAAGATCCATCTCGACAAGGTGGTTGCCAGAAGCTCGGCTCGAGCTGTCTTCTTCGCCGAGGGGTTGCGGCTCGCGCAAGGATCGAGACCGATCTCGATGACGCTCGGCGCCGGCGAGGTGGTGGCGATCACCGGCTTGGTCGGCGTCGGCAAGACGGCTTTGGCGGAGACGCTGTTCGGCGTGCGCCGGCCGCTCGCCGGCAGCATGCATATGGACGGCAAGCCCTACGCGCCGGGCTCGGCGCGCGAGGCGATCGCCGCCGGCGTCTTCCTTGTCGCCAAGGACCGCGCCGCGAGCGGCATCGTTGGCGGCTTCAACATCGAACGCAACATCAGCCTGCCGTTCCTCAAACGCATGTCGGACCTCGGCGTCATGAAGAAGCGCGCCGAGCGCGCCGCTGCTCGCCGCCAGATCGACGAGCTCGGCATCGTCTGCCGCTCGGAGAAGGACGAGCTGTCGGCGCTTTCCGGCGGCAACCAGCAGAAGGTGATGGTGGCGCGCTGGATGTCGCAGGCCTCGCGCCTCTTCATCCTCGACGAGCCTTTCCAGGGTGTCGACATTTCGGCGCGTCGCGACATCGCCGCCAAGCTGAGGGCAAGCGCCGACGGCCGCGCGACGCTCGTCTTCGTCACCGAGCTCGACGAGGCGCTGGAGACCGCCGACCGCATCCTGGTGATGTCGGAACACACGATCGTCGGCGAGCACCGCAACGATGACATCGATCTCGACCGGCTGCTGGCGGAAGTGGCCGGCGGACCGCTTCATAGCGCGGCGTGAGATCGCAGGATGACGAGACTCGGAGTGCAGGCATGAGTTCCAGTTTGGCGGGCAAGGCGACGGCGCGGGAGCGTTCGATGACGTTGCGCGATTACGCCATCCGCTACGGCTTCATCGTCCTGCTGGTCGGGTTGATCGCCTATTTCGCGGTCGCCGCCGACGGCTTCGCCTCGCCGCAAAGCGCTGTGTTCATCTTCCAGTCGGTGGCCATCACCGGCGTGCTGGCGCTCGGCGTCACCGCGACGCTCGTCGTCGGCGGCTTTGATCTCTCGATCGGCTCGGTCGCCACCAGCGCCATGATGGCGGCATCCTACGCCATGGTCGTGCTGGAACAGAACGCGATCGTCGCCGTCATCGCCTGCCTGGTCATCGGCGTCATCGTCGGCCTGATCAATGGCTGGCTGATCGTCTATATGCGCGTGCCCGATCTGCTGGCGACGCTCGGCATGATGTTCCTGCTGCTCGGCCTGCAGCGCATTCCGACGGAAGGCCGCTCGATCGCCACCGGCATGACCATGCCCGACGGCTCGGTCGCCAACGGCAAGTTTTCGGAAGCCTTCCTGGCGCTCGGCCGCCACCGCATCGACTTCTTCATCCCGAGCCTGATCCCGGTTTCGGTCGTCGTGCTCGTCGTGCTCGCGGTGCTGATCTGGTTCTTCCTCGAATACACCCGCTTCGGCCGCATGATGTATGCCGTCGGCAGCAATGAGAGGGCGGCCGAGCTCGCCGGCGCGCCTGTCAAGGCATACAAGATCTGGGCTTATGTGATTTCGGGAGTTTTTGCCTCGATCGGCGGGATTTTGCTCGCCGCCCGACTTGGACGCGGCGACATCGCCTCGGGTAATAATCTGTTGCTCGACGCAGTCGCGGCGGCGCTCATCGGCTACGCGGTGCTCGGCGCCGCCAAGCCAAACGCCTTCGGCACGGCTGTCGGCGCGGTGTTCGTCGGCGTCCTGCTGCAAGGCCTGACGATGATGAACGCGCCTTACTACACGCAAGATTTCGTCAAGGGCGCGGTGCTTGTCGTCGCCCTTGTCTTCACCTTCGCCCTTTCCGGCAGGGGCAAGAGATAGTTTCGACCGGGGCATAACAAATGGAGGAAAACGAAGTGAGCATCACAAGAAGACTTTTGGGGAAGGCGGCACTCGGCCTCGCCGGTGCGGCGCTGCTGATGCAGGGAACGGCGCTTGCCGCGGACCGTCCGGCGCCGTTCGATAAGCCCGGCGTCAAGATCGCGCTGGTGCGCTATCTGTCGACCGGCGACTTCTTCCAGGCCTATCTCTCCGGTGTCGAGGCGCAGGCCAAGGCCCTCGGCGTTGACCTGCGCGTGCTGGACAGCCGACAGGATGCGGCGCTCCAGGCCGACATGGTCGACCAGGCCATCGCCCTCGGCGTGCAGGGCATCATCATCCAGCACGGCCTGACGGAATCGATGAAGGACGCCGCCCAGCGCGCTGTTGACGCCGGCATCAAGGTCGTCGCCTTCGACGTCAATGTCGAGAACCCGAAGATCCCGCAGATCGAGCAGTCGGACAAAGACCTTGCCAAGCTGGCGCTCGAGCAGGCGGTCAAGGACAATGGCGAGAGCTGGAAGGCCGGCTATGTCTATGTCGCCGGCATCGCCCCGCTCGACCGACGCAACGAGACCTGGGTCGACGTGAAGAAGAAATATTCGGGCATCAGCGAGGTCGCGATGTTCGGCACGCTCGACAACCCGATCGCCAACTCCGTCGCCAACCAGGCGCGCTCGGTGCTGCAGGCGCATCCCGACATCAAGGTGATGTTCGCGCCTTATGACGAGTTCGCCAAGGGCGTGAAGATCGCCGTCGACGAGGCGGGCCTGAACAAGGGCATCAAGATCTATTCGGCCGACATCTCGACCTCCGACATCGCCGCCATGCGCGAGCCGGACAGCGCCTGGGCGGCGACCGCCGCCACCAACCCGGCCGTCGTCGGCCAGGTCTCGGTGCGTGCGCTGGCGCAGTTGCTCGCCGGCGAGGATCCCGGCCACAACGTCATCGTGCCGCCGACGCTGATCACCCAGAAGGAGCTGATCGACAAGGACATCAAGAACATGGAGGACCTGTCGGCCAAGCTGCCGCAGTTCGCCCATGCCGATGTCGCGATGCCTGCCTGGATGCCGAACCCGAACGCCAAGTAAGGTTCGGACGGTCGCAAATGAAGAGAGCGGTCCAATGGGCCGCTCTCTGCCTTTTCAGCCGGTCCGAGTCAGTCTTATCGCTGCCAGAAGGGCAGCTTCGCGATCTCCGCCTCGACCTCTTTTCTGGTCAGCCCGATGTCGTCGATCAGATGCGGATTGTCCGTCGCCATGCGCTTGAGCTCGAAGCGGAAATAGGCCTGCTTGCGCCGCTCGGCGATAAGGCTGCGCAAGGCCGCCAGGCTAAAGCGCCCGCGCCTTGAGCGCATTGCCGGCGCCGCCGCCAGACACGTAGAGGGCGTGAAGCTATCGTTCATGGCAACCTCCATCGAATGAGGGTTTTGAAACCCTCGACTTGATTGAGATCGCAGTGTGCCGCAGTCGGCCGGCGGCGTAATTAAGCCGTCCCAAATAGTTCTCAAAACTTCCAAATCGGCTATAGATCGCCGCATGCAGGGATCGCGCTTCGCTTTCGGACCGTTCGTGCTTGATCCGGGTGCGGGAACGCTGCTCCGGGGCGATGTTCCCGTCGCCGCCGGCCATCGCGGGCTGAAGCTGCTGGAGGCCCTCGTCGCGCGTCCAGGCGAAATCCTGGCCAAGGCCGAACTGATGGACGCAGCCTGGCCGGGCACCGCGGTCGAGGAAGGCAATCTCACCGTCCAGATCGCGCAGCTCAGGAAGCTGCTTGGTCCGGCGACCGGTGGCGGTGAATGGATCGCCACGGTGCCGCGCGTCGGCTACCGCTTCACAGGTACCGTCGAACGGCCCGACGCCACACGCAAACCCTTGCCGCTGCCCGACAAACCATCGATCGCCGTGCTGCCCTTCGTCAATCTGAGCAGCGATCCCGAGCAGGACTCTTTCGCCGACGGCCTGACCGAAGACCTGATCACCGATCTCTCCCGGATCCCGGGCCTCTTTGTCATCGCGCGCAACTCGGTCTTTGCCTACAAGGGCAAGGCCATGGACGTGCGCGCCATCGCCGGGGAGCTTGGCGTGCGCTACCTGCTGGAAGGCAGCGCCAGGCGCGCCGCTGGGCGCGTGCGCATCAACGCGCAGCTGATCGATGCGCTGAGCGGCGAGCATCTCTGGGCGGAGCGTTTCGATCGCAGCCTTGAGGATATTTTCGCCGTTCAGGACGAGGCGACGGCCAAGATCGTCGAGGCGCTGCTTGGGCGGCTGCGCGCGTTGCCGGAGCGCAACCGGCCGAAGAATCTCGAAGCCTATGATCTCGTGCGGGCGCGAAAATTGTTCGACGAGTCACCGCAAATGGCGCGCGAAGCGCATCTGATGCTGACGCGTGCGGTTTCGCTCGACCCGGACTACGCCGAGGCCTATCGCTGGCTTGCGATGAACCACTGGATGGGCTGGTGCATTGGGGCGAGCCGTTCGAGCCTGCCCGCAGCACGGCCCTGGAACTGGCGCGCAAGGCTGTGGCGATCGATCCCAACGATGCCGGTTGCCGCTGGGTTCTGGCGAATCTTCTTGCCTATGAACGCGATTTCGAACGGTCCGAGGCGGAATTCGCCAAGGCGATCGAGCTCGACCCGAACGAGGCGGATATCTGGGCGACATTGTCCGATATCGACGTGCTGGGCGGGCGGGTGGACAAAGGCCTGGAGCACATCCGCAAGGCCTTCCGGCTCAACCCCTTTCCGCCGAGCTGGTATTATCTGACGCTCGGCCAGGCACAGTATGCGGCCCGTGACTATGAGGCCGCCGTCGAGACGCTGCGTCGCGACGAGACCTACCGCACGAGTTCGCGCCGCTTTCTGGCGGCAAGCCTGGCGCAGCTCGGCCGTCTCGACGAGGCGCGCACAGAGGTCGCGCTGTTCCTCGTCGGCAATCCGCATTTCTCCACGCAGCGCTGGGTTGAGACGGAGCCGTTCCGCGACGACGCGATGCTTGAGCATTTCGTCGACGGCTTCCGCAAGGCTGGCCTGCCGGAGTGATGCTACGACGCAGCCAACCGGCCGCTGCCGAGATTTTGAATCCTCAGATTTTTCTCACCGGCCGGCGCGCGCCAGCCCATGCGCCACCAGACGGTCGATGACCTCCGGATAGCTGACGCCGCTCGCCGCCATCTCCTTGGCGTACATGCTGATGTTGGTGAAGCCGGGAATGGTGTTGAGCTCGTTGATCAGGAAATTCATGTCCGGCATCAGGAAGAAGTCGACGCGGGCCATGCCCTCGCAACCGAGCGCCCTGAACGCCCTTGCAGCCGCATCGCGCATGGCATCCTCGACCTCCTGCGGCAGCTCGGCTGGCACGATCAGTGCCGCGCCATTCTCGTCGATATATTTGGCGTTGTAGTTGTAGAAACCGTGGCTCTGCGCAGGCACGATCTCGCCCGGCCGCGAGACGAAGAGTTCCCCCGCGGGGTTCTCCAGCACGCTGAATTCGATCTCGCGGCCACGAACGAATTCCTCTGCCAGCAGCTTGCGATCATGTTGGAAGGCTTCGGCCAGGGCCCGATCGAACTCCTGGCTGGCATTGACCTTCGCGACGCCGACCGACGAGCCCTGCCGCGCCGGCTTGATGAACAGCGGCAGGCCGAGTTGGTCTTCCAGTTCGGCGAGCGAAGGCGCGGCACCTTCACCGATCGTCACCGAGCGCGCGACAGGCAATCCGGCCGCTTTCAGCAGCCGCTTGGCGATATCCTTGTCGAGTGCCGTCGCGGAGCCGAGGATGCCGCAGCCGGCGAGCGGCACGCGCGCCACCTCGGCCAGGCCCTGCACCGCGCCGTCCTCGCCATGCGGGCCGTGCAGGACCGGAAACAGGATATCGATGGCGGGCAGGTCGTGGGGCACGCCGCCGGCAGGGATCGCCAGCATCCGTCCATGGCCGCCCGGCACCAGGCAGAGCTGCGTGCCGGCCGACGGCGTCGCCAGCGCGCCATCCTCGAAGCGGCTCAGCAGCCATTGCCCTTCGCGGGTGACGAAGATCGGCACGGCGTCGTATTTCGCCAGCTCCAAAGCAGCCATGACGTTGGTTGCCGAAAGCAGCGATACTTCATGCTCGGCGGAGCGCCCGCCGAAGAGCACGCCGATACGAAGTCTTGTAGCCGCCATCTGGAGCTCCACCAATGATCAACGTTGGAGCCCCATGCGAAACACGAGGCGCCCCTTGGCTGAGCAATACGCGAAGGATTGGAGTGGATTTTGACGGGTACGAGCAGTTCTTCAGCAGAAACGCGAAAGGCCTTCAGTCCGGAACGGCGTCAACAGGGAGACGGAGCGGTCGTCGTTTTCGTAGAACGGTGAACCGCTCCAGAAGTGGGTGCCTCTGCCTGGTCAGCGCAGCGCGGCCGCGATGTTGCCACCGTCAGTCGCGGCCCTCACTCGTTGAAAAGGTCCGAATGAGAACCGGTTCGTGCAAGCTGCAGTTCGTCATTAGCAACGCGGTAGATCAAAAGCCAATCCGGTTCGATGTGAGCATCGCGATAGCCATTCCATTCGCCTTTCAGCGGGTGGTCCTTGTAAATCGGCGGCAGTTGATGCTCGCCGATCAGGAGACCCAATATCTCACGCAATTTGCCAAGGTCTTTGCCACGCTTCTCCATACGCTTCACATCCCGGCGAAATTGCCCGGAGCGAACGGGGATCAACATGTCAGATTTCCAGATCCTTGAACAACTCTTCGGCCGAGGCGAAACGCTTGCCTTTGCCCTTCTCCAATTCGGCCATGGCCTTTCGTGTGGTTGCGTTCGGGACTTTCACCGGAAAGGGAAATTCCTTGTCGGCGGCGACACGGACCAGCAGCAGGCGAATGGCGTCGGAAACCGACAGGCCCATAGCCGCCAAGGCTTCCGTGGCCTGATCCTTGGTTGCGCTATCGATCCGGGCGCGGACTACCGTATCTGTTGCCATATCCGACTCCTTTTCAGCTACAATGTAGCTACAAAAGGGCATTCCCGCAAGCCTGCAGTTTTACAGGACTGGCATTAGCGCAGCGCTGCCGCGATGTTGCCGCCGTCGACCGTCGTCACATCCGCCGTGGTGCGTTCGGCCAGCGCCTGGTGCAGGAAGGCCTGCGCGACGTCGTCGGCCGTCACTTCCTGCCCGAGCAGATTGCCGGACATGTATTCCTTTTCAGACAAGCCGCGGGCGCCGGACCGGCTGGCGATCATCGCGTCGGTCAAGAGACCCGAGCGGATGCGGTCGGCATTGACCGCATTGGAACGGATGCCATGCGCGCCGTAGTCAAGCGCATATTGCCGCGACAGGAACAATGTCGCGGCTTTCGGGATGCCGTATGCGCCGAATTTCGGGCCGGGATTGATCGCCTGCTTGGAGGTGTTGAACAGCAGCACGCCGCCCGTGCCCTGTTCCAGCATGATGCGCACTGCGTTCTGCGCCGCCGACTGGTGGGCGAAGAAATTGAGCTCGAAGCTCTTGCGCAGCGCGGCGTCGTCCAATTCGCCGATGCGGCCTTCCCAGGCTGCACCCGCATTCGAGACCAGGATGTCGACGCCGCCATAGATGGCGACCGCCTTGTCGAAGGCGGCGCGCATCTCGGCAGGCTTGGTGATGTCGGCGCCGACGCCGATCGAGTTGTTGCCGGCCGCCTTCGCCGCTTCCGCGGCCTTGGCGGGATCGAGGTCAACGATCACCGCATGGGCGCCGTTGGCGGCGAACAGCTTTGCCGTCGCGGCGCCGATGGCGCCGGCGCCGCCGGTGATCAGCACCACCTGGCCGGTCAGCGGCTTCGGCTTGTTCGAAGCGAGCTTGGCCTGCTCGAGCGACCAGTATTCGAGCGGGAAGAGATCGGCCTTGGAGAGCGGATGGAAATTGCCGATGGCTTCCGCGCCGCGCACCGCCTCGATCCACATCTCGCCGACATCCGACGCGATCTTGGCATCCTTGAGCGTGCGGCCATGGCCGAACATGCCGAGGCCCGGCACCAGCGTCAGGCGCGGCATCGGGTCGAGCATGGTGCGCTTGACGTCGTCCAGCGCGTCATTGGTCTCGAAATAGGCGGTGTAGTCCTTGACGAAGGCATCGACATGGCTGCGGATGACAGCCTTGTAATCGCCGAGCTTGTCCACGTCGGGCGCCGGTACCGCCATCGGCCCGGTCTTGATGCGGATCGACAGGTCCGGCGTCGAAACGCCGCGCCCGGCCAGCTCGGCGATCTTGGCGGAATTGATGAAGTCGACGATCGCGTCCGAGGTGCGGAAGTCGCTGATCATGCGGTCGAAGCGGCCTTCGCCGCGCGCCACGGCAACGGCACCGCGCAGCGTCGGCGCGATGTCGCTGGGCTTGGCAAGCTTTGCCGGCAATGCTGCCTTGGCCGGCTGCGGCTTGCCGTTCCTGGCGACATAGTCCTCGGCCATGGTCACATAGTGGATCATGCGGTCATAGGCCCGCTTGGCATCGTCGCCGAAGGTGAAGATGCCGTGCTTGTCGAGGATGAGGCCGTCGACTTTTTGGTCGGCGTCGAAGACTTCCGCCGCGGCCTTGGCGAGGTCGAAGCCCGGCTTGATGTAGGGCACGTAACCCATCTTGTCGCCGAACACGGTCTTGATCAGCGGCTTGCTGTCTTCCTGGTCGACGATGGCCAGGATCGCCGTCGAATGCGTGTGATCGACAAAACGGTGAGGCAGAAAGGCATGCAGCAGCGTTTCGACCGACGGGTTGGGCGAGGACGGATCGATGAGGTTGGAGCGCTGCAGCGCCACCATGTCCTCGTCGGAGAGCTTGTCCAAAGAGCGCGCCTTGAGCAGCGCGCCCATCTTCACCGCCGGCAGGCCTTGCGGTTCGATGACGGCCATGTCCCAACCACTGCCCTTGACGCAGAGCACGTCCCATTCGTCGCCGACCAGATCGGTGGCTTTGGTCTTGCAGGAGGTGTTGCCGCCGCCATGCAGCACCAGGCGCGGCTCGCCGCCGAGCAGCCGGGTCGTGTAGACGCGCAGCGCAAGGTCCCGGCCGACGCCCTTCCTGGCGTAGTCGGCAACCATCTTTTCCGCGTCGGCGTCATTCCAAAGGTTCTGCATGTCGATCCGTCCGATTCCGTCTTTTCTTGCTCAGGAACAGAAGGCCGCGACGTCGTGATGACAGAAGCGGCGAGGGTGGTTTTCTACGAGGCCTTTTTCGTTGCCGCGCCGGCGTGCTGGAGCAGGCGCTCGGCCATATGCGCGCCGACCACCAGATGCGTGCACAGCCCGCCGGCGATGGCCGCAAGCAGCGGCTCGAACTTGGTGTCTTCCTGCACCACCATCAGTTGCTTCTCGATGGCGCGTAGCGAGGCGAGCTCGGCGGAAATGACGCGCCTGTTGTAGCTGCAGTCGAGCACTTCGCCCCTGGTGTCGATGATCTGCCCGGCGATGACGCCGGCGGCACCTTGGCTGCGCAACGCTTCCATCTCGGCCGGCGACAGCGCGCCGCATTTCACCAGATGGCTGTCGGCGTCGACCGCGCCCACCGAATAAAGCGCCAGATCGCAATCGGCGATGCCGGCCAGCTGGTCGCGGATCACCGGCTCGGCGCGCAAACCTTGCGCCAGGCCTTCCGTCGACAGAACCAGCGGGGCGTAGAAGTTGAGGCCCTTGGCATTCAGCCGTCGCGCGATCTCCATCGTGCACTGGTCGGGCCGGTAGGAATAGGGCGCGCCGAGATTGCCGCAGAGCTGCACCACGGTGACGTCCTGCAGGTCGGCATAGGACATGATGTCGGCAATGGTGTAGACGGTGCGGCCCCAGGCGACGCCGATGCGGTCGCCTTTTTTTACCAGCTCGAGAAAGACGCTCGCCGCAAGCACGGCGATATCGGTCGAGGGATCGGCGAGGTAAGCATTTTCCGGCGCGATCCAGACGGCGTCGAGCCCGAAGGCGTCTTCAACCTTGCGCGCCATGATGTCGTCGGTGAAGAGCTGGGTCGAGGTCGAGATGTTGACGATGCCGGTCTCGCGCGCCTTGCGCAGATACATGGCGACCGAGGCGCGAGAAATGTTGAGCTGGCTCGCCACTTCGTCCTGACGCAGGCCATGCGCATAGTAAAGCCAGGCGGCCTTGTGGATGAGCTGTTCTGCCGGTCTGATCGCCATGCCGCCTCCTTGGCTGACATTAGTCACGGCTCTCGACAAAAGTCAAATTTGCCTGCGCGAGCTGCGATCGTCCCGCGGCGCGGCCCAATCCGGATCGCCATTCCACCAAGCCGGCGCAGCATAGCATTTTCAGCCGCGGCAGGGGGATAGCGTGACGGCGGGCCTAAGGTTAGAAAGCTCGAAAAGAACATCGGGGAGAACGGGATGGCCAATCCCTACGAACAGGATCTCGACAGGAACGCTGCCAACCACCAGCCGCTGACGCCGCTCACCTATCTTGAGCGCGCGGCCAAGACCTATCCCGACCATGTCGCCATCATTCATGGCAACCAGCGCATCACCTATCGCGACTTTTGGCGCCGCTCGCTGAAGCTCGCTTCGGCGCTTGCGAAACGTGGCGTCGGCAAGGGCGATACGGTGACGGTGATGTTGTCCAACACGCCGCCGATGCTGGAAGCCCATTTCGGCGTGCCGATGACCAAGGCGGTTCTTCATTCGCTGAACACCCGCCTCGACGCCGCCGTCATCGCGTTCCAGCTCGACCATGCCGACAGCAAGGTGCTGATCGTCGACCGCGAGTTCTCGGGTGTCGTCAAGGACGCGCTGGCCTTGGCCAAGGTGAAGCCATTGGTCATCGACTATGACGATCCGGACTATGCCGCCGACGCGCCCTATCCGAAGGGCGAACGGATCGGCTCAGCTGATTACGAGGAGTTCGTCGCCGCTGGCGACGAGACCTTCGCCTGGTCGATGCCCGATGACGAGTGGGACGCCATCTCGCTCAACTACACCTCCGGCACCACGGGCAATCCGAAGGGCGTCGTCTATCACCATCGCGGCGCAGCACTTATGGCCTATACCAACACCATCCATGCCGGCATGGCCAAGCATGCGGTCTATCTCTGGACGCTGCCGATGTTCCATTGCAACGGCTGGTGCTTCCCCTGGACCTTGGCCGTGCAGGCCGGCACCCATGTCTGCCTGCGCTGGGTGCGGGCGAAGCCGATATACGACGCCATCGCCGACCACGGCGTCACGCATCTGTGCGGCGCGCCGATCGTCATGTCGGTGCTGATCAATGCCAAGGACGAGGACAAGCGGCAGTTCGCGCAGACCGTCACCTTCAACACCGCCGCAGCGCCCCCGCCGGAGGCCGTGCTGTCCGGCATGGCCGATGCCGGCTTTGCCGTCACCCATCTCTACGGCCTGACCGAAACCTACGGCCCGGCCGTCGTCAACGAATGGCACAATGAGTGGGACGCGCTGGAGAAGGGACCGAGGACGCAGAAGAAAGCGCGCCAGGGCGTGCGCTATGCCGCGCTCGAAGGTCTTGCGGTGATGGATCCCGGGACGATGTCGGAGACGCCGGCCGACGGCGAGACCATCGGCGAGGTCATGTTCCGCGGCAACATCGTCATGAAGGGCTATCTGAAGAACCGCAAGGCGACCGACGAGGCCTTCGCCGGCGGCTGGTTCCATTCCGGCGATCTCGGCGTCATGCATCCGGACGGCTATATCCAGTTGAAGGACCGCTCGAAGGACATCATCATCTCGGGCGGCGAGAACATCTCGTCCATCGAGGTCGAGGACGCGCTCTACAAGCATCCGTCGGTTGCCTCCTGCGGCGTGGTTGCCCGCGCGGATGACAAATGGGGCGAGGTCCCGGTCGCCTATGTCGAGCTGAAGCCCGGCAAGAGCGCGACCGAGGCCGAGATCATCGAGCACTGCCGAGGGCTGCTGGCGCGCTTCAAGGTGCCGAAGGCGGTGATGTTTGCCGAAATCCCGAAGACCTCGACGGGGAAGATCCAGAAGTTCAGGCTACGGGAGATGGCGAAGGGGGTGTAGTTCGGCGAGGCGAAGCCGACGTCGGCGGGACAGCGCCCCCCTCTGTCCTGCCGGACATCTCCCCCACGAGGCAGGGATGTCCGGGGAAAGTTATTCATATGCGAAGCCCAACTGGTTTGGGGAGGTCCGGGCCATTCGGCGGCTCGGATTGACCGGCGGCGGCTTGTTGATGGCCTCGATTCTTCGGCGCTCGAAGAGGCATTGGGTGACCAGATCGGTGAAGCGCAGGATGGGCATGGCGATGCGGCAGGCGCGGGCGGCGATGCG
>NZ_VFUG01000008.1:0-209412 GCF_006440615.1 Mesorhizobium sp. B2-6-2 | reverse complement strand
GGGGCGGGTGCGGGCGCCGGTTGCGGCGCGCGCGGGCGTTGCGCAACTCCTATCTGCTGCTGACCGGCATCGCCCGTCAATGCCGGGCGGCGCAGCGCCGCCAGCCTGATGTCGCGCTCGACCACGACATCGGTCGGCCCGCCGATCAGGATCAGATGCTCGATGTCGTCGCGGCGCACCAGGACAAGCCGGCGATGGCTGTCGACAGCGGTGGCATCCATCACGGCAAGCCGCGTCTTGCGGTTCCTGCCGCCGGCGACGAAGGTGCCGAACGTCAGGTTGCGGACCACCTTGATGGCGAGCAGGACGACAACCAGCATGATGAGAGCCGCTACCGTCCACAGGATTGCAGCGACATAACCCGGGCCCGCTACATTATCCAGCCACTGCATCAGTGCACCCCAATCGCCATCTTTGAAGTCAGGGGACACTAGACCGTTGGGACCAGCGACCGCAAGTTCACATCACCCATCGTGAACAGTTTGAAACATGAATCGTTGATTTTATCGGACATTTGCCGCCGAGGCCTTTTCCGCTACAGGAGAATGTGATTCAACCGGCCGTCCGTGCCGTCGGACACCGGAATCACGAGCAGGGGGACCATGGCCAAGGAAGCGCGCGGCGATTTCTATCCGGTGCCGATCGTCGACCAGAACACGCGTCCGGGCGCCGTCACGAGGCTCATCGTCTTCATCGTCGTCTTGACCGGCGCCGCGATCGTCTTCGGACTTTTCCGCGAGCGCCTCGGCGATCCTTTCCTGCTCGGCATGCTCGGCGTGCTCGCCATGATCGGCGTCGGCTTCCTGTTCGCGACCGCGATCGGCTTCGTGCAGATCGCACCGCGTTCAACCGGCGACGAATTGTCGAAAGCCTTCGTCGATTCCATGTCGCAGGGCCTGCTGGTCACCGACACCAAGGGCCGCGTCGTCTACGCCAACCGCGCCTATGCCGACATGACGGGCGCTGCCTCGGCCGCCGATCTCAAGACCGTCGAAGGGCTGTTGTCGGACGTTCCCGAGGCCTCGATGACGATCTACCGGCTGGCGTCGGGCCTGCGCGACGGCCAGGCCGGCGACGGCGAGTTCCGGCTGGCGCAATCGATCAAACCAGGCGCCGAACCGGGCGCGCGCTGGTACCGCGCCCGCGCCCGCGCCTTCAGCATGCCCGGGCAAAGATTGCCGATGCTGGCCTGGCAGCTCGCCGACATTTCGCAGGAACGGGCGGAGCAGGAGCGTTTCTTCCTCGACCTGCAGAAAGCCATCGACCATCTAGACCATGCGCCGGCCGGATTCTTCTCTGCCGACCAGGAAGGCCGCGTCACCTATATCAACGCCACGCTCGCCGAGTGGCTGGGCATCGACCTTGCCTCCTTCACGCCGGGCGCCATCACGCTGCCGGAAATCATCGCCGGCGACGGCATGGCGCTGGTCCGCTCGGTCAAGGCCGACCCCGGTACCACCCGCAACGCCGTCATCGACCTCGATCTCACCACGATGAGCGGCCAGGCGCTGCCGGTGCGCTTCATGCATCGGGTTTCGGCAAGCCGCGAAGGCGTGAACGGCCCGACCCGCACGATCGTGCTCAACCGCACCCAGGGCGAGGACGCTTCCGCGGAGCTGCGGGCCTCCGAGGTTCGCTTCACCCGCTTCTTCAACTCGACGCCGATGGCCATTGCCGGCGTCGATGCGAGCGGACGCATCCAGCGCACCAACGCGCCGTTCCTGCAGCTGTTTTCGTCCGTGGTCGACCGCGACGCCGTCGACCGGCGGGTGCGGTTCGAGACCATCGTCCACGAGCGCGACCGGCCGGCATTCGCCGCCGCCTTCGAGAAGGCGCGGCAGCGGCAGGCCAATATCGAGCCGATCGATTCCGTCCTGCCCGGCAATGAGGAGCGCCACATCCGCTTCTACGTCAATGCCGTCGCCGACAGCGCGGGCAGCGAAGGCGCCGAGGAGGCGGCGATCGTCTATGCGGTAGAGACCACCGAGCAGAAGGCGCTCGAGGGCCAGATGGCGCAGAGCCAGAAGATGCAGGCGGTCGGCCAACTCGCCGGCGGTATCGCGCACGACTTCAACAACGTGCTGACCGCCATCATCATGGCGTCCGACCTTCTCTTGACCAACCACCGGCCGTCGGACCCGTCCTTCCCCGACATCATGAACATCAAGCAGAACGCCAACCGGGCGGCCTCGCTGGTGCGGCAATTGCTCGCCTTCTCGCGCAAGCAGACGCTGCGGCCGGAAGTGCTCAACCTGACCGATGTTCTGGCCGATCTCAGGATGCTGCTCGCACGCCTCGTCGGCAACGACATCAAGCTGAAGATCGACCACGGCCGCGACCTGTGGCCGGTCAAGGTCGATATAGGCCAGTTCGAGCAGGTGGTGGTCAATCTCGCCGTCAATGCGCGCGACGCCATGCCGAGCGGCGGCGATCTCACCGTGCGCACCCGCAACGTCACCGCCGACGAGTGCAAATCCTTCGCCTACCGCGAATTGACGCCGGCCGACTACGTGCTCGTCGACGTCGAGGACACCGGCAGCGGCATTGAGCCCGACGTGCTGAAGAAGATCTTCGAGCCGTTCTTCACGACCAAAGAAGTGGGCAAGGGCACCGGCCTCGGCCTGTCGATGGTCTACGGCATCATCAAGCAGACCGGCGGCTTCATCTTCTGCGATTCCGAAGTCGGCAAGGGCACGGTGTTCCGTATCTTCCTGCCGCGCCACATCGCCGAGGTGAAGAAGCAGGCCGAGCCTGGCGAGGCGCCGTCGACAGCGGCGACTGCTCCGGCCAAGACCGCCGACACCGCGAAAGATCTTTCCGGCTCGGCCACGGTGCTTCTGGTCGAGGACGAAGACGCCGTGCGCATGGGCGGTGTGCGGGCGCTGACCTCGCGCGGCTATACCGTGCACGAGGCGTCGTCCGGCGTCGAGGCGCTTGAAGTGTTCGAGGCGCTCGGCGGCAAGGTCGATATCGTGGTGTCCGACGTGGTGATGCCGGAGATGGACGGGCCGACATTGCTCGTCGAGCTGCGCAAACGCCAGCCTGACATCAAGTTCGTGTTCGTTTCGGGCTATGCCGAGGACGCGTTTGCCAAGAACCTGCCGGCCGAGGCGCATTTCGGCTTCCTGCCGAAACCGTTCTCGCTCAAGCAACTGGCGACGATCGTCAAGGACGTGCTGGAATCCTAGGGCGTTCAGCGCTTCCTTGGATTGCTCTAAATAAGCCAGAGCTTGCGCATTGCGGCAGTCCTGCCATGATGGTCGCCGGATGGGTCTATCAGGGGTGGTAGCGCGTGACGCCGCATATCGAGGCGGGCCGGGGGGACTATGCCGAAACGGTGCTGTTGCCGGGCGATCCCGAGCGCGCGCAATGGATGGCGGAGATGTTTCTCGAGGCGCCGCGTTGCGTCAACCGCCGAAGGGGCGCGCTGGGTTTCACCGGCCGGTTCCGCGGCAAGCCGGTCAGCATCCAGGCGACCGGGATAGGGGTGTCGTCTTTCCTGATTTATGCCTTTGAGCTGTTGGACCATTACGGCGTCAAAACGCTGATCCGCACCGGCACATGCGGCGGATTGTCGGAAGAGGTGCCCCTGCGCGGCGTCGTCATCTCCAGCGAAGTGCGGGCGGAGGGCGCAATCAGCGGACAGGTCTTCGGGCTGTACCAGCCGGCGGGACCGGACCAGACGCTGCATGCGCTGGCGCTGCAACGCGCGGCCGATCTCGGCATAGTCTGCAGCGCGGGTCTGACGATCTGCAGCGACGTGTTTCATCATCCCGACGGCCGCGCCCGGTTTGACGAGCCGATGGCGCTGCGGGCGTTGGCCGTCGATATGGAAACTAGCGCGCTCTATCGGATTGCGGCGCAGTTCGGCGCGCGAGCGCTGTCGCTGCTGACCGTCGTCGATCATGTCGCCACCGGTGAATTGACCGACTATTCGGAGCGCCAGGCGCTTTTCACAGACATGACCCGGCTGGCGCTCCAAGTCGCAGCCGAGAGCTAGATTTTAGGGCTATCTTTTGGTGCAGGTCGAAGCTGTGAAGGCGCCGTCCTGCTGTTTCATGATGATGTCGAAGGAAGGACCGCTCGGGTCATCCAAGGTCGCCTGGGTCATCGAGATCGAATTGCCGCCGCTGGTGTAGCCGCCGAGCGGACCGAGCCAGGTGATCTCGCCGTTGGGATTCATCTGGTAATTGTAAGGCGGCGGCGCGGCGCCGAAGGTCACCGGGCCGCTGTAGAGGCTGCCCTTGATGGTGATGTCGCCGAGGTTGAAGAACAGGCCAAGCAGGTAGACCTCACAGTGATAGGCGCCGTCCGGCAGCTTGCCGTCGGCGAAATCGGCGCGGGCGCTGCCGGCGGCGGACACAAGAAGCAGGAAACTCAGGATTGTTCGCAGGGCCATGACGTCGCTCGTTTGCACGGCGACCTTGCCCCATTTCGCCATGAGCCCGCAACAGGGCCGACGAAGCTATCCTTGCCTATGTGGTGAAATCATAGGCATTTTTACAATTTGGGCAAAATATAGGCAGCGGTGCGTAAAGTTTTCTCAATCCTGCCGCGTTGCAGTAGAGGCGACAGTTGCGCGGCTACCAGATAACCAACTGTAATCACTGCATTATCTCGAAAATCAGTTCAGCGCATTCCTATCTGGCACGTCGTTTGCACCGCTAATATTGCGATGCAAAACAACCAGCTTGGGAGTGTGTCATATGAGGGGTAACTTCGCGAAAATAACAAAAATCCTGTCCGCCGGCGTCGTCGCGGCTGGTCTGTTGGCTTCAGCTTCCGCCAAGGCGGCTGAAGACACGATCAAGGTCGGTATCCTCCATTCGCTGTCGGGGACCATGGCGATTTCGGAGACGACGCTGAAAGACGTCATGCTGATGCTGATCGACGATCAAAACGCCAAGGGCGGTCTGCTCGGCAAGAAACTGGAGGCCGTGGTCGTCGACCCGGCGTCCAACTGGCCGCTCTTCGCCGAAAAGGCGCGCGAGCTGATTTCCAAGGACAAGGTCGCGGCCGTGTTCGGCTGCTGGACCTCGGTGTCGCGCAAATCGGTGCTGCCGGTGTTTTCGGAACTCGACAATATCCTGTTCTATCCCGTCCAGTATGAGGGCGAGGAGAGCGAGCGCAACGTCTTCTACACCGGTGCGGCGCCGAACCAGCAGGCCATTCCGGCCGTCGATTACCTGATGAGCGCCGATGGCGGCTCGGTGAAGCGCTGGGTGCTTGAAGGCACCGACTATGTCTATCCGCGCACCACCAACAAGATCCTCGAAGCCTATCTCAAGTCGAAGGGCGTGCCGGCCGAGGACATCATGGTCAACTACACGCCGTTCGGCTTCTCCGACTGGCAGACCGAGGTCTCGGCGATCAAGAAATTCGGTTCGGCCGGCAAGAAGACGGCCGTGGTGTCGACCGTCAACGGCGACGCCAACGTGCCGTTCTACAAAGAGCTCGGCAACCAGGGCGTCAAGGCCGAGGACATTCCGGTCATGGCCTTCTCGGTCGGCGAGGAAGAATTGGCCGGTCTCGACACCGGGCCGCTGGTCGGCCATCTCGCCGCGTGGAACTACTTCGAAAGCATCGACACGCCGGCGAACAAGAAGTTCATCGACGACTGGCACAAGTTCATCAAGAACGACAAGCGCACCACCAACGACCCGATGGAAGCCCACTATATCGGCTTCAACATGTGGGTGAAGGCGGTCGAGAAGGCCGGCACCACCGATCCGGACAAGGTCATCGACGCCATGGTCGGCGTTTCGGTGCCGAACCTGACCGGCGGCTATTCGACGATGATGCCCAACCACCACATCACCAAGCCGGTGCTGATCGGCGAGATCCAGGCCGACGGCCAGTTCGAGACCGTCTCGCAAACGCCCGGCCTCGTCATGGGCGACGAATGGTCCGACTACCTGCCGGATTCCAAGGACCTGATCTCGGACTGGCGCGCGCCGTTGTCCTGCGGCAACTTCAACGTCGCCACCGGAAAGTGCGGCGGCAAGGGCACCAACTGATCCCGGTCCGTGATCCCAGGTCTGTCGGATCGCGGAGTGGCCCCGCGATCCGAGACCGCAGCCCGGGCAGGTTCCTGACCCGCCCGGGCAAGATCCCCGAAATCTAGTTTTGCGCAATTCCGGACGGAAAACCGCTTCACACTTTTCCTGGAATTGCTTGAGAAAGCTGCTTGAAGACGACAATGCTGCTGCTGCGCGCAATCGGTCTGATGTTGCTGCTGACGATGGCTGGACTGACGCCGTCGAAGGCGGCTGAGGCCGACCTTCGCGCATCGATCGGCAAATTCGCGACTGCAACCGGCTTCTCGGCTACCGAGGCCGTCGTGCGCGAGCTTGCCGCGAGCGGCGATCCCGCCGTCGATCGGCCGCTTTCGGCGCTGGCCGACGGCAATCTCTACATCCGCAAGGCCGATTCCCAGGTTTTTGTCGGCAAGGAGAGCGGTAACAGCATCGAGCTGCTCGATCCGCTGAGCGGCGAGAACGCCGCCGAAGCGGCGAAGGCCGACCTCACCAAGATCAAGGTTAATAACGGGCTGCGCCGTGTCATCCGCGACGCGCTGGGCACGCTGACCTTGCGCGCCAGGGACGCGAGCGTGCGTCTTGCCGCGGCAATGACGATGTTCAAGACGCCCGACGCGGCGAACACCGAGCCGCTGGATGCCGCAATCGCCGCCGAAATCGATCCCGGCGTCAAGGCCCTGTTCGAGCAGGCGCGCGCGGCGTCGGTTCTGGTTTCCGACAAGCCCGAAGCCGATAAGCTCGCGGCGATCTCGGTCGTCGCCGCCCGCGGCGACCGCGACGCGCTCTCGCTGCTCACCTCAGTTGAGGCGAACGCCCAGGGCGCGGTCAAGGAGGCGGCAACCGCCGCGATCGGCAAGATCAACGCGACGCTGGCCGTGTGGGATGCCGGCCAGAACATCTGGTACGGCATTTCGCTGGGATCGGTGCTGCTGCTTGCGGCGATCGGGCTTGCCATCACCTTCGGCGTCATGGGCGTCATCAACATGGCGCATGGCGAGATGGTGATGCTCGGCGCTTACACCACCTTCGTCGTCCAGCAAGTCATCCGCACCTCGTTTCCAGGCTTGTTCGACTGGTCGCTGGTGATCGCGCTGCCGCTCGCCTTCCTTGTCGCGGGGCTGGTCGGCCTTGCAATCGAACGCGGCATCATCCGCTTCCTCTATGGCCGCCCGCTGGAAACGCTTCTGGCCACCTGGGGTGTGTCGCTGGTCCTGCAGCAGGCGGTGCGCACCATCTTCGGGCCGACCAACCAGGAGGTCGGCAATCCGTCCTGGATGTCGGGTTCGTTCGATGTCGGCCAGCTGGCCATCACCTGGAACCGGCTGTGGATCCTGGTGTTCGCGCTCGCCGTGTTCGGTGTGCTGCTCTACGTCATGAAGCGCACGGCCTGGGGGCTGCAGATGCGCGCCGTCACCGCCAACCGGCGCATGGCTGCCTCGATGGGCATCAGGACGCCATGGGTTGACGCGCTGACCTTTGCGTTGGGCTCGGGCATCGCCGGGATCGCGGGCGTGGCGCTCAGCCAGATCGACAATGTCTCGCCCAATCTCGGCCACGGCTACATCATCGACAGTTTCATGGTCGTGGTCTTCGGCGGCGTCGGCAATCTGTGGGGGACGCTGGTCGGCGCCTTCTCGCTCGGCATCGTCAACAAGTTCCTCGAGCCCTATGCCGGCGCGGTGCTCGGCAAGATCGTCGTCCTGGTGCTGATCATCCTGTTCATCCAGAAGCGCCCGCGCGGCCTGTTCGCGCTGAAGGGCAGGGCGGTGGAAGCATGATCGCGCAGCGCTTCCTTTCCGCCGATCGCCGCATCGGCATTGCCATCTTCGTCCTGCTGGCCGCCGCGATCATCGTGCCCCTGCTCAACCTGGCGGTCTCGCCGCAAAGCGCCTTCCACATCCCGCCTTACATCGTGGCATTGGTTGGCAAATATCTCTGCTACGCGTTGCTGGCGCTCGCGCTCGACATGGTCTGGGGCTATTGCGGCATCCTCTCGCTCGGCCACGGCGCCTTTTTCGCGCTCGGCGGCTATGCGATGGGCATGTATCTGATGCGCCAGATCGGCTCGCGCGGCGTCTACGGCAATCCGATCCTGCCGGACTTCATGGTGTTCCTGAACTACAAGCAGCTGCCCTGGTTCTGGTACGGCTTCGATCATTTCTGGTTCGCGGCGCTCATGGTGCTGGCCGTGCCCGGCCTGGTCGCCTTCGTCTTCGGCTGGTTCGCCTTCCGCAGCCGCGTCACCGGCGTCTATCTTTCGATCATCACCCAGGCGATGACTTATGCGCTGCTGCTCGCCTTCTTCCGCAACGACATGGGCTTCGGCGGCAACAACGGCCTGACCGATTTCAAGGATATACTCGGCTTCAGCGTGCAGGCCGACGCCACGCGCTCGGCCCTGTTTGCGGCCAGCGCCGTGACGCTGGCGCTTGCCGTCTTCGTCACCGCTGCAATCGTGCGCTCCAAATACGGCAAGCTCCTGATGGCGGTGCGCGACGCCGAAAGCCGCACCCGTTTCCTCGGCTGGCGGGCCGAGAACGTCAAGCTGTTCGCCTTCACGGTTTCGGCCATCATGGCCGGCATCGCCGGCGCGCTCTACGTGCCGCAGGTCGGCATCATCAATCCCGGCGAATTCGAGCCGTCCAACTCGATCGAAGTGGTGATCTGGACCGCTGTCGGCGGGCGCGGCACCATTATCGGCCCGATCCTCGGCGCGCTCCTCGTCAACGCCGGCAAATCCTGGTTCACGGGCGTGCTGCCGGAATTCTGGCTGTTCGCGCTTGGCGGGCTGTTCGTCGCCGTCACCCTGCTTTTGCCCAAGGGCATCGTCGGCATGTGGGACGGCTGGCGCGGCAGGGCGACGGCGCTGCGAGCGGCCTCGCTTGCGGCGGAGGCCGGCGCCGATCAGCAGGCGCCGGAGCCGAAGATCGTGCGCTCGGCGGCGACGATGCCCGGCGCCTGGTCTGCCAGCGGCGCCGAGCCGCAGCCGGCGGAGTGAACGATCATGAGCAAGTCGAACACCATCCTTTATCTCGACGGCGTCTCGGTTTCCTTCGATGGCTTTCGCGCCATCAACAAGCTGTCGCTGGTGCTCGACAAGGGCGAAATGCGCGCGATCATCGGACCCAACGGCGCCGGCAAGACGACGATGATGGATATCGTCACCGGCAAGACGCGGCCGGACGAGGGCGAAGTGTTCTTCGACGGCGAGGTCGATCTCACCCGGCACGACGAGGCCGAGATCGCCATGATGGGTATTGGCCGCAAGTTCCAGAAGCCGACGGTCTTCGAGAGCCACAGCGTCGAGGACAATCTCATGCTGGCGCTAAAAGGGCCGCGCTCGATCTTCCCGGCGCTGTTCCATCGCCGTTCGGCGGCCGAGACGCGGCGCATCGACGATATCCTCGGCATCATCCGTCTCGGTAACAAGCGCGGCGAGCTCGCCGCCAACCTCAGCCACGGGCAGAAGCAATGGCTGGAGATCGGCATGCTCCTGGCGCAGGACCCAAAGCTTTTGCTCGTCGATGAGCCGGTCGCCGGCATGACTGATGCCGAGACCGAGGAGACGGCGCGGCTGCTCAAGGACATCGCCCGCGACCATTCGGTGATCGTCGTCGAGCACGACATGCATTTCGTGCGCGAGCTCGGCGTCAAGGTCACCTGCCTGCACGAGGGCTCGGTGCTGTCGGAAGGCACGCTCGATTTCGTTTCGGCCGACGAGCGCGTCGTCGAAGTCTATCTGGGGCGGTGAGCATGGTCTGGCGGGTTCCCTTCCACCGTTTCGATTTCGCTTTCCTGAAGCGCTGGAGAAGGGGCTGACCATGCTCGAAGTCTCCAATGCCACGCTGCATTACGGCGCCGCCCAGGCGCTGCGCGGCGTTTCGCTGAAAGCCGGCGCCGGCAAGATCACCTGCGTGCTCGGCCGCAACGGCGTCGGCAAGACGAGTTTGATGAGATCGATCGTCGGCCATCACCGGCTGACGAGCGGAAGCGTTGCCTTCGAGGGGAAGGCGCTCGACCGGAGCGCGGCGTATGACCGCGCCCGGTCGGGCATCGCATTCGTGCCGCAGGGCAGGGAAGTCTTTCCGCTGCTGACGGTGCGCGAAAATCTGGAGTCCGGCTTCGCGCCGCTGCCGCGCGCCGACCGCAACATTCCGGCCTATGTCTTCGAGCTGTTTCCGGTGCTGAAGCAGATGCTGTCGCGGCGCGGCGGCGACCTGTCCGGCGGCCAGCAGCAACAGCTCGCCATCGGGCGCGCGCTGGTGATGCGGCCCAAGCTCCTGGTGCTCGACGAGCCGACCGAAGGCATCCAGCCTTCGATCATCAAGGATATCGGCCGCGCCATCCGGTATCTGCGCGACCAGGCGGGGATTGCCGTGCTTCTGGTCGAGCAATATCTCGACTTCTGCCGGGAACTTGCCGACGAGGTCAACATCATGGATCGGGGCCAGATCGTGCATACCGGTCCCGCGGAAGACCTCGACCGGGCGGATGTGCGGAAGTTTCTGACAGTCTAGAATCGTTTGCTCGACTTCGGTCGACATCCCGAGGCGGCAGCAACCCCAGTATTTCTCTACGCTGGCCACGCCCAGCTCTGGCGCGTTGAATACCGCATGCTAGTCTTTTCTTGGCCTTGGTGAGTCGGCCGCTTTCCGTATCAGTCGCGAATGAGGGGGAAGGCGCGGATTCCGCCCGCAAGTTCCACGCAAGCCAATCCACCTAGCTTTCCCCGCAGTGATTGTCGGTCAATGCGTCCAAAAAGAATCTTGCCAGGGGACGGCGATGGAACGTTTTGTCGAGGACTACCAAAAGCGGCGCCTCACCGAGCGCGTCGACATCATGACCGCGATCAACATCCTGATGTCGCAAGGCTATGACGAAGATCATCTCCTGGATGAGATCACCAAGGTTTTCTACGTCGATCTCGACGCCTTCAACGAAGTGATCTCACATCATTGAGAGTTTGCACGCGGCGGTAAAACTCAGCCGGCGCGGCGAAAATCCAGGACGCGGTTGCGGCCGCCGCGCTTAGCGGCATAGAGCGCCTTGTCGGCGGCGCTGAGCACTTTGTCGAAGCTCATGCCATCCGTGCTGCCAAATGCGAAGCCGGCGCTGACCGTGCAGCGCAGCGGTCCGGTCTCGGTCTCGACCGTGTGTGCGGCGAACGCGGCCCGGACGCGTTCGGCCGTCGCCTCGGCCGTCTCGGGCGAGGTGCGCTTCAACACCATGGCGAATTCCTCGCCACCCATGCGGGCGACGGAGTCGCTCGGGCGCAGGTCGGCGGAGAGCACTTCGGCAAAGACCTTCAACACTTCGTCTCCCGCGGCGTGACCGAACTGGTCGTTGACCGCCTTGAAGCCGTCGAGGTCGAAAACCACGACAGCCGTGAAGGCGCCGACCGGTATCTTGCCGTGCAGGTCGAAGAGGGCACGGCGGTTGAGAAGGCCGGTCAAGGCATCGGTGTGTGCTTCGCGCCGATGGTGGCGCGCGAGCCGCCCCTGGTTGAGCGCCAGCGACAATGCGCCGATACCGGTCATGGAGGCGATGACGATGACGAGGCTCAGATCCTCAGCCCAATTGCTCGGCGCGTGGCCGAGAACCAGCCTGCCGTCCCATGCCAGCACGGCGGCGCACAGCACGAAGGACACAGCGGTCAGCGAATAGAGCAGCGCTACGCCGATGAGATGGACGGGCGCCTCCGCGCGACCGCGCCAATATTGATATGCGGTGCCGAACAGCAACAGCGCGGCCAGAGCGTTTTCCAGCATGAAGCCCAGCCCGTCATAGCCGAGCGCCATGGGCGGCAGCGCGAGAGCATAGGACATGCCGACGCCAAGCGCGATGAGCGGCAAGGGCGAGCGGCTGGTCCTGAACTGGTGGGCAGCGCCCAGCATGACCGAGAAGCCGAGCAAGAGCAGCGCCAGCGTCAGCACGCCAAGGGCCGTTCCGGGTCTCTCGATGTATGCGTCGTAGACAAAGACTTCGGCCACCACGACCAGCACGCTAATCGCCCAGGTCAGCAGGAACTTGTCGGAACGGGCGGTCAGCCATGTCCCGAACAGCGTAAGGCCGAGGCAAGCGGCCGAAAAGCCGACGGCAAGCAGCAATGAATTGTAGTCGAGCAGCATTCACGCGTCCTTGCCGGCGCCGGGCTTCTGCAACCTGACGTAGATGCATTAGTGCAGCAAGGAAGTATCGATTACGTTACGATAGCGGTGAAGATGCCATCATTCCGCGGCGTCAGAGGACCGCCACCAACAACAGCAGGATGATGCCGACCCCCATCATCAGCAGACCCGGCCAGTTCTGTGAAAGGCCGAGGAAACCGAGGCCGCGCCGGCGTGGCTCAAGCGTCGGGCCAGGCGTTGTAAGGTTTGGCATCGGGCGATCCGAGGCTGCAGGTGCCGGATCGCTAAGTTTCCCGCGCCTGAGGACCGCACCGGCCATGTACACGATGCCGGCGACAATGAGCAATGCCCCGATGAGGATGACAGCCATATCACCTGGCTTTCTTCGGGCTCCCCCGATACCGGAGCCTGGACATTGTTCCGCGAAAGCTCATCCGCTGTGAAAACCGGCTCCGGCGAGAAAGGCAAAACGGTCAAGATGCCTCGTAAGTTCCGACGGAGCTCGCCCCTTCAATCGGTCACCCGCTTCATCAGCGCCATGGCGCCGAAGGGAGCGCGCACCTTGCCCTCGGTAATGAAGTAGGCGAACACGTCGCGCGGCTTGACCGGCGCATCGGTCTTGGGATCGGCGCGCGGCAGGTCGGCGGGTTGCTTGCCTTGCGCCCATGTCTTCACGCGTCCCGCCCATTCGTCCAGGCCTTTCGGCGTGTAGCAGTCGGGGTTGTCGTCGCTGCCGGTTTGCAGCCGCGCATAGACGAAGTCGCCGGTTACATCGGCGATCGCCGGATATTTGGCGTGGTCGGCATAGACGATCGCAGCGTTGTATTTTCGGGCGAGCGCCGGGAATTCGGGCACAACAAAACTGTCGTGCCGCACTTCGACCGCGTGACGCAGAGGCACGCCGTCCTGCTTTTCAGGCAGCAGTTTCAGGAAAGCTTCGAAATCGTCCGCGTCGAATTTCTTGGTCGGCGCGAACTGCCACAGAATCGGGCCGAGCTTCTCGCCGAGTGCGGCGACGCCGGAGCCGAGAAAGCGCATCATCGATTCGCCCGCCTCGCCCAGCACGCGGCGGTTGGTGACGAAGCGGTTGCCCTTCAGCGAATAGACGAAGCCGTCAGGGGCCTCTTTCGCCCACTTGACGAACGTCGGTTCCTTGAAGCTGGAATAATAGGTGCCGTTGACCTCGATGCTCGGCACCTGCCGGCTGGCGTAGTGCAGCTGCTTGGCCTTGGCGAGCTTCTCCGGATAGAAGGAAGTATCCCAAGGCTCGAAAGTCCAGCCGCCCATGCCGGCGCGGATTGTTCCTTGGGCAGTCATCGTCTTCCTCCTCCGTTCAAAATGTGGTTAGGCCGCCTCGTCGACCGGCTTCACCATATCGACCAGGGTCCATCCTGGCCGGTATGGATTGGCGCGGCGACCCGTTTCGCGATAACCGTAGGCCGCATAGAGCGCGATGTTCCGCTCCATGCGCGAATTGGTGTAGAGCCGCACCTCCGGCACGCCCCATGACCGCGCCTGCTGATCGGCGAAGTTCAGCAATCTGATCCCAAGCTTCCTGCCCTGGAAAGCCGGCGCGACGGCGACGCTGAAGATCATGGCGTGGTCGGGATACTGTTCGAGGACTATCAACCCGGCCAATCCTCCGTCCTCTTCGAGCAGCCAAACCTCGCCGCGCTCGATGCGCGGCGTGTAATCCTCGGTCACTGGGATCGGCGGTCCGCCGAAGATGGGCGTGTAAGGCGCATAGGCATCCGTGGTCAGCGCGACGATTGCAGCGAGGTCTTCGGGGCGGGCCGGTCTCATGATTGGTCTACTCCGGCAGCGGCCGCGACAACCTTCTGCATCCCGGCAGCTATGGCTGCGACGGCATCGCGGCTGGCATCGCCGAGGCCGTGGCGCTCCGCCAGCCAGTGCGGGCGGTTATAGGACAGCCAGACCTTGCCTTGCTCGTCTTCCCAGGCCAGCGCCTTGATCGGCAGGTCGATGCCCGCAAGCTGCCGGTCCTGCATCAAGGGTGTGCCACCCTTCGGATGGCCGAAGATCAGCAATTCGGTTGGACGAAGCACGGCACCGATCTCGCGCGCGCCGGCGGCATGGTCGATGCGGGCGAAGACGCGCAGTCCGGCGCCGGTGACGGTTTCAACGAGCCGATCAACCGTCTCCGCGACTCCAAAGCGGCTTTCGACGGAGACGAGAGCGTTTGCCATCACTCCGCCGCTTCGCGTTTGCCTCCGGGGCGCCGCTCCAGCAGCTCCTTGAGGAACTGGCCGGTGTAGCTGCGCTTCTCGCGCACGATCGCTTCCGGCGTGCCCGACGCCACCAGCTCGCCGCCGCCGTCGCCGCCTTCGGGGCCGAGGTCCAGCACCCAGTCGGCGGTCTTGATCACTTCGAGATTGTGCTCGATCACCACCACCGTGTTGCCCTGGTCGACCAACTCGTGCAGCACTTCGAGCAGCTTGGCGACGTCGTGGAAATGCAGGCCGGTGGTCGGCTCGTCGAGGATGTAGAGCGTCTTGCCGGTCGCCTTGCGCGACAATTCCTTGGCGAGTTTTATTCGCTGCGCCTCGCCGCCGGAGAGCGTCGTCGCCTGCTGGCCGATATGGATGTAACCGAGGCCGACCTGCTTCAGCGTCTCCAGCTTGTCGCGCACGCCCGGCACCGCCGAGAAGAAGTCGACGCCTTCCTCGACCGTCATGTCGAGCACGTCGGCGATCGACTTGCCCTTGAACAGCACGTCGAGCGTCTCGCGATTGTAGCGCTTGCCGTGGCAGACGTCGCAGGTGACGTAGACATCGGGCAAGAAGTGCATCTCGATCTTGATAACGCCGTCGCCCTGGCAGGCCTCGCAGCGGCCGCCCTTGACGTTGAAGGAGAAGCGGCCCGGCTGATAGCCGCGCGCCTTCGCCTCCGGTAGCCCGGCGAACCAATCGCGGATCGGCGTGAAGGCGCCGGTATAGGTCGCGGGGTTGGAGCGAGGCGTGCGGCCGATCGGCGACTGGTCGATGTCGATGACCTTGTCGAGGAATTCCAGGCCCTCGATGCGGTCATGCTCGGCCGGATGCTCGCGCGAGCCCATGATGCGGCGCGAGGCCGCCTTGAACAGCGTCTCGATCAGGAAGGTCGATTTGCCGCCGCCGGACACGCCGGTGACCGCAGTGAAGGTGCCAAGCGGGATTTCCGCCGTCACGTTTTTGAGATTGTTGCCGCGCGCGCCGACCACCTTGATGCGCCGGTTCTTCTTCGCCTCGCGCCGCACCGCGGGCGTCGCCACTTCGAGCTCGCCCGACAGATATTTGCCGGTGATCGAGGCAGGTGTGGCCATGATCTGCTGCGGCGTGCCTTGCGCGATGATCTGGCCGCCATGGATGCCGGCCGCCGGGCCGATGTCGACGACATAGTCGGCATGCAGGATGGCGTCCTCGTCATGCTCGACGACGATCACCGTGTTGCCGATGTCGCGCAGGTGCTTGAGCGTATCGAGCAGGCGCGCATTGTCGCGCTGATGCAGACCGATCGACGGCTCGTCCAGCACATAGAGCACGCCGGTGAGGCCGGAGCCGATCTGCGAAGCGAGCCGGATGCGCTGGCTCTCGCCGCCCGACAGCGTGCCGGAATTGCGCGACAGCGTCAGATAGTCGAGGCCGACATCGTTGAGGAAGCGCAGCCGCTCGCGGATTTCCTTCAGCACGCGGACCGCGATCTCGTTCTGCTTGTCATTCAACTGCGCCGGCAAGTCCGTGAACCATTGGTCGGCCTTGCGGATCGACATCTCGGTGACTTCGCCGATATGCTTGCCGCCGATCTTCACCGCCAGCGCTTCCGGCTTCAGGCGGTAGCCGTTGCAGGCGGGGCAGGGGGTGGCCGACATGAAGCGCTCGATCTCCTCGCGCATCCAGGCGGATTCGGTTTCCTTCCAGCGCCGGTCGAGATTGGGGATGACGCCCTCGAAGGTCTTGGTCGTCTTGTAGGAGCGCAGGCCGTCATCATACTGGAAGGTGATCTCGCGCTCGCCCGTGCCGCGCAGCACGGCTTCTTTGGCCTCGGCGCTCAGATCCTTGAACTTGTCGCCGAGCTTGAAGCCATAGACCTTGCCCAGCGCTTCCAGCGTCTGCGCGTAATAGGGCGAGGTCGATTTCGCCCACGGGCTGATGGCGCCGTCGCGCAAAGAGACGTTCTCGTCCGGCACGACGAGATTGGGGTCGATGGCGCGCTGGCTGCCGAGGCCGTCGCAGGTCGGGCAGGCGCCGAACGGGTTGTTGAAGGAGAACAGCCTGGGCTCGATCTCGGGAATGGTGAAGCCGGACACCGGACATGCGAATTTTTCCGAGAACAGGATGCGCTCATGCGTCTCGTTCTTCGACTTGTTGACCGAATCCTCGCCGGTCTGGCTGGCATCGAGCGGCTTGTCGGCGAATTCTGCCACGGCAAGACCCTCGGCAAGCTTCAGCGCCGTCTCGATCGAGTCCGCGAGCCGCGTGGCCAGGTCGCCGCGCACGACGACGCGGTCGACGACGACGTCGATGTCGTGCTTGTATTTCTTGTCGAGCGCCGGCACGTCGGCGATCTCGTAGAAGACCCCGTCGACCTTGACGCGCTGGAAGCCCTTCTTCTGCAGTTCCAGCAGTTCCTTGCGGTACTCGCCCTTGCGGCCGCGCACGATCGGCGCCAGCAGGAACAGGCGCGTGCCCTCGTCCAGCGCCAGCACGCGGTCGACCATCTGCGAAACCGTCTGGCTTTCGATCGGCAGGCCGGTGGCCGGCGAATAGGGGATGCCGACGCGCGCGAACAGCAGGCGCATATAGTCGTAGATCTCGGTGACGGTGCCGACGGTCGAGCGCGGGTTGCGCGAGGTGGTCTTCTGCTCGATCGAGATGGCAGGCGACAGGCCGTCGATCTGGTCGACGTCCGGCTTCTGCATCATCTCGAGGAACTGGCGGGCATAGGCCGACAGGCTTTCGACATAGCGGCGCTGGCCCTCGGCATAGATGGTGTCGAAGGCAAGCGACGACTTGCCGGATCCCGACAGTCCGGTCATGACGATCAGGCTGTCGCGCGGCAGGTCGAGATCGACGTTCTTGAGATTGTGTTCGCGCGCCCCGCGAATGGAAAGGTATTTATGGTCGGCCATCGCCGGTCGCCGCCTCAGATCTGGAATTTGCTGGATTGGCGGGATTGTCCCGGCCATCCCCTATGTAGGTATTTTCACCGCCACGTCGAGAGACGCCACAATCTCGACGGGACAAGCCGATCATGGGTTTAACCGTCTTTCGCGCGAGCGGGCAAGCGGAAAGAACAAAGGTCGAACACGCTCCTGACAAAGCGTTGTGGAAACAATCGCTCAAGCGTTGTGAGAACAATTGCGGCCGAGATACGCGCCGTTGGCGTTTCGAAGCACTCGACTTACCTGCACGTAACCTCCAGGCGATCACATTTTTCGGTAACCGACTATTCAACGGTTGACGTCCCGGGCCCAGGGGAGCAGTCTCAAACGCGTCAACGAAGCCGGCCGTCTTTCGATGGCCTCGCCGCCTAACAGGCGGTCTGCGAGACGCCGCAGGCGATAGCGATTTGCGCTTCGAACGACATTGTCGCAACGGACCTAGGAGCGGAGCATGACGCCACCGGACAGTCCCTTGAGGCTCCACACTGAGATGGAGCCGCGGCGGGCATAAGTGCCAGGGCAGACTTGAAACGCCGGCCCGACAAACCGTGACTTGCCGATTCCCTACAATTAGAGACGATAGTCGGATCGTCGGCTGAACGCCGCGTTGCATCCGAAACAGAACGCCGGCAGTCCACTCCCGGCTAAAATTGGATTTTCAGATCCATGAAAGCCCCGTCCACCTGCGGAAGCAGTGGCGGGGCTTACATTTTGTCGGGCATGCCAGGTTCGCAATTGGCCGGAGACGCTCCCAACTTCGTCATTCTAGGGCGGAGCGACGCGAAGCGGAGCGCAGACCCTGGAATCCATGCCGTGACGTTGGACGGAGGGTGCAGCGGCGCAAAATTCTGTAACCGCTGCAATGCGTTAGCGTCACGGCATGGATTCCAGGGTCTGCGCGCGTCGCTCCGCTCCTTGCTCCGCCCTAGAATGACGAATTGAGAAGGGCTTCAGCCGATCGCCAGAGTTGTGGATTGCGCTGACGGCCAATCCGGCAAGATTTCTGTGACGACCGAACTATCAGTGGTTCGGTAGCTTCATGCCGCCCGTCGCCATGTCAATTGTGATGCTGCCGCCGATCCTGACATCGGTGTTGCCGATCTTGAAGGAGCCGCCTTTGCCGGTGGGCTGCGCGTCGTCCGGTTCCGGCTGCGGCGCCGGCTTGGCGATGCGGTAGTCGCCGCTGACGCCGGGCAGCTTCTGCGCCGAGTTGTCGTCGGCAATCGCGGCGCCGGCCACCAGCGCGCCGGCAAGCGCGGCGAGGGCAACGCGCAAATGCCTGGATTGGAACGGATCGATCATGCGCGGACTATAGAGACGCGGCTGGAGCGATGCCAGTCGCGCGGCGATAATTGCCGCGCGTTCGGCTTGAGGCGTCAGGCCGCTTTCTTGCGCGTGTCGTAGACGTGGTCGACAAGGCCCCAGGTCTTGGCTTCCGCGGCGCTCATGAAGTAATCGCGATCGAGCGTGCGCTCGACCTCCTCGTAGGTCCGGCCGCAATGCCTGGCGTAGAGCTCGGTCATATGCTGCTTGGTGCGCACGATGTCCTCGGCATGGCGCTGGATGTCTGAGGCTTGGCCCTGGAAGCCGCCCAGCGGCTGATGCAGCACGATCCTTGTGTTGGGCAGCGCGATCCGCCGCCCCGGCGCGCCGGCCATCAGCAGGAAGGAGCCCATCGAGGCGGCAAAGCCCATGCAGACCGTCGACACCGGGCAGGAGATGTACTGCATCGTGTCGTAGATGGCGAAGCCGCTGGTCACCATGCCGCCCGGCGAGTTGATGTAGATCGAGATCTCCTTGTCGGGGTGGTCCGATTCCAGCGACAGAAGCTGCGCGCAGACCAGCGCCGAGACGCTGTCGTTGATCTCGCCGTTGATGAAGACGATGCGCTCGCGCAGCAGCCGCGAGAAGATGTCGAAGGCGCGTTCGCCGCGGCTCGACTGTTCGATGACCATCGGCACCAGATTGGCCAGGGCGCTCATGTCGGATCTCCTCGGTTTTTTCGTTGATCAGGCCGCGCGCAGCATCATGCAGGGCGCGTTGGCGGCGATCGGGTTCTTGCGCGCGTGAAGCGAGAGCCCGCAGCCGGCTCCGGTAATGGCGAGGACAGGTTCCGCCACCGGCACGAAGCCGTCATGGACGATGCTGAGATGCGTGCCGCCTGAGGCGGTGCGCGCCAGCGTGAAGGTGACGATGCTGTCGAAGGCGGGAAACCCGTCGCGGTCGTTCGCGTCGGGCCGCTGATGCCAGGAATAGCGCAGCAGCTTCCCGTGCTCGGCCTCGAGCACCTCGCATTCGATCGGTTCATCCGGTCCGGCAAAGGCAAAGCGGGCGCCGGCTTCCGCCTTCATGTCGTTCGGCATCATCCAGGCCGCCAGCAGTTCCGGCTCGGTCAATGCCCGCCAGACTTTTTCCGGCGGATCTGGAAGGTCGCACTCAAAGCAGAGCGGCGCTTCATTGACCGTCGGGTTTTCGGTTGCCGTCATTGGTCCATTCCTTTCAGAACCGTCTTCAACTTCTCGATGCGTTCCGGCCAGAAGGCGCGGTAGCGTTCGATCCAGCCGAGCAGCGGGTCGAGCCCTTGCGGATCGGCGCGATAATAGGCGTTACGGCCGGCGCGTCGCTCGACCACCAGGCCGGCGCCTCGCAGCACGGCAAGGTGCTGCGAGACCGCCGGCTGGGACACGCTCATGCCGGCGCGCAGCTCGCTCACACTCATCTCGCCAGCGGTCAGCCGCTCGTAAACCGCGCGTCGCGTCGGGTCGGCCAGAGCGCGAAAAATCTCTGCTTCGATCATGGCAGAAGCATAAGTCGATACTTATCGATTTGGCAAGCTCCTATTTGATCGCCATATCAAGACGCACGTTCAAGCCTGCCTTTGCTGACATTCCTTGACAGAAAGTGCAGCTATGACTAGAACGAAAAGAGAACAAAAACCTTGTGGGAAAAGCCAGCCTTTTGCGGGCGGCGACGACCCGCAGGCTGTAAGGTGAGCGACTTGAAATTTGTTTCGGATGAGCGCGGAGAACTAAGATGGCGGGTAGCGTCAACAAGGTCATTCTGGTCGGCAATCTCGGAGCGGATCCTGAAATCCGCCGCCTGAATTCCGGTGATCCGGTCGTCAACATTCGCATCGCCACGTCGGAAAGCTGGCGCGACAAGAACTCGGGCGAGCGTAAGGAAAAGACCGAGTGGCATAACGTCGTCATTTTCAACGACCAGCTCGCCAAGGTGGCCGAGCAGTATTTGAAGAAGGGCATGAAGGTCTATGTCGAGGGCCAGCTGCAGACCCGCAAATGGCAAGACCAGACCGGTGCCGACAAATACACCACCGAGGTCGTGCTGCAGAAATTCCGAGGCGAGCTGCAGATGCTCGACGCGCGCGGCGAGGGGGGCGGCGGCCAGGTCGGCAATTATTCCGGCGGCGGCAACAGCCGTGGCTCGGATTTCGGCCAGTCCAGCCCGAATGAAAGCTTCAACCGCGGCGGCAGTGGCAGCTCCAGGGGCGGCGGTGGCGGCGGCTCGTCACGCGAGCTGGACGACGAGATCCCGTTCTAAGCGTCTCGAAACGGCCGTCTAAGGGGAAGGCGTGATGTCGCTCGGACCGCTTTTGTCGGCGTCGCCTCCCATTCCGTGGCATGCATTCGCGGCCTTCGCCGCTTTAGCCATCGGCGGCGCCCAGCTGGCGCTGCCGAAAGGTACTGTGCGTCATCGTGTGCTGGGCTACACTTGGGTGGCGTTGATGCTGGTCATCGCCATATCGAGCTTCTGGATCCAGCAGATCCGGCTCGTCGGTCCGTTCAGCCCGATCCATCTGTTGTCGATCCTGGTGCTGGTCACCGTGCCGTTGGCGACCTGGTATGCGCACACGCATAAGGTAACCGCGCATCGCGGCGCCATGATCAAGCTCTATCTGTTCGCGCTGGTCGGCGCCGGCATCTTCACGCTGCTGCCCGGCCGGATCATGCATGCCGTTGTGTTCGGCCAGTAAGGCGTGTTGATATTCAGGTGAGGCCGGCCTGACCTGAATCTCAACACGCCTTGGCGCGGACGGGAATTTCTCAAGGAAGATCAACGTGAAAGCACGCGTCAAATGGGTCGAGGAACGCACTTTCGTCGGCGAGTCCGGCAGCGGCCACAAGGTCGTGCTGGGCACGGCGCACGGGCCAGAAGGCAAGACGCCGGGACCGAGCCCGATGGAACTGGTGCTGATCGGCACCGGCGGCTGCTCGGCCTATGATGTCGTGCACATCCTCGAGAAGGGCCGCGAGGCGGTCGAGGATTGCGTGGTCGAGCTCGACGCCGACCGAGCCGAGGCCGATCCAAAAGTGTTCACGCGCATCCACATGCATTTCATCGTCAAGGGCCGCGCGCTTTCGCATGACAAGGTGAAACGCGCGATCGATCTGTCGATCGAGAAATACTGCTCGGCAAGTGCCATGATGGCGAAGACAGCGACGATCACGCACGATTTCGAGGTGGTCGAGACGGCGGCGAAGTAAGGCATTAGGCATTAGGATATTGTTCAAGCGGCCATCAGCGCCTTGATGCCGTCCGCCACGAACTGCACGGCAAGCGCCGCGAGGATCACACCGAGCAGACGGGTCAGGATCGATCGGCCGGTCTGGCCGAGGATGCGGTCGATGCGCTCGGACAGCACGAAGACCAGAAAGGTGATCACCAGGCAGATCGCAATGATGCCGACCAGCGCCGCCTGTGCGCCAAAACCCTGGAAGGAGCCCGACAGCAGCACGGTTGCCGAGATGGCGCCCGGACCGGCGATCAGCGGGATTGCCAGCGGGAAGGCGGCTATGTTGTGAATCATGTCCTTGGTGATGGCGACGTCGCCGATCTTCTCCTTACGGTCCTGGCGGCGCTCGAACACCATTTCGAAGGCGATGAAGAACAAGAGAAAGCCGCCGGCGACGCGAAAGGCCGGCAGCGTTATGCCGAACACCGACAGGATCGAGGCGCCGGCAATCGCAAACAACGCCATGACCAGGAAACCGATCACCGAGGCGCGGACCGAAACCTGCTGGCGCTCGTCACGGTTCATACCGCGCGTCACGGCAAGGAACAGCGGCGCCAGTCCCGGCGGGTCGATGGTCACCAGGATGGTGACGAAGGCGTTGAACAGGCTGTCGAAACTCGGCATCGCTGGTCCCCTCCCGCCGGGCGAAGCCCAGGTTCCGCAATTGGTAGAGCAAAGCCATGGCGCTGGAAAGCGGAAGGAAATGGTGTGCGAAGCTGTGAAAGCAGGCGCGAAGGATCGCTATTCAATTCCTTGCGGCTTTTCGATCGCTATCGAGGTTCATTTAGGCGGCGAGCCAGAAACTCGACCTCCGTGCGCCAGGTCGCGCCGCCATCATGCGAGCGCTCGCCGAGCCAGCGAAACGAGTTTTCGGTAACGCGTGAAAAGCTCCAGCGCACAGACGCGCCGGTGCCGTCGGTACCGACCTGGACGATCGTGCCGTCCTCGGCGCGGCCGAGCTGGCGGCTGTAATACTGGTTGCGCGGGTCGCTCCAGAAGATGTGCCAGGCGTCGGCGCCCGGATCGTAGACACGCAATGTGGTGCCGTAGAAGGTCCATGCTCCGAGCGAAGTCTGGGTCTCAGCGTTCCGCGCGGGCAAGATCCAGACGTCCTGCACGGCGCGGCCTTCGAGAACCCAGCCGAAATGCACTTCGCCGCGACCCGTGAGCCTTGTGCCATCCTCGAGAATGCGTGTGGCATCGAACGTCCATGCGCCGATGAAGCGGCCATAGAGCCTCAGCTTCTCGGCAAGGTCCGGTTTTGGGCCGTCGCTGTGCAGGGCCTCGGCAAAGGGATCGGTCATTGTTGCTGCCTCATTTGTCAGGAGAGGGCCAGCAATAGCGGTATGGCAGGTTCTGCGCTTGGGAAAAATTGCTATCTTTCAGCCATGACGACCGCGCAGAAAACTCTGGCTTCCGGACATGGTTGGCAGGTGTCCGACGTCGTGTGCACGGCCATCGCCGGCGACAAGCCATTCGAGGAAGAGCATTGCAGCTTTTGCGTCGCCGCCGTGACCAGGGGCACGTTCCGCTATCGCACGCGCCAGGGGACGGCGATGCTGGCGCCGGGCGCCATCCTGCTCGGCAATCCCGGCGCCTGCTATGAATGCGGGCATGAGCATGGCGCCGGCGACCGCTGCCTCTCCTTCCATTTTTCGCCGGGCTATCTGGAGCGCGTCCTGGCCGACCTGCCGGGCGTGAAACGGCTCGGCTTTGCCGATCCGCGCCTGCCGCCCTTGCCGGCGCTGGCGCCTCTGCTGGCCGAGGCGGAGGCGGCACGGGAGACGGGCGACGGCGACGCATTCGAGGAACTCGGCCTGCGCATGGCCGGGGCGGTCGCCACGGCTGCGGCCGACACTTCCACACCTGGCCGGACGCCCAGCCGCCGCGACCAGAAACGCGTTGCCGAGGCGGTGCGGCTGATCGAGCTCAACGCCGATCGACCATTGTCGCTTGCCAAGCTCGCTGCCGGCGTGGCGACAAGCCCGTTTCACTTCCTGCGTACCTTCCGGCAGGTTGCCGGCATGACGCCCTATCAGTTCCTGCTGAGGACGAGGCTGCACCGCGCCGCGGTGCGTCTGCGCAGCTCGGGCGCGGCGATCTCGACGATCGCCTTCGATGCCGGCTTTAACGATCTGTCGACCTTCAACCGCCGGTTCCGGCGCGAGATGGGACAAGCTCCCGGCGCCTATCGCGCCAGACGGACTAGAGGGCGCTGACGCCGGCCGCAGCGAAATCGACCTTGGCCATATCGTCGCAATCAGCGATATCCATTTGAAATTGCCATCAAAATTGTCTCTGGAAAAGTCCGGCCGACATTGGAGTTTCGGCGAGGCTTCCTATATAAGCGGTGAGTGATTCCCGACTGGATTGTGACCTGATTTGACCGACCAGAAGACACCGCGCGGGCCGGACGGCGGCCCCACCGGCATCGAGCCGATTTCGATCATCGAGGAGATGCAGCGCTCCTATCTCGATTACGCCATGAGCGTGATCGTCAGCCGTGCGCTGCCCGACGTGCGCGACGGCCTGAAGCCGGTGCATCGCCGCATCCTCTATGCCTCGCATGAGAGCGGCTACCACTGGAATCGCAAATATGTGAAATCGGCCCGCCCGGTCGCCGACGTGATGGGTAAATACCATCCGCATGGCGACGCCTCGATCTATGACGCGCTGGTGCGCATGGCGCAGGACTGGTCGCTGCGCGTGCCGCTGATCGACGGTCAGGGCAATTTCGGCTCGATCGACGGCGATCCGCCGGCGGCGATGCGCTACACCGAGTCCAGGCTCACCAAGGTCGCGCATGAGCTCTTGGAGGACATCGACAAGGAAACCGTCGATTTCCAGGATACTTACGATGCGTCCGGCAGCGAGCCCAAGGTACTGCCGGCCCGTTTCCCGAACCTTCTGGTCAACGGCTCCGGCGGCATCGCCGTCGGCATGGCCACCAACATTCCACCGCACAATCTCGTCGAGGTCTGCAACGGCGCCATCGCTCTCATCGACAATCCGGCGATCGACCTGACGGCGCTGATGGAGATCGTGCCCGGTCCGGATTTCCCGACCGGCGGCATCGTGCTTGGCCGTTCGGGCATCTACAATGCCTATTCGACGGGCCGCGGCTCGATCGTCATGCGCGGCCGCGTCGAGATCGAGCAGCGCGGCAATGACCGCGAATCCATCATCGTCACCGAGATTCCCTATCAGGTGAACAAGGCCTCGATGATCGAGAAGATGGCCGAGCTGGTGCGCGACAAGCGCATCGAGGGCATTTCCGACATCCGCGACGAGAGCGACCGCCAGGGCTACCGCGTCGTCGTGGAGTTGAAGCGCGACGCCGTAGCCGACGTTGTCCTCAACCAGCTCTACCGTTTCACGCCGCTGCAAACCTCGTTCGGGGCCAATATGGTGGCGCTCAACGGCGGCAAGCCGGAAGTGCTGACGCTGATCGACATGCTGAAGGCCTTTGTCGGCTTCCGCGAGGAAGTCGTCAGCCGCCGCACGAAATATCTGCTGCGCAAGGCGCGCGAGCGGGCGCATGTGTTGGTCGGTCTGGCGATTGCGGTCGCCAATATCGACGAGGTGATCAAGCTGATCCGCACCGCGCCGGATCCGCAGACGGCGCGCGAGCAGTTGATGGAGCGGCGCTGGCCGTCACACGATGTCGCTCCGCTGATCCAGTTGATCGACGATCCGCGCCATCGCATCAACGAGGACGGCACCTATAATCTGTCCGAGGAACAGGCGCGCGCCATTCTTGACCTGCGCCTGCAGCGCCTGACCGCTCTCGGCCGCGACGAGATCGCCGACGAATTGAACCAGATCGGCGCTGAAATCGTCGACTTCCTTGATATTTTGTCGTCGCGCGCGCGCATCCAGCAGATCGTCAAGGACGAGCTGGTCGCGGTCCGCGACGAGTTCGGCACACCGCGCCGCACCGAGCTGACCGACGGCGGTTCGGATATGGAAGACGAGGACCTGATCCAGCGCGAGGACATGGTCGTCACCGTCAGCCATTCCGGCTACATCAAGCGCGTGCCGCTTTCGCTCTACCGGGCGCAGCGCCGCGGCGGCAAGGGCCGCTCCGGCATGTCGACCAAGGAGGAGGATTTCGTCACCCGCCTGTTCGTGGCCAACACGCACACGCCGGTGCTGTTCTTCTCATCGCGCGGCATCGTCTACAAGGAAAAGGTCTGGCGGCTGCCGATCGGCAACCCGCAATCGCGCGGCAAGGCGCTGATCAACATGCTGCCGCTCGAGCAGGGCGAGCGCATCACGACGATCATGCCGCTGCCGGAGGACGAAACCAGCTGGGGCGAGCTCGATGTGATGTTCGCGACCACGCGCGGCACCGTGCGCCGCAACAAGCTGTCCGACTTCGTCCAGGTCAACCGCAACGGCAAGATCGCCATGAAGCTGGAGGAAGAGGGCGACGAGATCCTCGGCGTCGAGACCTGCACCGACAATGACGATGTGCTTCTGACCGCGAATTCCGGCCAGTGCATCCGTTTCCGGGTCTCCGATGTGCGTGTGTTCCAGAGCCGCAATTCCGTCGGCGTGCGCGGCATAACCATGGCCGAGACCGACCGCATCATCTCTATGTCCATCATCGAGAACGTCGATGCGTCGCCCGCAGAGCGCGCGGCCTATCTGAAGCGCGCCGCGGCGGAGCGCAGGTTTGCCGCCGGCGGAGCCGGCGAGGAAGAGGAGATCGCGCTCACCAATGAGGAAATCGGCGAGGAAGCCGAGCTTTCCGAGGAGCGCTACGAGTTCCTCAAGGCGCATGAGAAGCTTGTGCTCACGGTGACCGAATATGGCTACGGCAAGCGCTCGTCGTCCTACGATTTCCGGCTGACGGGCCGCGGCGGCAAAGGTATCCGCGCCACCGATGTGTCGAAGGTAGCCGAGATCGGCCGGCTGGTCGCGACTTTCCCGGTCGGCAACGACGATCAGATCATGCTGGTTTCGGACGGCGGCACGGTCATCCGCGTGCCGGTCAACGGCATACGCTTCGCCAGCCGGGCCACCAAGGGCGTGACGATCTTCAACACGGCCGAAGGCGAGAAGGTTGTATCGGTGGAGCGGATTTCGGAACCGCAGTCGGACGAAGAGGCCGAAGACGTGGCTTCAGGCGAGACCGGCACCGACGACATGGGCGAAGGCGAATAAGCCTCACCGGCCTCTCTGGGCCGATGCGATCATGATCAGTGGCGACGGTAGACGTTGCGATGGGCGAAACCATCGAGCCGCTTGGTATTGGCCTTGACGCGCACCCGCGCTGCTTCCTGATGCAACCCGAACGCAGTCGCGATCAGCATCACAATGGTCATCGCAGTGGCAAGCATATAGATCAGCATTTGCGTGTTCTCCTGGGCGTACAACGATGACATGGGGATTTGGTTTCATCCCTTGAAGCGGCAACCTAGTGAACGCTGAGTGAAACATTCGTGATTGCCGCGTTCATCTGTCGTTCATCGGCGCGAAAAGGTTCACGGCAGAGCGTTTCACCGTTTCACGGAAACGGCAAACCGCTCTGCCTCCTCGTTTTGGCGCAATTCCGAACGGAAAACCGCTCACACTTTTCCTGGAATTGCCCTAGGCAATTAATGAGATTTGCCTTTGTTCGAGAGGCTCGCTAGAAGCCTGCCATGACCGAACGCACCGCCCTTTACGCCGGCTCTTTCGACCCGCTGACCAATGGCCATCTCGATGTGCTGAAAGCGTCGCTGGCGGTGGCCGACACGGTCTACGCGGCGATCGGCATTCATCCGGGCAAGAAGCCGTTGTTTTCCTTCGAGGAACGCGTTGAGCTGATCGAGGCCGCAACCAAGGCCGAATTCGGCCGCGACAGCGATCGTATCAAGGTCGTCTCCTTCGACGGGCTGGTCATCGACGCGGCCCGCAAGCACGGCGCCTCGATCATGATCCGGGGGCTGCGCGATGGCACCGACCTCGATTACGAAATGCAGATGGCCGGTATGAACGAGACGATGGCGCCGGAATTGCAGACGGTTTTTCTGCCCGCCAGCCCTTCGGTGCGCACCATTACCGCCACACTTGTGCGCCAGATTGCGTCGATGGGCGGCGACATCCGCCCGTTCGTGCCAGCGGCCGTTGCCGGCGCGCTCGCCGCCAAGTTCACCAAATAGGTTTTCCCGGAGATACCCATGCAGCTGAAGAAGCTCGCTTCGTTCCTTGTCGTGCTTGCCGGCCTTTTCGCGGCGTCCTTGCCCGCCGTCGCCGCCGACAAGGAAAACACCATGATCATCACGCTCAAGGATGGCGACGTGACCATCGCGCTGCGTCCCGATCTGGCGCCCAAGCATGTCGCGCAGATCAAGAAGCTGGTGCGCGACGGCGCCTACGACAACGTCGCCTTCCACCGCGTCATCGATGGCTTCATGGCGCAGACGGGCGACGTCAAATTCGGCAACATGAAGAAGGGGTTCAGCCCCGAAGCCGTCGGCACCGGCGGCTCCGATCTTCCCGACCTGCCGGCCGAGTTTTCGCAGAGCGAGCAGTTCGCGCGCGGCGTGGTCGGCATGGCCCGTTCGCAGGACCCGAACTCGGCCAACTCGCAGTTCTTCATCATGTTCGCGCCGGCGCCGAACCTCGACGGCCAGTACACCATCGTCGGCAAGGTGGTCGGCGGCATGGATATCGTCGACAAGATCAAGAAGGGCGACGAGGCCGACAACGGCACGGTCACCGACCCCGACCGCATGATCAAGGTTCGCATCGCTGCCGACAGCAAGTAACTCCCTCAATTTTCAAAGGATTCTCCGACATGGCTGAGATCAAGGACCGCGAGAACGCGCTCATCATGGAAACGACCAAGGGCCCGGTCGTCATCGAAATGTATCCCGAGCTGGCGCCTGGGCACGTCGCCCGCATCAAGGAACTGGCGCGCGAAGGCGCCTATGACGGCGTGGTATTCCACCGCGTCATCGATGGCTTCATGGCGCAGACCGGCGACGTCAAGTTCGGCAATTCGAGCAAGCCCACTTATGCGCCGTCGCGCGCGGGCATGGGCGGCTCCGACAAGCCGGACCTCAAGGCCGAGTTCTCCAACGCCAATCACGGCCGCGGCGCCTGCTCGATGGCTAGGGCCCAGAACCCGAACTCGGCGAACTCGCAGTTCTTCATCTGCTTCGACGACGCGGCCTTCCTCAACCGCCAGTACACGGTTTGGGGACAGGTCATCGAAGGCATGGAGAATGTCGACAAGATCAAGCGCGGCGAGCCGGTGCAGGATCCCGACAAGATCGTGTCGCTGAAAGTCGCGGCAGACGTCAAGTAAAGGCGGGATGATGATGGGCGCTGTCTGGTCCCTGCTCGGCATCCTGTCCGGCGCTTTCATCGCCATCCAGGCGCCGATCAATTCGCAATTGGCTAAGGGCCTCGGCCTTCCGGTCGCGGCCGCCGCCTTTTCCTTCCTGTCCGGTGCCATCGTGCTCGGCATCATCTCGATTTCGGTGGTGAAGCTGCAGGGCATCTCGCTCGACTGGAAAGCGCCGGCGCCCTGGCTGTTCATCGCCGGCGGCATGCTCGGCGGCTTCTATGTGACGCTGTCAACGATCCTCACGCCACGCATCGGCGCTGCGGCGCTGATGGCCTTCCTGGTCGCCGGCCAGCTGATCGCCGGCATGCTGATCGACCGCGCCGGCTTCCTTGGCGTGGCGGTACGCGAGATCTCGCTTGGCCGCATCGCCGGCGCGGTGCTGCTCTTGGCCGGAGCGCTGCTGGTTCGGCTGACCTGAGTGTCAGCCGTTTCGTTCGGATTACTGTTTCGTCACCAGGACATGCATGGCGTGCTCGGACTGTTCCATTGACGTAACGGCATAGCCGAGCGCGCTAAGGTCGAGGCCCGCGAACAGGTTTTCGCCTTGGCCCAGCAGAACCGGCCCGGCCGCCAGATGCATCTCGTCGACGAGACGGGCGCGCAGATACTGCCGCACGGTCGAAACGCCGCCGCCGATCTTCACATCGAGGTTGCCTGCCGCCGTTTTGGCATGTTCGAGCGCCGATTCGATGCCGTCGGTGACGAAGAAGAAGGTGGTGCCGCCCTGCATGACGATCGGATCGCGCGGGTGGTTGGTTAGGATGAAGGTCGGCGCATGATAGGGCGGGTTGTCGCCCCACCAGCCCTTCCATTGATCGTCCGGCCATTCGCCGCGGATCGGCCCGAACATGTTGCGGCCGAGGATGAAGGCGCCGAAGCCATCCATCGCGCGGAAGGCGTATTTCTCATCAATGCCTTCGGACCCGCCCGGTTGGCCATGCATGGCACGGAATGTTTTGGTGCCGAAGAACCACTGGAATATCTCAGGTCCGCGTTTGCCAAGCGGGTATTCCAGACTCTGGTCCGTCCCGGCGGAAAAGCCATCAAGCGAAACGCCAAACCCGGCAACACGCACCTTGCCCATACTCATCTCCTGAATTGGTTTGTTTTCGGAAGCAGCAGTGCGAATATCATACCGATTGCATTTTGCAAGCGGTTTGTTGAGATGGAGCAGCGAAGGGCAATCGACGGCAATTGCTCGCAAGGCGCGGCAACAAGACGGTGGCGAGAGCGCGGCGATCGGGTTATTGGCGCGGACATGAAAGTGGACCTCTTCGATTTCGATCTTCCCGAAGACCGCATCGCGCTCAGGCCGGCCGAGCCGCGCGACAGCGCCCGGCTGCTGGTGGTGAGGCCGGGTGCCGGTTTCGAGGACCGGACGGTCCGGGACCTGCCGGCGCTGCTCAAGGCCGGGGACGTGCTGGTGTTCAACGACACCAAGGTCATCCCGGCGCAATTGAAGGGCATCAGGCTGCGCGGCGAAGCGGCGGCGCAGGTCGAGGCGACGCTGCACATGCGCACCGGCCCCGACCGCTGGCTGGCCTTCATGCGGCCGGGCAAGCGCATCGCCGCCGGCGACCGCATCCGGTTCGGCCATGACGGCAATTCCTGCTTTCTGGGCCGGCTCGACGCCACCGTGCTTGAAAAAGGCGAGGGCGGCGAAGCGCTGCTCGGCTTCGATCTGTCGGGCGCCTTTCTCGACGAGGCGCTGCATGCGGTCGGGCATATCCCGCTGCCGCCCTACATTGCGTCGAAGCGCGAGGACGACGAGCGCGACCGCGCCGATTATCAGACGATCTATGCGCGCGAGGAAGGCGCGGTGGCCGCGCCTACCGCCGGCCTGCATTTCACCCCGGAGCTGTTCGCGGCGCTCGACGCCAAGGGCATCGAGCGCCGCTTCGTCACGCTGCATGTCGGCGCCGGCACTTTTTTACCGGTGAAGGCCGACTACACGACCGACCACAAGATGCATGCCGAGACCGGGTCGGTAAGCCCGGAGACGGCGGCGGCGCTCAACGCGGCCAAGGCGCGGGGAGGGCGGATCATCTGCGTCGGCACGACATCGCTGCGGCTCTTGGAGAGCGCGGCGCGCGACGACGGCAGGATCGAGCCCTGGTCCGGACCCACCGACATCTTCATCACGCCCGGCTATCGCTTCCGTACGGCCGACATGCTGATGACCAATTTCCATCTGCCGCGCTCGACGCTGTTCATGCTGATCTCGGCCTTCAGCGGGCTGCAGGCGATGCGCTCGGCCTATGCGCATGCCATCGACAACCGCTACAGGTTCTACTCCTATGGAGACGCAACCCTGCTTTTTCGATCGGAGACGAGCGATGGATGATGATCTCGAAGGCATGGACCGCGATACGCTGATCGCGGAGGTGAAGAAGCTGCGCGCCGGCATCCGCGCGCATCGCGACGCGACCGGGCATGATCTGTGCTGGCATCACCCCGATCTCTGGGACCTTTTGCCGGAAAGGACCGAGCCGGCGATCGCCGTGCCGCCATGGCCGAAATTCATGCGCGGCTGCATCCGCTACCGGCAGTCGCTCGACGAGCAGGCGCCCGGCGCGCCGGAGCACGACAAGGAATTCAATGGCTGAGACTTTTTCATTCGAGGTGCTTGCCACCGATGGCAAGGCGCGGCGCGGCCTGGTCTCGATGCCGCGCGGCGAGATCCGCACGCCGGCCTTCATGCCGGTCGGCACCGGCGGCACCGTCAAGACCATGTATATGGACCAGGTACGCGGGGTCGGCGCCGACATCATCCTCGGCAATACCTACCATCTGATGCTGCGACCAGGTGCCGAGCGCGTGGCGCGCCTTGGCGGGCTGCACGAGTTCGCGCGCTGGCCGCATCCGATCCTGACCGACAGCGGCGGCTTCCAGGTCATGTCGCTGTCGAAGCTCAGGAAGCTGACCGAACAGGGCGTCACCTTCCGCTCGCATATCGACGGCGCGCCCTACGAGATGTCGCCGGAGCGATCGATCGAAATCCAGGGGCTGCTGGATTCCGACATCCAGATGCAGCTCGACGAATGCACGGCGCTGCCGGCCAAGCCCGAGGAGATCGAGCGCGCCATGGAATTGTCGCTGCGCTGGGCAGAGCGCTGCAAGGCGGCGTTCGGCGACCAGCCGGGCAAGGCGATGTTCGGCATCGTCCAGGGCGGCGACAGCGCGGCCTTGCGCGTGCGCTCCGCCCAGGCGCTGAAAGCGATGGATCTGAAAGGCTATGCGGTCGGTGGGCTGGCGGTCGGCGAGCCGCAGCTGGTGATGCTGGAGATGCTCGACATCACCTGCCCGGAGCTGCCGGCCGACAGACCGCGCTACCTGATGGGCGTCGGCACGCCGGACGATATCCTGAAATCGGTGGCGCGCGGCATCGACATGTTCGACTGCGTGATGCCGACCCGCGCCGGCCGCCATGGCCTTGCCTACACGCGCCGCGGCAAGGTCAATCTCAGGAACGCCCGCCATGCCGACGATCCGCGCCCGCTCGACGAGGAGAGCGACTGCCCCGCCGCGCGCGACTATTCGCGCGCCTACCTGCATCACCTGGTGCGTTCGCAGGAAGCGCTCGGCGCCATGCTGCTCACCTGGAACAATCTGTCCTATTATCAGAAGCTGATGCAGGTCGTCCGAGCGGCCATCGAGGCGCAGGCTTTCGAAGCGCGCGCCGCCGAGATTACCGAAGGCTGGGCGCGGGGCGATATCCCGGTCCTTTGACCAGGGAAGCCGTCGGAAAACCTTTCATAAATCAGATCAGGAGTAAGTATGCCTTGCCATATCGAGGCAAGGGGCGGCACGACTTTGGTAAAGATGGATGCGTCGATCGTCGACCATAAAGTAGCAAGTGCTAATGTTTACCGGCCAGGTTCGGCGGCGACCCAGCAATGGAATTACAGTCTATTACTTGTAATTTCAGGAGCCGTGCTTGTCGGCCTTATCTTGCGCCTGCTCGGCGCGCGCGGGGATCTCTGGCACGACGAGATCTGGAGCATCACGCTGCTGAGGCCCCTGACGTCGATCGACCAGATATTCTGGCGTGTGAACCACGACAACAATCACTTTCTCAACTCGATATACCAGTATGTCGTCGGGCCCGATGCCGCGCCGCTGGTCCAGCGCGGCCTGTCGATAACGCTCAGCGCATGCACCGTCATTGCAGCCGCGGCGATATCGCGCGGACGTTGGGCAATGATTGGGTCGGCGCTGCTGTTTGCGGTGAGCTATCCGATGGTTCACTACGGCTCGGAGGCGCGTGGCTATGCCGGCCTGGCGCTGTTCACACTCGTTGCGGTGGCTCTTCTGGAGCGCTGGTTCGACAAGCGGGGTGCATACGGCATCGCTCTTGCTGTCGCAATTCTGCTTGGCTTCCTTTCCCATCTGACAATGGCCGAAACGGTGGTGGTGCTCACGGCCTGGACGGCGTGGCTGAGCTGGCGAGGCAGCCGCAGCCTGATTGTCGTCAACAAGGAGGTCGTCCAGGCCTTTCTGCCTGCTTTCCTTGCCGTGCTTCCGCTTGCCGCGGCAATGCTTGTAGGCGCGCGATTGTTCAGCTTCAATATCGGCGGTTTTTCCTCTTTCTCGCTCGAGAAATTCGCCGCCGGTTATGGCGGAATGATCCGCTATCTTTTCGGTCTGCCGGACTGGATCGGCGACTGGACGTGCGTCGCGGTGACCTGCATCCTGGTCTTGGCACATGCAGGCGTCTCGCGCGATCGCCGGGCCAGCCTTTATGCCATCGGCATCGTCGGGCTGCCCGCCCTAATGGCGGCGGCACATCTGCCGAATGTTGAATTCCCGCGCTATTTCATTGTCAGCGGAACCTTGTTGCTGCTTTGGGCCGGAGACTTGATCGGACGCGGCTTCGACGCCGGCGGTAAGAGAAGGCTTTTTGCCGCCGGGATGCTCGTTCTTGAGGCGGGCGGCAACGCGGCGTCGCTGGCCCATTTCTATGAGCATGGGCGCGGTTCCTATTCCGGGATGGTGGACGAGATGACAAAGAGCGGCGCCGCCACATATGCCACCAACGCCGATTTCCGCACCGGCATGGTGGTCGATTATTTCGCTGCGCGCATCGGCCGCCAGGCTTCGCTCGTCACCCAGGACAAGATTTGCGCCGGACGCGCGGACTGGCTGATCCTCGAAGGCGATACCCAAAAACAGCCGGAGCGCGTGGACTTCGATTGCGCGCTTGCCTACGAACGAGCCGGAGCCTCGACCTTCTGGGGCCTCTCCGGTCTGGGCTGGACACTGTATAGCCGTCGAGATTGAGCGGTCATGCGGGGCCGGCTCAGGTACTGACCGAAGTCGAGGCGCGCAGGCTGCAGCCGGTGATCTTGAAGCTGCCGTCCGCCTGCTGCTGCAGCGTATAGACCGCCTCATAATCCTTGCCGTCGGGCCCGACGATCAGCACCTGCTGGACGATCGAGCCGGGTCCGGTCTGCTCGACCTTGCCGAAGGAATAGGACCGGGGCTTGCGCACCGGCGCGTAGCCATTCGTCACCATGTTCATGAAGGTGTCGACGGTCGGAAAGATCTGCTTCACGTTCGGCGCGGCGAAGCTGTAGGCGGTGGCGCCGTCATCGGCGACGAAGGCCTTCAACTGGCTGTCGATGACCGTCTGCGCGGCCTTGATCTCGGCGTCGCCGGCGAAAGCAAGCGAGGCTATCAACATCGGAACAAGAGCAAGTGCGAACAAAGCGCGGCGCATGGCGTGCCTCCCCGGAATTCGCTTGGCGAACGAATCTAACATACGCGTCGCGGCATGGCGTGGTTTCACCGGGTTGCGAAGATTTCGCCATTTCAGCGTCGGGAAGCGGGATCAGGCACTCTTCGAGGTGCGCGGCGCGTGAAGCTTGAAAGCCGGGCAGCAGTCTGCCACAAGGGCCGCTTAATCATGAAGCATGGCTGGCAGGACCGGGCAATGAAGGCATTTTTCGTGCAGATAAAGTGCGACCTGGGCAAGGCCTATGAGGTCGCCAGCGCGCTGGCCAATGCCGAAATCGCTTCGGAAATCTATTCGACCGCCGGCAATTACGACCTGCTCGCCAAATTCTATGTCGACGACGAGGAAGATGTCGGCCACTTCGTCAACGAGCGGGTGCAGATTCTGCCTGGAATCAAGGACACCTTCACCATAGTCACCTTCCGGGCGTTCTGACCGGGCCTGTCTGTGCCCCGCCGGGAAGCAGGAGCTGACCCGGCCGTGCTGTCCGTGCCTTGATTTTAGGCAATTTGCATAGAGTGGCCGCCGCGGCTTCCTAAATCACCGATTGCGCTTGATTTTCTCCGGCGGGGCCAGTGAAATGGCCTCAGAGGGGAGTACGCGATTGGCAGCGTTCGACGAAATGCTTCCGGAAGTTTCCGGATTGAGAAGACCTTATGAGGCTTACGATCGCTGGCTGGAGGAGCAGGACCCAGCCAGGCTTACCCAGAAGATGCAGGACGCCGAGCGCGTCTTCCGCAAGACCGGCATCACCTTTGCCGTCTATGGCGAGCAGGAAGCTTCCGAGCGGCTGATCCCTTTCGACATCGTCCCGCGCATCCTCTCCGGCCAGGAATGGCGCCGTCTGACGCAGGGCATCGAGCAGCGCGTGCAAGCGCTGAACGCCTTTCTCGACGATATCTACCACCGCCAGGAGATCCTGCGCGCCGGGCGCGTGCCGAGGGAGCTTGTCGCGAAGAACGAGGCCTTCCTGCCCGAGATGATCGGGGTCAGGCCGCCGGCCGGCGTCTACACCCACATTATCGGCGTCGACATCGTCCGCATCTCTGAGAACGAGTTCTACGTGCTGGAGGACAATGCCCGCACGCCGTCCGGCGTCTCCTACATGCTGGAGAACCGCGAGACGATGATGCAGCTCTTTCCGGAGCTGTTCCAGAAGATCAAGGTGCGGCCGGTCGAGAACTACCCGCAACTCCTGCGCCAGTCGCTGGCCGCGGTGCGGCCGCAAAGCAGCAAGGGCGCGCCGACCATCGCGGTGCTGACGCCGGGTTCGTACAACTCTGCCTATTTCGAGCATGCGTTCCTTGCCGACCAGATGGGCGTGCAACTCGTCGAAGGGCAGGACCTGCGCGTCGTCGACGGCCATGTGGCGATGCGCACGACCGAAGGCTACAAGCAGATCGACGTGCTCTACCGGCGCGTCGACGACAACTTCCTCGATCCGCTGACCTTCCGGCCGGATTCCGCGCTCGGCGTGCCCGGCATCATGGATGTCTACCGCGCCGGCAACATCACCATCGCCAACGCGCCGGGAACCGGCATCGCCGACGACAAGGCGATCTATTCCTACATGCCGGAGATCGTCGAGTTCTACACCGGCCGCAAGGCGATCCTCGGCAACATCCCGACCTGGCGCTGCTCGGAAGCCGACAGCTTGAAATACGTGCTCGAGCACATCCACGAGCTCGTCATCAAGGAAGTGCACGGCTCCGGCGGCTACGGCATGCTGGTCGGCCCGGCGGCGACCAAGAAGGAATGTGAGGCGTTCGCCAAGAAACTGCAGGCGAAGCCCTCGAACTATATCGCCCAGCCGACGCTGGCGCTCTCGACCTGCCCGATCCTGACCGAAAAGGGCTTGTCGCCACGCCATGTCGATCTCAGGCCTTACGTGCTCGTATCCGACCGCATCCAGATCGTGCCGGGCGGCCTGACGCGCGTCGCGCTCAAGGAGGGGTCCTTGGTGGTCAATTCCTCGCAGGGGGGCGGGACGAAAGATACGTGGGTGCTGGATGATTGAAAGAGCGAATAGAGAGTAGCGAATAGCGAGTAGAGAAAAAGAGGGGGATACGACGGCAATCAATTCCTACAGAGATCTGATTGTTTGGAAGGCGGCTTTGAGGTTGGCCGTGGATTGCTATTCGGCCACGAAAGGTTTTCCGAACAGCGAAGCGTATGGAATGACCTCTCAGATACGACGCTCGGCGGCTTCCATAGCAGCGAACGTTGCGGAAGGTCACGGAAGAGAAAATACGGGAGCTTTCATTCAATTTCTTCGGGTAGAGCGCAGGGCTCTCTGAAAGAGTTGGAGACACATCTCATCCTGTGCGGAGAGGTTGGGCTGATGGTCGAAGCGAAGGTCGCCAGCTTGCTTGGCCAAACTGACGAAATAGGAAAGATGCTACGTTCGATGATCCGGAGCCTGCAGCAAAAGTCATGAAGTCTTTTTCTCTCTATTCGCTACTCGCTAGTCGCTATTCGCTCGACACCGGAGCAAGCTGATATGCTTTTGGGCCGCACCGCAAACGGTCTCTATTGGATGAACCGCTATATCGAGCGAGCCGAAAACATGGCGCGCCTGGTCGATGCGGGATTGCGCATGGCGCTGACGCGCACGCAGAGCGCTTCGGAGGAATGGAACTCGGTCCTGCTCAGCGCCGGCTCGGACATCGCCTTCAGCCAGAAGTACCAGGACTATACCGCCGCCAACGTCTCGGACTTCCTGCTGCGCGACACCTCGAACCCGTCGAGCACGATGTCGTCGATCGAGACGGCGCGCAACAATGCGCGCATGGTGCGCACGGCGCTGACCCGCGAGACCTGGGAAAGCATCAACGAAGCCTGGATGTCGCTGAAGCGCATGCTGGCAAGGCCGATCGACGAACGCGACCTGCCAACGGTGCTCGATGCAATCAAGCGCGAGACGGCGCTGATCCGCGGTTCGTTCTACGGCACCATGCTGCGCAACGAGATTTTCGATTTCTCGCAGCTCGGCACCTATGTCGAACGTGCCGACAACACGGCGCGCATTCTCGACGTGAAATATTATGTGCTGCTGCCGTCGCTGTCCTGGGTCGGCTCGACGCTCGACAACTACCAGTGGGAATCGATCCTGCGCTCGGTGTCGGCGCATCGCTCCTATCGCTGGGTTTATGAAGCCGACTACAAGCCGACGAATATCGCCGACTATCTGATCCTCAACGTGCGCATGCCGCGCTCGCTGACTTTCTGCTACCGCTTCCTCGGCGAGCATTTGAAATTCCTCGCCGACGATTACGGTGAACGCCATGCCTGCCATGGCACGGCCGAGAAGATCCAGTCGCTGCTCAAGAGGGGGTCGATCAAGGACATATTTGATCATGGCCTGCACGAGTTCCTGGCCGAGTTCATTCGCGACAACACCAGGCTGGGCGACGAGATTGCCCAGGACTACCGGTTCTATTGAGCACAGCCGAGGCGAGCGTTATGCGGCTCAAGATCACCCATCGTACCGAGTACCGCTACGATCAGCCGGTGCAGTATCTGCTGCAGCGGCTGCGCCTTTGGCCTTCCAGCGGACGCACGCAGACCATCGGCTCCTGGGCGATCAAGGTCGAAGGCGCGCGCGAGGAGGTGCGCTTCACCGATCATTTCGGCAACGAGACGCGGCTGGTGAGCGCCGAGAGCGGCCAGAATTCGATCACCGTCGAGGCAGCCGGAGACGTAACCACGCATGACACGGCGGGCGTGACGGGTCCGCATCAGGGCTTTGCGCCGCTCTGGCTATTCGCACAGCAGACGCAACTCACCGCCGCCGGCGAGGGCATACGCGAACTGGCCGGCACGCTGGGCCAGGGCACCGAGATCGAGCGACTGCACCGGCTGATGGGCGCTATCGGCGAACGCGTTGCCTACAGGCCGGGCGCGACCAGCGTCGTGACGCCGGCGGAGGAAGCGCTGGCGTTGAAGTCCGGCGTCTGCCAGGACCACAGCCACATCTTCATCGCCACCGCCGTCGCCCTCGGCTTTCCCGCACGCTATGTCAGCGGCTATCTGATGATGGATGCGGCCGTCGAGCAGGCGGCAAGCCATGCCTGGGCCGAGGCCTATGTCGTGGGGCTCGGATGGGTTGCCTTCGACCCGGCGAACGGTATCTCTCCCGACGAACGCTATGTGCGGGTGGCGACGGGGCGTGACTATCGCGATGCCTCGCCGGTGTCGGGGATACTGCTGGGGCAGGCGCAAGAGAAGCTTGCCGTCACCGTCACGGTAGAGCAGTAATCTGCGCCGGAATCGCTAGCAAAAGAGCAATCATGACCTATTGCGTCGGCCTCAAGATCGATAGCGGGCTCGTGTTCATGTCGGACACGCGCACCAATGCCGGCATGGATTCGATCTCGACCTTCAAGAAGATGCATGTGTGGGAACAGCCCGGCGAGCGCGTCATCGTGCTGATGTCGGCGGGCAACCTTGCCACGACGCAGGCGGTTGTCAGCCTGCTCGACGAGCGTAACAAGGCGGTCGGCGACCGTCATCCGAAGCTGCTCGAAACTCCCTCCATGTACCAGACGGTGCGGCTGGTCGGCGATGCAGTGAAGGAAGTGATAGAGCATGCCTCGCTCAACGGCGACAAGGCGGATTCCTACTTCAATGCCTCCTTCATCCTCGGCGGCCAGATCAAGGGCAGCCCGCCCAGACTGTTCATGATCTATCCGGAAGGCAATTTCATCGAGTCGACCGACGACACGCCTTTCTTCCAGATCGGCGAGACGAAATACGGCAAGCCGATCATCATCCGTGCCTATGATCGGGCAATGAGCCTGGCCGAAACGGTGAAGCTGCTTCTGGTGTCGTTCGACTCGACGCTGAAATCCAACCTCTCGGTCGGGCTGCCGCTCGATCTGCTGTTCCTGGAACAGGATGCGCTCAGGGTGGGGCTAAACCGACGGATCGGCCATGATGATCCTTACTACCGCACCATATCGGACGGCTGGTCCAACGCGTTGAAAATCGCTTTTTCAAATCTGCCGGACTTTCCAGGATAGGGCTTTCCGAGAGCGGTTCGACCGGCCGGTATCTTCGCCGGCCGCTGGGAGGGAAAATATGGACAGCGACGAATTCCGCGATTGGTCGAGGCGCGCCGCCGACTGGGACGCCGACTATCGCGCCAGTCTGCGAGACGGTCCGGTGCGGACGGCGATCGCGCCGCAGATGTTGACGCGGCGTTCGACGGCATAACCGAGATTGCACGGCGCTTATCCTGAGGCGGCAGATCTGTTCCGCACTGGTTTGCCTTTTGCAATCAGGTGATTTTCGTTAGCCGGCTTATACCTTTTCTTCGCTTTCGTTTTCCGATATAGACGGAAAAAACGAAAATGGAGGACGCGCAATGTTTCTTTCGCCACGCCATGCCGAGATCATCCAGAGGGCGAAAGACCATGGCCGGGTCCTGGTCGATGACCTGGCGACGCATTTCAACGTGACGCCGCAGACCATCCGCAAGGACCTCAACGATCTGTGCGATCAGCGCCTGCTGACCCGTATCCATGGCGGTGCGCTGTTCCCGTCCGGCATCGAGAACATGGAGTACGAGGCACGCCGCAAGATTGCCGCCGACGAGAAGGAGGCGATCGGCAGCGCGGCGGCGCGGCTGATTCCCGACAATGCCTCGCTGTTCATCAATATCGGCACCACCACCGAGGCCGTCAGCAAGGCGCTGCTCGACCATAACGGGCTTATGGTCATCACCAATAATATCAATGTTGCCAATAGGATGCGCATCTACCCCACGATCGAGGTGGTGATCGCCGGCGGCGTTGTGCGCGGTTCCGACGGTGGCATTGTCGGCGAGGCAGCCGTCGATTTCATCCGCCAGTTCAAGGTCGATTACGCCGTCATCGGCGCCTCGGCGATCGATCATGACGGCGCGTTGCTCGACTTCGATTTCCGCGAGGTGAAGGTTGCGCAGGCTATCATCGCAAATGCTCGCCACGTCATTCTGGTTTCCGACCGGACGAAATTCGAACGCACCGCGCCGGTCCGGATTGGCCATCTTTCGCAGGTGAATACCTTCATCACCGATCGTTGCGAGATCCCGTCGATTCGCAGGATTTGCGAGGAAACCGAAGTCCGGCTGATCGAGACAGCGTTCGAATAGGCACGCCTCGACGGCTTGCTCAACCGACTGCGATATTTCGTTTGACATTCGCTTTGAGTTCGAAATAATTCCGTCACGGTTTCGTAAAACACAAAAATGGTGCAATGCGAAATCGTTGGAGGATTCTTTGGACGCATCTCCGATCCATGACATTTTCGTCATCGGCGGCGGCATCAACGGCTGCGGCATAGCCCGCGATGCCGTTGGCCGCGGATTTTCAGTTTACCTTGCCGAAATGAACGATCTCGCCAGCGGGACTTCCTCCGGCTCGACCAAGCTCATCCATGGCGGGCTGCGTTATCTCGAATTCTACGAGTTCCGGCTGGTGCGCGAAGCGCTGATGGAGCGCGAGGTTCTGTGGAAGAACGCGCCGCACATCATCTGGCCGATGCGCTTCGTGCTGCCCTATGCCAAGGGTCTCAGGCCCGCCTGGCTGATCCGGCTGGGACTGTTCCTTTACGATCATATCGGCGGGCGCAAGCTGCTGCCAGCGACGAAGACGCTGGACATGGCCCGCGATCCGGCAGGCAAGCCGCTCAAGCCATTGTTCCGCAAGGCTTTCGAGTATTCGGACGGTTGGGTCAACGACGCGCGCCTGGTGGCGCTGAACGCGCGTGACGCCGCCAACCGGGGTGCCATTATCCGCACCCGCACAAAAGTCGTCAGCGCGCGGCGCGACGGTGCGCTTTGGACCGTGAAGGTGCAGAATGTGCTTACCGGTGAAACCGAAGAGGTTCGCGCGCGGCTTCTCGTCAACGCCGCCGGCCCCTGGGTCGATCACGTGCTCTCGACCGCGGTCGGCCAGAACGACGTCCACAATGTCCGCCTCGTGCAGGGCAGCCACATCGTCATCAACAAGAAGTTCGACGACCCGCGCGCCTATTTCTTCCAGAACAAGGACGGCCGCATCATCTTCGCCATTCCTTACGAGGAAGAATTCACGCTGATCGGCACCACCGATCGCGACTATCCGGGCGATCCGCATGAGGTGAAGATCTCCGACACCGAGATCGACTATCTGTGCGCCGCGGCAAGCGAATATTTCGCGCAGCCGGTGAAGCGCTCCGATATCGTCTGGACCTATTCGGCGGTGCGCCCGCTCTATGACGACGGCGCCTCGAAGGCGCAGGAAGCAACGCGCGATTATGTGCTGAAGGCGGATGGCGGGGAGGGTGCTGCCCCCTTGCTCAACGCCTTCGGCGGCAAGATCACCACCTTCCGCCGGCTGGCGGAATCGATGTTGGAGAAGATCGAAGGTTTTCTCGGCAAGCGCGGCAGGCCGTGGACGCATGATGCGCCGCTGCCCGGCGGCGATTTCGCCGCGACCGGCTTCGATGCCCAGGTTGCCAGGCTGAAGAGCGCCTATCCGTTCCTTGACCAGCGGCTGGCGCGCCGCTTCACCCGGCTTTACGGCACGCGGGCGGAAAGGCTGCTCGGGCTCGCCAAGTCGAATGCCGATCTCGGCCGCAATTTCGGCGCCGATCTTTTTGAGGCGGAAGTTCGCTATCTGGCCGAAAACGAATGGGCGGTCACCGCCGAGGACGTGTTGTGGCGCCGCACCAAGCGCGGACTGCATTTCAGCCGCGAGCAGACGGCGGCATTGGAAGAATTCATGCGCGGACTGAGCGGCCGTCATGTCGCGGCGGCGGAATGAGGATCGGCCGCTGATGCGCAAGGCCTGGGAGGAGGCGTGATGCTGGAATTGAGGAACGTGACGAAGACCGTCGGCGCGCAGGAGCATATCCGCGACGTGTCGCTGACGCTTCAGCACGGCTCGCTGAACGTCCTGCTTGGGCCGACGCTCTCCGGCAAGACCAGCCTGATGCGGCTGATGGCTGGCCTCGACGCGCCGACTTCCGGCTCGGTCTGGTTCGACGGCAAGGACGTCACCGGACAGAAGGTGCAGAAGCGCAACGTCGCCATGGTCTACCAGCAGTTCATCAACTACCCGGCGATGACTGTCTACGAGAACATCGCCTCGCCGCTGCGGGTGGCCGGCGTCGAGCAGGCGAAGATCGACAAGGAGGTGCGCAACGCGGCGGCGCTCTTGAAGCTCACGCCTTATCTCGACCGCACGCCGCTCAGCCTGTCCGGCGGCCAGCAGCAACGCACCGCGCTTGCCCGCGCCATCGTCAAGAATGCCAGCCTGGTGTTGCTCGACGAGCCTTTGGCCAATCTCGACTACAAGCTGCGCGAGGAATTGCGCGCCGAATTGCCGAAGATCTTCGCGGCGGCCGGCACGATCTTCGTTTATGCCACGACCGAGCCGCACGAGGCCCTTTTGCTCGGCGGCAACACGGCAACGCTTTCGGAAGGCCGCGTCACGCAATTTGGCCCGACGGTCGAAGTGTTCCGCAAGCCCGTCGACCTGGTGACGGCGCGGACCTTCGCCGATCCGCCGCTCAACACCATCGTGCTCTCCAAGAAGGGGTCGGATTTCCTGCTCGAAGGCGGCGTCAAGCTGCCGGTGCCGACGGAACTCGCCGGCATTGCGGACGCCAGCTACACGATCGGCTTCCAGCCGCATCATTTGTCGCTGGAGCGGCCGAACGCCGGCGCCGTGCCGGTGCGGGCCAAGGTCACCATCACGGAGATCACCGGCTCGGAAAGCTTCGTCCATCTCGATTTCGCCGATGCGCGCTGGGTGATGCTTGCGCATGGCATTCTCGATTTCGAGACGGACGACGAGGTCGAGGTGTTCATCGACCCGCGCCACATCATGGTATTCGACCATAACGGCCGCGCCGTGACGGCGTCGAAGCTGGCGGCCTGAGGAGAAAACGATGGCGCGCATCGAGGTCAACCACATCCGTCATTCCTACCTGCCCAACCCGCAGAAGGATTCCGACTTCGCTCTGAAGGAAGTGCACCACACTTTCGAGGATGGCGGCGCCTACGCGCTGCTCGGGCCTTCGGGCTGCGGCAAGACCACCTTGCTCAATATCATTTCGGGACTGCTGCACCCCTCGCACGGCAAGTTGCTGTTCAATGGCCGGGACGTGACCAGGCTGTCGACGCAGGAGCGCAATATCGCGCAGGTGTTCCAGTTCCCGGTCATTTACGACACCATGACCGTCTACGACAATCTGGCTTTCCCCCTGCGCAACCGGCGCGTGCCGGAAGCCGATGTCGACCGCAAGGTGCGCGAGACGCTTGACATGATCGATCTCGCTTCGATGGCGAACAGGAAGGCGCGCCGGCTCACCGCGGACCAGAAGCAGAAGATCTCGCTTGGACGCGGCCTGGTTCGCTCCGACGTCAATGCCATCCTGTTCGACGAGCCGCTGACGGTCATCGACCCGCATATGAAGTGGGTGCTGCGCTCGCAGTTGAAGCAACTGCACCGCCGCTTCGGCTACACCATGGTCTATGTCACGCATGACCAGACCGAAGCGCTGACTTTCGCCGACCGCGTCGTGGTCATGTATGACGGCGAGATCGTGCAGATCGGCACGCCTGCCGAACTTTTCGAGCGGCCGCGCCACACCTTCGTCGGCTATTTCATCGGCTCGCCGGGCATGAACGTGCTGCCGGTTGCGCTGGAAGGCAGGACGGCGAAGCTCGGTGCCCAGCGCATCGAGTTACCCGGCGTGCCCAAGGCCGAAGCCGGCGCCGTCGAGCTCGGCATCCGTCCCGAATATGTGCGGCTCGGCCGCGAGGGCATGGCGGTGCAGGTCAGCAAAGTCGAGGACGTCGGCCGCCACAAGGTCGTGCGCGCCAACCTCGAGGGCAGGGAGATCGCCGCGGTGATCGGCGAGGACGACGAGGTGCCGGCCGAACCGAAAGTCCGCTTCGATCCGGCCGGCATCAACATCTATGCCGATTCCTGGCGCGTCGAGATGGGGGCATAGATGGACAAGACCTGGAACAACAAGGCCTGGTTCCTTGTCCTGCCGGTGCTGGTGCTGGTGGCGTTCTCGGCCGTCATCCCGCTGATGACGGTCGTCAACTATTCGGTGCAGGACACGTTCGGCAACAACGTCTTCTTCTGGGCCGGCACCGAATGGTTCGAGGAACTGCTGCACTCCGACCGCTTCTGGGAAGCGATGGTGAGCAACCTGGTCTTCTCCTTCATCATCCTGGCGATCGAGGTGCCGCTCGGCATCTTCATCGCGCTCAACATGCCGAAGAAGGGCTGGGGCGTGCCGGTCTGCCTGGTGCTGATGGCGCTGCCGCTGCTCATTCCGTGGAATGTCGTGGGCACGATCTGGCAGGTGTTCGGCCGCAACGACATCGGCCTGCTCGGCTATTACATCAATGCGCTCGGCATCGACTACAACTACGTCCAGGATCCGATCGATGCCTGGGTCACCGTCATCATCATGGATGTCTGGCACTGGACCAGCCTGGTCGTGCTGCTTTGCTATGCTGGCCTGGTCTCGATTCCCGATGCCTTCTACCAGGCTGCCAAGATCGACGGCGCCTCACGCTGGGCTGTGTTCCGCTACATCCAGCTGCCCAAGATGCAGCGCGTGTTGCTGATCGCCGTGCTGTTGCGCTTCATGGACAGTTTCATGATCTATACCGAGCCCTTCGTCGTCACCGGCGGCGGTCCCGGCAATTCGACCACCTTTCTGTCGATTGACCTGGTCAAGACGGCGCTCGGCCAGTTCGACCTCGGTCCGGCGGCGGCGATGTCGCTGGTCTACTTCCTGATTATCCTGTTGTTGTCATGGGTGTTCTACACCGTGATGACCAATTACGATGCGGAGCGCTAACAGATGGCGGGCGCCAACGAGACCACGCGCGTGAGCGAGACGGCAGTCACCGAAGTGGGCAGCGCGCTGTCGCAGGACGAGGTGGCGAAGCTGATGCGCCGCCGCGGCGAGGAATCGCGCTGGTGGTGGATCGTGCCGACGGTCTACATCATCGTTATCCTGCTGCCGATCTACTGGCTCATCAACATGAGCTTCAAGACCAATGCCGAGATCGTGTCGTCGCTGACGCTGTTCCCGCATAATCCGACACTGGCGAACTATCGCACCATCTTCACCGACCCGTCCTGGTATTCGGGCTACATCAATTCGATCACCTATGTGGTGATGAACATGGTGATATCGGTGGCGGTGGCGCTGCCGGCGGCCTACGCCTTCTCGCGTTACCGCTTCCTCGGCGACAAGCATTTGTTCTTCTGGCTTTTGACCAACCGCATGGCGCCGCCGGCGGTGTTCGCGCTGCCGTTCTTCCAGCTCTATTCAGCGTTCGGCCTGATCGACACCCATATTGCCGTGGCGCTGGCGCACTGCCTGTTCAACGTGCCGCTGGCGGTATGGATCCTCGAAGGCTTCATGTCCGGCGTGCCGAAGGAGATCGACGAGACCGCCTATATCGACGGCTATTCCTTCCCGCGCTTCTTTCTGAAGATTTTCATGCCGCTGATCGCGAGCGGCATCGGCGTCGCCTGCTTCTTCTGCTTCATGTTCTCGTGGGTGGAGCTCTTGATCGCGCGCACGCTGACCACGACGGACGCCAAGCCGATCGCCGCCACCATGACCCGCACGGTCTCTGCCGCCGGAATGGATTGGGGCCTGCTCGCCGCCGCCGGCGTGCTGACGCTGATCCCCGGCGCCTTGGTCATCTGGTTCGTGCGAAATTATATCGCCAAGGGCTTTGCCCTGGGGAGGGTCTAAGCGATGAACCTCGACTTCTCCTGGATGGCGTGGACGTGGCCGACGGCCGCCTTCTTCATCGTTATTGCGCTGATGCTCTTTGGCATGGGCGTCTGGGAATATGCCTCGCCCGGCGGTCATCCGCGCGTCGGGGTGCTGCGCTTCGAGACGACGCGCGGCGATCGTTTGTTCCTGTCGCTGCTTGGCAGCGCATTCATCCATCTCGCTTGGCTGGGTCTGGTTGGACCCAACCTGTGGTGGGCTCTCGCTCTCTCCGTGGTCTACGCCGTTGGCGTGTTCCGATACGTATAGAGGGGGAATAGCCGGGTCGGCCGCGTGCTGGCGGCCGCCCCGGATCGCACTTGCAACTTAAGACTGGAGGAGACACATGCGACGGCAATTTCTAACATCGACGACAGCCCTTGCTCTATTGCTCGGAGCGGGCCATGCCTATGCCGGTATGGACGAGGCAAAAGCCTTTCTCGACAAGGAGATAGGCGACCTGTCGACGCTTTCACGCGCCGACCAGGAAAAGGAAATGCAGTGGTTCATCGACGCAGCCAAGCCGTTCGCCGGCATGGACATCAAGGTCGTTTCGGAAACCATCGCCACGCACCAATACGAGTCACAGGTGCTGGCACCGGCCTTCTCCGCCATCACCGGCATCAAGGTCACACATGACGTCATCCAGGAAGGCGACGTCGTCGAGAAGATCCAGACCCAGATGCAGACCGGCCAGAACCTCTATGACGGCTGGGTCAACGACTCCGACCTGATCGGCACGCACTGGCGCTACCAGCAGGTGCGCAACCTGACCGACTGGATGGCGAACGAGGGCAAGGACGTCACCAATCCGAACCTCGACCTGAAGGACTTCATCGGCACGTCGTTCACGACGGCGCCCGACAAGAAGCTCTATCAGCTCCCCGACCAGCAGTTCGCGAACCTCTATTGGTTCCGCTACGACTGGTTCAACGACGAGAAGAACAAGGCCGACTTCAAAGCCAAATACGGCTACGACCTCGGCGTTCCCGTCAACTGGTCGGCTTATGAGGACATCGCCCAGTTCTTCACCGGCCGCGAGATCGACGGCAAGAAGGTCTACGGCCACATGGACTACGGCAAGAAGGACCCGTCGCTCGGCTGGCGGTTCACGGACGCCTGGCTGTCCATGGCCGGCAATGGCGACAAGGGCCTGCCGAATGGCCTGCCGGTTGACGAATGGGGCATCAAGGTCGACGAGCATTCGCGTCCCGTCGGCTCCTGCACCGCGCGTGGCGGCGATACCAACGGCCCGGCGGCGGTCTACTCGATCCAGAAATATCTCGACTGGCTGAAGGCCTACGCTCCGGCGGAAGCCCAGGGCATGACCTTCTCCGAATCCGGCCCAGTGCCGGCGCAGGGCGGGGTCGCGCAGCAGATCTTCTGGTACACCGCCTTCACCGCTTCGATGGTCGACGCCGGCGCCAAGGCGGTGCTGAACGACGACGGCACGCCGAAGTGGCGCATGGCGCCGTCGCCGCACGGCGTCTACTGGAAGGACGGCATGAAGCTCGGTTACCAGGACGTGGGTTCCTGGACACTGATGAAGTCGACGCCTGACGATCGCGCCAAGGCCGCCTGGCTCTACGCGCAGTTCGTCACCTCGAAGACGGTCGACGTGAAGAAGAGCCATGTCGGCTTGACCTTCATCCGCGAGAGCACGATCCACGACAAGAGCTTCACCGAGCGCGCTCCGAAGCTCGGCGGTCTGATCGAGTTCTATCGCTCGCCGGCCCGCGTCCAGTGGTCGCCGACCGGCACCAACGTGCCTGACTATCCGAAGCTGGCGCAGCTCTGGTGGCAAGCCATCGGCGATGCCTCGTCCGGCGCCAAGTCGGCCCAGGAAGCAATGGACTCGCTCTGCGCCGAGCAGGAAAAGGTCATGAGCCGCATCGAGAAGTCGGGCGTCCAGGGCGACATCGGCCCGAAGATGGCCGAAGAGCACGATCTTGCCTACTGGAACGCCGACGCGGTCAAGAAAGGCAATCTCGCTCCTCAGTTGAAGATCGAGAACGAGAAGGAAAAGCCGGTCACCATCAACTACGACGAACTGGTGAAGAGCTGGCAGCAGCAGTAACTGCGTGACGCGAGCGCGTTTGCCCATGTAGGAAGTGCAGGGGAGGCGGCTTGGCCGTCTCCCCTGTTGCATGAGAAGTGGAGGGATGGAATGAGCGGTTTTGTGCTGGCGATCGACCAGGGAACGACGTCGACCCGGGCGATCCTGTTCGACGACAAGATGAAAGTCGCCGGCAGCAGCCAGCAGGAATTCACGCAGCATTATCCGGCTTCCGGCTGGGTCGAGCATGATCCGGAAGATATCTGGGCAAGCGTTCTCGCCACGGTGAAAGCGGCTTTGAAGGCCGCCGGCCGAGCGGCATCGGATGTGGCCGCGATAGGCATCACCAACCAGCGCGAGACGGTCGTGATCTGGGACAAGGCGACAGGCAAGCCGATCCATAACGCGATCGTCTGGCAGGACAGGCGCACCGCGCCGCTGTGCCAGAAGCTGAAGAAGCAGGGGCTGGAGAAGACATTCACGAAGAAGACCGGCCTGCTGCTCGACCCCTATTTCTCCGGCACCAAGATCGCCTGGATGCTGGACAAGGTGAAGGGTGCCAGGAAGCGCGCCGAGAAGGGCGAACTGCTTGCCGGCACCATCGACAGTTTTCTCATCTGGCGGCTGACCGGCGGCCAAGTGCACGCCACCGACGCGACAAATGCTTCGCGCACGCTGGTCTACAACATCGAGAAGAATGTCTGGGACGACGAGCTGCTCTCGGTCCTGAAGATCCCGGCCGCGATCCTGCCTGAGGTGAAGGACTGCGCCGATGATTTCGGCGTCACCGAGAAGAGCCTTTTCGGAGCCGGGATGCGGATCCTCGGGGTGGCCGGCGACCAGCATGCGGCGACCATCGGCCAGGCCTGTTTCGAGCCCGGCATGATGAAATCCACCTATGGCACCGGCTGCTTCGCGCTGCTCAACACCGGCGCCGATCTGGTGCGTTCGAAGAACCGGCTTCTGACCACGATCGCCTACCGTTTGAACGGCAAGACAACCTACGCGCTGGAAGGCTCGATCTTCATCGCGGGCGCCGCCGTGCAGTGGCTGCGCGACGGCATCAAGGTGATCGGCAAGGCCGAGCAAAGCGGAGTATTGGCTGCGGCCGCTGACCCTGCGCAGCAGGTCTATCTGGTGCCAGCCTTCGTCGGCCTCGGTGCGCCGCATTGGGACGCGGATGCGCGCGGAGCGATCTTCGGGTTGACGCGCAATTCGGGCCCGGCCGAGTTCGCCCGCGCGGCACTCGAATCGGTCGCCTTCCAGACGCGCGACCTACTCGACGCGATGCGCAAGGACTGGAAAGGCGCTTCGGCCAAGACGGTGCTTCGCGTCGACGGCGGCATGGTGGCCTCCGACTGGACCATGCAGAGGCTCGCCGACATTCTCGACGCACCGGTCGACCGTCCGACGATCCTGGAGACGACGGCGCTGGGCGCGGCCTGGCTTGCCGGGTCAAAGGCCGGCGTCTGGCCAAAAGCGAAAGAATTCGCCAAGAGCTGGGCGCTGGAGCGGCGCTTCAAGCCGGAGATGGACGCGGCAACGCGCGGTGCGAAACTGGCCGGATGGCGCGACGCGGTGCGGCGGACGCTGAGCGCGAACTGAGATCGCGCCGACAAAACCGGCCTTGGAAACGAGACATTTGACCAGCATCCCGTACTGGCACAGCTCGTTTGGTTTTTGGCGACGGTATTCAGCGCGCCGGCCGTGAAAGCGGCCAGGGGAGTCGGCAGGCGTGATTTATTCGATCGGCTAGCCTCTACCACCTATTGATGCGAGAGCCGCACAGGATGCCGGCGATACAAACGCAGCTTGATAAGCATAAGCTAGCGAATTTCCAACGCTCGGTGCGGGAGCACGCCAGTGTCCGTTGTTGCTTTCATGAGAAATCAGCTCCGCGAAGGTAAGTTGGCGTCTGCTCGAGCCTGCGGATTTCGGCGTGGCGCCATGGTGGCAGGATAGACAGGGACATCTTTCGGTGGATGCCTTCACCAAGCTGCGGTCCGCACCGGCTATTCGACTTACAGACACGTCTGCTGTTCTTGGGAGAGTCAATTGAACGAAAGCGTTCCAAAGTTGTCAATTGGTCTCGCCGTCCGCAATGGCAGAGGCTGGGTCGAAAAGTGTATCCAATCAATCTTGGCTCAGGATTTTGAAGACTTCGAGCTGATTATTTCCGACAATGCGTCCGACGCGAGAGATGTTGAAGCGCTGATGGCCTTTTCACGCGCCGACCGACGTATCAATCTAAGCATCAATCCCTCGAACATCGGATTGCACCAAAATATGAACCGCGTTCTGCGCTTGTCGCGCGGCACGTACTTCCGGTGGATAAGCGCCGACGACTGGCTCGAGCCCACGTGCTTGTCGAGGTGTGTCCAAGCCCTTGAGGCGAGACCCGACGCGATCGGCGTCACAACAGGTGTGACGTTGTACGACGGAAATACGGGAAGGTGGGAGGACTTTCCTGGTGAGTTCCCATCGTCGCCAGAACCATCTCGGCGATTCGAGCGGATGTTATGGTTTTACCATGCGGGCGACGCGAAGTATGACCCAATCTATGGCGTGTTTCGACGTTCGCAGCTTATGGAAACCCAGCTGTTGCGGCGATCCGAACGGGCGGACTGGCTGTTCTGCGCGGAATTGGCACTTCGTGGGCCAATAATTCACCTTGCCGAAAGGTTGACGAACCGGACGCAGAAATCGGTTGTCGGTCGCGACATTGCCGCTTTCCTGAGGCGTCTCGATCCGGTCCGGAGTGAAGAACTCAGGACTTCGCCCTCTCGCATGCACAAAGATCTGTTGGATATCGCTTTGTCAGCCAATCTTTCGACTGAACAGAAGCGCAAATGCGAGGCGGCTCTCCGCCGCTTCTGGATCAAACAGATAGTTTGGGATGGGCGCGTTAAAGTCGCAAGCGCCCGACACAGGCTGTTCGGGCGGACGAACCAGGCGCGTCAGACCGCAACGAGGTGACGAGGCCTGGACTGCTCAAGATGACAGGCTCGTTTGCCAACGGAAGTAAGACGCGGGGAGCTTTCCGGAGGTTCGACCAATCGAACTATCAAAAATACCCAATAGGGCTATTTGTGCCTCTTCAATCCCCAAGCATGATTCAACAGCGGCCCTAGCCGGTCTTAACCCATAGACAGGTAGCAAATTGATTTCCGAAGCCGAATTGGAAGGTCAGTTCGTTGTGTCCAAGGGGCACATTCCGGCGGTGCCGGGCTCCAAGCGGGTTCAGATTAATGCGCTTTCGATTGATATCTTTCCTCGGCTTCGTTTGACCAAGGTTTTTGACAGCGACGATCAACTCATTGGCTGTCTGCTCGGAACCCCGATCGACCTCGACGGGAATAGGATACTCGATGGTCGTTACGAGCTAAAATGCGCTGCTGGCGCTGGACCGGCGCTGGACGCTTGCATTGAGAGAGAAATCTATAGGTTGGCCGGCAGCTTTGTCTTCGTTTTGGACTTGCCGCAGGCACGGAGATTGTACCTCGATGCAAATGGTACATTGTCAGTCGTATACGAGGCGGCCAATCAGGTGGCGGCGGCAACCACGTTGTTGGTTCTGGCATCGGAAAAGGAGTACGATGAACGCCTTGACCATGCCTTTTATGCCGCCCTTCGAGTTGACAGAGATGGCTGGTTTCCTGCGGGCCTTACAGCTCATGACGGCGTTAAGCGCTTGATTTGCAACCACTATCTCGATTTTGACAGCTGGAAATGCACTAGGCATTGGCCGACCGAGCCACTTACGCCGGAGTTTGACCCCGTTAGGTCGATCGGGACAATTCTGGAACACACAAGTCGCGTCATAGGAGTGCTCTCCAAGGCCGCTCAGGCACGTCTGGGTCTTACCGCCGGACTGGATACAAGGCTGGTATTGGCGTGCGCAAGAAAGTTCCTCAGCGATGTCAGCTTCATCACGGTGGACGCGCCGGGAGCCGAGTTAGATGTTTTGAGGGCGCGCGAGTTGTCACGACGCTTCGGTTTGAAGCATCAGATACTGCCCTATGTCGAGGCCAATGACGCGCAGGTGCAGACATGGCAGAGGAAGGCGAGCCATTGCGTCACTGGCATGAATATGAAAATGCATCCCAGCATGACACCTCTCGAGGACATGATATTTGTCGGAGGTTTAGGCGGTGAAGTCGGCCGTGGATTTCTCTGGTTGAACTCGGGTGATCAGACAAAGCTCGATGCCAGTGGCCTGATTGCAAGGCTCAAACTACCCCAGCATCCCCGCCTTCTGCCGGCGGTTGAGGCCTGGCTCGAGCCCCTGCAGGGTTTGGATAGTCTTCTGATACTTGATCTTGCGTATGTGGAACTGCGCATGAGTTCCTGGGGCTTTGCAGAATCCTATGCGCATCTAAGGCACGTCGAAATCAATCCGCTTATATCTCGCTCGACATATAGCGCGATGATGTCCCTGCATCCGTCGTTGCGCAGAAACAACTCCATGCTAGTCGGTGCGCTGAAGGTAGAATGGCCCGAACTGCTCGAATTTCCCATAAATTGCTACGGCAATTGGCGGGACGGTTATCATCGAGCGCGAGCTGCGATCATTAACCCGGTGCGAGCACTGAGAAAGTTGCGTCAATTGGGTTCGGCTAAATTGGTTAATTTATACAGCAAGGCAGAAAGAATTTTAAACTAGCTTGCGTCTATTGTGAGCAGTCTAGATCGGACCATCGTCTCAAGAGTTGCTGACCGTCCGGAGCATGAATTGCTTCCAGAGCGTATCACCGTTTCACGGAAATGGCGAACCGCTAGCTCTTTGTTTCAACACAATTCCTGACGGCTAACCGCTCACACTTTTCCTGGAATTGCCATAGGACAGCGTGCCAGAATACCTGGCTGTTTGGTCAATGCAGTGTCTCAGTGTGAAGATGCCCGACGCCAATCATGGGGGCGGCACACGCCACCCGGGTGGGCCAGCCTTGGCAACTGTCTTCTCTGAACCGCCGGGGGGCGCATCAAGAAGCCACACTCCGCTTCCCAGCAGAAACAGAGCAAGGACGTACGTGCTGCTCCAGAAGTGCACCGTCCAGCCGATCTGGAAAAAGAAGACCATCGTTATGATGTAACCAGTGCGGACGTCGTCGAGCCTTTTCTCGAAATTTCGTTTGCCAGCCATCGCCAGGCTGATCGAAATCCCTGCTGATAGCAGCAGTATCGGAGCGGGTAGACCGTAGCGAATTGCTTCCACGAGCCAGAAGTTGTCGATTGTGTCGTTGGGCATCCAGGCAGGGCGCTCCCAGTCGCCAAGGCCAATCCCGAAAAGAGGATGGTTCAGCGCGGTTGCCGAACCATAGTCCCAGATCAACCTCCGATACCAATAAGTCTGTGGGTCGATCACGACCATTTGCGTCATTATGGACAGAGGTGACCTGTTGGCAAGTAGTTCAAGCGGTATCAAGAGTAAAATTAAAATAGCTATAAATATCTTCCACCTATATCTAATTCTGTACAATACTGTGTTCCAACTTATCAGAATAATCTGTAGAATAGTGGAGAAAATAGGGCCAGTTGATAGAGACAACGATGCCGTTCCTAATATAACTGCCGATTTTAAATAGCGTTTCATCAATCTTTCGTTGTAATCTCCGACAAAATAGTTAAGTGCCAAGATACTACCTGTGCTAAGCCCAAACAAGATTGGGTGCTCGAACACCGACATTACGCGAGTTAGCCCAAGCCGATGCTCTGGCGCAAAAATTGCCGTGGGCCAAATTACCCCCATGGCGGTGCGCAGAACGTTGCCGCCACCAAAACATTCGACTACGGCAAAGGGCATCAAGATCACAACAATCCAAAACAGCAGACGGACCGCTTTTTGCAGGTCGTCAAAATCGCGTATCCAGCAGCGAGCGAGCAGGTAGGCGCCGAATGTTTCGACAACTTGAATTCCGGCTGGCTGCATAGCTGTCGCGAACCCGTTGTCAACGATGAGGCTGAGTGCCGACCACAGAGCAAACAGAAGCACCGCGAGATCGGCAAATCTGACTTTGCCAACTTTCCCGGCGATCAACAGGACCAGGCAGGAGCCCAGCAATGCCAACAGCACGAAGCGATAGGCCGACAGTCGCATCGGTCCGAGATGGAAATCCCAAGGAAATACCAACGAGATCAGAAAGATGCGCACCGGCCAAGGGTTGTTTTTCTTCTTCGCTGGCGGCTCGCGGTCACTGGCGTCGTCGGGGTCGGCCCGACCGTCCCAATTTGATGGCGGTCCCTCAGCCGTTTGGAGGGACGACCAACGGGGACGAGCCTCCGTCAAGATGAGCGCGCCTTCATATTCATTCGCTTGGCTGTGTGCCCTCTGAATGTGGCTCAGCGCAGCCGCGGTCGGGGATAGTTTCCGAATCTTCGTGCTGCTGCTCTGCGGACTCTTTGTCATAGGGTGCGACGTTCCGACTTGCCCGTGCGGGTAAGTCGACCTGCTGCGGGCAGGACTTGACTAGACGCGCAGCGCATCCTTTCGGCGGATAGCGGTAAAGAGAGCCCGGGTCTCATCAGAGCAACGACGCCAGCAATGGCTTGGATCTCCGTGGCATTCGGATGTGCGGGAAAGGGACGACCGTCGCAAGGAGGAGCAGGGCGTCAGGCGCAGTGCGGCGAATAAACCCGAAGTTGACCAAATCCCCGCCTCTTTCCGAAAGACTTTGTTCTGCAACGAGTGTGACCGGAAACACGCTCTTGGCGGAGCTACCAATTGGATGAGGTGCTGACGCGATTGGTGCTTCGTTCCTTTCAACCTAAAGCGAAGGGAGTAGGAGTTTTTCAGAATGGTCGATAGGCAGTCGCGCGGGTCTGGATCGATGCTTCGACACGCAAACCGGAAAGCGACCCTTAGTGGCCGCTATCGAACTTATTACCGCTTTGCGACGGCCGAGGCGGACGTTTGGGGTGCCTCGAGTGACGGAGAACAAGCGTTCAGGAGTTCCGAAAGGCACAGGAGAGGACATGCATCCAGCAAGGCTCAGTCTGCTTTTGGCCGGAGTGTTTGCTATCGTCGGCCTCCCGGCCAATGCCGCGACGCTCCGGAGCGACACCGCCGTCGTGTCGGCACGCTCGGCGGCCGCCTTCTTTGCGGCCCGGCATGCCGCGAGTTCAAAAAACGGCCTCCTTATCGCTAGCGCCGAGGCTCCTGTTCGTAGCAGGAGCGCTTGGCCTGACGCGACAAACACCGGCGTCCCCCCTGGGACGATATTGACAGATTACAAAGACGAGTGCGTCATTACTGAAAATAACTTTGTTGTCAATGGCAAAACTGTTAATTGCAGCCTGAGCATTCAGGCTTCAAATGTCATTATCAAAAATAGCAAAATTAACGGTCAGGTTATTCTTGATACTGATCGACCAGGCTCTAAGCTGTGGTCATTTTCAATGTTTGACTCCGAGGTTGACGCCGGAACCATTCAGCAGTCTGCTGTTGGGTGGGGAAATCTGCAGGTGCTCCGGTCGAACATCCACGGTGGAGTAACGTCAGTTCAGTGCGATGAGACGAGTTCGTCTTGTTTGGTGCAGGATTCGTATCTTCATGGTCAATACATGCCCGAAGGCCAGGATTGGCACCTTGGAGGATTCCTGAGCGATGGAGGCCGAAATATTACGCTTCGGCACAACTATATAATATGTGATCACCCAGTGAACTCAGTTGGCGGAGGGTGCACTGGCGATGTTAACTTGATCCCCAACTTCGACGCGATAAAAGGCGCTCTTATAGAGAACAATTTCTTTGGCGCGAATACTTATCTTTCGTATTGTACCTATGGAGGTGAGAAAAAGAATTCCAAATTTCCTCACTCTTACAATGTTATCTACAAAAACAATATTTTAATGCGAGGAGCCAACAAAAAATGTGGCGCTTACGGGCCGGTAACAAACTTCAACGCCACCAACACGGGCAATCTATGGCTGGACAATTTTTGGGACGACGGGACCGTCGTACATCCGGCGAACTAATCCGTGGCGTCCAAACCTGATCACATGCAGTGTTCGGAGCTCGCTACCGCGCCGCTATAAGGTGGTTGTGTCCTCCAGCGTTGACCGCGCCGAGTGGTCGCCACGCTTTCGATCAGAGACCGAAAAGCCAGCAAATTGGGATGCATTTCACGGCAGCATCTCGAAGCATATCGATATTACCACTAACGGAGCCGCCTATTTTCGCTTTTTGGCTAAGGCTCGGCTCTCGTTGCCTAGTGTATGGTCAGTTACCCAGGTCGATCGGACCATATACGCTAGAGCGATCCGAACAACAGAACACAAGGGGAATGAAAGCATGCGCCCTGAACGTCCCCCAAATGGACATCCCTTGCGTCAAGGCGACGTAGTTGAAGTGCTGTCTGCGGAAGAGATTCAGGCGACGCTCGACAAGGACGGCACCTTGAACGGGATGGTTTTCATGCCCGAGATGATTGCCCATCTGGGAAAGCGCTTCACAGTGTCGCGGCGCGTCGACAAAGCATGCAATATGGTCGATCACTCAGGCGGTCGACGCATGCATAGCACCGTGTACCTCGAGGATCTCCGTTGCGACGGATCCCGCCATGGCGGATGCCAGGCGGGTTGCCGCATCTACTGGAAGGATGAATGGCTGCGTCGGGTGGACAACAACGCCGCACCCGCAATTAACACCGGTAGCGCAGGCAGCACGGAACTCGAGCGTATAGCGGAAGCGGCAACGCGGCCGGCAAAAGCGGCGCACGAGAATGGTGCGGATTTCTGGCGGTGCCAGGCCACTGACGCGCTCAAGGCCTCCGAGCCGCTGAAGCGTCGGAACCTGAGCCAATACTGGCGCGAACTGACGAATGGCAACTTCCGTCCGCTCAGGTTCGCGGTGCTGCTTGCAAGGGCATTCGTGATGGACTTTGCGTTCTACACGGGGCTGATCAAGACGCTGCCACTCCAGGGGCCGGGCGAACCCGCAAGCATGGACAAGGCACTCAACCTGCAGGCAGGGGAACTCGTCCGAGTGCTGACCCCTACGGAAATCGCAGCAACGCTCGATGATCGTGGCGAGAGCCGCGGCCTTTCTTTTGACCGGGAGATGCTTCCTCACTGCGGACGAACCTACAGGGTCAAGACCGGTGTGCGGCGCATCATCGACGAAAAAGACGGCCGCATGTTAAAGATCCCGAGGGATTGCGTTATTCTTGATGACGTCTACTGCTCGGGTGAACTCAGCGTGTGCGGCCGTTGGTTCTGTCCCCGTGGCATCTATCCGTTTTGGCGGGAGTCCTGGCTGGAAAGGGTCGACGACGCGGCGCGTCCGTGAACGTATGTGCGCGATCTGCCAAGGGAATCTTAGTCACCATTCGGCCACCAGGAGCCATTGCAAAAAGGCCTCTCAGCGTTTGGGGCTAAAAGGCGGCGAAGGGCAAATCCATTCCACGGCAAAAGAGAAAACCCGTGCCTCTCGAGGCACGGGCTCAGTCAACGGCCCTGGGTACTGACTGGAGGCCGTCAGTAGGGCGAAACACACTGCTGACGGGGGCCGTTGTTAGGCTGGAAGGTGTTGTCCGAGGCGCGATAGGAGCGGTAGCGGTCGTAGCACCACTGCACGTGCGAGTTGCCGCGATACACGCGGTTGTTCTCACTGTTAACGATGGCGCCGGTGATCAGCGCGCCGGTGGCGAAAGCTGCCAGCGGGAACCAATAGTCGCCATGCCGGCGATAGCCGCGGCGATACTCACGATAGCCGCGATGGCCGTTCCAGTAGACAGCGTCACCACGACGCGAGAAATCGCGGTTGAAGCCGCGGTGCCTTCTCCAATCCCGATACTGCACGGTCTGGAGATCTGACGACAGGCCCTGGGGTTGCGGTACATAAGCTGGCTGAGCGTTGACCGGCACCATCTCCGCCGCGACGAACGACGCCGAGAGAGCGGTTGCCAACAGGCCGGATGCGATCTTGTTCATTGATCTTCTCCTCGATGGTTGGTGGGGACGTCCTGTTTGCGAAACGGGCCCGGATTGCAATGGTTCCCGTTCCACCATCAGCCCATTGTTTCAGCCCATTGTTATTGTAGGGCTTTCTGAAGCAGCCCCAAGCCGGGCCATTGGCGCAGGCATCGAAAGCCGTTCCCCCCTCGGCGCCCCTTCGAATCCGTTCAAGAAACCCGCCTTGGAAGCCCGTCTTTTTCCGGTTGACCGGCCGCGGCACTCTCCCTATGTTCCGCGCAATTTCGAGGGCGGCGTTCCGAGCCCACGGGAGCGCGTAGCTCAGCCGGTAGAGCAACTGACTTTTAATCAGTAGGTCATGGGTTCGAATCCCATCGCGCTCACCAAAATTTTTAACCCAAATAGATGCGAGATCCGACCCACGGGCGCTTCCATGTCCGGGGCGATCGAAGCAGCACATTTGTCTGCGTCTCCGGCAATCGGAACAAAAACTTATGCGCGGCTGTTTCCCTGTTGAAGGGACCGCAATCTGGGATGCGGATACAGTGGACGTACTGAACTTGGAACTGGCCAGGGCCAGGCAGAGCGTAAAACGCGCGGAGACTTCTCTCAATCACGCAAAGAAAATGCTGGACGAGGACTGTGGTGTGGGGATCAACCTTGTCCTGTGCGACCGCATACGGTCGGAACAGAAGCGCGTGGCAGAAGCCAGAAAACGGCTGATGAAGATCGCCCGGGCTGCCTTGCCTTGAGGGGGGTGACTTTCCCCAAGGCAATGCGTGTCGGTCACGGGCAAACTTGTCCCTGGATGGGGTCGTGGTTAAACTCGGCGCCTCCGAGGGAGGCTCCAGGATGGCACTTGACCTTTCGGCAGATGCGCAGGCGCCCAAGGCGGCGACGCCGCCGGGCAGATATCTTTTCGGCCCGGTCGCCGATTTCCTGATGCTCGGCGGCAGCGCGTTTCTGATCCTGCCACTGCTGTTCCTGGTGCCGCGCGAGTATGAAGGCTCATTGGCCGCGACGATGGTCGCCGTAGCCTATGTGGTGAACTATCCGCATTTCGCCCACTCCTACCAGATTTTCTACCGCAATTTTGGCCGTAAGGCGCGTGGCGAGGGCTACGACAGAAGCCTGCAGCTTCGCTACATTTTCGCCGGCGTCATCGTACCAGTGGTCATGGCGCTGTTCTTTGCCTATGGCGCGGCGACGTCGAACACGCGGCTGCTCGGCTTCGCGGCCAACGCGATGTTCTTTTTCGTCGGCTGGCACTACGTCAAGCAAGGCTACGGCATGCTGATGGTCGACGCCGTGTTGAAGCGCAAATTCTTCGACGACCGGGACAAGAAGGTGCTGCTCGTCAACAGCTATGCGGTGTGGATCCTGGCCTGGCTGCAGACGAATACGGCCGTGACGCAAGGGCAGTATTACGGCCTTCAATATTACACCTTCGCGGCACCGTCCTGGATCACCGACATTGCGGTGCTGGCGGCCGTCGGATCGACGGCGGCCACGCTTTTCATGCTGATCAACCGCTGGCGAAGGAATGGCGGCGGACTGCCTTACAACGGCATCGTGGCCTATGTCGCCTCGCTCTATCTCTGGATCCTGATCGCCAGGATAAACCCGCTCTGGCTGCTCGTGGTGCCGGCGTTGCACTCGCTGCAATATCTGGCCGTGGTGTGGCGCTATCAGACCAATGTCGAGCGTGACGTTTTGGATGCCGCGCGGGATCCGGAACCAAAGATACTATCCGTGCTCGGGCCCCGCTATCGGTTGCGGGTGCTGGGATTCATCATCGGGGGTGGGGCGCTTGGCTATCTCGGCTTCTGGCTGATCCCGTTCGTGCTGACCGCCTTGGTTCCCTACGACAAGCAGGTGCTCGGTTCGTCGCTGTTCTTCTTCATCGTGCTGATCTTCATCAATGTGCACCACTATTTCCTCGACAACGTGATGTGGCGCCGCGGCAATCCGGAAGTGTCCAAATATCTGTTCCGGTAAGGAAATCAGCGTTGCGGGTAAACGCGCCAGGTCACGCGATCAGCGACACATTTCCGCCGGCGTGGCGCTCGAGCCGTCCGGCAAGGTCGAGTTCCAGGAGCACCATCGCAATCTGCGCGGCGCTCAGTCCCGTGTGGCGGATGATCTCGTCTATGCCTGTCGGCGTGGGCCCGAGCGCTTCCAGCACATCGGCGCGGTCGTTTTCGCCTGGCGGCGGCATGGTTGATGTGTCGGGCGCCTCGGCAAGTGGGGCGGTTCTTGGAAGCCGGGTGCCGGCAAGCGGCGCCAGCGCGCCGAGCACGTCGGCGGCCTCGGTGACCAGCGTGACGCCGTCCTTGAGCAGCGCGTTGCAGCCTGCAGCGCGCGGATCGAGCGGCGAGCCCGGCACGGCGAAGACCAGCCGGCCCATTTCGTTGGCGAGGCGCGCGCTGATCAGAGAGCCGGAGCGCTGCGCCGCCTCGACCACCACCAGTCCAAGCGCCATTCCTGCGACCAGGCGGTTGCGGCGCGGGAAATCCTGGGCGCGCGGCTGCCAGCCGAAGGGCATCTCGGAAACGATGGCGCCGCCTCGATCGGCGATCTCATCGCAAAGGCCGGCATTTTCAGGCGGGTAGGGGACATCGAGCCCGCCGGCCAGCACACCGACTGTGCCGGTCGAAACGCTGCCTTTGTGCGCGGCCGTGTCGATGCCGCGCGCCAGGCCGGAAACGATGGCGTAGCCGTCGCGGCCGAGATCGGCCGCCAGCATGCGCGCCATCTTGATGCCGGCCAGCGAGGCATTGCGAGCGCCGACAATCGCCACCGCCGGCAAGCGGAAGACCGCGCCTTCGCCTTTTACCGCCAGCAACGGCGGCGGATTATCGAGGGTCTTCAGCAAGGGCGGATAATCGGCCTCGCCGATGCCGATGAAGCGGGCGCCGGCGCGCCGGGCGGCGTCCAGCTCGGCTTCGGCCTCGGCGATGGAGGGGATGCGGACGATGCGCTTGGCGCCGCCGGAGATCATCAGCTCCGGCAGCATTTCAAGCGCGGCTTCGGCCGAGCCGAAGCGGTTGATCAGCTCGCGAAACGACGCCGGGCCGACATTGGGCGTGCGGATCAGGCGAAGCCAGGCAAGCCGCTGCCGATCGCTGAGACGCGGGCCGGCAGCCAGGGCGCTCATCCCTTCGCCCCGATCTTGCCCTCGGTGCCGGCGAGCAGCCGCGAGATGTTGGCGCGGTGCTTGATGAAGACGATCAGGCTCATCAGCGCGAACAGGCCGGCGATCTGCGGCATGCTGATGAAATAGAGCGCGATCGGCACGACTACCGCGGCCGCCAGCGCCGCCAGCGAGGAATAGCGGAACAGGAAGGCCATCGCGAGCCAGACGACGGCGAAGACAAGCATGCCTTGCCAGGAAAGGCCAAGCAGCACGCCGAGATAGGTGGCGACGCCCTTGCCGCCCTTGAAGCCGAGCCAGACCGGGAAGAGATGGCCGAGAAAGGCGCCGAAGCCGGCCGACAGTGCGAAGTCCGGTGAAAAATGTCCGGCGATCAGCACCGCGGCAGTGCCTTTCAGCGCATCGAGCAGCAGTGTGGCGGCAGCAAGGCCCTTGTTACCCGTCCTCAGCACATTGGTCGCGCCGATGTTGCCGGAGCCAATCTGGCGGACATCGCCGAGCCCTGCCGCGCGGGTGATCAGGAGCCCGAACGGGATCGAGCCGAGCAGATAGCCGAAGACGAGCGCGATCGCGTAACTCATTGTTTCCCCATATTTCCTGTCGCTTCGGTAGCTCGTCTTATGATTGATACACTGTGCCCGATGCAACCATGGCTTGCAAGTGCTGGCCCTCTTGGGCGTGAATTTATCATAATGGTAGAGTCGGGAGGGTTCGCCAAGCAAGTCTATGCCGGGCAGGCTGAGCAGGCCTCAAGCGATGCGGTGGCTTATGCGGAAAACACTGTGCGGCCCGCGACCATCGTCTGCAGGACCTTGCCCTGCAGGCGCGCGCCCTCGAGACAGGTGTTCTTGGAGCGTGAGCGCAGACCGCTCTCGCTGACGATCCACGGCGCGTCGAGATCGACGACCGCGAGATCGGCCGGCGCGCCTGGCTTCAGCGTGCCGCCCGGCAGGCCGAACAGTCTGGCCGGCGCCGTGGACAGCGTCTCGATCAGCCTCAGCAGCGGCACGTCGCCATTGTGGTAGAGCCGAAGTGCTGCGCCAAGCAGCGTCTCAAGACCGATGGCGCCGGCCGCGGCGTCGGCGAAGGGCAGGCGCTTGGTATCGACGTCCTGCGGGTCGTGCGAGGAGACGATGATGTCGATCGTGCCGTCCTTGATCGCCTCGATCATCGCCAGCCGGTCGTCCTCGGCGCGCAGGGGCGGGGTCAGCCGGAAGAAGGTGCGGTATTCGCCGACGTCGTTCTCGTTGAGCGACAGATTATGGATGGCGACCCCGGCCGTGACATTGGCGCCGTCCGTCCTTGCCCGGTCCACCGCGCCGGCTGCCATCGCCGACGAGATTTTTGCCGCGTGATAGGCGCCGCCGGTCAGCCGGGCCAATGCCAGGTCGCGTTCGAGCGGGATCAGCTCCGCCTCGCGCGGAATGCCCGACAGGCCGAGCCAGCTCGCATAGAGCCCTTCGTTCATCACGCCGGACGAGGCGAGGTTGGCATCTTGCGTTTCGTGCGCGATGACGCCGCCGAAATCGCGCGCATAGGTCAGCGCCCGGCGCATCACCAGCGCATTGGCGATCGTGTGGCGGCCATCGGTGTAGGCGACGGCGCCGGCCTCGCGCAGCAGGCCGAATTCGGTCATCTCGCGGCCCTCGAGGCCCTTGGTGATCGCGGCCGCCGGGAAGATGTTGACGCTAGCGGTGTCGCGTGCCGTGCGCAGCACGAACTCGACCAGCGCCACATTGTCGATCACGGGATCGGTATCCGGCATCATGACGATGGAGGTGACGCCGCCCGCCGCCGCGGCGACGCTGGCCGAAGCGATGGTCTCGCGATGCTCGCCGCCTGGTTCGCCGATGAAGACGCGCGCGTCGACAAGGCCCGGAATGATCGTCTTGCCGGCGCAGTCGACGACGGCGGCGCCTTCCGGCACGCCCTGGTTCAGTGCGGCTTTCCCGGCCGCGACGATCTTGCGGCCGTCGACGATGACGCTGCCGATCTCGTCGACGCCGCGCGAGGGGTCGATAATGTGCGCCTTGCTGAACACGGTCATGCTCATGCGCCGCGCCCCTCATGGTTGCGGCGCGGATCAAGCAGCGCTTCCATCACCGCCATGCGCACGGCGACCCCCATCTCCACCTGTTCCTGGATGACGCTTTGCGGTCCGTCGGCGATCTCGGAGGCGATCTCGACGCCGCGGTTCATCGGGCCGGGATGCATGACCAGCGCATCGTCCTTGGCGGCTTTCAGCTTCTCGGCATCAAGGCCGAAATAGCGGAAATATTCGCGGATCGACGGCACGAAAGCGCCTTCCATGCGCTCGCGCTGCAGGCGCAGCATCATGACCACGTCGGCGTCCTTGAGGCCTTCGGCCATCGAGCGCGACACGATCACGCCCATCCTGTCGATGCCGGACGGCAGCAATGTCGAGGGCGCGACGACGCGCACCTGCGCGCCGAGCGCGTTCAGAAGCATGATGTTGGAGCGGGCGACGCGCGAATGCAGGATGTCGCCGCAGATCGCCACGATCAGCTTCGACAGCGGCCCCTTGGCGCGGCGGATGGTCAGCGCATCGAGCAGCGCCTGCGTCGGGTGCTCATGCGCGCCGTCGCCGGCATTGACCACCGAGCAGCCGACCTTCTGGGCCAGCAGCGCAGCCGCGCCCGCCGATTGGTGGCGGATGATCAGGATGTCCGGCCGCATGGCGTTGAGGGTCATCGCCGTATCGATCAGCGTCTCGCCCTTCTTCACCGAGGAGCTTGCCACCGACATGTTCATGACGTCGGCTCCGAGACGCTTGCCGGCGAGCTCGAAGGACGATTGCGTGCGGGTCGATGCCTCGTAGAACAGGTTGATCTGGGTGCGGCCGCGCAGCGTCGAGGTCTTCTTTTCCGATTGCCGCGAGATCGCCACCGCCTGGTCGGCCCGATCGAGCAACAGCTCGATATCGGCGGGGGAAAGATCGCGGATGCCCAGAAGATGGCGGTGAGGGAAGAGCGGCAGGGACGAAGCGTCGGTCATCTCAAGGCGCTGCTATAGGGTGCGGTCCGGCCTGCCGCAAGCGCCAGCTTTGGATTGCGAGCGTTCTCCCCGGTATTTTCGTCGCGCGCCTTCCGTGGCTTGGGCTATAAGGCCCGGTGGCTTCGGATTCGCGACCGCGGGCTTGGAAATGGTAAGAACCTCTCGGCCAACTGAAGGATTGGGCAACTGAAGGATTGGGCGTGACCGACGAGGTGATCAACCAGCCGCCGCCGTTGGCAGGCGGCAATGCATGGCGGGGCGATCCGTTGCTCATCCAGCTAGCCGAGCGTTTTTCCGACCCCGTTCGCAAGGATCTCGACGGGCTTGGCCGGTTCGTGATGACGCAGGAAGCGCAGGAGCTTGCCCGGCTTGCCAACACCGACATGCCGAAATTGCGCACCCATGACCGCCAGGGCCGCCGCCTCGACTTGGTCGAATATCATCCGGCCTATCACGCCTTGATGCGCCGCTCGATCGCCGGCGGTCTGCATTCTTCGGTATGGGAAAACGGCGATGCCGAGATCGGCCGCCGCCATCAGGTGAGGGCGGCACGGTTCTACCTCACCGCCGAGCTCGAGACCGGGCATCTGTGCCCCATCACCATGACCAGCGCCTCGCTGGCGGCGCTGATGGCAAGCCCGAAGCTTTTCCGCGAATGGGCGCCGCGCGTGACGACGCGCAAATACGACCAGACGCAGAAGCCTCCGGTGCAAAAGACCGGGCTGACGCTCGGCATGGGCATGACCGAGAAGCAGGGCGGCACCGATGTGCGCGCCAACACCACCAGGGCGGAGCGTACCGGCAGCGGTTTTTACCGGTTGACCGGCCATAAATGGTTCATGTCGGCACCGATGTCGGATGCCTTCCTGGTGCTCGGGCAGGTTCCGGAGGGGCTGTCCTGCTTCCTCGTGCCGCGCATCCTGGGCGACGGTTCCGGCAACGGCTTCCGCTTCCAGCGGCTGAAGGACAAGCTCGGCAACCGCTCGAACGCCTCGTCGGAGGTGGAGTTTGTCAACGCGATCGGCGAGATGGTCGGCGACCCGGGCGCAGGCGTGAAGACGATCATGGACATGGTGACGCTGACCAGGCTCGACTGCGCGGTCGCTTCGTCGGCGCTGATGCGGGCGGGCCTCGCTGAGGCCGTGCATCACACGCGTCATCGCCAGGTGTTCGGCTCCAACCTGATCGACCAGCCGCTGATGCAGCGGGTTTTGGCCGACATGGCGCTCGACGTCGCCGCGGCCACGGCGTTGTCGTTCCGGCTGGCGCGCTCTTTCGACGAGGCGGCAAGCGATCGCGGCGAGGCGGCCTTTGCCCGCGCCATGACGCCTGTCGTCAAATACTGGGTCTGCAAGATCGCGCCGCAGCTGCTTTACGAGGCGATGGAATGCCTTGGCGGCAACGGCTATGTCGAGGAAGCGCCGCTTGCCCGCTACTACCGGGAGGCGCCGGTCAACGCGATCTGGGAGGGCTCTGGCAATGTCATGGCGCTCGACGTGCTGCGCGTGCTCGGCCGCGCGCCCGGCCTGTTCGAGGAGGTGCTGACGGGCATCGACCGCGATCTCGGCACCGGCGGGCGCGGCACCATCGGCGTGCTGAAAGCGGCCATGCAGGTCGCCGCGACTGACCAGGGCTCGGCGCGCCTGCTCACCGAACAGCTGGCGCTTTCGGCCGCGGCGGCGGAGCTGCGCAGGCTGGGGGCAGGGCGGATCGCCGACGCTTTCGTCGAAACGCGTCTCGGCGGCCAGTGGCGCACCACCTACGGCATGCTCGATTCGCGCCACGACGCACGCATGATCATCGACACGCTCTATCCGCCGGTGACCTGATCCGCCTCTAAATCTCTAAATCGAGAGATTGAGCATCACGTCATCCGAAAACCGCTTCACGCTTTTTCGCCATCATGCCGGAGGCGCATCGCGCCGAAACGGATTCGGGCGACGCGCTTTAAGTCATTGTTGTGATGCATGTCGTTGTCCCGGAACCGCTGCGCACTTCTGGGCGACATGCATTAAAGGGCATTTTGCCGATCTGTGGATAGCTGTTAACCTTAACAAATGGTTTCCGTTGCGGCGAGCCGTTGCAAAGCCCACTCTCCACTTTGCTGGAGTAGGGAAGGGTTAACCATGACCTCCCCGAACTCCGCCAGCGGGAAACGTATGCGGCACGTGTTGAGCTCAGTTCTGGCCTTGCATTGGGCGGTGGTTTTCGCCCTGCTTGCCTATGTCTGCATGGACGATAGCCGCGGCATAGCGACGGCTCTCGGCGTGCTTGGCCTCTCCGTCCGGGGCAACCGGTTTCCGCAGTTTGAAAATGCGGCCGTGGTCGCGCCGCTTTCGATCGCGTTGTTGATCGTCGCGGTGTTGTTCTGCTGGGCCTTCGTCGAAACGCTGCTGAACGCGGCGGCAAGGCCGGACGCGGGCGAGAGCGTGGCTCGGATCGCCTTCATCTCGGCATCTTTCCTGCTCTCGCTGATCCTCATCGGCGGCGTGGCGCAAGGCATAGACGGCCTGTTCATGATCGTCGCCATCCAGATGACGGCGCTGCTTGCCTCCTACATCGCCGTGCTGGCTGAACGCCGCTCCACCTTCGCCGCAATGCACTTGCCCGAGGGTGATATCCGCGCCGCCTCGCGCATGGCGATGGGAGCCGCGCACAGCTCGCTTCTTTCCCGCATATCCGGCCGCCCGGAAAACAAGCCTGGAGGCAGGCGCTGATGCGCACGATATTCACGCTCTGGGCTGCTCCGATGGCCATCTTCTGGGGATGGTTCTTCCTGTCGGCCAACGACATGAATTTCGGCTATGCGATGCTGAGCCGACAGGTGCACGATTTCGCTTTCCAGCTCTACGGCCAGATGCTTGGCATCGATCCGGCTATCATCCCGGGCATGGTAGCGCGGACCTGCGTTTTCGACTTTTTCCTGCTCATGGGGCTTTGGGCCTTCCGGCGCCGGCACAACATCGCCGAATGGATCAGACAGCGCCGGCAGAGCGATATCAGCTCCGATCGGCTCGGCCCAACGACTGAAGTCGGTCCAACGCTCCCTGCAGAATAAAGGCGGCGGCCGCCGAATCGATCTTGCCGGCGCGCTTCTTGCGCGAGAAATCCATCTCGATCAGTGTCCGCTCGGCCGCAACCGTCGACAGCCGCTCGTCCCACAGCACGAAGGGCAGGTCGGAAAGCGGCGCCATGTTGCGGACAAAGGCGCGGGATTTTTGCGCTCGGGGTCCTTCGGAGCCGTCCATGTTGACCGGAAGGCCGAGCACGAAGGCGCCGACATTGTCCTTGTCGAGCTGAGCGAGCAATTGGGCGGCATCCAGCGAAAATTTCCTACGCAGGATGACCGGGCGCGGATGGGCGAAGGACAGCCCGCGATCGGAAACCGCCACGCCGATCGTCTTGTCGCCGAGATCGAGCCCGGCGAGCGTCTTGCCGCCGGCAAGCCGCTCCGGCAGTTCCTCGATTGAAATAATGCCCAACGGCTTTTCCTGATATCCAGGCGTCACATCCTTTTGACGTTTAGGAGGAGGGGCGCCACTTTCAATTTGCGACTAGCGTTCTATCTTCCGGCAACGGAGAAATCGAGGAAGCATTGATGAAACTGACCTGGTACGGGCATTCGGCATTCCGCGTCGAGACCAAGGACGCCACCATTCTCATCGACCCCTATCTGGTCGGCAATCCGTCCTGGACGGGCGACTGGGAAGGGCCGGCGGAAGGCGTGACCCATGTTCTCCTGACTCATGGCCACAACGACCATGTCAGCGGCGCGGTCGAAGTGCTGAAGAAAAGCGGCGCCATGCTGGTCGCCAATTTCGAGATCTGCATGTACCTCGTCGGCCAGGGCGTCAGCGGCGACAAGATCAATCCGGGCAATATCGGCGGCACCGTCGATTGCGGCCCTTTCACCACGACCTTCGTCCAGGCGCTGCACTCGTCCTCCTTCGGCGGCGAGGGCGGCACGAACACCTATCTCGGCAATCCGGGCGGGCTTGTCCTGCACTTTCCCGAGGACAAGACGCTCTACCATATGGGCGACACCGACATCTTCTCCGATATGGGGCTGATCAACGAGCTGCACGAACCGAAGATCGGCATCGTGCCGATCGGCGACCGCTTCACCATGGGCGGCGCTGTGGCGGGCCTTGCCTGCCGCCGCTTCTTCGGCTTCGATACGGTCGTTCCCTGCCATTTCGGCACCTTCTCGATGATCGACCAGACCGCCGACAAGTTCGTCGCGGGCATGGAAGGCTCGGGCGTAAACGTGGCGCTGCCGGACATCGGCAAGGCGATCACGATCTAGGTTCTTTGCGTCGGAAGAGCTCTGCTCCCAAGCCAGGAAAAGATACGCTGCAGACAGGCCGGCAAACCGTGGCAGCCATTATCACTGCGAGGGCGTGGCATTGCCGCGTAAGCGCCGGGGAGCGACCGCATGGCGATCGAACCGGCATGATCCGTGTTGCACGCTGAGCGCCGCGCCGCTATAGCCCGAATTGGTTTTCCCGAGGCGATAGAACATGTCCGTTGATCTTCAGACCGTGAAGCGCGTCGCGCACCTTGCCCGTATCGCGGTGAGCGAGGAGGACGCCGAGCGCATGACCGGCGAATTGAACGCCATCCTCGGCTTCGTCGAGCAATTGAACGAAGTCGATGTTTCGGGCGTCGAGCCGATGACCTCGGTCACGCCGATGGAGATGAAGAAGCGCCAGGATGCCGTCACCGACGGCAACAAGGCCGCCGACATCGTCGCCAACGCGCCGGCGACGGAAGAGAATTTCTTCCTCGTTCCGAAGGTGGTGGAGTAGAGCGTGGCTGTCGAGATCGCCGTCGAGACGCCTTTGCAGGACGACGTGCGCGCGCTGGTCGCCGAACTCAACGCCGCGCTGCTCGAACTGACGCCGCCCGAGCACTGCTACCATCTCACCGTCGAGCAGATGGCCAACGAGCATACGACGGTGTTCATCGCCCGCGACAACGGCCTTGCCGTCGGCTGCGGCGCGCTCAAGCGCCATGACGATGCGGTCGGCGAGATCAAGCGTATGTACACGCGGCCGTCGCATCGCGGCCGCAAGATCGGCGCCGAGATCGTCGCACGTGTCGAGGCGCTTGCCCGGCAGGAAGGGCTGAAGCGCCTGGTCCTCGAGACCGGCGATCGGCACCTCGCCGCCTGGACCGTCTATGAGCGCGCCGGATTCTCGCGTTGCGGACCGGTGCTGGATTATCCCGATTCCGAGTGGTCGGTGTTTTACGAAAAGAGCCTTGCCTGATGAGCGATCTCACACATCTCACCATTTCCGAGGCCCGCGCCAAGCTGCGCGGCAAGGAGATCACCGCGGCCGAGATCACCGAGGCCTATCTCGCGGCGATCGAGCGCGCCAATCCCGTGCTCAATGCCTATGTGACTGTGACCGCCGACAAGGCGCGCGACATGGCCAAGGCTTCCGATGCCAGGTTGGCCACGGGCGAGGGCGGCGCGCTGGAAGGCATTCCGCTCGGCATCAAGGACCTGTTCGCCACCGAAGGCATCCACACCCAGGCCTGCAGCCACGTGCTGGACGGCTTCAAGCCGCACTACGAGTCGACCGTGACGAGCAATCTATGGGCCGACGGCGCCGTCATGCTCGGCAAGCTCAACATGGACGAGTTCGCCATGGGCTCGTCCAACGAGACCTCCTATTACGGCCCGGTGATCAATCCGTGGCGACGCTCGCGTGTCGATACGGTCGTCATGCCGACGACGCATCAAGGCGATGGCGGCTTTGTGTCCGCCGGCGGCACGAAGACGGCGCGGACCTTGGACAACGCCCAGCTGGTGCCGGGCGGCTCGTCGGGCGGGTCGGCTTCGTCGGTGGCCGCCTTCCTTTGCGCCGGCGCCACCGCCACCGATACCGGCGGCTCGATCCGCCAGCCAGCCGCCTTGACCGGCACGGTCGGCATCAAACCGACTTACGGGCGCTGCTCGCGCTGGGGCATCGTCGCCTTCGCTTCCTCGCTCGACCAGGCCGGACCCATCGCGCGCGATGTGCGCGACGCCGCGATCCTGCTGAAGTCGATGGCCTCCGTCGATCCGAAGGACACGACCTCGGTCGACCGTCCGGTGCCGGACTATGAGGCGGCGATCGGCAAGCCGATCAAGGGCATGAAGGTTGGCATTCCGAAGGAGTATCGTGTCGACGGCATGCCGGAAGACATCGAGGCGCTCTGGCAGAAAGGCATCGCCTGGCTGAAGGACGCCGGCGCGGAAATCGTCGACACCTCCCTGCCGCACACCAAATATGCCTTGCCGGCCTACTATATCGTGGCGCCCGCCGAGGCTTCGTCGAACTTCGCCCGCTATGACGGCGTGCGCTACGGCCTGCGCGTGCCCGGCAAGGACATCGTCGACATGTATGAGAAGACCCGCGCCGCCGGTTTCGGCCGCGAGGTTAAGCGCCGCATCATGATCGGCACCTATGTGCTGTCGGCGGGCTATTACGACGCTTACTATCTGCAGGCGCAGAAGGTGCGCACGCTGATCAAGCGCGACTTCGAGAACGTCTTTGCAGCCGGCGTCGACGTCATCCTGACGCCCGCGACGCCATCGGCCGCCTTCGGCATCGCCGACGAGGACATGGCCTCCGATCCGGTCAAGATGTATCTCAACGACATCTTCACCGTGACGGTCAACATGGCCGGCCTTCCCGGCATTTCCGTGCCGGCCGGCCTCGACGGCAAAGGCCTGCCGCTCGGCCTGCAGCTGATCGGCCGCCCCTTCGACGAGGAGACGCTGTTCCAGACGGCCAACGTCATCGAGCAGGCGGCGGGCAGGTTCCAGCCGGAGAAGTGGTGGTAGCGGCGCCCCTCATCTGAAAAAGGGGCGATGCATGTTCTACTATCTTTCCAAGATTCTCTGGTTCTTCATACAACCGATCAACCTGGCGATCTTCCTGTTGCTCGCCGGCCTGCTGGCAGCGCTGTTTGGGCGCCGGCGGCTGGCGGCCGCGGGTAGCGTGCTCGGCGTCACGATCCTGGTCCTTTCGGCCTGGACGTCGGTCGGCGCGATGATGCTCAATCCGCTCGAAGAACGCTTTCCCAAGCTGCCTCTACCGGAAAAAGTCGACGGCATCGTCGTGCTTGGCGGCGGCTTCGAGGGCGCCATCAATCTGGCGCGCGGCGGTTACGAGCTGAACAGCAGCGGCGACCGCATGGTGGAGACAGCGATCCTTGCGAGGCGCTTTCCGCAAGCGAAGATCGTCGTATCGGGCGGCAATGGCTCGCTTTTTCTCGACGGCGAGGGCGATGCCGACACGGCGCCGCGGCTGCTCGGCGCTTTAGGCGTTTCCGCCGATCGCCTGATCCTAGAGGATAAATCCCGCAACACTTACGAGAATGCGGTGTTCTCGCGAAAACTGGTCGAGCCGAAGCCGGGTGAGACCTGGCTGTTGGTAACCTCGGCTTTCCACATGCCGCGCGCCAAGGCGCTGTTCGACAAGGCGGGTTTTGCGACCATTCCGTGGCCGGTCGACTATCGCACCTCGGGCAGGGAAGGCGTCGGCCTCTACCGCGACAATCCGGTCGATTCGGTGCAGGCGACCACCATCGCAGTGCGCGAGTGGATCGGGCTTTTCGCCTACAGGCTGTCCGGCAAGATCGATCAGCTCTTTCCCGGGCCGGGCGGCTGACCGAGCACGGCTTGCCGCGCCGCCGAGAAGAACTGGCGGCGCACCAGCACGGCCAGAAGCACCAGCGTCGATATCACGAAGACGACCGGGTCGACGAACCAGCCGAGATAGCCGATCGAGAAGAAGACGGCGCGCAGTCCGGAGTTGAAGTGCTTGCCGGCAAGCACGTTCATGCGCGTCGCCCGCCACACCGCCGTTTCGCTGACCGGGTTGCGCGAAGCCGGGCCATGCGGGGTCGGCACGGCGCCGATCAGGATCGAGCAATAGTTGAACAGGCGATAGGCCCAGCCGAATTTGAAGAAGGCGAAGGCCAGGACAAGCACCAGGCCGAACACCTTGGTCTGGAAGGCTTCGCGCGACGGAGCCGCGCCGAAGGGCAGGCCGGCCAGAACCTCAAGCACGCGGTCGGAGGCGCCGAGCAGGGCAAAGCAGCCGCCGAGCGCGATCAGAGAAGAAGAAGCGAAGAAGGCGGTGCCTTGCTGCAGGCCGCCCATGATGGCGGTGTCGACGATCCGAATCTCGCGCTCGGCCATGTTGCGCATCCAGGCTTCGCGCTGGGCGTTCATCGCCGTGGTCAGCGACATGCGACGGACCAGCTTGCCGTCCGAGGCGAGCGTGTGCGCAACCCAGACGACCAGGAAGAAAGCCAGCGCCGCCAGATCGGCCGCCGAAAGATGAAGTGAATCGCCCATCCACTGCTTTTAACACAGGGGGTGCCGGCACTTCGACAGGCGGCAAGCGATGTCGCTGGTGGAGTAAACAAGGTCGGCAGCCGCCGCTCCGCGCCATGCAAAACAGCGGAAACATCCCGGGAATTCCTATATGTATGCTTTGAGCAGTCCTCAGGAGACAACGCCCCAGTGTTCCTTTCGGTTTTCGACCTGTTCAAGATAGGCATCGGCCCATCGAGCTCGCACACGATGGGGCCGATGACGGCCGCGCGTCGCTTCCTCGACGAGATCCTGGCCGGCGACTGGCCCCGGCCCGCCGGCGTCAAGGTTGACCGCATCGGCGCCAGCCTGCACGGCTCGCTTGCCTATACCGGCATCGGCCACGGCTCGGACCGTGCCGTCATCCTCGGCCTGGCCGGCCAGACGCCGCAAACGGTCGATCCGGACGAAGCCGACGCCATCGTCGCCCACATCGGCGCGGAGAAGCGCATTTCGCCGCCCGGGCATCCGACATACCGCTTCGATCCCGCCAGGGACCTCGTGCTCGACCGCAAGACGCCGCTGGCCGGCCACGCCAACGGCATGGCCTTCTATGCCTATGATGCTTCCGACCGGCTGCTGCTCAAGCGCATCTACTATTCGATCGGCGGCGGCTTCGTCGTTTCCGAGGAAGAGCTGCAGCGCATGAAGGCCAAGAGTTCCGTGACGACCGAAGGCAAGAACGTGCCGTACCCCTTCAAGAACGCCGTCGAGATGCTGGCCATGGCGGCCAAGAGTGGGCTTTCGATCGCCGAGATGAAGCGCGCCAACGAGGAAAAGCATATGTCGCGCGAGGAGCTCGACGAAGGCCTCGACGCGATCTGGGGCGCGATGAAGGGTTGCATCGATCGCGGCTTGTCGCAGGACGGCATCATGCCGGGTGGGTTGAAGGTGCGCCGCCGCGCGCGGCAGCTGCACGACAAATTGCAGGAACAGTGGCAGCAAAACAGGCCAAATCCCTTGCTCGCCAATGACTGGCTGTCGATCTACGCCATGGCAGTCAACGAGGAGAACGCCGCCGGCGGGCGCGTGGTGACGGCGCCGACCAATGGCGCCGCCGGCACGCTGCCGGCAGTGCTGCGCTACTGGCTGCATTTCCATCCTGAAGCCGACCAGCCGAGCATCCGTGACTTCCTGCTGACGGCCGCCGCCGTCGGCGGCATCATCAAATCCAACGCCTCGATCTCGGGCGCCGAAGTCGGTTGCCAGGGCGAGGTGGGTTCCGCTTCGGCGATGGCCGCCGCCGGGCTTTGCGCCGTCATGGGCGGCACGCCCGAGCAGGTGGAGAACGCCGCCGAGATCGCGCTCGAGCATCATCTCGGCATGACATGCGATCCGGTCGGAGGCCTGGTGCAGGTGCCCTGCATCGAGCGCAACGCGCTGGGGGCGGTGAAGGCAGTGACGGCCGCATCATTGGCCATCAAGGGCGACGGCACACATTTCGTGCCGCTCGACGCCGCGATCGAGACCATGCGCCAGACCGGCCTCGACATGAACGAGAAGTACAAGGAAACCAGCCTCGGCGGCCTGGCGGTCAATGTGGTGGAGTGCTGAACAGGGGTTCGCAGCCAAGATTTTCCACGTTTTCCCTGCGTCTTTGAAAAACTCGAGATTGGTCAAGTCGCTCCGAATGTCGTCATTCTAGGGCGGAGCAAGGAGCGAAGCGACGCGCGCAGACCCTGGAATCCATGCCGTTACCTGCACGCGCTACCACGGTGCAGACACGAAGTTCGACGAGGGTGTCTGGCGAAAGCTATTCGCGACCGCTGCGTTCTACGGTCTGCGTCACGGCAGGGATTCTCGGGTCTGCGCGCGTCGCTTCGCTCCTTGCTCCGCCCGTGGATGACGAGCGATGGGTGTTTCGGCAGACCTCCAAGGCCAAACTACCAGCGCAACCATCATCCGATCCGTCACCTTCTATGCTAAGAAACCATGGGGCCATCATCGGGATCGACGGCCATAAGGCTACGACGGCATTCGATCCTGAAATCGGGATGTTGAGAGGCGAGTTTCTTGGACTTGCTGGCGGCGCCGACTTCTATGCGCAGGATGTCGAGCAGCTCTATGTCGAAGGGGCGAAGTCTTTGGCGATCTTCCACGAAATTTGCAGGGAGAAGGGCCTCGAGACGGCGATGCAAGCCTCTTGAGCGACAGCCTTTCTTGCCTGTGCAAAACCGCCCGAGGCGTTGAACCCCCACTACGCCGTCGCTAGATTGCGACCATGCTCAATCTGCTAAAACTGTGCGTCGGTTGCGACAGCGTCGAGGATCTCGAAGAGTGGATCGCCTTCCGCCTCGACGAGCGGCGCCGTGCCGGCGAGCCGGCCGAGCACTGGCACACCACCCGCATGGTGCCGACGCGCGGCGATGAGATCACCGATGGCGGCTCGCTCTATTGGGTAATCAAGGGCAGCGTGCAGTGCCGGCAACTGATCACCGAGATCCGGCCCTTCGTCGACGGCGAGGGCATCGGCCGTTGTCATCTCATGCTCGATCCTGAGGTGGTGCGCACCGACTGGCAGCCGCGCCGCGCCTTCCAGGGCTGGCGCTATCTGAAGCCCGCCGACGCACCGGCCGATCTCGGCAAGGGCAGGGCGGCACTCGCCGAAATGCCGCCCAAGCTGAGGCTCGAACTCGCCGAACTCGGCCTGCTGTAGCGCCGCGCCGGCCGGCAAGCCCGCCGCTGGCCCTTCGGCTCGTTCGATGTGGGACTTGCAAGCGCCGGACCTTGGTCCCATCCTATTTGTTATGCTCGGTCATCCGTATGGCGGTGCTACCCGATGGGTGTGATCCTCGCTTTGGCAGCGGTGCTTGTGGTGCTTTTCGGTGCCGCCATGCTCTTTGTGCGTGCTGATCCCGCAAGGATGGCCGACAGTCTGAGATCGCTTGGACCGGCTTTTCTGGGCCTTGTCGGGGCGCCGATGCTGATCTTTGGCCGCAGCCTTATCGGTGGACTGCTTTTGCTCGCGGCGCTGGCCTGGGTCGGCTGGATACGCACGAGACGGCCTCCGGCGCGCGCCGCCGCGTCCAAACATTCGACGGTGCGCACCGCCGCGCTCGAAATGGACCTCGACCACGACAGCGGCAAGCTTGAGGGGCTTGTCCTTGCCGGGCGTTATGAAGGCAAGATGCTGGGAGCAATGGGGCTGACGGACCTGCGCCAGCTTCATGGCGAGCTCAGCCCGGATATGGAGAGCCGCCAGCTCCTAGAGACGTATCTTGACGGCCGTTTTCCCGTCTGGCGCAAGGACGCGCAGCCGCACGGTGGCGAAGGGCTGGGTGTTGCGCCAGGTGCGGGCTCCATGACTAAGGAGGAGGCCTACAAGGTCCTTGGTCTTGAAGCGGGGGCTGCCGCGGCGGATATCCGCAAGGCGCACCGCCGCCTGATGCAGCGCCTGAACGCCGATGTCGGCGGCACGTCTGTCCTGGCGGCGCGGATCAATGAAGCCAAGGACGTCCTGCTCTCCAATCACGATTAGTCTCCTTCGACGCGGGTACTTTCCCGGAGATTTCAACAGCCGCCTATTGCTCGACGGCGTAGCACGAGATTTTCTTGCGCTTCAGGGCGTCGCAGGCCTTCCAGGCGGCGTCCTTCGAGCCGAAGCCGCCGAAACGGGCGCGGTAGTAGGTGGTGCCGTCCTTGTCGAAAGCGACCGTGAAGCCCGATGCGTCCGCCAGGACCCTCGGCGCCTGCTTGCTCGTCTTTTCGAGCAGCGCCTGGGCTCCGGTTTTCGTCGGCGACGATGCAACCTGAACGACCCAGCCGGAGGGCACCGACGATGTCTTGACCGGATCGATCGCCGGTGCTGAAGGCGCCGGGTCGGCATAGGCGGTGACAACCTGGGACGAGGCTTCCTCGGTTTTGGCGGGCGGCGCCATCGCGGCCACGGCAACCGTCTTCACCTTCTTGATCTGGATCACCGGTTTCGTCTCTTCGGCGACCTGTTGGCTGTCGTCCTGGACGTCATCGTCGGCTGAGGCGACGACGGCGTCATCCGTAGCCGGCTTGGCGTCCGGAGTCGGCGCGTCATGTTTGGGTAAAAAGACATTGGCCAAGGTCTTGATCGAATTGTCGTTGCCCTTGGCGATGAGATCGCCGCCGCCGCGCGTCGAGGCGCGCGGCAGATAGGTGTTGATCAGCGCGGCCATCTGGTTGTCGCGGCTGCGGCCGGAAGCGCCGCCCATCACCACCGCGACGAGGCGGCGGTCGCCATCGGCAACGGAGGAGACGAGGTTGTAGCCTGAAGCGCGGGTGTACCCGGTCTTGATGCCGTCGACGCCCCTGATGCGGCCAAGCAGACGATTGTGGCCGTTGATGCGCTGACGGCCGTAGAGAAACGAGCGCTGCGAGAAATAGCCGTAATATTGCGGATAATGCTCGCGGAGCGCGATGCCCAGCATCGCCATGTCGTGAGCGGTGGTGAACTGGCCCGGGTCGGGCAGGCCGTTGGCGTTGCGGAAGACGGTGCCGTTCATGCCGAGCTGGCGCGCCTTGGCCGTCATCATGCGGGCGAAATTGTCTTCGCTGCCGCCAAGCATCTCGCCGAGCGCGGTCGCCGAGTCGTTGGCGGATTTCGTCACGATCGACAGAATCGCGGTCTCGACCGGAACCGAGCCGCCGGCGCGCACGCCGAGCTTGGTCGGCGCCTCGGCGGCGGCATGAGCGGAAAACGGAACCGGGGTGTTCTTGCTGATCCTGCCCTTCGCCAGCGCTTCGAAGGTGAGGTAGAGCGTCATCATCTTGGTAAGCGAGGCGGGATAGCGCCGGCCATTGGCGTCAGCGGAGTAGAGCACCTTGCCGGTCTTGGCGTCCACGACGATGGCCGAGGATCTCGCTGCCATTGCCGACGCCACGTCGGCGACGACAACCGTCATCGCGAGCGCGGCGATCATGATTGCCTTGAGGGAGAAAGATTTGGAGACCAGCCCCGACAACGCCTGACGCACCGTTACTTACCCTGAATTTTCGTTGCCCCGGAGGCGGCAAAGGGAGTGCCGGCCTCACTTCCGGCCAAGCTATCGCGCCCAGCGTTACCAATCCGTTTATGGTAACCGCCGCGTTCACCATTTTTCGGCAAATCGAGCTTCTCTTTAATCGAATTTTACCGGCCGCCGGCGCTGGACCCCCTGCATGCCAAGGGATTCTTGACTTTTGTGCATCGCACAATATATTGAGGTGCATTGCACAAGGGCGCCCGGGGCAAAAAGGGCGTTTCAACCAAAGGGAAGTATGAAATGACCCAGACCTATGAGGACTTCACGAAATACGGCAAGGAATTTGCCGACACCGGGCTGAAGAGCTTCGCCTCGCTCACCAAGGGCGCGCAGGCGATCGCCACCGAAGCCGGCGAATACACCAAGAAGAGCTTCGAAGCCGGCACCGCCGCCTTCGAGAAGCTGTTCGCGGCCAAGTCCGTCGAGAAGGCCGTCGAGATCCAGACCGATTACGCCAAGCAGAGCTATGAGAGCTTCGTGGCCGAGGCCAGCAAGATCGGCAATCTCTATGCCGAGCTCGCCAAGGAAGCGTACAAGCCCTTCGAATCGGTGGTCGCCAAGGCGAAGTAATTTCGCCCGGTCATACCGGACACGGCCAGCGGGCCAATCAAAAGCACCCGGTCGCGGAAACGCGGCCGGGTTTTTTCATGCGAGATCGCAACCTGACGCACCTTGCCGCATTCACGATTGAGAAATTCGCTGAGGTTTGCCCACCTAGCCATATTGTCAGCTAAACAGAAGGGCTTAAAATCGTCCATCGAGAACCTACATGTTGAACTCGCATGAGGATTCGAAAAGGCTGGACTACGTGACGATCGGTTTGACTGCCACGGCAGGCGTGGTGCGAATGCAAAGTGACGGAGACCGCAACGATCCCGGTCGCGGCACCGCTGTCATCACGCGCACCAAAACCAAGACCAAGAAGCCCAGTCTCTACCGGGTCCTTATTCTGAACGACGACTACACCCCGATGGAGTTCGTCGTTCACGTCCTGGAGCGTTTTTTCCAAAAGGACCGCGAAGCCGCCACACGCATCATGCTTCATGTTCACAATCATGGAGTGGGCGAGTGCGGTATCTACACATTCGAGGTGGCCGAGACCAAAGTGTCCCAGGTCATGGATTTCGCCCGACAGAATCAGCATCCGCTGCAATGCGTGATGGAGAAGAAGTGAGGTAACATGCCGGCTTTCTCCCAAGGCTTGGAAAAGGCGCTACATCAGGCGCTGACATTCGCCAACGAGCGGCATCATGAGTATGCAACGCTCGAACATTTGCTGCTCGCCCTGATCGACGACACCGAGGCGGCCGCCGTCATGCGCGCTTGCAACGTCGATCTCGACGAGCTCAAGCATACGGTTCTCACCTATATCGACACCGAGCTCGACAACCTCGTCACCGGCTACGACGAGGATTCGAAGCCGACGGCAGGTTTCCAGCGCGTCATTCAGCGCGCCGTGATCCATGTGCAATCGTCCGGCCGCGAGGAAGTGTCCGGCGCCAATGTGCTCGTCGCCATCTTCGCCGAGCGCGAGAGCCACGCCGCCTATTTCCTGCAGGAACAGCAGATGACCCGCTACGATGCGGTCAATTACATCTCGCATGGCATTGCCAAGCGCCCGGGCGCTTCGGAATCGCGCACGCCGCGCGGCGCCGAGGACGAGCAGGGCGGCCAGAACGGCGCCGAGCCGCAGGAAGAGGGCGGCAAGAAGAAGCAGCAGGACGCGCTGACGGCCTACTGCGTCAACCTCAACAACAAGGCCCGGGCCGGCAAGATCGATCCGCTGATCGGTCGCGACAGCGAGATCAACCGAACCATCCAGGTGCTGTGCCGCCGTTCCAAGAACAACCCGCTTTATGTCGGCGATCCGGGCGTCGGCAAGACGGCGATCGCCGAAGGCCTCGCCAAGCGCATCGTCGAAGGCGATGTGCCGGAAGTGCTGCAGGACGCCACCATCTTCGCGCTCGACATGGGCACGCTGTTGGCCGGCACCCGTTATCGCGGCGACTTCGAGGAGCGGCTGAAGCAGGTCGTCAAGGAGCTCGAGGACTATCCGGGCGCGGTGCTGTTCATCGACGAGATCCACACGGTGATCGGGGCCGGCGCCACCTCGGGCGGAGCCATGGATGCATCGAACCTTCTGAAGCCGGCGCTGTCGTCCGGCGCCATCCGCTGCATCGGCTCGACCACCTACAAGGAGTTCCGCCAGTTCTTCGAGAAGGACCGCGCGCTGGTGCGGCGCTTCCAGAAGATCGACGTCAACGAGCCGACCATCGAAGACGCCATCGAGATCATGAAGGGCCTGAAGCCCTATTTCGAGGAGTTCCACAAGGTCCGCTACACGAGCGAGGCGATCAAGGCCTCGGTCGAGCTGTCGGCGCGCTACATCAACGACCGCAAGCTGCCGGACAAGGCGATCGACGTGATCGACGAAACCGGCGCCTCGCAGATGCTGGTGCCGGAAGCCAAGCGCAAGAAGACGATCGGCATCAAGGAGATCGAGGCGACGATCGCCACCATGGCACGCATCCCGCCGAAGACGGTCTCGGCAGATGATGAGAAGGTGCTGCAGGGGCTCGATATCGAGCTGAAGCGCGTCGTCTACGGCCAGGATACGGCCATCACCGCGCTGACCTCGGCGATCAAGCTGGCGCGCGCCGGCCTGCGCGAACCGGAGAAGCCTATCGGCTCCTACCTGTTCTCAGGGCCAACCGGCGTCGGCAAGACCGAAGTGGCGAAGCAGCTTGCCGCCTCGCTCGGCGTCGAGCTGATCCGTTTCGACATGTCGGAATACATGGAACGCCACACCGTCTCGCGGCTGATCGGCGCGCCTCCCGGCTATGTCGGCTTCGACCAGGGCGGCCTGCTCACCGACGGCGTCGATCAGCATCCGCATTGCGTGCTGTTGCTCGACGAGGTCGAGAAGGCGCATCCGGACCTGTTCAACATCCTGTTGCAGGTGATGGACCACGGCAAGCTGACGGACCACAACGGCAAGCAGATCGACTTCCGCAACGTGATCCTGATCATGACCACCAATGCTGGCGCCTCGGACGCGCAGCGCGCGGCAATCGGCTTCGGCTCGACCAAGCGTGAGGGCGACGACGTCGAGGCGATCAACCGGCTGTTCACGCCGGAGTTCCGCAACCGCCTGGACGCGATCATCCCGTTCGGTTCGCTGCCGGTGCCGGTCATCCATCAGGTGGTGCAGAAGTTCGTCATGCAGCTCGAGGCCCAGCTCTCCGAGCGGGGCGTCACCTTCGACCTGTCGCCGGACGCGATCGCCTGGCTGGCCGACAAGGGCTATGACGAGCGCATGGGCGCGCGTCCGCTCGGCCGCGTCATCCAGGAGCACATCAAGAAGCCGCTGGCGGACGAAGTGCTGTTCGGCAAGCTCAAGAAGGGCGGCACGGTGCGCGTCACCGTCGAGAAGAAGGAAACCGGCGAGTCCGGCCTGAAGCTCGAATCGCTTGCCGACGAGTCGCCCGTGCAGCCGAAGAAGGAAGAGCCGGAAGACTCGCCGAAGCCGAAGAAGACGGTGGCCAAGAAGCCGGCGCCCAAGAAGGCCGTGGCGCAGAAGCCGGAGCCGAAGGGCAAGGACGGCAACAAACGCAGCCTTGTGCCGCAACTGCCGCGCAAAGGCTGATCGGCCTTCATGTGAAATGCAAAAGAGCCCCGGCAATGGGGCTCTTTTCTTTTGAGCGGTCAGCGCGCAGTCACCGGGTCGAAGACTGGGTCAGGTTCCCAGCGCCGCGCGGATCTTGCCGGCGTTCTCGGCCAGCACCTCCGGCTTCTCCATCTGGCCGGAATGCGGCTTCAACGGCACGCCTTCGAAGCGCGGCACGACGTGGACATGGAGATGGTAGACGGTCTGGCCGGAGGCCGATTCGTTGAACTGCATGAGGGTGACGCCGTCGGCGTCGAAGGCCTTTTTCACTGCCACGGCCACCTTCTGGACGACCGCGAAGAGCGGACCGAGCGTTGCCGGATCGGCGTCGAGCATGTTGCGCGACGGCGCCTTGGGCATCACCAGCGTGTGGCCCATGCCTTGCGGCATCACATCCATGAAGGCTATGACCGCATCGTCCTCGTAGATGCGGTGCGACGGAATTTCGCCGCGCAGGATTTTCGCGAAGATGTTGCCGGGATCATAGGCTTCGGCCATGGGGTGACACTCCCAATTGCATTCACCGTCCGGTGTAGCGAAGCCGCCGACGGGCGGCAAGGCGCTCAGGCGAGATCGACAATGCGCCTCGTAAGGAATGGATTCAGCCGAGGCGCCTTAAGTCTCTGTTTTCATGCATGTCGTTCTCGCCGCTGCGAAGTTTTGGTCGGCATGCATCAAGCCCGCGTCATTCGCTCAGGACTATCGGCTGTTGTTGACGGCACGCCGTGCTGCCGGAAAGCCACACTGACCGCGAGACCTATTCCCCAAGATCCTTGCGGAACGGCGTGTGCTCTTCGAGATATTCGCTCATGCGCTCGACCTCGCGTCGCTCGCGCCTGAGATAGTCGGCGACGGCGTTGCGCAAACCGGGATGCGAGAAGTAGTGCGCCGAATGCATGGTCACCGGCCGGTAGCCGCGCGCCAGCTTGTGCTCGCCCTGCGCGCCTGCCTCCACCACCTTGAGCTTGCGCTCGATGGCGAAATCGATCGCCTGATGGTAGCAGACCTCGAAATGCAGGAAGGGGTGATCCTCGATGCAGCCCCAGTTGCGTCCGTAGAGCGCGTCGGAACCAATGAAGTTAATGGCGCCGGCAATGTAGCGGCCGTTCCGCTTTGCCATCACCAGCAGGATGTCGTCGGCCATGCGCTCGCCGATCAGCGAGAAGAACTGTCGGTTGAGATAGGGCCGCCCCCATTTCCTCCCGCCGGTATCCATGTAGAAGGCGAAGAAATCGTCCCAGGCGCTTTCGGTGATGTCCTTGCCGGTCAGCCAGTCGATCGAGATGCCGTCGGCAAGCGCTTCGCGGCGCTCCTTCTTCATTGCCTTGCGCTTGCGCGAGGCAAGCGTGGCGAGGAAGTCGTCATAGGCCGAAAAGCCTTCGTTGAAGAAATGGAACTGTTGGTCGGTGCGATGCAGGAAGCCCGCCGCTTCCAGTGTCGCCACATCGGGCTCGGTTGCGAAAGTGACATGCGCGGACGAGACGCCGAGCTTGTCGGTCACCAGCTTCAGGCCTTCCGCCAGTCCTGCCTTCACCGCACTTTCATTCTCGCCTTTGCCGACCAGCAGGCGAGGGCCGGTGACTGGTGAAAACGGCACCGAGCATTGCAACTTGGGATAATAGCGGCCGCCGGCTCGCTCGAAGGCATCCGACCAGCCGTGGTCGAAGACATATTCGCCCTGGCTGTGCGATTTGAGGTAACAAGGGACGGCGCCGAGCAACCTGCCTTGCGCGGTTTCCAGCCGCAGGTGATGACCCTGCCAGCCGGTGCGCCGGACAGCGCAGCCGGAATCTTCCAGTGCGCTTAGAAAAGCGAATGAAACCAGCGGGTTGTAACCGTTTTCTTGGTCGCCGCGCGTGGTTCCGGCAAAGCCGTTCCATTCCTCGCAGGTGAAGGCGCCGATACCCGCCGCGATGCGGATCGCATAATCCGCATTCGCTGCCTGTCCATCATCTTCGTCGCCCTGATCCATGGGGCTTATTTAAGCTTCGCAGGGGCAGCTACAAGTCACGTTTGAGGCACCCGGCTCAGCCAACTCTCACCAGGCCGGGCTCGAAACCCTCGAAGGTCATCTGGTCGGCATATTTGAAGGTGAGGTCGACCGCCGGCTGGTCATGCACGGTCCAGGTGATGACCGGCATCTTCAGCTTTTCGCGCACGAAGCTGACGAAGGGGTTGGGCAGGTCGCCGGCAGCGTAGGAGGTGAAGGCGAGGTCGTGCGCGAGCATGGCGAAATGCGCCTCGATCAGCTGATTGTCCCTGCCATAGGCGGTCAGCCCGCCGGGGATGCCGGGGGCCGCCTTGGCGAAGTCGCGGATCAGCCAGTGATCGAACGACATGATCGCTACCTTGCCGTTGTAGCGCTTGAGCAGCCGGCCGACGCTGGCCACCAGCCCGGCATCATGGCCAGGAACGCCTTTCAACTCGACCACCAGCGGCACGCGGCCGTCGATCAGGTCGAGCGCCTCCTCGAGCGTCGGCACGTGGTCCTTGGTGCCGCCGATCTTGAGCGTCGCCAGTTCGGCCGCGGTGCGTTGCCAGACGAAGCCATCGTGGCCGGTGAGGCGTTTCAGCTCGCCGTCATGGATGATGACCGGGACGCCGTCGGACGAGATATGCACGTCGCATTCGATGGCATAGCCGCGCTCGGCGGCCGCGGCGAAAGCCGACAGCGTGTTTTCCCAGCGCGTCTTGTTCATGTCGTGGAAGCCGCGATGCGCGACGGGCTGCGCAATCAGCCAGGACAGATCGGTCATGTTGAGCCTCACTCGACTTCGAAGATCGCTTCGATCTCAACCGCGGCGTTGAGCGGTAGCGAGGCGGTGCCGACGGCGGAGCGGGCATGCTTGCCGCGCTCGCCGAGTGCGGCGACCAGGAAGTCGGAGGCGCCGTTGGCGACAAGATGCTGCTCGACGAAATCCGGCGCGGAGGCGACGAAGACGGTGATCTTGACCAGGCGCCGGATCTTTTCGAGATCGCCAAGTGCGGCCTTGGCCTGCGCCAGGAGGTTGATAGCGCAGAATTTCGCGCCTTCCTTGCCTGCGGCGGTATCGATGTCGCGGCCGAGCAACCCGCTTGCCTGCAGCTTGCCGTCCTTCAGCGGCAACTGGCCGGCGGTGAACAGCGTGCTGCCGGTGCGGCAATAGGGCACGTAGTTGGCGGCGGGCGCGGCGGCGGCCGGGAGGGTGACGCCAAGATCGCTTAGCCGCTTTTCGATTGTTTCGCTCATTGGTTTTCCCTATTGCTGGAAGACGCCGCGTTGGCCGGGCCGAAATTGCTATTTTTGCCTCGCTTCCGCCACGACTTTTTTTAAGCTGGACCATCTTTCCCTGCGGTCTGCCTCGCGGCCGCGACGATCGGAGCAACGCATGCGCGCAACGCGCCTTTTTTTCGCCGCCGCCTGTTTCTCGGCGATGCTGCCGATGGCGCCGGCGCTTGCGGTGCCCGCGCTGCAGGCGCATCGCGCCGTCTACGATCTCACGCTCAACAAGGCCTCCGACCGCTCAGGCATTACCGGCATCACCGGCCGCATGGTCTATGAGTTCAATGGTTCCGCCTGCGAAGGCTATACGGTGAAATTCCGCTTCGTCACCCAGATTGCCACCGCCGAAGGTACGAAGCTGACGGACCAGCAGACGACCACGTTCGAGGATGCCGAAGGCAAAACTTTTTCGTTCGTGACGAAATCCTTCACCGACCAGAACCTCGACAAGGAAGTGAAAGGCACCGCGACCCGGGAGCAGAAGGGTCTCAAAGTCGAGATCGACAAGCCTGAGAAGAACAGCCTCGAGCTTGCAGCGACGCAGTTCCCGACCCAGCATCTGGTCGAGCTGATCGGCAAGGCCGAAAAGGGCGAGAATTTCTACCAGACCAACCTGTTCGACGGCTCCGAGGACGCCAACAAGGTGATGACCACCACCGTCATCGTCGGCAAGAAGACCGACGTCCAGAAATCCGACCCGGAGGCGCCGGCGCTGGCCAAGCTCGCCACCGACAAATACTGGCCGGTCGACATCGCCTATTTCGACGATACCGACAACAAAGGCGAAGAGGTGCCGGAATACCGGATCAGCTTCAAGCTGCACGAGAACGGCATCACCCGCGACCTCGTCATGGACTATGGCGAATTCTCGATGACCGGCAAGCTGGTGAACCTGTCGCTGTTCGATCAGACCAAGCCTTGCCCGGCGTCGAAATAGCAATTGCTGACGGCAGCCGGCCCGGCTTGCAGGCTTGGCCTCCGAATACCATGCGTGAGGCTCACCGAATGCGGTGGGCCTGATGGCAGTCTATGTCGATGCGGCGATCTGGAGATGGGCCGGCCACCGCTGGTGCCATCTGCTCGCCGACAATACCGACGAACTCCATCGCTTTGCAGCCGAGCTGGGCCTTAAGCGTTCGTCCTATCAGGGGCCGCCCAAGACATCGGCGCCGCATTACGATATCACTGGCTTCGAGCGTGATCGTGCGGTCAGGCTTGGGGCGATCGAATGCAGCCGCGAGGAGATCGTCGCGATCTTTCGCCGCGTCAGGGTGCCGAACGGCAAGATAAAACGCTGAGATTTGGGCGGATCGCCGCAGGCGGGGACGTTTTCGGGCGCGCGGCTTGCGTTAATCGGACTTCCCCTCTATATGCGCGCTCATTCCACACACGGACTTTGGTGTCTGCCCGGGAGAAATCCGGCTGAGACCTCCGGTGGCATCAGGACATAAGTCCGAAATGCCTGTGTCCGTGGAGGCCAACCGGAAAGGAACTAAAGAATGGCTCTGCCAGATTTCAGCATGCGCCAGCTTTTGGAAGCTGGTGTTCACTTCGGCCACCAGACCCACCGCTGGAACCCGAAGATGGCGCCTTATATCTATGGCGCCCGCAACAACATCCACATCATCGACCTGTCGCAGACGGTGCCGCTGCTGCACCAGGCCCTGAAGCAGGTGTCCGACACCGTCGCCAAGGGCGGCCGCGTGCTGTTCGTCGGCACCAAGCGCCAGGCGTCCGACATCGTCGCCGACGCGGCGCAGCGCTCTGCCCAGTACTATGTCAACTCGCGCTGGCTGGGCGGCATGCTCACCAACTGGAAGACGATCTCGAACTCGATCCAGCGCCTGCGCAAGCTCGACGAGACGCTCTCCGGCGAGGCCCAGGGCCTCACCAAGAAGGAGCGCCTGAACCTCGACCGTGAGCGCGAGAAGCTCAACAAGGCTCTCGGCGGCATCAAGGACATGGGCTCGACGCCGGACCTGATGTTCGTCATCGACACCAACAAGGAAGCGATCGCCATCCTCGAGGCCAAGCGCCTCGGCATCCCGGTCGTGGCCATCATCGATTCGAACTGCGATCCGGACAAGATCGACTTCCCGATCCCCGGCAATGATGACGCGGCCCGCGCCATCCAGCTCTATTGCGACCTGATCGCCAAGGCCGCCATCGACGGCATCGCCCGTCAGCAGGGCGCGCTCGGCGTCGACATCGGCGCTTCGGCCGAGGCTCCGGTCGAGCCGGCGCTCGACGCTCCGGCTGCAGAAGCTCCGGAAGCTTGATAAGGAAGGCCGGATCCCGGCCTTCATCTTTCCAATAAGTTGGCGCGCTAAAGCGCTTTTGCCGAGCGCATCACCCGAGTCCCGGTTGGTGCGTCGGCGCATTTGAGACAAAGAGGCGACAATGAGCATTTCGGCTGCACAGGTCAAAGAACTCCGCGACTTGACCGGCGCGGGCATGATGGACTGCAAGGCGGCGTTGAACGAGACCAACGGCGACATGGAAGCGGCCGTCGACTGGCTGCGCAAGAAGGGTATCTCCAAGGCCGACAAGAAGGCCGGGCGCACTGCCGCCGAGGGCCTGATCGGCGTCGATGCCGGCGTGCGTGAAGCGGCCATCGTCGAGGTCAATTCCGAAACCGACTTCGTCGCCCGCAACGAGCAGTTCCAGGAACTGGTCCGCAATGTCGCGAAGGTCGCGCTCGCCTATGGCGCAACCGAAGCGGTTGCCGCCGCCAAGTATCCGGGCTCCGACAAGACGGTCACCGAGACTGTCAAGGACGCGGTCGGCACCATCGGCGAGAACATCAATTTCCGCCGTTCGGCCAAGCTCACCGTGCCGCATGGCGTGGTGGCGACCTATGTCCACAATGCGGTTGCCGATGGGCTGGGCAAGCTCGGCGTGCTGGTCGCGATCGAGACCACCGGCAACGAGCATGCCGCGAATGCCTTTGCCCGCCAGGTTGCCATGCACGTCGCCGCCACCAACCCGGTGGCGCTGACGGCCGAAGAGGTCGACCCGGCGCTGATCGAGCGCGAGAAGGCGATCTTCTCCGACCAGGCGCGCCAGTCGGGCAAGCCGGAAGCCATCATCGAGAAGATGGTCGAGGGCCGCCTGCGCAAGTTCTACGAAGAGGTGGTGCTTTTGAAGCAGGCCTTCGTGCTCAATCCCGACATCACCGTCGAGAAGGCGCTGAAGGACGCGGAGAAGGAGATCGGCGCTCCGGCGAAGATCACCGCCTATCTGCGCTTTGCGCTCGGCGAAGGCATAGAGAAGGAAACGACCGATTTCGCGGCGGAAGTCGCGGCCGCGGTCAAGAAATAGCTCCGATCCGAGGGGAGCGCGCAGCGTTTCCTTAAGGTGACGAGCTCACGAGCTCAGGCGACTCGGCCGGGTGTCCGCATGGATGCCCGGCCGATTTCTTGCGCGGTGTCGATAAAGGCCCTGAGCTTCGGCGCCATCGACGCGCGGCGCGGAAAATAAAGGAAGAGTCCGGGCTCCTCGATCGCCGTCTGCGGCAGGATCTGGACGAGGCGGCCGGCGGCAAGGTCGGCGCGCACCAGCGGCTCGAAGACGTAGGCGAGCCCGACGCCGGCCAGCGCCAGGTCGATGGCGCCAAGCGAATCCGTGACGACGGCCGTGCCGCGCGTTTCGACGACGACATCCTTGCCGTTGTCGTTCAGGTCCCAGCGATAAAGCGCCCCCGATCGGACCAGCCGGTAGCCGATGCAGTTGTGGTTGGCGAGATCGGCCACGTCGCGCGGACGGCCGTGCTTTGCGACATAGGCGGGAGAAGCAACGATCACGGCTTTGAACGGCGGCGTCATCCGGACGGTGACCATGTCCTGCGCGATCATTTCACCCAGCCGGATGCCGGCGTCAAACCCTTCCCCGACGATATCGATAAGCCCCTGGTCGGCAACAATCTCGACCGTCACGTCGGGATAGCGTTCGGCCATCGCCGCGACCACCGGCGTCACCGCCAGGGGGATCGCTATGTTGGAGGCGTTGATCCTGAGCAGGCCGGCGGGCCTTCCCTTCACGCCTCGAATGCGGTCCATCCGCTCGGCAATGTCCTGCAGGGCAGGGCCCGCCGTCTCCACCAGCGCTTTGCCTGCCTCGGTCAGCGAGACGCTGCGCGTCGTGCGCGCAAAGAGCGGCTGGCCGATGCGCTCCTCCACCAGCCGCACCGCATGGCTGACGGCAGACGGGCTCATGCCCAGTTCAGCCGCGGCAAGCGCGAAGCCGCCGCGCCGCGCCACGGCGACAATGACCGGAAGGTGTGTGAGCAGATCGCGATCCATTCATGAATGATATCGCACAGTCTTTGCGAACAATGCAATCTTATCGATGCCCCCGAGTCGGCTCATATTGGCGTCAACACATCGGCGGCGGGCTGATGGCCAAGGAGAGACGAAATGAACGCGTTGAGACATGTAACTTTTGCCGCAGGAATAGTGCTGGCGCCCGTCGATGCCGGCGGTGCCGAACCGGCCGGCTGGCAGGCCCTTGCCGACGAGCGCGCCGTCATCCGCATCGCCGACGCCATCGACCGCGCGGTGGACGCGCAGGACTGGAAGCTGGCGCGCAGCTATTTCGCAGAGCGTGTCACCGCCGATTTCAGCAGTCTGTCCGGCCAGCCTGCGGCCAACATCGCGTCCGACGACCTGATCGGCGCCTGGGCGGGCAACCTCAAGGGCAGCAAGACCAGCCTGCATCTGCGCACCAACCATCAGGTCGTGCTCGAAGCCGATGCCGCGACTGTCCGCTCCAACGGCTATGCCTGGAACCGGATGCAAGGCAATGGCGATCCGCTCTGGGAAGTCTGGGGCACCTATGAGCACCACCTGACGCGCTCGGCCTCCGGCTGGAAGGTCGACGGCTTCACCTTCCGCATGACGCATGAGCGCGGCAATCCCTGGGTCAAGGCGACCCCCGGCCAGTGACCGGCAGGAAATCAGTTCAGAATCGGGAGACCACCATGACCATGACCTATTACACGCTTGGCAACAGCGGCCTGCGCGTCAGCCGGCTGGCGCTCGGCACCATGACCTTCGGCACCGAATGGGGCTGGGGCGCGGACAGGGACACAGCCCGCTCGATGTTCGACGCCTATGTCGAAGCGGGCGGCAACTTCTTCGACACGGCCGACCTCTATACCGGCGGTACCGCCGAGACCTGGCTCGGCGAGTTCGTCGCCGAGCGCGGCCTGCGCGACAAGGCGGTGATCGCCACCAAATTCACCATGAATTCCGAGGCCGGCAACCCGAACGCCGGCGGCAACGGCCGCAAGAACATCATGCGGGCCGTGGACGCTTCGCTGAAACGGCTCGGCACCGACTATATCGACCTTTATCTTCTGCATGTCTGGGACAGGATTACCCCGGCCGAGGAGGTGCTGCGCACGCTGGACGACCTCGTTCGCGCCGGCAAGGTGCGCCATATCGGCCTCTCCGACGTGCCGGCCTGGTATGCCGGCCGCGCCCAGGCGATCGCCGAACTGCGCGGCTACGAGCCGGTCTCGGCGCTGCAGCTCGAATATTCGCTCGCCGAGCGCGCCATCGAACATGAATATGTGCCTTTCGGCACCCGTCATGGCGCCGGCATCATGGTGTGGAGCCCTTTGGCCAGCGGGCTGCTCAGCGGCAAATACAAGCCGACGCAAGCCGGAAGGGTCGGGCGGCTCGACGGCTTCCGCAACACCACGCATCCCGGTTTCCAGAAGTTCAGCGACCGCAACTGGGCGATCGTGGCGGAGCTTGAGAAGGTAGCGGCCGAGCTCGGCCGCAGCATGGCCCAGGTCGCTCTCAACTGGGCGGCGACGCAGCCAGGCATCGCTTCCGTCATCCTTGGAGCGACGAAGCTCACTCAGCTGCAGGACAATCTCGGCGCGCTCGATTTTTCGATTCCCGCCGAGCTTCGCGCGCGGCTGGAAAAGGTCAGCGCCATGCCGGCGCCGTTCCCGCATTCCTATTTCGGCTCCGAGATCCAGGTCCGGGTGACCGGCGGCGCCGTGACCGGCGACAAGCCGGCCGGTTATTCGCCCGCGGTCATGATCGAAGGCGAGGCGGTCAGCGTCTCCAGCCGTTGATCAAAGAGGCGGCAACTGACCGAAAAAGCCTGGAATTTTGCACGAGGGCGCGGCGTGACATCGCCGCGCCCTTCGTGTATCGGGTCAACCCGTCATGACAGCATCGCCGGATGAAGCGGGGGCGGTTTTGCCTCCAAAATTGCCGCGCCGAGATATTCGAGGAATGAGATGACGGTGAAGCCCCTCTATCGACGTGTCGTGCTGAAGGCTTCGGGCGAAGCGTTGATGGGCGAGCAGCATTTCGGCATCGATGTCTCCGTTGTCGACCGCATCGCCGCCGACATTGCCGAGGCGCGCGCGCTGGGCGTCGAAGTGGGTGTCGTCATCGGCGGCGGCAATATTTTTCGCGGCGTGGCCGTGGCCTCGAAAGGCGGCGACCGGGTCACCGGCGATCACATGGGCATGCTCGCCACCGTCATCAACTCGCTGGCGCTGCGCACCTCGCTCAACAAGATCGGCGTCGATGCCGTCGTGCTTTCGGCGATCGCCATGCCGGAACTTTGCGAGAGTTTTTCCCAACGCCAGGCGACAGCCTATATGAACCAGGGCAAGGTGGTCATATTCGCCGGCGGAACCGGCAATCCGTTCTTCACCACCGATTCGGCCGCGGCCCTGCGCGCCGCCGAGATCGGCGCCGATGCGCTGTTCAAGGGCACGCAGGTCGACGGGGTCTATTCGGCCGACCCCAAGAAGGACCCGAACGCGGTCCGTTTCGACCGCATCAGCCACGCCGAAGTCATCAAACGCGGTCTTGCGATCATGGACACCGCCGCGATTGCACTTGCGCGTGAAAACAACATTCCGATAATCGTCTATTCGATCCACGAAAAAGGTGGTTTCGGCGATATTCTAAGGGGCGGCGGCCATTGCACGGTCGTCGCGGACAAATAACCGAGGCCGGGATCCGTTGAACGGTACCGCGGACGGGACGACGGCATAAGCAGTGAACCCGGCGAACGGGTCGAGGAGATGATCATGAGTGGCGAGTTCGAAGACCTGAAGCGACGCATGGACGGGGCGATCGCCGCCTTCAAGCACGACCTGGCGTCGCTGCGCACCGGCCGAGCCTCCAGCAACCTGCTCGACGCCGTCCAGGTCCAGGCCTACGGCACGACGATGCCGATCAACCAGGTCGCCAACGTGACGGTGCCGGAGCCGCGCATGATTTCGGTCTCGGTCTGGGACAAGTCGATGGTCAGCGCGGTCGACCGCGCTATCCGCGAAGCCAATCTGGGCTTCAATCCGATCGTCGACGGCACCAATCTCAGGATCCCGCTGCCGGAGCTCAATGAGCAGCGCCGCAAGGAACTGGTCAAGATCTCGCATGGCTATGCCGAGAACGCACGCGTCGCGGTGCGCCATGTCCGCCGCGACGGCATGGATTTCCTCAAGAAGGCTGAGAAGGACGGCACCATCAGCGAGGACGATCACCGCAAGCGATCCGACCAGGTCCAGAAGCTGACCGACGAGATGATCAGCACCATCGATCACCTGCTTTCCGATAAGGAAGCTGAAATCATGCAGGTTTAGGGTCGGGGTTTTCCGGCTCGAAAGCGAGACCATGGCAACGCCCGCGCATGTCGCGATCATCATGGATGGAAACGGACGCTGGGCCAAGGCGCGCGGCCTGCCGCGCCTTGCCGGGCATCGCGCCGGCGTCGAGGCTCTGCGCAAGACGGTGCGCGCCGCACCCGAGCTCGGCATCTCCTATCTGACGGTCTACGCATTTTCCTCGGAGAACTGGTCGCGGCCGAAATCCGAGGTCAGCGACCTCATGGGGCTTTTGAAGCTGTTCATCCGCCGCGATCTCGCCGAACTGCATCAGAACGGCGTGCGGGTGAGAGTGATCGGCGACAAAGAGGGGCTGCAGCCCGATATCCGGGGGCTGCTGCAGGAGGCCGAATCGCTGACCGCCGGCAACGAGGCGCTGACACTGGTCATCGCCTTCAATTACGGCGGCCGCGACGAGATCGTGCGCACAGCGCGCAAGCTCGCGGAGGCCGTGGCGCGCGGCGACATGGCGAGCGAGGCTATCACGGCGGAAAGCTTCGCTGCGTCGCTCGACACAAAGGGCATTCCCGATCCCGAGCTGGTGATCAGGACCAGCGGCGAGCTCAGGCTGTCGAATTTCCTTCTCTGGCAGGCTGCCTATAGCGAGCTCGTCTTCCTGCCTTGCTATTGGCCGGACTTCAGCCGCGAGCACCTGGCCGACGCCCTGCGCGACTTTGCCGGCCGTGAAAGACGCTTTGGCGGGCTCGCCGCCCGCGATGTCGCGCTTTAGGCGCCGCACGCATGAGCAACCTCCAGCAGCGCGTCATCTCGGCAATCGTGATGGCGGCTCTGACGCTTGCGCTCACCTGGCTCGGCGGATTGCCGTTCCGGCTGTTCTGCGCCGCAATGGCGGCGCTGATCTTCTATGAATGGACGCGCATGGCGCGCGCCGGGAACGGCGCGGCTCTCGGCTTCCTGCCCGAAGTGCTGATTCTGATCTTCGTCGGCGCGCTGATCGCCGGTCTGCCGGCCTTGTGGCTGCTGCTCATCGTCGCCGTGCTTGTGGCGGTCGCGGCCATTGCCGCTCGAATAAAGGGGGCCGCGCCGTGGGAAGCCGCGGGAGTGGCCTATGCGGCACTATCCGGCTTTTCGCTCGCCTATCTCCGTGACGACAATCATTCCGGGCTGATTGCGATTCTCTTCCTGTTCGCCGTGGTCTGGGCAACCGACATAGCGGCCTATTTCGTCGGCCGCGCGGTCGGCGGCCCGAAGCTCGCGCCGTCGATCTCGCCCGGCAAGACGCAGAGCGGCGCGCTGGGCGGCGCCGTCGGCGGCGTTATCGCCGGAGTTTTGCTCGCAATCGCAGCCGGCGCCGGCAATCTCGTTCAGCTTGGCCTCGTGGCGCTTGCTCTGTCGATCGTTTCGCAAGCCGGCGACCTGTTCGAATCATGGGTCAAGCGCCGGCACGGCGCCAAGGATTCCAGCAACCTCATTCCCGGCCATGGCGGCGTCATGGACAGGGTGGACGGGCTTGTCGCGGCCGCGTTCGCACTGTACGTCATGGGCTGGATCGCGGCGGGCGCCGAGCATCCGGCACTGGGGCTGTTTCCGAACTGAACGACGCGGCGGCAAGGCGAAAAAGGGCGTGGGCCACGGATTCGCCCGGATTGATGCCACAGTCGCGGTGGAATGTCGCTCGCGGGCGAATTTGAGGGCATGACTTGAACGACATCTTTCACGCGGTTTTCAGCACACAAGGCTTCGTCCTTGGCACGCTCGTGCCGTTTCTGTTCGTGCTGACCGTCGTCGTGTTCGTCCACGAGATGGGCCACTATCTGATCGGCCGCTGGTGCGGCATCGGCGTGAAGGCCTTCTCCATCGGCTTCGGCCCCGAGCTCTTCGGCTTTTACGACCGCCGCGGCACGCGCTGGAAGCTTTGCGCCATTCCGCTTGGCGGCTACGTCAAGTTCGTCGGCGACATGAATGCGACGTCGAGCCAGCCGAGCACGGAAGAGATCGAATCGCTGACGGAGGCTGAGCGCGAGGTCGCCTTCCACACGCAACCCATCTGGAAGCGCGCCGCTACCGTCGTTGCGGGGCCGCTGTTCAATTTCCTGCTGACGATCGCCGTGTTTGCGGTGCTGTTTTCCCTCTATGGCCGTCCGGTTCTGGAGCCGATGGTGGCCGAGGTCACCGCGGGCAGCCCGGCGGAAAAAGCCGGAATCCAGCCAGGCGACCGATTCGTCAAAGTCGACGGCAGCAAGGTGGAGACATTCGCCGACGTGCAGCGGCTGGTTTCGGGCCGGGCTGGCGACGCCATCACCTTCACCATGCTGCGCGACGGCAAGGAAATCGACGTTACGGCCGCGCCGGAGCCCATGGAGCAGCAGGATGCGCTGGGCAACAAGGTCAAGGTCGCGGTCATCGGCGTCGTCAACAACGCCGAGCTCGGCCAGCCGCGCCTGATCTCCTACACGCCGGCCGGCGCCGTGGTGGCGGCGGTCGAGGAAACCGGGCACGTGATCGAGCGCACCGGCCAGTTCCTGCAGCGCTTTGCGCTTGGACGCGAGGACAAATGCCAGTTGGGCGGTCCGATCAAGATCGCAAAGATGTCGGGCCAGGCAGCCAAGCTAGGCTTCGAGTGGCTGGTGCAGCTTGTTGCATTTCTGTCAGTCGGAATAGGATTTCTCAATCTCCTGCCGATTCCCCCCCTCGACGGCGGCCACCTGTTGTTCTACGGCGTGGAGGCGGTCATAAGGCGGCCCGTTTCGGAGCGAACGATGGAGATGGCCTACCGGACCGGGTTGTTCCTGGTGCTCGGCTTCATGGGCTTCGTGTTTTGGAACGATCTGTTTGGATGCTGAAATCATGAAGAAATTTGGCTTCAGCGCCGGTCATATTGAGATGCCGTTTACCATGCGTGGGGATATGCGTGACGCGAAAGCCACGCGGTACGGTTAAGTAAATACAAATTAACCGGGAGCCTTGCGTGTAGGGAAAATCCGGTTAATACGGTAAGGGAAAATACCGCACGTCCGGTTTTCTCGCCGTGGGGACTACGAGAAAAAGGTACAAAAGCCCGATGAAGGCAGCATCCAAGTTTCTGAGCGCCGCTTCCGCGGCGGCTTTGTCCGCCGCTCTGGTCGTGCCAGGCGCGCTCGCAGTGCAGTTCGCCGCCACGTCGGTGGCCGAGGCCGCGGTCATCTCGCGTGTCGAGGTCAGCGGCAACCAGCGCGTCGATGCGGAAACCATCCGCAATTACATTTCGATCAAGCCGGGCAAGCCTTTTTCCAGCTCCGATATCGACGATGCCGTCAAGGCGCTGTTCGGCACGGGTCTGTTCTCGGACGTTCAGATCAACCAGGTCGGTTCGAGCCTTGTCGTCAAGGTTTCCGAATACAAGGTCGTCAACCAGGTCCTGTTCCAGGGCAACAAGAAGATCAAGGACAACGCGCTTCAGATGGGTATCCAGCTGAAGCCGCGTGCAACCTTCTCGCAGCAGGCGCTGGACGCCGATGTCGAGGCGATCAAGACGGCTTACAAGCGCATCGGCCGCGACGACGCCGCCGTGACCACGCAGGTCATGGATCTCGGCGACAACCGCGTGAACGTGGTCTTCAACATCAACGAAGGCGGCCGCACCCAGATCGCGGCGATCAACTTCGTCGGCAACCACGCTTATTCCAGCCGCCGCCTGTCGGACGTCATCAACACCAAGCGCTCGTCCTGGCTGTCCTTTGTGCTGCGCGACGACGTCTATGACGAGGACAAGCTGCGCGCCGACCAGGAGCTGCTGCGCCGCTTCTACTACAATCACGGCTATGCCGACTTTCAGGTCGTCTCGGCCGTCGGCGAGCTTGACGACGCCACCAACAAATACACTGTCACCATTACCGTGCAGGAAGGCGATCGCTATACGTTCGGCGACGTCAGCGTGGAAAGCACCATCCCTGAAGTCGATTCGAAGGCGCTGGAATCGGCGGTCGAAACCCACAAGGGCGACGTCTACAACGCCAAGGACGTCGAGGATTCGATCGTAGCGTTGACCGAGAAGGTCGCGGGTTCGGGCTATGCCTTCGCCCAGGTGACGCCGCGCGGCGACCGCAATTTCGAGAACCACACCATTTCGGTCGTCTACACGATCGACCAGGGCACCAAGGCCTATGTCGAGCGCATCGAGATCCGCGGCAACGACCGCACGCGCGACTATGTCATCCGTCGCGAATTCGATGTCAGCGAGGGAGACGCCTTCAACCAGGTTCTCATCCAGCGCGCGAAGAAGCGGCTGGAAGCCCTTGATTATTTCCAGTCCGTCGACATTTCGACCGTCCCCGGCTCGGCGCCGGACCAGGTCGTGCTGGTGGTCACCGTGGTCGAGAAGTCGACCGGCGAGTTTTCGGTCGGCGCTGGTTATTCCACTGGCGGCGACACGCCTGGCCCGTCCGTCGAAGGATCGATCACGGAGCGCAACTTCCTCGGTCGCGGCCAGTACATCAAGCTGTCGGCCGGCGGCGGCAGGCATTCGCGCGACTATGCTATTTCGTTCACCGAGCCTTACTTCCTCGGCCGGCGTATCGCGGCGGGCTTCGATATTTACAAGTCAACCCGCGAATACGATCACTATGATGCGGACACAACGGGCGCGACCATCCGCTTCGGCCTGCCGATCACTGACAACATTTCGACGCAGCTGGCGTACAATATCTCCCAGGAAAAATATAAGTACGACAACTGCGACAGCAACGGCGATGGTATTGAAGGCGACTGCAACCTTTCGCAGGCCATCAAAGACGCGATCGATCAGGGTTCCTGGCTCAAGTCGTCGGTCAGCTTGGGTCTCACCTACAACACTATCGACGATATGAAGAACCCGCATGAGGGTCTGTTCGTCACTGGTGTCACCGAGTTTGCCGGTCTTGGCGGCGATGCCAAGTGGGTAAAGGTGACCGGCCGGGCGAGCGTGTATCAGACGTTGTCGGAGCAGCTCGACCTTGTTGGCCTCGTCTCGGGCGGCGCAGGCTACATTGCGGGCTATGGCGACAATGGTCTGCGTATCTTCGACCAGTTCCAAAGCAACGATCGCATGATCCGCGGCTTTGAATATGGCGGCATTGGCCCAGTTGATCCGGCCACGGGCGACCATCTCGGCGGCACGACGTATTTCAATGCGTCGGCTGAAGCGCAGTTCCCGCTGCCTGTCATTCCGGAAAGCTTCGGCTTGCGTGGTGCCGTGTTTGCCGATGCGGCGACCCTTTACGGGACGAAGATTACGTCGGTTACGCAGGAATCGACGGACATGAAGCTACGCGCCTCGGTCGGTATCGGCCTGATGTGGGCTTCGCCGTTCGGCCCGATCCGTATTGACTATGCGATCCCGGTCAAGAAAGAGTCGACCGACGACGTGCAGGAATTCAACTTCGGTATCGCGACCCGCTTCTAATTTCGTGGTTGCGATGGTTCCGGGCCGGATGACGGCCCGGAGTGGACCGATCCAACCCAGCTGGATATTACTTCTGGAATGACCGATCCGGTGTTCTTCGCGCCTTCACGCCGGTACACGGCTGGCGAGGTCGCGAATCTGACCGGCGCCAGCCTGTTCGATTCCGATCAGGCCGAAATTGCCATCGAGGCGCTGGCTCCCGCCAACGAGGGTGGCAACGGCGCGCTCGTCTTTGTCGACGGCAAGCGCAATTTCGCCTTGATGCCGTCGCTCAGGGCGGCCGCGGTGCTATGCCCCGCCGATTTCGCCAGCAAGGCGCCGCCGGGCATCGCCGTGCTCATGCATCCGCGTCCGCAGCAAGCTTTCGCGATGGTCGGGCGCCTGTTGTTTCCGCAGGCTGCGACCCCGGGGCCATTGACCGGAGAAACCGGCATATCCATCCATGCGTTTATCGATCCATCCGCGCATATCGAGGACGGAGCGATCGTAGAGGCGGGCGCCGTGATCGGTCCCGGCGTATCCATCGGCAGCGGGACGGTCGTTGCGCCCCACGCCGTCGTCGGCCGCTCCTGCCAGATCGGCCGCGACGGCTTCATCGGCCCCGGCGTCAGCATTCAATATGCGCTTATCGGCAACCGCGTCATCATCCATGGCGGCGCCAGGATCGGCCAGGACGGTTTCGGCTTCGTTGGCGGCGCCAAAGGGCCTGAACGCGTGCCGCAGATCGGCCGCGTCATCATCCAGGATGATGTCGAGGTGGGCTCCAATTCGACCGTCGACCGCGGCGCCATGTCCGACACCGTCATCGGCCAGGGCACCAAGATCGACAATCTGGTGCAGATCGCCCACAATGTTCGCATCGGCCGCAATTGCATTATAGCCGGGCTTTCGGGTATTTCCGGTTCCGTCGTCGTCGGCGACAACGTCACCATGGGCGGCGGTGTCGGCCTCGCCGATCATCTGACCATCGGGCCAGGAGCCAAGCTTGCTGCGAGAAGTGGATTCATGAACAACGTGCCGGCAGGCGAGGTCTGGGGAGGTTACCCGGCGCAACCCATGGCGGAAGCCATGCGTGAGATAGCGATGCTGCGCAGGATGGCCAGGACGCGCAAGCAAGGCGACGGAAATGGCTGACACGGTGGCAACTTCACTCGACGCGGTCGACATCATGGGGCTCATGAAGCTCCTGCCGCATCGCTATCCGTTCCTGCTGATCGATCGCATCGTCGACATAGACGGCGACGAGTCCGCTGTCGGCATCAAGAACGTGACCATCAACGAGCCGCATTTCCAGGGCCATTTTCCCCAGCAGCCGGTCATGCCCGGTGTGCTCATCATCGAGGCCATGGCCCAGACCGCGGGCGCGATCTGCATTCGCAGCCTCAACACCGAGAAGCCGTCGCTGGTTTATTTCATGACCATCGACAACGCGAAATTCCGCAAGCCGGTGGTTCCGGGCGATCAGCTCAGGATCCATGTCAAAAAAATCAAAAAACGCGGCAACCTGCTGAAATTCGCCTGCGAGGCGATGGTTGACGGCGCGAAAGCCGCCGAAGCCGAGGTTTCGGCCATGATGGTTACCGGCTGACGGTTCGAAATGCTCATGAAAGTCGCGACATCCATTCATCCTTCCTCGGTCGTCGAAGAAGGAGCCAAGCTCGGCGAAGGCGTCCGTATCGGACCCTTCTGCCATGTCAGCGCCGATTCGATCATCGGCGACCGCGTCGAACTGATCAGCCATGTGTCGGTGATGGGCGCCACCACCATCGGGGCCGGGACAAAGGTCTATCCGATGGCGACGCTCGGCGCGCCGCCGCAAAACACCAAGCACAAGGGCGGTCGCACCACGCTGGTCATCGGAGCGAACTGCACCATTCGTGAAGGCGTCACAATGCATGTCGGCACCGACACCAGCCGTGGCGAGACGACTGTCGGCGACAACGGCAACTTCCTAGCCTACGCCCACATCGCCCACGATTGCGTCATCGGCAAGAACGCCACCTTCGCCAATGGCGCGACGCTGGGCGGACATTGCGAGATCGGCGACAACGTCTATATCGGCGGCCTGACCGCCGTTCATCAATTTGTGCGCCTCGGCGACAATGTGTTCATCGGCGGCTGCTCGGCGGTCGTTGGCGACGTCATTCCTTATGCCATCGCCGCCGGCAACCGGGCCAAGCTGCGTGGCCTGAACATCATAGGCCTCAAGCGCTCCGGTCTGCCGCGTTCCGAAATCTACCTGCTGCGCAAGGCTTATAGGACGATCTTCGATCGTTCCCGCACCGTCGGCGAGAATGTTGAGCTCGCCAAGGCCGAGTTCGCCGGGTCGCCAACGGCCATGAAGATCATCGATTTCATCACAAGTCGCGGCAAACGGCACTTTGCCGTCCCATCGCTCAAGGGCGACGGCGACGACGACAGCGGCGATGACGAGGGCTGAGCCGGCCAAGGCAGGGCTCGTACTCGCGCCGGGCTCCAGGGTCGGCATCATCGCCGGTGGGGGCAGCCTGCCCGTCGAAGTTGCCGATGGCTTGGTCAAGCAAGGTTTTGTGCCCTTCGTGATCATCGCCGAGGGTGAGGTCGGCCGCGAGGCGGACTTTTCCGCCTACGAGCGGCAGACGCTGGCGCTGGAAGATATCGGCCTGCTGCTTCCTTTGTTGAAGCGCAATGAGATCACGCATCTCGTTCTTGCCGGCGAAATCAAGCGCAGGCCGCGTTTGAGCAAGATTCGACCGACACTTGGCCTGCTGGCCATAATACCTTCCGTGATCAGAGCGCTGAGACGTGGCGACGACGGCTTGCTGAAGGTGTTGACCCGAGGCCTTGAAGATCGGGGCATTGCGGTGGTCGGCGCGCATGAGGTCGTTCCCGAACTGACGGCTGGCGAAGGCACGTTGACGGCGGCTCATCCAAATCAATCCGATTGGCGCGACATCAAAGCCGGGCGCGCCGCCGCCAAAGCCATTGGCGCGCTCGATATCGGCCAGGCGGCGATTGCGATCGGAGGTCGAGCCATCGCGCTGGAAGGCATTGAGGGCACTGCCGGCCTGCTCGACAGAACGCGAGAATTGCGCGGCCACGGCAGGCTGGCCGGAAAGGCGCGCGGCGTGCTGGTCAAATGCGCCAAGCCTGGGCAGGAACTGCGCGCCGACTTGCCCTCGATCGGCCCGCAGACGATCGAAGCCGCACACGCCGCCGGGCTGGCCGGCATTGCGCTGGAAGCCGGCCACTCCCTAATTCTCGAAGGTCCCGAAACGCTGGCGCGCGCCAATGCTCTCGGCCTGTTCATCGTCGGTCTGCCCGCCATGGAGGCGTCCAATGGGGAGCCGGCTAATGGTCGCTGACAAGCCGCTCAAGCTCGCGATCGTCGCCGGCGAGGAATCCGGCGATCTGCTCGGCGCCGACATCGTGCGGGCGCTCGAACGCACGACGGGCCGCAAGGTGCAGCTCGTCGGCATTGGCGGCCGCCACCTGCAGCAACTGGGGCTGACCCCGCTCTTCGACGGTGGCGAGATCGCGCTGATGGGCTTCAGCGCGGTGCTGCGCGACCTGCCGCGGCTGATGCGCCGCATCAGCCAGACGGCGGCGATGATCGCGGCCGAGCGGCCCGATTGCCTGGTTACCATCGACAGTCCGGACTTTTCGCTACGTGTCGCAAAGAAGGTCCGCGCAACGGCACCCGCCATTCCGATCGTCCATTATGTCTGCCCGAGCGTATGGGCCTGGCGGCCGGGCAGGGCGGCGGCGATGAAGCCCTATGTCGATCACATCCTCTGCATCCTGCCGTTCGAGGTGAAGGCGCTCGCCCGTCTTGGCGGACCGCCGGGCACTTATGTCGGCCACCGGTTGACGCAGGATCCGGGCGTGCTTGGCGCCGCCAAGGCGCAGAGCCAGCCGCGCGACCTCGCCGACGACCGCGTCAAGACGGTGCTGGTGCTGCCCGGCTCGCGCCGCGGCGAGGTGCGGCGGCTGATCGAACCCTTCGGCAAGGCAATGTCGGCGCTGCGCCAGCGCGGCCACCGCCTGCGCTTGCTGTTGCCGACGGTGCCGCATGTCGCCGAGCTGGTGAAGGCCTCGATCGCGAGCTGGGACGACAAGCCGGAGATCATCACCGAGCCGGAGCGCAAATGGCAGGCCTTCGGCAGGGCCGATGCAGCGTTGATCGCGTCTGGGACGGTTTCGCTGGAACTGGCGCTCGCAGGCGTTCCGATGGTTTCCTGCTACAAGCTCGACCCGATCGCGCGCCAGCTTCTGCAGCATATGGTGACGACGTGGTCGGCGCTGCTGCCCAATTTGATATCCGACCGCGCGCTGGTGCCGGAATTCTACGATCAATATGTTCGGCCGGAAAACCTGGCGCGGCAGCTGGAAGCCCTGTTTGCCGACACCGGCATGCGCGCCTGGCAAAAGGCGGGCTTTGCCGAGATTGCCCGGCGCATGGCGACCGAGCGGCCCTCGGGCGAGATCGCCGCCGAGGTGGTGATGGGATGCATAAAAAGAGCGAATAGGGAGTAGCGAGTAGCGAATAGGGCTGTGTCGGCTTTGTCACTTTCCCCTATTCGCTACTCGCTATTTCGCTATTCGCTCAATTACCTTTTCGCAATCGGCACGTAATCGCGTTCCGTGGCGCCGGTGTAGAGCTGGCGCGGGCGGCCGATCTTCTGGTGCGGATCCTCGATCATTTCCTTCCACTGCGCGATCCAGCCGACGGTGCGGGCGACCGCGAACAGCACGGTGAACATGGTGGTGGGGAAGCCCAGCGCCTTCAGCGTGATGCCGGAATAGAAGTCGACATTCGGATAGAGCTTCTTTTCGATGAAGTACTCGTCGGTCAGCGCGATCTTTTCGAGCTCCATCGCGATGTCGAGCAGAGGATCGTCCTTGATGCCGAGCTCGCCCAGCACCTCATGCGCGGTCTTCTGCATGATCTTGGCGCGCGGATCGTAGTTCTTGTAGACGCGGTGGCCGAAGCCCATCAGCCGGAACGGGTCGTTCTTGTCCTTGGCGCGGGCGATGAACTCGGGGATGTGGTCGACATGGCCGATCTCGCCCAGCATGTTGAGGGCCGCTTCGTTGGCGCCGCCATGCGCCGGACCCCACAGGCAGGCGATGCCGGCGGCGATGCAGGCGAAGGGATTGGCGCCCGACGAGCCGGCCAGGCGCACGGTCGAGGTCGAGGCGTTCTGCTCGTGGTCGGCGTGCAGAATGAAGATGCGGTCCATGGCACGCGCCAGCACCGGATTGATCTTGTATTCCTCGCACGGCACGGCAAAGCACATGTGCAGGAAGTTGGCCGCGAAGCCGAGATCGTTCTTCGGGTAAATGAAAGGCTGGCCGATATGGTACTTATAAGCCATCGCGGCGATCGTCGGCATCTTGGCGATCAGGCGCATGGAGGCGACCATGCGCTGATACGGGTCCGAGATGTCGGTCGAGTCGTGATAGAAGGCCGACAGCGCGCCGACCACGCCGCACATCACCGCCATCGGATGCGCGTCGCGGCGGAAGCCGGTGAAGAAGCGCGACATCTGCTCATGCACCATCGTGTGGCGCGTCACGCGATAATCGAAGTCGTCCTTCTGCGCCTTGGTCGGCAACTCGCCGTAGAGCAGCAGATAGCAGACCTCGAGGAAGTCGCCATGCTCGGCGAGCTGATCGATCGGGAAGCCGCGATGCAGCAGGATACCGGCATCGCCGTCGATGAAGGTGATCCCCGACTCGCAGCTCGCTGTGGAGGTGAAGCCGGGGTCGTAGGTGAAGGCGCCGGTGGTGCTGTAGAGCGAACCGATATCGATGACGTCCGGCCCGACCGTCCCGCTTCGCACCTTCAATTCGTGCGTCTTGCCGGCGAGCTCGAGCCTGGCGGCCGACTCGCGCGTTTTGCTGCCCGGTTCCGGTTTTGTCGCAGCTTCGCTCATTCTCAACTCCTTTTGTTCCTCATGCCGGCAAGGCAATTCCTGCAAACGACACGTCGAAGTCACCGGAATGCGCGAACTCGCCACCGCATTTTAGGAGGTGCGTGCCAGATTGGGCCAAGCCCAATGTTGCACTGCGAAACACACCTTTCAATGCCAATCTTCTTGGGCCAGCTCGCTCCTAATCGATTTGATCTCCAATGCGCGCCAGGCTTTCCTGACGGCCCAGCACGGCAAGCACGTCGAACACTCCGGGCGAGGTGCTGCGGCCGGTCAGCGCGGCTCTCAGGGGCTGCGCCACGGCGCCCAGCTTGTGCCCGCCGGCCTGCGCAAAGTCGCGGATCGAAGCCTCCGCCGAGGCCGCGTTCCAGTCGCCCTGCACAGAAGACAATGCGCTGTGCGCGCCGCGCAGAATCGCGCGCGCATCCGCGTTGAGCAAGCCCGCCGCCTTCTCGTCCAGCGGCAACGGCCGCTCGACGAACAGGAACGCCGCGCCGTCGACCAGTTCCACAAGAGTTTTTGCTCGCTCCTTGAGGCCGGGCATGGCGGCAAGCAGTTGCGCCTTGCGCCTGTCATCGAGCTTTGCCGCGAGCGCCGGGCCGCCTTCGAGATAAGGCAAGGTGGCGACGAAGATGTCGAACAGCGCCCGGTCGTCCATCTTGCGCATATGGACGCCGTTCAGCGCCTCGAGCTTGGCGAAGTCGAAGCGGGCCGCGCCCTTGTTGACGTCGCCGATGTCGAACCAGGCAATCATGTCCTCGATCGACATCACCTCGTCGTCGCCATGGCTCCAGCCGAGCCTGGCCAGATAATTGAGCAGAGCCTCGGGCAGGTAGCCCATGGCGCGATATGCCTCGACGCCGAGCGCGCCGTGCCGCTTCGACAGCTTGGCGCCGTCGGCGCCGTGGATCAGCGGGATGTGCGACATCGACGGCACATCCCAGCCCATGGCGTTGTAGATCACCGTCTGGCGCGCGGCATTGGTCAGGTGATCGTCGCCGCGGATGATGTGGGTGACGCCCATGTCGTGATCGTCGACGACGACGGCATGCATGTAGGTCGGGACACCATCGGAACGCAGGATGATGAAGTCGTCGAGATCCTTGTTGGGGAAGCGCACCTCGCCCTGCACGCGATCGTTGACGATCGTCACGCCCTCGGTCGGCGCCTTGATGCGGATCGTGCCTTTGACGCCTGCCGGCGCCTCGGATGGGCCGCGGTCGCGCCAATGGCCGTTGTAACGCGGCGGCAGGCCCTTGGCACGTGCGGCCTCGCGCATCGCCTCCAGCTCCGCCGGCGTCTCGTAGCTGTAATAGGCCTTGCCCATGCGCACGAGCTGCTCCGCCACCTCGCGGTGACGCGGCGCACGCTCGAACTGCGAGACGGCGTCGCCATCCCAGGAGAGGCCAAGCCAGGTCAGCCCGTCTAGAATGGCAGCCGTGGCGGCTTCGGTGGAGCGCCCCCGATCGGTATCCTCGATGCGCAGCAGCATCGTGCCGCCGGTGTGCCTGGCATAGAGCCAGTTGAACAGCGCCGTGCGCGCCCCGCCGATATGCAGGTAGCCTGTAGGCGAGGGGGCAAAACGGGTGACGACCTTGTCGGACATGGAACTCTCGAGGAAGTGCTGAAAAATGCATGTCTCGCGCGGACTTCCACGCGACCGGCGTTCATGTAGCATAGGCGGTCTGGGGCGCAAGGGGCAGACCCGATGGCTGGACGTGGCCGGGGCGCGGAGGAGGGCGAGGGAACGACAGCGGGCGTCAGCGAACGCCTGATGTTTGCTCATGCCGTGCCCGCTGAGGAAGCGCCGCTTTCGCTTCCGGCGCCGCGTCCGCCAGCTGAGCTTCTGCCGCCTGGCGGCGGCACGTTACCGCCGGCATCGCCGACAGCCAATGTTGGCCGGATCCGCAGACAGCTTGGCCGCGTTTCGCTTCCTGCTCTGCGCCGAAGCGTTGCGGTCGCCGCCACCACCGAGCTCGACCGTGGCGTCGGCTTTCTGCTGGTGCCGGTGTTCCTGGCAGCCGGCGTGATCTGTTACTTCTCGCTGAGCGCCGAGCCGGACCTCTACAGGCCGCTTGCGGCGGCCGCCCTGATGGCGGTCTGCGCGGCGGTCTCGCGTTCCCGGCACAGAACGCATCTTGTCTTCATGGCGGCATTATTCTGCGCCTTGGGCTTTCTCGCGGCCAAGGTGGAGACCTGGCGGATGGCGAGCCCGATACTGGGTTCCGAAATCCAGACACGGCTGACGGGCCGCCTCGTCACCGCCGAGGCGATGGCGAATGGCCGTGTCCGGCTCACCATAGATCTCATATCCACGGAGCATCCGAAGCTGCGCTACGCGCCGGACCGCATCAGGCTGTCGGCGCGCAGGATCCCCTCCCCCTCCGGCATGTCGGCCGGGTCGATGCTGACCGGCTATGCCAAGCTGCTGCCGCCGACAGGTCCGGTTCGGCCGGACAGCTACGATTTTTCCTTCGACAGCTATTTTGCCGGCATCGGCGCCAGCGGCTTTTTCCTGGGCGATCCGAAACTTGTCGCGCCGACCCCGATTGCGCCAACGGAGGTGCCTTTCGGCGCGCGCGTGGCATCGGCCATAGAAAACGCCCGCGAGGGGATTGCCGACCACATCAGGAGCAGGATCGGCGGCTCCGAGGGCGAGATCGCGGCGGCGCTGATCGTCGGCGTGCGCGCCGGGATTCCGGAAGCCATCAACGAGTCGATGCGACGGACCGGCATCTACCACATCATTTCGATCTCCGGCCTGCACATGGCGCTGGTTGCCGGCACGATCATGGTGCTTTTGCGCGGCGCCTTCGCGCTGTTTCCCGATTTCTCGTCGCGGCGGCCGGTGAAGAAATACGCCGCCGGGATCGCGCTCATCTCGATCGCCGCCTACCTCATCATCTCCGGCATCGTGGTGGCGGCCGAGCGAAGCTTCATCATGCTGGCCGTGATGCTCGCCGCCGTGCTCTTCGACCGCGCGGCGCTGACAATGCGCAACCTGGCGATCTCGGCCATCGCCGTGATCCTGGTCTCGCCGCACGAAGTGGTCGGCCCGAGCTTCCAGATGTCCTTCGCCGCCACCGCCGCCCTGGTCGGCGCCTATGCCGGCTTTGCCGATTATCGCGCCGGCAAAACGACCGCGCCGCCGGCAAAGCGTTCGTTCGTCGGGTTCCTGTCGCGAAAACTGGCGGTTGGCGTGGGCGGCGCCGCCGTGACGTCGCTCATCGCGGGCAGCGCGACGTTGCTGTTTGCGATCTGGCATTTCCAACGCGTGTCGCCGCTCAGCCTGCTTGCCAATCTGGCGGTCATGCCGATTGTCTCGCTGATCGTCATGCCGTTCGCCGTGCTGAGCGCGCTGGCTATGCCCTTCGGCTTCGACGGTCCGTTCCTCTATGTGATGGGCAAGGGCCTGACAGCGATGATCGCCATTTCGGCATGGATTTCCGAGCGCTCGCCTGTCGATGCCGTCGGGCTGATCTCGATCCAGTCGGTGCTGCTGGCGACGGTCACGCTGGTCATCGCGACCATGGCCACCACCTGGCTGAGGCTTGCCGCCGTACCCTTCGCGCTCGCCGCGCTGCTAGCCATTCCGCACGTCCGCACACCGGATGTGCTCATTTCCGAGGACGCGCATCTGGTGGCGATGCCGATCGGCGGCGGCGAGCTTGCCGTCAATCGCGAACGCTCTAACGAGTTCACCACCGACAACTGGAAACGGGCGCTGAAATCCGAGGATGTCGTACCGCCGGAAAGGTTCGCCAAAGATACGCTGGACATTGCCGATCCCGTCGACCTGCCGCCCGGCTCGCCCTTCTACTGCAGCGGCGATCTCTGCATCGGCCGGCATCCTTCCGGCGCGATCGTCGCGCTCGCCGAGACCCGCGACGCCGCCCGGCCAGCCTGCGGTTTCGCCGACCTCATCGTCATCAACGACGCCACGGCCTATAACCCATGCCCCGATCCGCGTGTGCTCGTCGTTACCAAGCGGCAGCTGGCGCGCGACGGCAGCGCCGCCGTTTTCTTCGATCCGCAATCGGCAACCGCGCGGCCCACCGTCCGCTACGCAGTCGTAGAACCATACCGGCCCTGGCACGAGCAGCGGAAATACACGCGCGAGGCGAGGGGACTGGCGCCCTATAAGCAGCCGGAAAAACCAGCAGCCGCACCGGCCCAATAGATTGTCGTCCGGGCGAAGAAGGCCGGCCAGTTCTGCTCAGTAGCGGCGGATAAGTCCCACGAGCTTGCCCTGAACCTTGACCCGGTCCGGTCCAAAGATCCGGGTCTCATAGGCCGGATTGGCGGCCTCGAGCGCGATCGAAGCACCCTTGCGGCGGAAACGCTTAAGCGTCGCCTCCTCATCGTCGACCAGCGCCACCACGATCTCACCCGGGCTTGCCGTGTTGGCATTGCGGATGATGACGGTATCGCCGTCGAAGATCCCGGCCTCGATCATCGAGTCGCCCTTGACCTCCAACGCATAATGCTCGCCGCCCATGATCATGTCCGGCGGCACCGAGATCGAATGCGTCTGGTGCTGGATAGCGTCAATCGGTACGCCGGCGGCGATGCGGCCCATCACCGGAATGGATACGGCCGCCGCGGCCTCGTCGTCATTGCTTGGCGTCGGGGTGCGCGATGGCGCCGCCGGCTTGACCTGGCGGTTGAGATTGCCTTGGCCGCCCTGGATGACGCTCGGCGAAAACTTCTTCGCGGCATTCAGGCCAGGCGCGATCGAGTCGGGCAGGCGCAGCACTTCCAGCGCGCGCGCCCGGTTCGGCAGCCGGCGAATGAAGCCGCGTTCTTCCAGCGCCGTGATCAGCCGGTGGATGCCGGATTTGGAGGCAAGGTCGAGCGCCTCCTTCATCTCATCGAATGATGGAGGAATCCCGCTCTCCTTCAGGCGTTCATGGATGAACATCAGGAGTTCATGTTGTTTGCGCGTCAGCATCGGCGGCCCCCACGGGTTCTGAACCCAGAATCAGAAAAACAAACCCAGAACAAACACTATCTGTTCCAGTTGTGTTCCGCAACCGTTTAAAGTTTAGTGAATTTGTTAAGGCCGCCGAAACAATGTCGCATCCGGTGACGCCTTGGCCGCCCCGGTTGGGGTAGCGGCGTTGATTCCGCTCATATTTTGGAGCCTCCTTAAGCTGAAACAAGAGCCGACACCATCACGAAGCCGCGGATAGGATCCCGCCGGTTCCTGCGCAAGCGTGCCGCACCGTGAACGAAACGAACCCAAAATGCCAACCTTGGCAATGATTCCGATCCATGGTCTTCGCCGTCTATGGACCAGCTAACATAGGACCAAAGGTTCTTGCCCTGTCGCCGACGGTGGTGAGACAACCCCCTTGACCAGGTCGAAATGGAGGCGGCAGCACAATGAGGGGAATTCCTGATCTCGCCGAAGTCGAGGCGATGGATGCCGCGGATCCGCTGCGCGCCATGCGCGATCGCTTCGTCTTGCCGGAAGGCGTCATATACCTCGACGGCAATTCGCTGGGCGCAGCTTCGATCGACGTCTTCAACGAGATCGAGACTGCCGCGAGGCAGGAATGGGCGCGCGATCTCATCCGCGCCTGGAACACCGCCGGCTGGTTCGATATGCCCATCGAGCTGGGCGACCAGCTCGGGCGCCTGATCGGCGCGAAACCCGGCCAGACGGTCGTCTGCGACACGACTTCGATCAACATCTACAAGGTCCTGCATGCGGCACTTGCGATGCGGCCCGAGCGTTCGGTGATCGTTGCCGAGGCCGACAGCTTTCCGACCGACCTCTATATGGCGGAAGGGGTCGCATCGACGCTGCCCGGCACGGTGCTGCGGCTCGAAGGCGCCGATGCCCCGACGATAGAAGAGCTGATCGACGATCGCGTCGCCGTCATCCTGGTCAACCACGTCAACTACAAATCCGGCCGGCTGCGCGACATGGCGGCGCTCACCCGCAAGGCCCATGAAGCCGGGGCGTTGATCGTGTGGGACCTCTGCCACACGGCGGGTGCGCTGCCGGTGGATCTCGACGGCTCGAATGCAGATTTCGCCGTCGGCTGCACCTACAAGTATCTCAATGGTGGGCCGGGCTCGCCAGCCTTCATCTATGCCGCGAACCGCCACCACCGCGACATTCGCCAGCCGCTCAGCGGCTGGTGGGGCCATGCCCGGCCTTTCGCGTTCGAGCAGGGCTATGCCGCGGGCACGGGCATCCGGCGGTTCCTTTGCGGAACGCAGCCGGTGCTGTCGATGCGTGCGCTGAAAGGCGCGCTGGATCTCTGGAACGACGTCGACATGAGGGCCGTGCGGAGAAAAAGCGTCGCGCTGACCGACCTGTTCATCCGGCTTGTCGAGGCCAGATGCGGCGGCTTCGGTCTTGAGTTGGAGAGCCCGCGCTCAGGCGCAGAACGCGGCAGCCAGGTATCGTTCGCCCATTCAAATGGCTACCAGGTGATGCGCGCCTTGATCGAGCGCGGCGTGATCGGCGATTTCCGCGCGCCATCCACCATTCGTTTCGGCTTCACGCCGCTCTATGTCGGTTACCGAGATGTCTGGAATGCGGTCGAGGTGCTGGAGGACATCCTGCGCACTGGCATCTGGCAAGGCGCGCGCTTTGCCGTCAAAACAACCGTTACCTGACTTTGAATCGGCGATGCCGAACAAATGACCTGATCGCGGAGGCACCGTTGCTGGGACATCGTATTGTCGACTGGGATGACGCCTACGCAAATGGCGCCAATATCGCGGGCGGCGACCGCTGGCCGGCGGCGTGGGATGGGCCGGCGCGGACGTTTCGCGAACAACTACTGGCGGAGGGCAGGGCGCGGCTCGATATCGTGTATGGCGAAGCGCCGCGCAATCGCTTCGACCTATTTCTCCCGTCTGCGGCGCCAAAGGGGCTCGTTGTGTTCATCCACGGCGGCTACTGGATGGAGTCGGACAAGAGCTCCTGGTCGCACTTGGCTGGAGGCGCGATCGGCCGCGGCTTTGCCGTCGCCATGCCCTCCTACACGCTGTGCCCGCAGACCAGGATCAGCGGCATAGTCGGCGAGGTCGCTGCAGCGATTGAGAAGGCGGCCGCCATGGTCGATGGTCCGCTGATGCTGACCGGGCACTCGGCCGGCGGGCATCTCGCCAGCCGAATGGTGACCACGGCCTCACCGCTATCATCCGATGTGACGCGGCGCATACGCCAGGTGGTTTCGATTTCAGGCCTGCACGACCTTCGGCCGCTGATGTTCACAGCGCTGAACGAGACCCTGAACATCGACGAGCCGGAAGCGCGGAGCGAAAGCCCGGCATTGTTGCGGCCTCGACAGGGAGCCTGTATCACCTGCTGGGCCGGCGGCGGCGAGCGTGCGGAATTCCTGCGCCAGAGCGCGTTGCTCGCCAACGTCTGGATCGGGCTCGGCGCTGCCACACGTTCAGTGGTCGAGCCGGACCGACATCATTTCAATATTGTCGATGGTCTCGCCGACCCGGATCATCCCCTGACCCGTACGTTGGTCGACGAATAAGAGTTGCGATCGACTTCGTCGACCTATCAGGATAGACTTTGTCGACCTATCAGAATCGACTTTGTCGACGTCTGAACGATCGACTTTGTCGACGTCGGTTTAGCGCAGCATGAGCACGCTGCATTCAGCACCGGCTTCCGCGGCCGGCGCAAAGGGTTCGCGCACGATCAGGCCGTTGGCGTCGGCGAGCATCCGCAGCATCGAGGAGTCCTGAATGCCGAAAGGCGTCGCGACCAAGGTGCCGGCGTCCTCGCGCACGACGGCGCGCACATAGTCCTGCCTGAGATCGTTGGCCCGCATCGCGGTGCCAAGCCGGGCCGTTCGCATATCCTGCCGATGATCGCGGCCGCCGAGCCGGGCAAGCAGCGGCTTCAGGAAGAGTTGCGAGCAGACAATGCTTGCCACCGGATTGCCGGGCAGGCCGATGCAGCGGACATTGCCAAGCCGGCCAAACATCAGCGGTTTGCCGGGGCGCATGGCGATCTTCCAGAAATCGAGCTGCATGCCTTCGCCGGTCAGCACGCCATGGACGAGGTCGTGGTCGCCGACCGAGGCGCCGCCGAGCGTGACGATGACATCGGCGTTCGCCTCGACCGCTTTCCGGACCAGCGCGGCAATCGCCTCCCGGCGATCGGCGGCGATGCCGAGATCGAGCGCGAGCGCGCCGACCGACTGGGCGGCGGCGGCAACGCCGTAGGCATTCGACGAAATGATCTGGTCGGGGCCGAGCGTGCTGCCCGGGGGCAGCAATTCATCGCCGGTGGCGATGATCGCGACCAGCGGCCGGCGTACGACGTTCAGGGCTGGGTGGTTGGCCGAGGCCGCCAGCGAAAGGGCCGCCGCATCGAGAACGCGGCCCTTTTCGAGCAGCACGTCGCCCTGGGCGAAGTCGAGCCCGCGGCGGCGGACATTGCGTCCTTTCGCGGTCGGCTCGGTCAGCTCGATCCTGCCATTGCCGAGATCGCGGACGTTTTCCTGGATGACGACGGTGTCGGCCCCTTCAGGCAGCGGCGCCCCGGTGAAGATGCGCACGGCCTGGCCTTCCCCGACAGTTCCGGAGAAACCGCGCCCGGCAGTCGCCACGCCGATGACCTCGAGTAGCGCCGGCGCCGAAGCGACATCGGAGAAGCGCGCGGCATAGCCGTCCATCGCGGAGGCATCGAAAGGTGGCTGCGTGCGCAGCGCGACCACCGGCTCGGCCAGCACGCGGCCCGCCGCGTCAGCCAACGGAACGCGCTCGCCCGGCAGAGCCGTCACGCCGTCCAGCAGGCGTTCGAGCGCGTCGGTGACCAGAAGCAAGGCCATTATGAACCCGCCTTGTAGTCGCCTGATTTGCCGCCGGTCTTCTCGACCAGCCGAACGCCGGAAATCACCATCCCGCGGTCCGCTGCCTTGGCCATGTCGTAGATGGTGAGGCAGGCGACTGAAGCGGCGGTCAGCGCCTCCATCTCCACGCCCGTCTTGCCGGTGACGCGGGCGAGGGCGGTAACCTTGAGACCTGGCAAGGAATGGTCCGGCTCGATCTCGACGGCAACTTTCGTCAGAAGCAGCGGATGGCAGAGCGGGATCAGTTCGTGCGTCTTCTTCGCGGCCATGATGCCGGCGATACGGGCAGTCCCCAATACGTCGCCTTTCTTGGCGTCGCCGGCCAGGATCATCTCCAGCGTTTCCGGCTGCATGGAGACAAACCCTTCGGCGACTGCCGTGCGCGTCGTCTCGGCCTTGTCGCCGACGTCGACCATATTGGCTTCGCCCTTGGCACCAAGATGAGTAAGGGAGGCCATCTTCAAATGGCCTCGGCACGCGCCTTGCCGGTGAGCAGCAGTTGCGTGGCGGCGGCCACGTCGGCCTGCCGCATCAGGCTCTCGCCGACCAGGAAGGTGCCGATCTTGCTCTTCTCCAGCCGGCGGCAGTCCTGATGCGTGAAGATGCCGCTTTCGCTGACCAGCAGCCGATCCGCCGGCACCATGGCCGCCAGCCGCTCCGAAATGTCGAGGCTGGTTTCAAAGGTTCTGAGATCGCGGTTGTTGATGCCGATCAGCCGCGACGAGAGGCGGAGCGCGCGTTGCATTTCCTTTTCGTCGTGCACCTCGACCAAAGCGTCCATGCCGAGCTCGAAGGCGGTTGCTTCAAGGTCCTTGGCAAGCGCGTCGTCGACGCTCGCCATGATGATTAGGATCGCGTCGGCGCCCCAGGCGCGTGCTTCGTAGACCTGGTAGGGATCGAACAGGAAATCCTTGCGCAGAGCCGGCAGGCGCACCGCTGCCCGAGCGGCTGTCAGGAATTCGGGAGCGCCCTGGAAAGACGGGGCGTCTGTAAGCACCGAAAGGCAGGCGGCGCCACCTTGCTGGTAGGCCTGTGCCAATGACGGCGGATCGAAATCGGCGCGGATCAGGCCCCTGGAAGGGCTGGCCTTCTTGATTTCGGCGATCAAAGCGAAGCCGCCATCTCGGCGCTTGGCTTCCAGCGCGGCAAGGAAGCCGCGCGGCGGCTCGGCGTCCCCGGCCTTCGTCTTGATCTCGGCGAACGACACGGCGAGCTTCGCCGCGGCGATCTCTTCACGCTTGTAGGCTTCGATCTTGCGCAGGATATCGGACAAGGGGTCTAACCGTTCGAAATCTCGATGAGCTTGTCGAGCACCGCAAGCGCGCGGCCGCTGTCGATCGCTTGCGCCGCCGCCGCGATGCCGTCGGCCAGCGTCGTCACCTTGCCGGCCACAACCAGTCCGGCGCCGGCATTCATCAGCACCGTATCGCGATAGGCGCCGGCGGCTCCGCCAAGCATATCGCGCAATTGCTTGGCGTTGTAGGCCGCGTCGCCGCCGCGCAGCTCTTCCTTTGTGTGCCGCTTCAAGCCGACGGCTTCCGGCGTCAAGGTGAAGCTGCGAATCTCGCCGCCGGCGAGCTCCGCCACCTGTGTCTCGCCGGTGGTGGTGATCTCATCATAGCCGTCGCCATGGACAACCCAGGCGTGATCGGCGCCCAGCGCCTTGAGCGTCTCGGCCACGGGCATGATCCACTCCGGCAGGAACACGCCAACCATCTGGCGGCTGACGCCGGCGGGGTTCGACAGCGGTCCGAGCAGGTTGAAGATGGTGCGCGTGCCGAGCTCGACGCGGGTCGGCCCGACATGCTTCATCGCCGGATGATGCGCCGGCGCGAACATGAAGCCGACACCCGCCTCATGGATGCAGCGGCCGATCGTCTCCGGCGGGATGTCTATTCTGACGCCCAGCGCCGTCAGCACATCGGCGGAGCCGGTCAGCGAGGACAGGCCGCGATTGCCATGCTTGGCGACCGGCACGCCGGCCGCGGCGATGACGAAGGCCGAAGCGGTCGAGATGTTGACCGAATGCGAATTGTCGCCGCCGGTGCCGACGATGTCGATGGCGCCTAGCGGCGCCTCGACGCGCAGCATCTTGGCGCGCATCGTGGCGACCGCGCCGGAAATCTCGCCCACCGTCTCGCCGCGTACGCGCAGCGCCATCAGGAAGCCGCCGATCTGGCCGGGCGTCGCGTCGCCCGACATGATGATGTCGAACGCCTCGCGCGCTTCCTCGAAGGAAAGCGCGGTGCCCGTGGCGACCTTGGCTATGTGTGTCTTGAGAGCGCTCATCGTGTCTGTGCTTGCGAAACCGCGTTCGGATCGATGCGGACGTCATATTGCGACTGCAACTGCGCCACCAGCTGGTCGAGCAGATCGTCGGACATGCCGGCGCCGAAGGATTTCTGCGCGTCGTCCGGCACCGCGCTGCCATCGGCGCCCGCCGGCTCGAAGACCTCGGCGACCTTGAACAGGATCTGGCCGTCGCCGGTGGGCGAGGGGATTAAACCGGTACCGCCTTCGCCGACGCCGAACATGGCCGCGGCGCCTTCCTTGCCGAAATCGGCATCGTCGGCTTCGCGCTTCAGGCCGCGCTTGGTCTGCATGTCGAGCTTGAGCTCGCCGGCGATTACGTCGAGCGCGGCGCCTGCCTTGAGGCGCTTCTCCAGTTCCTGAGCCTTGGCGTCGAGACGCTTGTCGGTCTCGGCCTCTGTCCAGTCGGCGACGACCTTCTTGCGGACTTCATCCAGCGTGCGGTCGCGCGCCGGCGTGACCGACTGCACTTCGTAGAAGACGAAACCGTTGCCGGCAGTCGTCAGGCCTTCGTTCTCGGTATTGGGCTCCGCCGCGAACACCGACTTGATCAGCTCGGCCGATTCCGGCAGGTCGTTGACGATCGTGCCGTCCGGCCGCTGGCCGGTACGGTCGATGGCGTCGATGGTGACGACCTTGAGCTTCAACTTCTCGGCGGCCTGGGCCAGCGAGGCGCCCGAGGCGCGGGTGTCCTCGTAGCTGTCATGCACATCGAGCAGGATGCGGCTTGCCTCGCCAAGCGCCAGGTCCTTGCGGATCTGGCCGGACACTTCCGACAGCGGCTTCACCACCTGCGGCTTGATCTCGGTGACGCGCAACAGCACGGGGCCGAAGGCGCCCTGGACGACCTGGCTCACCTCGTTGGCATTGAGCGAGAAGGCGGCATCGGCCACCGCCTTGTCGGCGATCTTGTCCTTGGCCAGCGTGCCGAGCAGCGTGTCGGCCTGCGTCTTGCCTTCGGCGGTGACGAGCTTGTCGAAGGTAGCGCCAGCCTTCAGCGAATCCAAAGCGGCCTTGGCCGCATCCGGCGTCTTGAACACCAGCTGCTCGATGGTGCGCATCTCGGGCGTCGTGTAGCGCGCGATGTTCTTGTTGTAGTCCTCGCTGATCTGCTGGTCTGTCACCGCGGACGGATCCATGATGTCCTGCGGCTCCAGCCGGACATAGGAGAACTTGCGGTATTCCGGCGCGGCATAGTTCTTCTTGTTGGCGTCGAAATAGGTTTTGAGGGCGCTGTCGGACGGCGCCTCGATCGGCTGCACCAGCGTCTTCGGCAGCACGACATAGTCGATCGTGCGATCCTCGCCGCGATAGAGAGAGACCGCCTTCAGGAAGGTCTGCGGAACCTTGAGGCCGTCGGAGATCGCCTCGACGATCTGCTGGCGCACGGCCACCTGCGAGCGGTTCCTGAGATAGTCCTCGGGCCGCATGCCGAGCTGGCGCAGCAGATACTCGAAGGTGCGGCGATCGAACTGGCCGCCGGGGCCCTTGAAGGCCGGATCCTCGCGCGTCAGTTCGGCCAGCCGATCCTTGGAGAGGCCGAGCCCGAGCTTGCGCGCCTGTTCGTCGAGCACCGCACCCGAAACGAGCTGCGCCAGCACCTGGTTGTCGACACCGAGCAGCTTGGCCTGTTCGTGGGTGACGCGCTGGCCATATTGCTGCGACAGAAGGTTGAGCTGGCGGTCGTAAGCGAGGCGGTACTCGTTGATCGAGACCTCCGTGCCGCCGGCCGTGATAACCGCGTGATGACCGCCCAGCACGCCACCCACCATGCGCGTGGTCGCGCCCCAGGCGAGGAAACTCACCACCAGCAAGGACAGCAACGCCTTCGCGACCCAGGTACCTGCCGCGCTTCTCAATATACCAAGCATGCATACTTCCGATTTTTGCGCATTTTCGCATGCGCCGAGTCTGAAACAAGCGCAATAGCGCCCTTCCGGCCCACTGTCGATTGCTTTGTGACCTGATTTTGGTAGTGAGGGCGCTGCTTAATGTCGCTCGGAGAACGCGCCCCATGACCCCTGGAATCCGCCCGCTTGTCGCCGGCAACTGGAAAATGAACGGCACCAGCGCCTCGCTCAACGAGCTGCGGTCGATAGGCAACGGGTTCATGAGCGGGCTCGACGCCGAGACCGAAGCGCTGGTGTGCGTGCCGGCGACCTTGCTGCAGCGCGCCGCCGAGATCCTGTCGCGCACGCCGGTGCGTGCCGGTGGAGAGGATTGCCATCCCAAGGAGAGCGGCGCGTTCACGGGCGAGATTTCGGCCGAGATGCTCAAGGATGCCGGCGCAAGCCACGTCATCGTCGGCCATTCCGAGCGCCGCGAGCTGTTCGGCGACGACGATGCAATAGTCCATGCCAAGGCGTCGGCGGCCTGGCGGGCAGGGCTGGTGGCCATCATCTGCATCGGCGAGACGCGCGCCGAGCGGGAGGCGGGCGCCACGCTTGATGTCCTGTCGCGCCAGCTTGACGGTTCCGTGCCGGCGAGCGCCACCGCCGCCAACACCATCATCGCCTACGAGCCGGTCTGGGCGATCGGCACTGGCCTGACGCCGACCGCCGCCGATGTAGCCGAGGCGCATGCGCATATCCGGGGCAAGCTGACCGCGCTGTTCGGCGATACCGCGGCCAGGACGCGCATTCTTTATGGCGGCTCGGTCAAGCCCTCCAACGCGGTGGAACTGCTCGGCGTCGACAATGTCGACGGCGCGCTGGTCGGCGGCGCCAGCCTGAAGGCAGCCGACTTCCTGGCCATAGCGGAAGCTTATATGAACATGGCTTAGGCTGTTGTGTTGATATTCAGGTGATGCCGGCCTGCGAACGATGATTTCCCGAGCTTCCGGCCTCCGCCGGCCGAAGCCCTCATAGGTGTCTCAGCCCAATAAAGGCTACGGCCGGCGTAGGCCGGTTCTCGAAAACCAACGTTCCCGGCTCGCCTGACCTGAATCTCAACACACCCCAGCCCGTCTCCCAGGCTCGCGCGGGCTAAATCGTTGTAAAGGCCGCATTGCTTCCCATATTCCCGGCCACGGGCTTGGAAATGCCGCCAAAGCATTGTAAGGAGCCGCCTCCAAATCATCGGTCGCATGCGCGCTCGCGCAAGGCCTCGCCAGGATAAATTATGGAAACCGTACTGATCGTCGTCCACCTCATGGTCGTGCTCGCCCTCGTCGGCGTGGTGCTGCTGCAGCGCTCCGAAGGCGGCGGCTTGGGCATCGGCGGCGGTTCCGGTTTCATGACCGCTCGTGGCGCCGCCAACGCGTTGACCCGCGCCACCGCGATCCTGGCGGCGGCCTTCTTCGTGACGTCGCTGGCGCTGTCGATCCTTGCCCGCTACGGCGAAAAGCCGATCGACATCCTCGACCGTCCGGCAACCTCCAGCCAGGGCAACGGCGTGCTCAACCAGCTGCCGGGTTCGAATGGGCCGGTGGGCACTTCCAAGCCCGCCGCTCCGGCCGACGGCTCCGCTCCCGCGGCTGGCGGTGCGACGACCACCACGCCGCTTGCCAACGGCGCCACAGCGCCGGCTCCGGCCACAACGCCCGCGAATCCGACCACCGCGCCGGCGACCAACGGCGTCACCTTGCCGGTCACCCCCCAGGTTCCGAACCAGTAGCCGGACAAGTACCGGCCGCGATCTGTTGTTCTTTGAACACAGTCGCGGCAAATGCGCGCCCGATCACGAAGATTCAACCGGGCGTGGCGCCTGCCTCAGCTTGAGGCGATGACGGCTAATCGATTATAGATTGCGCGCGGCACTTTTGGCGTCCTTGGGGGACGCCGGGCGACGCCGTGGGCAACACGCATTGAACGATCGGATCTTCGCCATGCAGCTTCGCAGCTTCATCATTTTGGGAGTCTGTGCCGTCCTCGGCATGGGTTCCGCGGCCCTTGCCGGACCGGCAACCATGGTCTCCTCCCCGTCGGCAGAGAAAACCGACGCCATTCCCGCTGCCGCCGCCAAGAGCGACGCATCGCAGCTGAGGCTTCTCAAGAAGAAGAAAAATCCGACCTCGGACGATCTCGCGCAGATCGGCAGGCTCGAGGCCAAGATCGACGCCGACAAGCAGGCGGCAAAGGATAAGGCGCTCGAGGCTCGCAAGATGGCCATGCGCGAGGCCGCCAAGGCCAAGGCTGACGCGGCGCGCCAGGAATGGTTCGCCAAGAAGGGCACTGCCGCGCCGGCTGAGGTCGCCGACGCCAAGCCGGCCAAGAAGACCACCAAGATCATCGCGCCGCTGGATCCGGTCGCGCAGATCATTCCGGTCAAGGCCGAGGAGCCTATCCCGGCCGAGGCCATGAACATCACCGCTACCGGTAACAATGGCGAGTTGCGCAGTGAGCAGCCTGGCCAGAAGCAGACGAGCAGCGGCGGGCTGTTTGCCGGCCTCTTCGGCGGCTCGTCGGTGAGCTCGATCAGTTACCTGCCCGAGACCCGCGCGCTTGATTCGGCGCTGGCCAAGAAGGCCGCCAAGCGGCCGTTCAAGGTGAAGCCGGAATTCGTGCCGCAGGACGTCACTTTCACCGGTTATGAGCCGGGCACCATCGTCATCGACACCAGCGCGCGCCGCCTCTATCTCGTCGAGTCGTTTTCCACGGCACGCCGCTATGCCATCGCGGTCGGCCGCGAAGGCCTGCAGTTCAAGGGCACGGTAGCCGTCGGTGACAAGCAGGAATGGCCGCGCTGGATCCCGACGCTCGACATGCAGAAGCGCGAGCCGAAGCATTACGGCCAGTACAAGGACGGCATGCCCGGCGGCGGCGAGAACCCGCTCGGCGCGCGCGCCATCTACCTCTATGACGGCAAGAAGGACACGCATCTGCGCATCCACGGCACAATCGCGCCGCAGTCGATCGGAACCAGCGCCTCCAATGGCTGCTTCCGCATGATCAACGAGCACGTCATGGATCTCTACAGCCGCGTCAAGATCGGCACGAAGGTTGTTATTATCTAAGGCTTTCCATCAAACTGCCGAAAGGGCCGGCATCGCCGGCCCTTTTGTTTTGACTGAATCCAAGCCCGTGCGGCCCCCGGCGCCATTTTGGGAAAAAGCCTTCGCGGCGGTTTTTTCTCTGGCGGAATCAATCAGGCCGCGTTAAGCGATGACTCCCATGGCGCGATATGTATTCATCACAGGCGGCGTGGTTTCCTCACTCGGAAAAGGCATCGCCGCAGCAGCTCTTGGGGCTCTTCTGCAAGCGCGAGGCTATCGCGCGCGGATCAAAAAGCTCGATCCTTATCTCAATGTCGATCCCGGCACGATGTCGCCGTATCAGCACGGCGAAGTGTTCGTGACCGATGACGGCGCCGAGACCGACCTCGATCTCGGCCATTACGAGCGCTTCACCGGGCGCTCGGCGAACCAGCAGGACAATATCACCACCGGCCGTATCTACAAGAACATCATCGAGCGCGAGCGACGCGGCGACTATCTCGGCGCGACCGTGCAGGTGATCCCGCACGTCACCGACGAGATCAAGCATTTCGTGCTGGACGGCAATGACGACTACGACTTCGTGCTGTGCGAAATCGGCGGCACGGTCGGCGACATCGAGGCGATGCCGTTCCTGGAAGCGATCCGACAGCTCGGCAACGACCTGCCGCGCAACAACGCCGTCTATGTGCATCTGACGCTGATGCCCTACATCCCGACGGCCGGCGAACTTAAGACCAAGCCGACGCAGCATTCGGTCAAGGAACTGCGCGGCATCGGCATCGCGCCCGACATTCTTTTGGTGCGCGCCGACAGGCCGATACCGAAGGAGGAGCGCCGAAAGCTTTCGCTGTTCTGCAACGTGCGCGAAAGCGCGGTTATCCAGGCGCTGGACGTGCCGCATATCTATGACGTGCCTCTGGCCTATCACCAGGAGGGCCTCGATTCGGAAGTGCTGGCGGCCTTCGGCATCGACCCGGCGCCGAAGCCGCGCATGGAGCCGTGGCAGAAGCTTTCCAACCACATCCACAATCCGGAAGGCGAGGTGACGATCGCCATCGTCGGCAAATACACCGGCCTCAAGGATGCCTATAAATCGCTGATCGAGGCGCTGTCGCATGGCGGCCTCGCCAACCGCGTCAAGGTCAAGCTCGACTGGATCGAAAGCGAGATCTTCGAGAAGGAAGATCCGGCGCCGTGGCTGGAGAAGGTGCACGGCATTCTCGTTCCCGGCGGCTTCGGCGAGCGCGGCTCGGAAGGCAAGATCCTGGCGGCAAAGTTCGCCCGCGAGCGCAAGGTGCCTTACTTCGGCATCTGCTTCGGCATGCAGATGGCCTGCATCGAGGCGGCCCGCTCGCTGGCGGGTGTCGACCATGCGTCGTCGACCGAGTTCGGCCCCACCAACGAGCCCGTCGTCGGCCTTATGACCGAGTGGCTGAAGGGCAATATGCTTGAGAAGCGCAGGGCCGCAGGCGATCTTGGCGGCACGATGCGGCTTGGCGCCTATCAGGCCGAGCTCGCCAAGGGCTCAAAGATAGCGGATATCTACGGCGACACGCAGATTTCCGAGCGCCACCGGCACCGCTACGAAGTCAACATCGACTACAAGCAGCGTCTCGAGGATTGCGGCCTGGTGTTTGCCGGCATGTCGCCCGACGGCGTGCTGCCGGAGACGGTCGAATATCCCGACCACCCGTGGTTCATCGGCGTGCAGTATCACCCCGAACTGAAGAGCCGGCCGCTCGACCCGCATCCGCTGTTCGCGAGCTTTATCTCGGCGGCGGTGGATCAGTCGCGGCTCGTCTAGGTGTGCTGATATTCAGGTGAGGCCGGCCTGCAAATGGCGGCTTCCTGCGCTTCCGGTGCTCACGTACTTCAAGTACGCTCCGCTCCGGTTCTCGGAACCCACCATTTTCGACTCGGCCTGACCTGAATCTCAGCACACCTTGGCTCCGACCTGCGTGCCAGCTATGCGGACCGTAATGCAAACTTATGTCGCGCTGCTCTACAGCATCATCCTGGGCGAGGGGCGGCGGGTGGTCATGTCCGACCTGAAGGCCATGGCGGAAAGCCTCGGGCTGAAAAACGTCCGCACGCTGGTGGCGACGGGCAATCTGGTGTTCGAGGCGCGCACAGGCGAGCTTTCAAAGCTCGAGCGCCGGCTGGAAAAGGCGTTCGAGAAAAGCTTCGGCCGGCATGTCGACATCATCGTGCGCGGTGCCGAGGACTGGCTGAAGCTTGCCGCCGCCAATCCGTTTCCGGGCGAGTCAGCGGACACGGCCGATCAGGTTGCGGTGCGCGTGATGCGCGAGCCGCTGCCCGCGGACACCATCGAAGCACTCAAGGCCTATGCCGCCGCCGACGAGAAAGTATTCCTGGTGGACGGCGATATCTGGCTTGTCTTCTCGCGCGAGCGGCCGAGCTCGCGGCTGCTTGCCGCGGCCAATCACAAGCGCCTGGGCATCGGCACGTCGCGCAACTGGAACACGGTGCGCCGTCTGGCGGAGATGGTAGGCAGTAGGCAGTAGGCAGTAGGCAGTAGGCAGTAGGCAGTAGGCAGTAGGGTGGCACCTTCTATTGCCTAATCCCTACTGCCCTTGTTTCAGACCTTGGCGATCCTTGCCCCGGCACCGCCGATGCCTCAGCAGCAATGATGGTGGCCGGCAGCACCGGACTGTCGCTCTTCCTGTTTCGGCGGACAGGGGTGATCGCCGTATGAGCAGAATACGCAGCAATCGCCCGGTAGGGGCTTGAGGAGGATCTTGCAGCTTTCGCATTCGTAGAAATGCAGGCAGGCATCGGCAGGCATTGTCTCGCTTCTACGGTGGCCGCAGCCGGGACAGGTGATGGTGCTGGTAACCTCGATCATTGTTCGTTCACCAATGCTGCTGGATAGCCCGCATTGGCGGAAGCATCGGCGATCGACGCGGTGCTCGTCTTGCGATCGTCGAAGACGACAGTTGCAGTCTTGGCCCTGACATCGGTCGAAACCGAGACAATGCCGTCGAGGTGCCTGATTGCGGTCGCAACGGTGATCGGGCAGAGCGGACAGGTCATGTCGGGCACCGAGAATGTGGCGGCGTGTTGTGCTGCGACGGCGGGCACCGTGGCCAGGAGTGGGACAACAATTGCAATGGCGACGCGCATGGCGGGATCTCCTACAAATTGAGCCGTCCGAAGACATCGACTGCCGCCGCCGCCACTGCAATGAGGCTCGCGGCCAACAGGACGAATTGGGTGGAACGGCGATAAACGGGACTGGCGCAAAGAGAACCGGCAAGGCAGGCCGCCGCCTCGTTGCGGCGATAGCGCCAGAATCCAAGACCGATCGAGACGGCCGCGAGGGTAAGGAAGTATGGCTGGTAAGGCGCCAGCGCGGTGAGGCGCGCGATCCAGGCGCCACTGATTCCCACGAGAGCGAAGGCGAGAGGGAGCACGCAGCAGGCGGAAGCGAGGAGACCTGCCGAGAGTCCGCCAAGAGCGAGCGATAGGGCAGCCCGCGATTTCGCTAGGTTGCTGACGGGCAATGGTCCGCTCATCGCGGCTTCTCCAAGGCGTTCGATACAAACAGGCTGATGGCGCCGCCCGACAACACGATCAACGATCCGGTGCCGAGATTGAACATCAGAATCTCGATGCTGGCGTCGAGCGGATGGAACAGGGTCAGCGCAGCCGCAGTGATCCCAGCGACGGAAAGACTTGCAGCCAAGATCACTGGCGCCGGGTCGAAAAGAGCGGCATGGCGAAGCATGAGCGCCAAGGCGAGCGACAAAGGCAGGCTGGTCAGCACCAACGTCGCAATGCAAGAAGCCATCTCACCGGGAGGTGCGCCGGGAACCAGCGGTGTCCAGAAGTTCAGACATTGATAGCCGATCGAGAAAAGCCACAGGGCAAGTGACGGAAGGGGCAGCCACAGCCAGTGACGTGAACGCCCGGGAAGGCTGACGAGGAATGCCGCGAATGCGGCAAGGATGCCGGTGAAGACGGCCCCCGTGAGGCTTAAAGCGAAGCGGATCTCGGCCAGACGAACGAGCAGGCCTGGCCGCCAGCCGTGGGCTGTGGCGATCATGGTGAGGATCAATGCAGCGAGAAGCAAGAAACCGGTGGCCCGCAACAGCGGCGGACGGAGTCGCCTGACCGGACTCAGATTGGCGGCAAGCGCGGAGATGAGATCATCCGTGTGAATCATGTTTCACTCCCGCCAGAGAAGAAGCTCCGAAGACGCCGGATGGCGCGGTGGGTGGCGACTTTGAGCGCCGCCACGCTCATACCGCTCGCCGCCGAGGCCTCCTTCAGCGACAGTCCCTCGATCTTGGTAAGCCGCAAGGCTTCACGCTGTCCGGGGGGAAGGCGGTCGAGGGCCGCGGCAATCTCATGGATATGTGTCATGTGCTCAAGGTTCGCGGACCGATCGGCAAAGGTTTCGTGGATGGGGTCCGATTCCGTTTCCAACGCCCTGCGGCGACCCTGGCGGCGCAGACGGTCGATCAGCCTGCGTTTGGCAATGGCCGTGAGCCAGGGACCGAACGGCCGCGCCGGATCATAGGTCGCACGCACGGCGTGCAGCGTCAGCAGTATAGCCTGCACCGCATCCTCGACATCGCTGGGATTGCGGTGACAGCGCACCGCGTGAGCGCGCAGGTATGGCGCAATGCTCTCGAGGAGCCGCCGATAGGCATTGGCATCGCCATCCTGGGCCCTCGCCATGAGGATCGACCAATCCAGCTCCTGCACCTGCGGCGGAAGAGCGGCTTCGCCCCGCACAAGTTTCAGTGCAGGAGGGGTGGTCATTGCCGATACGCCTCCGAAGCAAATCGTCGCGCGACCAGACGGTCAACGGAAATGGGCCCTGCGCCAAGGGCAATGATGGAGATCGCCATGGCGGCCCAGGGCAGATGGAAGTTGGCCCAACCGTCGGGCACGACAAGTTGGATGATACCGGTCATGACAAGCATCGCCAGCGCGGCAAAGCGGGTGGCGAGGCCCAGAACCAACAGCACCGGCAACGTGATTTCGGCGGTCGCGACCAGATAGGCCACGGCATCGGGCATGGGGAAACCATACTCGGCGCCGAAGATGTGCAACTTGAATTCCTCTTCGAACAGATAAATGGTGCTGTCCGAGAGTTGCAGGAAACCGTCCCAGCGGGTGAGCCCGGAGCGGAAAAACGGCACCGCGAGCGCTGCTCGCAGAAACAGCGGCGCTACGGCCATGGCGACCGAGGAAAGCCACGCCGTCAGCGTACGGATCAGGTTCGGAGCTGACATCATGACGGCTCGTCTCCGGTATCCGGTTCAAGGCTCCAACCGATGAAAGCGCCGGCTTCAATCAGTCCGGCCAATATCGTCCTGAGATCGAAGTGCTGGGTGGCTTCGAGCACGGCTATCGTCGCGGCCACCATTGGCTTGCCGGCGCCTAAAGTCCTGATGAGGGCCGCAGCTCCCACCGGCAGCTGGCGCACGACGACTTCTGCGCCCGGGCGGATGATGAGCGCATCCTCACCACCTGCCTGGAGATCGACAGCAGCGGGCTCGCCGCCGGCAATGTTCATGCGCCAGATGGTGAGGGCGGGAAACTGCGATTGCGTCACCCGGAGCGAAGGATGGAGCGCCAGCCGGATCTCGCCCAGGCGGCCCTGATCGACGGCGAGGAGATCATTCGCCGAAAGCGGCTCCGCATCGGCCGCATGATAGGCTTCGATCCAGGCGCGCTCGATCCTCGCCACGTCGGCGAGATAGGGAAGTGTCGCTGCGGGCTCGAACCCAGCGATGAATTCGGGGAGGCCTGCACCGTAGTCCAGCATGACAGGGCGCTGCGGTGGATGGGCGGTTGCGAATTGCCCCGTCATGGCGCGGAAGAATTCATCCCCGACGATGCGACGAACGGCCGGATAATTGTCCTTCAGTGTCTCGATGAGGCCGGCCACGACATTGTTGCGATAGACCGCGAAGCGACGCGGACTTGGCAAGCCGTCGGGTCCTACGAGGCCTTGCGGCGTGGCACGAGCGGCGTCAAGCAAGGCCAGCGCGAAATCCCGTTGCTGCTCAGCCAGCCCTTGCAAGGCGCACCTCCTGTCCTGGCGCGTGAGACTTCATATACGCTTCGGCCCGCATGGCCTCGGCATGCAGCTCACTCCATGACGGTAAATCGGCGTCCCATTCGATCAGCGTCGGCGTGGGACCGAGCTTGCCGATCGCGTAGGCGTAGAGTTCCCAAACCGACGGGTCGACCGGCCGGCTGTGGGTATCGATGAGCAGCGGCCTCTGTTTCTCGTCGGTTTCCGGCGTGAAGCCGGCAAGATGTGTCTCCTGCACGGCGCCGAGCGGATAGGCGTCGATATAGGCGAAGGAGTCCCACTGCTGGTTGGTCGAAGCGACGTGGACGTTGCTCACATCGAGCAGCAGTCCGCAGCCGGTGCGCCGCTGCACCTCGGCGATGAAATCAGGCTCGGCATAGGTGCTTTCTGCAAAGGCGATGTAGGTGGAAGGATTTTCCAGCAGCATCTGGCGGCCAAGTGTTTCCTGCACTTCGTCGATGTGTGAGGCGATGCGCTGGAGCGTTTCCATCGTGTAGGGCATCGGCAGGAGATCGTTCAGAAACGCATCGCCGTGGCTCGACCATGCAAGGTGCTCGGAGAAAAGGCCCGGCTGATAGCGGGCGATCAGGTCTTTCAGGCGCCTCAAATGGTCTTGGTCGAGGGGCCCTGCCGCGCCGATCGACAGACCGACACCGTGCAACGAAAGAGGATATTGCTCGCGCACCGCAGCAAGGTACCGGTGCGGTGGTCCGCCCGCTCCCATGTAGTTTTCGGCATGGACCTCGAAAAAGCCGATGTCCGGCCCGGTTTCCAGGATCTCGCGGTAGTGCTGCGGCTTAAGTCCTACTCCGGCGCGCGGAGGAATGTTCATGGTCGACCTCCCGGAAGGCAGTGGAAAGGGCGGATGGCGATGCCACCCGCCGCGGTCTGCTCGGAATCAGCCAATCGGCTTTAGCGAGCCGTGGCCATTTGGCGTGGTCATGGCAGTACAGGTTCCCTTCGCCACCAGCTTGAAGGCATTGCCCTGGTAATCCTTGGTGGCCGTGCCCGCACATGTGGTTCCAGCATCCGCGTAGCAGTCGTTGTGGCCCTTCAGCGCTACGCCGAAACACTTCTCCATCTTGCCGGAAGCGACCTCTTTCTTGGTCTTCTCCTGCATCTTCATCATTTCCGCCTCGCTCATCGCGGCTGATGCGGAACCAATGGCGGCGGCGCCAATGGCTGCGGCGAAGGCACTGGCGACGGCGGCGGATATGAGGCGGTTTGACATGCTTTCCTCCAATGGGTGTTGTTGCGCGAACCCTTCTCCCCCGGCGATGCCGGAAGCCGCAGGTTCTACTGGAAGTTCGCGGCAGCGCTGGCGGAGGTTACGGCGGTTCAGATCATCACCGTTCACGAATCTGTGTAGTGCCGCAGTCGGGCTCGTTATGTGGGATGGTTCGAGGTGGCGGCGGGGGGTAATGCGCGAGCCAGTGCCGGGATGCCGTTGCGGCGCTCCAGGTCTATGCAGCCGACGACGAGTTGGTGCGGTTGGTCGATGACGACATTTGGCTCGTCGCGCGAGCGGCCGAGCTCGCGGCTGTTGGCCGCCGCTAATCACAAGCGCCTCGGCATCGGCACGTCGCGCAACTGGAACACGGAGATGGTAGGCAGTAGGCAGTAGGCAGTAGGCAGTAGGCAGTAGGCAGTAGGCAGTAGGGTGGCGTCTTCTATTGCCTAAGCCCTACTGCCTACTGGCTTGTTTCAGGCCTTCGCCACCTTCGCGCCTGCACCAAGCGCCATGGTGCGCAGCACATAGTAGACGACGCCGGCGATCGCCACGCCGAAGAACCAGCCATAGACGCCCCACCAGGACGGCAGCCAGTTGGTGAAGTTGGGCAGGATCGAGGAGAAGATGGCGCCGATGCCGGCAGCGATGAAGGCATTGACATGCCACCCGCTCTGGAAACGGAACTCGCCGTCTTCGCGATAGAGCGCTTCGACGTCGACCTCGCTTTTGCGGATCAGGTAGTAGTCGACCATCATCACGCCGAAGATCGGTCCCATCGTCGCGCCGATGACGTTAACGAAGGAAGCAGCGCTGCCTTCCCATGGCGCGAAGGGATAGAGCACCAGGGCGATCAGCGCCGCGATGTAGCCGCCCTTCTTGAAGTCGATCTGACGCGGGAAGACGTTGGAGAAATCGAACGCCGGCGAGACGAAATTCGCCACGACGTTGATGCCTAGCGTCGCCACCGCGAAGGTCAGCGCGGCAAGTGCGGCGAGGAACCAGCTGTCGAACTTGGCCGAGATCTGGTCGGGATGCAGCAGCACCTCATGGTAGACGTCATAAGCGGCAATCGTCGTGACGCCGGCGACCAGCGAGAACAGGATGAGGTTGACCGGCAGGCCCCAGATGTTGCCCTTGCGCAGCGCCGCCTTGTCCGGCGCATAGCGGGCGAAATCGCAGAAGTTGAGGTAGAGCGCCGAGAAATAGGTCACCCAGATCGCCGCCACCGCGAACAGCGCGGTCCAGGACCCGGGCTCGCCCGGAACGCCGGCATCCTTGGTCTTGTCCAGCAGCACATCCATCGGGATGTCGCTGGTGAAGGCGAAGGTGCCGGACTTCACGCAAAGATAGATGGCCAGGATCAGCATCATCACCCACACGGCCGGGCCGGCCCAATCCTGGAAGCGACGGACGGTTTCCATTCCCTTCTGGATGATCAGCAACTGCAGCGCCCAGATAATGACGAAGCAGATCACCTCCAGGGTCGAGTGTCCCAGAAGGTGTGAGCTCTTGTTGAACTCGTCGAACCATTGCAGGCGCGTCAGCAGCGCCACGATCGCGCCCGACGCCGCGGCCGTCTGGGCGCCGTACCAGAAGCAGGCGACGATCGCCCGCACCAGCGCCGGGACGTTGGCGCCCCAGATGCCGAAGGAGGCGCGGGCAAGCACGGGGTAGGGCACGCCGGTCTTCACGCCGGCATAGCCGACCATGTTCATCAGCGCATAGATGATCAGCGAGCCGATGCCGATGGCGATGATGAAGTTGACGAAGCCGCCGCAGAATAGAAACAGGCTTGCCGCCAGGTAGTAGCCCCAGAGGCTGTGGACGTCGGAAGTCCAGACGTTGAAGATCGAAAACGGTCCCCAGTTCCTGACCGTTGCGGGAGCCAGATCCTCATTGTAGAGGTCAGGCGATGCGCCTTGAATGGTCATTGCAAGTGTTCCCCTTTTTGCAAAACGCGCCCTCACGCGTTGACGCGGAGGTTAAGCCTGACGCAGGGTAACCGGCAAGCAACCCATTTGCCGGCTTTCGCCTTAAAGACATTCAATGAGAATCGCCGTTATCCGACGGCTCCAGGCCTGCATTGGCTGAGTCGCCAAGTGATTTTCGCCAATGTCCGTGCAGGCCTGCGGTTTCGAACTTTTTCCATCGGCAACCAAATTTGTTTGGAACCAATTCGCGGGACGTGCGTTTATTGCGGTTCGACTGCGCTGCGGTCGACCGGGAGGATAATTATGGATCGCTTGCATTTCTTTACCCCAGTGCGAATTGCGCGTGGGCAGGGATACCCTGTGGAGGAAGTCGATAGCGTCTCCGAGGCGATGGTATTCCTGCGGAAGTGGCCAACGGGACGACGCGGCCCGGTTTATCAATGCGCCCTGAATTGCTGCGCGGCGGCACTGTCGGGCAAGATGTCGGCCGAGGAAGCGCGCAAAGCCTTTGTCGGCTTTGCCCGCATCACCCGGCTGCTCGACGACGACATGGCGCTGCCGCTGGGCGGCGCGTCGATGGACAATGTCCACGCCCTGAGGCGCTAGCGCCGTCACGCCCCCGCGGCTGCGCTGACAGATACGACGATGAGGCGTCGGCTTATGGCCGGCGCCGGTGTGCTGTCGTCGGTTCAGTTTTCCTTGAAAGAGCGTGTGAGCGAAGCCTGCACCGGGGCCAGCATATAGTGGAGCAAAGTGTGCTCTCCCGTCAGGATCATGACTGCCGGCATGCTAGGCGACAAGTGCACGTCATGCAGCTCTGCGAGATCGGCTGTGTCGACTTTGACCTTGGCGAGGAAATAAGGCTCGCAGGTCTTTTCGTCCGTCAGCCGGTCGGCCGACACCAATGTGAGCAAGCCATGGATTTGCGGCAGATGCCGGCTCACCACGCGGGCCGGGATATCAGGATGTACCACGTCGATATCGGCCGGCTTGATGCGTGAATCTATGACCAGATTGGCAGTTTGAGTCGGAAAGAGGCCGCGCGCTTCACCCGATCGGGTGAGGGACGCAATCACTGCGAGGTCGGCGTTCGGGTTAAGGCGATTTGCCTTCTCTATCGAGGCGGCTCGACATGTAAGGGCCGGTTTCGAGCCGGAAAGGATCGGGGTGGCGTGCCGGCTGGTCCGTCACTGCAAAATTGATAATATTAAATATTCCGAATATTCAGCCCACCATCCGGTTTGCTACCGCTATCCTGGAAGTGCTTCCCGCGACGGGTCTCGCCGCGAAAAGCTCGGGATTCCCGGATTTCGCTATTTCTCGTGAGCGTATTTTAGCTATCATTAATGTACGGTGGACTGAGTCCGCCGGGCCGGCGTTCTGAAGCCACTTACCCCAAGAAGGACGCCGGCCGCTTTGCGCCTTTTGAAGCTAGACCCGTTGTCGCACTGGTGCGGCGGCGACAACGGGTCTGCTCTGTGACTTCGCTTGGCCAAGTTGGTGGCACATAGCCTTGCAGTGGGGCATTCTGCGACATTGGCGCCGATGGCGCCGTAACAAAAAGGTCCGTGTCTCAAGCGCATTGGTCTGAACGCGGGCCAGGAGCGCGAGAAGCGCGGCGCTTGCTGACCTAGAGTCAGTTGGGCGAGGGGCCGACTATTGAACCGATGCCGTCGCGACGGAGATCTGCTCCACGCCGCGCCATCTCGGCTGCTTTGAGACCGCCGACAAGCCTGCGGATCGTGGGATGCCAACCGAGAATCTCAGACGATACGCCGAGCTGGCCGCGCGCCGGCTTTCGCGGCGGCCAGACGCGAAGACCAAAGTACCGAGCAGCCAGGCGGTCGATCTCGCCGCTGAATTGAATGAGCAGGCTCCCATGAGCAGCTTCGAATACCCGGGCAAGGCCATTGATATCCATCGACGGTTTTTCCGCCGGCCGCAATGCCACCACGACAGCGTCCCACATTTCCGGCAGCAGCATCTGCGGGTGAGCAAACACTGTCACTCTCGCGCCTTGCTCGATCAGGGCATCTTCTATGTAGCGCCTGCAGGGGGTGTCGCACAGGAGAGCGATTCTCGTATCGCGGGGGTTTATGCCTGCATCGTGCAACAGTCGACAGCACAGCCGGGCTAAATCGGGATGCAGGTTTATGCTGGGATGCTCTAGATTTGGAGCGGCGACTTTGACCTGCATCTCGCTGCAGGCGTTTAGGTCCACCATCTCGGGAGAGAGTTCCCATGGCTCGGCCATTAGAGCCACGACTGAATTTGGTCGGAGGTACTCGACGGTCGACCGTGATATCGGCAGTGTCCGGGGACAACTCACAAGAATGTCGACCTCATTCCAGTGATGAGGATGCATTCGTCGCAATATCTCCAGCCTGGCCGAATGTCCGGCACCGGTGGCCAGGTCCAAGGCGTCCCAGGAGGTGGCTGGACTTCTGGCATGCTTTTTTCGCTCGGCTGTAAGCGCAAATACGCGTCGGGCGCCGGCGAGCGCTGCCGCGGTTGCCGTGATCGCCTCCGAGCCAAACCCAGCTCCAGTAACCACAACCTGTCCGTCGAGATCAAGTTGCAATGTTCCAATGCACTCGCGGATGGCATCGATGACCGACGCGCGGTCGACCTCGGTACCATGACCAGGATCTTCGCCCTCCGACTGCGAAGTGCTGTTCACAGAGTCCCCCCACGTGTCGTCATGGGCGTGGGTTCGCTCGCGGCGTGCATTCTCCATGCGGTTTGACCGATGATGTAGAGGCAACGTGCCGACTAGGGGTTGTTTGTAATTGTTTGCGCAACCGTCGTTCTATTGTAATCTTAGCAGTTGTTGCGACGGGTTTGCTGTAGGCAAAATCGCCTGATTTTGGCGAAAACGTGCACCACATTCTCGACCAACCTACCTCGTTTGGAGAGGGTCTGGCGCTCCTGCCTATCGCGATCCGTCGCATACGATCGTCCCGCTTCAGCCGAGGGACCAGGCGGCCTTTCGAACCACGAACCCCTCCGCAAATCCGTCCTTAGCGCGGCACTCCATGCCGCGCAGCCGTGCCAGGCCACGAAACGTTTCGGCGTCAAACCAATCTTTGGACCGCTGACTGCCGAAGTGGGCAAGAAGCAATTCGATTTTGCGCTGCATTTGGGCTTCGGTCAGCGGCGTGTAGAAGTTTGGCTGACCCAGGTCGCCGTCCCATTTCGGGATCTCATATTCAAGAATAAGGTGATCCCGAAAAAGGTTCCAGGTGATCCTGTTGACCTCGCGATGATCCTGATGCGCATCATCCCGGCGGTGGGTGAAGATCAGGTCAGGCTTGGTTTTTTTGGCCTGGGACGCAAGCCATTCCTTGATCTCCCGCCCTTGGGTCGGAAAGTAGCTATCATCGAAGTCTGCAATCGTCACGGTGGGATCTGTGACCCCTTCGAGGAAGCTATGGGCCGACGCGCGAGCCTCCTCGCCCCGGGCTCCGCGCCCGTTTAACACAATCCAGTGCACGTCAAGCTTCGCGCCGCTGGCAACAAGGGACAGAAGGGTCCCTCCCGCGCCGATCTCGATATCGTCGGAATGGGCGCCAAGACAAAGCACGCACAGACTCTCCTGCATGCCTGCGAGCGACAGGGCCCTCATGATCTGGCGACTGCGAGTCCAGTATGACCGGACCGCTCGCGCATCTGCCGGTTCCAGGGCATGTTGCCTTTTTCGACCATGTCCTCGAGCACCTGCCAGTCGCGCAATGTGTCCATGGCGCGCCAGAAGCCATTGTGTTTGTAGGCCATCAGCATATCGGCCTCAATCAGCCTCCGGAAAGGCTCAAGCACGAGTTCTTCGCCTTCGCGCATGAAATCGAAGATTTCTGGCCTGAACATAAAATACCCGCCATTGATCCAGATATCTGAGCTCGTGGAACTGCGGAACTCACGGACGTGGCCGTCCTCGGCGATATCCGCAAAATGATAGGTGACTGGCGGGGGCACCGCGAGGAAGCAGGCGACCTTTCCGCTCGCGCGGAACTTGCGCTCCATGTCGTCGAGGTCGACGTCCGTGAGCCCGTCGCTGTAGTTGGCAAGGAACATGTCCTCGTCTCGAACCAAATCACGAGCGGCCCAGAGCCGTTCGCCGATGTTGCGCCAGATGCCAGTGTCAATGAGAGTGACTTGCCAACCCTTGTGACTGTCATCCAAGAGCCTGACATCTCGACCGTCGCCGGTTACCACGCAATCAGCGAACATCTGCGGCCGGCTGTTGAGAAAGAAATCCTTGACGACGTTTGCTTTGTAGCCAAGGCAAAGGATGAAGTCTTCATGCCCATAGTCGCTATAGTATTGCATCACATGGCGCATGATTGGCTGCGGGCCGAGCGGGATCATCGGCTTGGGCACCGCTTCGGAATAATCGCGAATGCGGGTACCAAGCCCGCCGCAGAAAAGAACTACTTTCATGGCCGGTACTCCGCGGGATCGATCACCTTGACGAAGGGGATTGGCACGACGAATTTCGCGCCCCATGCTGCCACGTGCGACATCTGTCTCACGATCTCGTCCTTCAGGTTCCATGGCAGGATCAGGATGTAGTCCGGCTTAGCCTCCTGGATGGCTTCGACGGGCTTGATCGGAATGTGCATACCGGGCGTGAAGCGTCCGTGCTTGTAGGGATTCCGGTCGACCGTGAAATCCAAAAAGTCGGTGCCGATCGCGCAATAGTTAAGAAGGGTGTTGCCCTTGCCGGGCGCTCCATAGCCGCAGATCGTCTTGCCTTCGTTCTTCGCCGAAATCAGGAAGCTGAGTAGGGCGCGCTTGGCGCCATAGGCGCGATCGGCGAATGACGTGTAGGTCTGCATCTGCCTGAGGCCGGCGATTGCCTCTCGCTCGATCAGTCCAGCCACCGCCGGCGACGGGCGATAGACGCTATCTGCCCGCGCCAAATAGACTCGCAGCGAGCCTCCATGCGTGGGCAGTTCCTCTACGTCGAAGATCTTGAGGCCGTGCCTTGCGGCCATCATGTCGATCGTCGCGAGCGAGAAATAGGAGAAATGCTCGTGATAGATCGTGTCGAATTGGTTTTCGTCGATGAGCCGCTCAATGTGCGGGAATTCAAGGGTGACCACACCCTGCGGCTTGAGCAGTAGCACGATGCCTGCCACGAAGTCGTTGAGGTCTGGAACTTGCGCGAGAACATTGTTGCCGATGATCAGATCGGCCTGCTTGCCTTCGTTGATGAGTTCGCGCGCCAGGCGTACACCGAAGAAGGCGACGCGCGTCGGCACGCCCTTGGCGATTGCAGCTTGCGCGACGTTCGCCGCAGGCTCGATGCCAAGTGTCGGAACCCCCAGCGGCTGAAAATGCTGCAGCAGATAACCGTCATTGCTGGCCAGTTCGACTACCAGGCTGTCTTGTCGGAGCCCGAAGCGCGCCGCAGCGTAATCGCAATAGCGTTTCGCATGCGCGACCCAACTTGCGGAATAAGATGAAAAATATGCGTACTCGGTGAATATCTCTTGCGGAGTAATATGCTCCGGCAGCTGCACTAGGAAGCATCCCTCGCAAGCCATCACGTGAAGCGGATAGTAGGCCTCGACGTTGCCCAGGCGGTCCGGCGATATGAAGCTTTCGCAGGGCGGCGACATTCCCAGATCGACAAATGTATGACGAAGAGGCGCTGCACAGAGCCGGCAACGTCGCTCGTGTTCGACGTCCACCTGTTGGCCGCGCGCGTCGGCTGAATGAAAATTCATCAGACCCAACCCCGGATTTATCTGCAGTGACCTTGAACCAGTCAGCGAGAGCCGCTGACTTGGTATTCTGAGAGATAGGTTAGTCAAATCGAATGAGGCTCAGCCTAGGTTGATCCGGAAGAGGTACGCGGACGCCCTTTTTTGATCATGTATTCTTGAGTGGACAGCAGTTTGTGTATGACAACAGCAAGATAGCTTTGCTGCGATGCATCGCCGGCAGTTTAGGCTGAGGCTCGTCAAAAGGAGCTTTCGAGTGCGTTTTCATCCGTCTTCGCTCAGCGGACCAATGTTGGTCGAGCCGGAACCCATCTGGGATCAACGCGGGTTTTTTACCCGTACCTTCTGCGTTTCCGAGTTTGCCGGCCACGGTCTGACGACCAGCTTCGTCCAGCACAGCATGTCATATTCGCAGCATACGCACACGTTGCGCGGTATGCACTTTCAGAATTCGCCTCATGCGGAGGTAAAACTGGTAAGTTGTATTGCGGGCTCTATTTATGACGTCATTGTCGACCTGCGCCCACAATCGCCAAGCTATCTGAAATGGGAGGGATTTGAGCTGACGGCCAGCAACCGCCGCATGCTCTACATCCCCAGTGGCTTTGCCCATGGCTTCCAGACACTCAAGCCCGACTCGACGGTCAGTTACATGATTTCCGAGTTTTATACGCCCGGGGCGGCGAGCGGCTTACGATTCGACGATCCATGCCTGGCGATCGGCTGGCCTGCTCCACCCAGCATATTGTCGGATCGCGACAGGCATTGGCCGCTGCTCACGGCCGAAGCGCGTCGCACGGAGCTACTGAGCTGACAACAGCCCATGTTCGCGTAAAAGTCGGGCGGCGGCAGCGATCTCGGCGAACGGAAGTCCGGACCGCTCGGCCATCGCAAGCAGCGAATTGCTGCCGTCCGCTTGGTTGAGAACCCATAGCATTGGCATCGCCCCATGGCTGGAAGCGTGAAGGCCTCCAAGCGCTGCGTATAAGCCGCGCCTGCCAAGCTGAGGTTCGCCCTTGGGGCTGAGGTTGAGAGGAACCCAGTCTTCCTCGACGACGTCGATTACGCCCGCAAGCATGTCGTATGAATGGGCCAAATGCTCCGGACGAATGAAATCGAGATCGTCGGCGGAGGTGTGGTATTGCGGAAAGGTGCCGTGGGCACCGCGTTGGAATAGGCCGACCGGCATGTTGAAGCCGGGCGAGCAGAACTGGCGCTCGTCGTAGCCGTACGGACTAAAGTCGATCACCTTTGCGGATTGGCCCGGGAGATGGGAAAGGACATGTTCCATGGCTCGGTCGATGAAGGCATCACCGCGCCGGCTGCGTTTGTAGGTAGGGCCCTGGCCATCGCCGACGCACGAGACCACAAGGCCGTGGTCGATCCGGGGGATTCTGTCCTCATTGGCCGCGAGCCATGCCAGGGAACCGATAGTTCCGGGAATGAAAAGGAAGCGATAGCTATAGCGTGTCTGACGCGCGCGGAGCTTTCCTGCCAGTACCGTCAGCAAAGCCAGGCCCGAGCAATTGTCGTTCGCCATTGAGGGGTGGCAGATGTGGGTGGTCAGCAGGAACTCCCGGTCGCTCGTGCCGCCATGGACATATTCACCATATGTCAGCGCGCCTTGCCTGAGTTCGCTGTCGATATGAACGCGATAGCGACCCTCCGGAAGAGACGTCAGGAGATTGTGCGACATGCAGAATCCCCACCGTTCCGCATAGTATGAGGTACGGTAGGGGATAAGGTCAGGTTGCTCCGGTATCGTGAAAACATGCTCCTTCAGCTCGGCGAGGCTCACCACCTTGTCGACCGGAACGCTGTAATTCAGAACATGGAGATTGGAGTGCCGGAAATCGACTATCCGGTTGCCTTTTTCGTCGTCGATATAGGCCTCACGGATGATCCATTCTTTTGGTACAACCCAATCGAAGACAGGCGTTCCCGTTGCAACCTCGTGCACCTCGATCGGCAGGTGCCGTGACAAAACGCGCAGCGTCTCGCGAACGCCGGGACCAGTGATGCTGCGGGCGATCGGGAAAAGTTCTCTGGCAAGTTCGTAAATCTTCTCGCCTAGTCGGGCAGAAGTATTCACCAGTTGTTGAGCGCCATCATCCATATCGCCGTCGTTATTGTAGCATCGCTGCCGGAATTTTTGCCTGGCTGTGCGTCAGGCGACGAAGATCATGAGCGATCACGCCAGTCGCCATCAGGTGCTTGATATGGGCGATCCGCTGATAGCGCGGACCTTCGAATTCACCGGGCGTCAGTCGCGATGACTTGAGAACGCTGAGAAGTTGCTCAGCCCCGCTTCGAGCGTTGTGGCGCGGCAAAGCGTCAGGCAGGACGCGGGCAAGCTTGCTGAAATTGACACGATACGAGCGCTTGTCCGGTCCGGCGTCGCTGGCGAAGGTGAGTTGGCAGCCGGGGACGATTTCGGTGACGATGTCCGCGATGTCACGGATCCGGTAGTTGTGCTCCGTTGACCCAACGTTGAACGCTTGGTTCCAGACCGCTTCGGTCGGTGCGGCAAGACCTGCGATGAAGGCTCGGGATATGTCCTCGACATGCACGAGCGGTCGCCAGGGCGTTCCATCCGATTTGAGATAGAGCAGCTTTTCCGAAACGGCCCATGCCATAAGGTTGTTGAGCACGATGTCGAAGCGTATGCGCGGCGAGACACCATAGGCGGTCGCCGGCCGGAAATAGACGGGGCAGAAATCGCCATCTGCCAATGCCGATATGTCTCGTTCCGCCAGAACCTTGGACTTTCCGTAAGCCGTGACGGGATTGAGGTCACCGGTCTCATCGATCAGGTTGCTCTCGGATACCCCGTAGTTGCTGCAGGAGGAGGCGAACAGGAAACGTCGCACGCCGGCTTCCTTGGCAACCTGGGCTATCCGGACGCTTGCGCGGTGATTGATCGCGAAGGTGATGTCGGGGTTCAGGTTGCCGAGCGGGTCGTTGGAAAGCGCTGCAAGGTGGATGACGGCCTCGACGTTGACGAAGTCGTCGTGGCTCGCATCGCGCACGTCCTTGCAAATGCTTGGAATATTGGTGAGCTTGCCTGCGGGGGCAAAGGTGCACCGCTCGTACAGATTGGCATCGTAACCTATGACGTCGTGCCCCGCAGCGATCAGCATGGGCACCATCACAGAGCCGATATAGCCTTGATGGCCCGTGACTAGAACTCGCATTGTTCCTCCTGCGGAATGCATGGCGCTGTTCGACCTTCGCACGATTTTGTCCCGAGGCTACTGACCCAATCGGATGAGGGGTTTAGGTCTGTCGGCCATGCGCGCAAATTTCCGGCTTGAGAGCGTCTCTACGTCCTGTGCTCGCCGTTCTGGCCAGCTGCGGGATTTTACGGGCAAGAGAAGCCGGACGCGCCCCGCACTTCACCGGGCCGGAGAAGCGCCCGGATACCTCGCCCACCCCGGGCCGCATTGCCGGCTCTTCGGAACTAATTCAAACGGGCATCGACTAATCACAATTGATATCGGCACACGCGCTGTGGAGGGGTGCCCGGCACGAAGCGCGAGCCATAAGCTGGCGTCGTCTTGGTGGGCTATCTCACGCCCTCCTGTGATTTGGCTATGGCACCGTTACGAGTCTCGGACCGTACGGCATCTTCTTTCTGGCGGGGAGTTCGAAGCTGGACGAACTGAAAGGAAAATCGCTGCGGGGTGCGTTTGCGAAGCTTTGCGGACAAGGGATTTCCTTTGTTCTGCGGCTCGGCTTTGTCGCCGCAATCGCACGCCTCCTGGAACCGGCGGATTTCGGCCTGGTCGCCATGGTAACGGTAGTTACCAGCTTCTTCGACCTGTTCTCCACCGCAGGACTCTCGGCAGCGACGGTTCAAAAGGCCGACATCAGCGATCAATATGTATCGACCCTTTTTTGGGTCAATGTGGCCGTCGGCAGCATCCTTGGCGTGCTCTGCCTCATCGCCGCGCCTTTCCTCGTCGCTTTCTACCAGGAGCCTCGCCTGCTTCCGGTGACCGCCGCACTGGCGGCCGGCTTCCTGTTCAACGCCGCCGGGGTGCAGCACCTTGCGCTTCTGCAACGCTCGCTGCGCTATGGGGCCCTGGCTGTCATAGAGACAATTGCCCAACTGGCCAGCATTGCGACCGGGCTTGGAATGGCGTTCTATAGCTTTGGCTATTGGGCGCTGGTCGGCGCTGCACTCGTTCAGCCTGCGACGACGACCCTTCTTATGTGGCTTTCGATTTCCTGGCGTCCGGGAAAGCCCGGTAGGCTCTCCGATGTTCGGTCCATGCTAAGGTTCGGGGCCACGATCACGTTCAACAATCTGGTCGTCCATCTGGCTTATAATTTCGACAAGCTGATGATCGGGCGCTATCTGGGGGCAGACGCCCTGGGCATCTATGGGCGAGGCTATCAGCTCATCAATATACCGAACACGACCTTGCTGTCGGCAGTCGGTGGCGTGGCCTTTTCCGGCTTGTCCAGGCTGCAGGGTGATGCGGTTCGCTGCAAAGCGTATTTCCTCAAGGGATATACACTCGTCAACAGTCTTACACTTCCAACGACAATGTTCTGTGCAATCTTCGCGGACGAGATCATCACCGTCGTTCTTGGGCACAAGTGGCATGCCGTGACCCCGATCTTCCGCTTGCTCGCCCCCACGATCCTGGTTTTCGGGATCATCAACCCAACGGGATGGTTCCTCCAGTCGACGGGTCTCCAGGGACGCAGCCTCAAGATGGCATACGCCATCGCTGTGCTGGTCTGCCTGGCCATCATCATAGGTCTACCTTACGGAGCCAACGGCGTGGCTCTGGGCGTTTCTGCGGCCATGACCGTATGGGTGGTGCCGCATATTGTCTGGTGCGCGAAGGGGACGCTTCTGTCGCCTTTCGATCTCTTTGCCGCGATCTGGCGGCCATTGCTGGCCAGTATCGCCGCGAGCGGTGCGGGACTGGAGGCGGCGTTCTACCTGGGGCCGTCGTCCACGCCGCTCCTTCGGCTTCTGATGGGCGGGATGGTCATGGGCGCGGTCTACGCTTGTCTGCTCCTATTCGTCCTGGGGCAACGGAAATTCTATGTGGATGTCCTGGCAGCGTTGAAACCCGCCTCGCCGGATCGAATTGCCGACACATCCGCCAATCTCGGAGCAAGCAGATGAGCAAAAATGTTCCACGGGTGAGCATCGGCCTTGCCGTCCGCAACGGAAAAGGGTGGGTGGAAAATTGCATAGAATCCATCCTCGGCCAGGATTTCGAGGGCTTCGAACTCGTCATTTCCGACAATGCATCTGACGATGGGGTGACAGAAACGCTTGCAAACTATGCGCGGGCCGATGGGCGCATCCGACTGAACGTCAATCCTTCGAATATTGGGCTTCATCAGAACATGAACCGGGTGCTGCGCCTGGCACATGGCACGTTCTTCCGATGGATCAGCGCCGATGACTGGCTCGAGCCGGGCTATCTTTCGAAATGTGTGAAGACGCTTGAAGGCCGGACAGATGCAATTGGCCTGACCACCGGCTTCACCGTTCACTCGCCCGAGGGGGCGGCGAGATGGAAGGACTACGAGGGGGAATTCCCAAGCTCCGGCGACGCAGCCCGGCGGTTTGAAAGGATGCTGTGGTTCTACCATGCCGGCGACGCCAAGTATGACCCGATCCACGGCATGTACCGACGCTCCCGGCTCTTGCAAACGCGCATGCTTCGCCGCTCCGAGCAGCCAGACTGGCTCATATGCGCCGAACTGGCGCTGATAGGGCCGATCATTCACATCCCCGATCGGCTCGCGAACCGCACGCAGAAGCCGCGTCGCGGCCTCGACCGCGTTGCATCCCGCCGACGTCTTGATCCCATCAGCAGCGAAGAACTCAGAACCTGGCCGTCCCGCACCTATCGCGACCTCCGCGATATCGTTCTGGGGGCAAAGCTTACCGAGGATCAGTTGCGTCGATGCGAAATGGCGCTTCGCCGCTTCTGGGCGAAGGAAACAATCAGGGCCGGACGGGCGCAATTCTCAGATTCAAGGCTTTTGCTGCTCAGGCGCTTGCGTGGAAATCAGGGACGCTTCCTGTCATCGACACCTGTGAGTCAAGACTAGGAATGGGCGATGGTGCAGTCCGCGGACATGAAGGTCGGCCGAGATGGTCCACCAAAATCCAAAGATCGCTGACCTCAGGGTTCTGATCACCGGCGGGGGTGGCTTCCTTGGCTCCCATCTTTGCCAACGGCTGCTTGGATTTGGCTGCGAGGTCCACGCGACGTCACGTTTCGAACGAGAGAGAGACGATCGCGGACCGATCTGGTGGCGAGCCGACATGGCCGATCTCTCGACGGTTCGTAGCGTTGTCGCCACGGTGAAGCCCGACATCGTCTATCATCTGTCCGGCTCGGTTGGCGCGAGCCCCGACCTTGAATTGGTGGTGCCGACTTACCAAAGCCTGTTGACCAGCACACTCAACGTTCTGCTGGCCGGAACGGAGGCCGGCAGCAGCCGCATTATCCTGAGCGGCTCGTTTACCGAGCCCCAGCCGGGTCTTGCGCGTCCCACGCCACATTCGCCGTATGCAGCGGCGAAATGGGCGGCGTCCGGCTACGGACGCATGTTTCACTCTCGCTTCCAGGCACCGGTGGTCATTCTGCAGCCATTCATGGTCTACGGACCGCGCCAGGCACCCGCCAAGCTCATCCCGAGCGTAATCAGGTCGCTCCTTGGCGGGACCGCACCCAAAGTGACCAGCGGCAAGCGAAAGGCTGACTGGATTTATGTGAACGATGTGATCGACGGGTTCGTTTTGGCGACGACGACGAAGGGAATTGAGGGGGCCACGATCGATCTCGGATCTGGCCGTCTCGTCTCTATTCGCGAAATCGTCGAGAGGATTGTTGCAATCGTTGGCTCCGCATCCTCTCCTGTTTTCGGTGCGGTTCCCGACCGGCCGGCTGAAAACGAGGTGATCGCCGATACCGAGTGTGCGTTCGCGCGGCTCGGCTGGGTGGCGAAAACCTCTCTCGACGAGGGTCTCCGTCGAACGGTGCAATGGTACCGCACAGGCGCAATAGCGGCCGCAATCGCACAAGCACTTAACTAACTACTCCTTCTGAATAACTGGGATGAGCTCAGCGCACTTTTGTAGGCGTTTTGCGCAGCGCCGGACCGGCCAAATAATGTGGGCAAGCGGGCGTTACGGCCTGCCTGTTTATCGTCAACACGGTCCGGTGTATTTGCAATGGATATGTCGCCGATCGCCAGTTTGGAGACAGCAAGGGAGTTTGCAGCCAGTCCTTCCGGACGTTCCCTCGTTTCGTACCGGTCAGTAGCCCCGCTGGCCATCACGGCGGATACGTTGGCCATTACCGCGGCGTGCGCCATCTGGAGCGTGCAATCGGGCGCAGATGGAGCCGGGGTGGCGATGCTAACATTGGCCATTGCACCCATCGCCTGCGCGCTGTTCGTGTGCTCGGCGAAGCTGGCCGGCCTCTACCAGCCTTCGACAATTCTTTCCGAAAACATGCGCCTCCATGTCGTTACATCGCAATGGCTATGCACGGTGGCGCTTCTTGGCGTGAGCACCTTTGCTCTGGGCAAGCAGGTTGATCCGGAAACCGGCATTGCCTTGGCGCTCGATGGACTGATCTCGCTTTTCGCTCATCGAGTTTGCTGGCGGCTGTTTGTCCGCAGAGATTCAGCAAAAGGAACCACGGCAGGACGCAAAGTGGTTTTGATCCACCAGGGAGCCTCACTCGATGCCAACGCGGCCCCTGAGCTGCAGCAGCATGGAATTCACATCGAGTATCGATTGAACCTTGGGACGCCGGATAACGAAGCGCTGATACGGCAGCGGATCGAACTTGCAGTCGCGATCGCGCAGAACTCAGATGTCGATGAGATACTCATAGCGGCCGATGTTCGGGATTGGCAGCGGCTCAAACCTCATCTAGCGCTTCTGCGCCAACTTCCGTTGCCAGTCTCGCTCATTGCCCGCGACTGGCTGGTCGATTTTGTAAGGCAGCCGGCTCAGATAGTGGGATCGTCGGCTCTCGTCGAACTGCAGCATCCGCCGCTCTCTATTATGCAGCGGGCAGCGAAGAGGCTCATGGACGTCGCCATCTCAATGGCCGCTTTGGCGCTGCTTTGGCCGTTCATGACACTTATTGCCGTGATGATCCAGCTCGACTCGCGCGGACCGGTCCTGTTCAGGCAAACCCGCATAGGTTTCAACGGTAAAGCCTTCAAGATATACAAATTCAGAACCATGAACGTCCTGGAGGACGGCCCAGGAATCCAGCAAGCCACTTCCGAGGACAAACGCACCACAACGTTTGGCCGTTGGCTTCGTCGAACCAGCATAGACGAACTGCCGCAATTGCTGAACGTCCTCATGGGTGACATGTCGGTCGTTGGACCGAGGCCGCATGCGGCTTCGCATGACAGCGAATTCGGTCGAGCGATCGCCAACTACGCTTTTCGCCGTCAAATGAAGCCGGGCATCACAGGCTGGGCCCAGGTAAGCGGACTTCGCGGCGCAACGCCGGGGGTCGACCTGATGACGAACCGGATCCAGATGGACATGCTCTACATAGAGAGGTGGAGTATCTGGCTGGACATCCGCATAATCCTGCAAACACCGTTTGCCGTCTTACGCGGGCTAAATGCGTACTAGACGCGACGATGGCAGGGCACAGCAGTTACCAAACAGACTTGCGAGCGTGCGAGAGACTGGAGCGCAGCCGCTTGAGATAAGAGTCCTGGAGGACTAGATCCTTTGGGATGTCTTTCCATTGCCATGAGCGGTCCAGCGTGTTGCGCGGTTTCAACCATGCTTCCTTGGTGGCGATGCCGCGACCCGACGTGTAGACACGGCTGTAGCCTTCAGTTGTCAGTTTTCTCAAAACGCGGCGATCATAACGGCCGAAAGGAATACTGGCCTCATCGATCTCGCAACCGCAGATGTCTTCCAGCTTGTGCTTGGCATCCACTGTTTCGGTCTGCAGACCGGCATCATCGAGCTTGCTCCAGTCAAGGTGGTGCATGCCGTGGCTCCCGATCCGCATACCCTTCTGAAGAAGTTGCCTGATCCCCGATGCACTCAGATATCCGCGGCTTCCCACTCGCCCTGCGCAAACAAAGAAAGACGCACTGAGATTTCTTTCCAGAAGTGCGGGCAACGCAATGTCGAGATCGCTTTCATTGCCGTCGTCAAAGGTGATGAGGAGGGGGTAATTGCTCGCAGCTGCAGATACTTTGTCTAGGGCGGCGAGAAATGGATCCGCATCCCACCAGAAATCCAGTTCGGCTTTGTCGATACCGGGTGGGGCTATGCCTATGCCGTGGAAGTTGATGAAGCGCTCTTTCGATCCAACCACACCTAATTTCCTATGGTCGCTTTATTCTTTATGATCCTTTGCGCGCAGGAACCGATATCCGGCGCAAGGCAAGTACAGATCGATGTCTGCGAAGAACCCTCCCACCATGAGCTTGTGGTGTTCATTCTTCAACCCGGCCTATCGCCTTACTCGCATCGCATGATCCGTCCAAGCTCATCAACGCGGCGGGCTTCGCAGAGCTGGGTGCGATCTGAATGCAGAGAACATCCCCCTTTTGACCATGCCTAAGGGGCATTCTACCCATAAGTGTGCGGTCGCTTCGCTCAACGGACAGCTCCTCAATTCGCCCGGAGTTGGAACAATGCCATTGTTTGCCTGAGGCGATCTCTGCCCGGCTCAAACATGATGCGGAGTTAGGGGGCGTCCATGAAAATAGCTGTATTCGGGCTGGGCTATGTCGGATTTACCACCCTGTGCTGCCTTGCACACCAGGGCCATGAAGTGGTTGGGTTTGACGTCAACGGCCGCAAGGTCGCGGGCGTCAACTCCGGAATTGCACCGATCATCGAGCCGGGACTTGGCGAAATGCTGCTCCATGGGCTGGCGGAGCATCGCATCTCGGCGTTCGTGGAAGTCGAAGACAAGCTCGAAGACTGTGACGCCGCAATAGTATGCGTCGGCACGCCAAGCGGAGCGGACGGCGCCCACGACATGAGATTCGTGACTGAAGTCTCAAAGGAAATAGCGCTGCACGTGGGGCACAGCCTCGCGAAGCCGTTGACCGTCATCTACCGCTCGACCGTAAGGCCCGGAACAATGGAGGGTCTGATCGCACCGATCTTCGCAGGGTTGCTGGGAGACGCGGCGGACCGCGTTGAACTCGCCTACTGCCCCGAATTTCTGAGGGAATCTTCGGCCGTCAATGACTACTTCCTGCCTCCGAAGGTGATCATAGGAACGCAGGACGGCGAGCCAAAGCCAGTATTAGACGAGCTTTTTGCCGGCTTCGAAGCGCCGCGCTTCGTGACGCGATTTGCGGAAGCCGAGATGACAAAATTTGTCGACAACAGCTGGCATGCGATGAAGGTGGCGTTCGCCAACGAAATCGGCCGGATCGGCCTTCAACTCGGTGTCGATCCGGCGAAAGTGCACGAGATCTTTGTTTCCGACACAAAACTCAACATTTCTCCATACTACCTGCGCCCCGGCGGAGCATTCGGTGGCTCGTGTCTGCCAAAGGACGTCCGTGCATTGCAGAACATCGTGGCGGACTGCGGGATAAATGCGCCTTTGATCGACTCGCTCCTGCGCTCCAATGACGCCCATAAATACTGCCTGTTCCAACTCGCCACAAAGGGTCTGAAGCCGGGAGCATCAGTGCTTCTCGCGGGCCTGGCTTTCAAGGCCGGAACGGACGACCTGAGAGAGAGCCCCAATATCGACCTTGCGCGCAGCCTGCTGAGGGAACGCTACAGGCTCTCGATTTTTGATCCGGCCATCGACGCCGGCAAGTTGGTCGGCGCCAATCTGGGCTATGCGTGGTCGTGGCTTCCGCAGTTTGCCACCCTGCTGGTGAGCAAGAAGCAGGCCGAAGCTCGACATTATGATCGGGTGATATTCGCAAACCGCACTGCGGGCATGCTTTCCTTCTCGAGGGCGCAGAGCGTGATCGACCTCAACGCGCTGTCGGACAGCGCAAACTGGCTGCCAGCCCCTCCCGCATCCCTGGAAGAGTCTGCTCAGCCTGGTGATGCCGCCCTGCCGTTCGATGTCAGGCGCGCTGTGGCTTAGGGGAGAGACATGTCCGCCATCTCAATGTTTGGGGCCGAACAAACTCGATCCGGCAGTCTTTCTGCCCGCAAGGTCTTGATGATTGTGGAGAACTTGCCAGTGCCGTTCGACCGGCGCGTTTGGCAGGAGGCGCGTGCATTGCGTGACGCTGGCGCGGAGGTTTCCATCATTTGCCCTGTCGGAGTAGGGGCGGAAGAGCATGAAGAGACGTTGGAGGGCATTCACGTCTACAGGCATGACTTGCCGGTCGAAGCCAAAGGCGCATCGGAGTTCCTCCTCGAATACGGCGCGGCGCTCTGGCACGAGACCCGCCTGGCATGGAAAATCCTGTTTAGGCATGGGTTCGAGACCATCCATGCTTGCAACCCGCCGGATCTGATCTTTCTCGTCGCTCTGCCGTTCAAGTTGCTCGGCAAGCGTTTCATTTTCGACCACCACGACATCAATCCCGAGCTTTACGAGGCGAAGTTCGGCAAGCGTGGGCGGCTGTGGCGGCTTTTGTGCCTATTCGAATGGATAACATTCAAATGCGCCGACGTCGTCATTTCGACCAATGAGAGCTACCGAAGGATCGCGCTCACCCGTGGCAGGAAGCGCGAGAGCGATGTCTTCGTGGTGCGGTCCGGTCCGGACCTGACACGCTTGAGGATCGACTGCCCCGACCCCGGCCTGAAGAAAGGACGCAAGTTTCTCGTGGGCTATGTCGGCGTGATGGGGGAACAGGAGGGGATCGACCTACTTTTGCGTAGCGTCAAACATCTCGTTCATGAGCGCGGTCGGCAGGACATTCAGTTCGTTCTTGTTGGCAGTGGCCCGCAAGTTGGAAATCTCAAGGAATACTGCCAAAGTTTGGGGCTGAACGACTATGTCACGTTCACCGGTCGGGTTCCCGACGAAATGCTCTTCACCGTGCTTTCAACAGCCGACGTGTGTGTCAATCCGGATCGCGTCAATCCGATGAACGACAAGTCCACCATGAACAAGATTCTCGAGTACATGGCTTTCGGCAAACCAATTGTGCAATTCGACGTCACCGAGGGGCGTTTCTCGGCGGATACAGCCTCTCTCTACGCCCGCCCGGATGATCCGATCGACTTTGCTGACAAGGTTCAATGGCTGCTTGGCAACCCCGAACAGCGCAAGGTTATGGGTGATTACGGCCGCGATCGTTTGCAGCGGGAACTTGCCTGGAGCTATCAAGTGCCGAACCTTATCGCCGCCTATCAACGAGCCAGGGCCACCGCTCCAAGGAAGCCGTGAGCCGGGTCTTCCCTGCGCTCAGACGCGATTCCATTTGTCGAGGATGCGCGAGGCGTCTGCTCCGAATCCAAGAGCCAGCATCACCTTGCATCGGTAAAGGCGAACCAGGACGACGCCGTACATGGCAAGCATGCGCGCCCTTGGGCCTTCGATGCGATCGGAAAAGCCCACCCGGAGCAACTCTGCCGCGGGCGAGAGTGCGACCGCGAAACTGCGCAAGATCCAGCGCGGCCGCCACCCTCGCTGAGAGCGTACCCGATTGAAATCGTGAGCAACATGCCGTTCCCATTTTGCAGCGATCTCAGTGAGATTCCGGCGAGCGGGATGAAACACTATCATCCGCTTGCGGTAGTGGGTGCGGAAGCCCTTGCGGAGCGCCCGCTGTCCCCAGTCCCTATCTTCCGCAATTTCAATCCCACCGAACGGTCCAACCGCAGACAGAATTTGTTTGCGCATCGCCAGATTGCCGGTCCCGGTATACCCCTGCTTGGTGATGTATTCGCGCATTCGGTAGGCAAAGACGCTTTCGTAAGCTTCAAGTAGGGTAATTCGATGTGCGTCCTGACGCGCAATCCTGACGTCGCCGCCTATGATGCCGATATCTTCCCTTTCTGCAAAGCAGCTTTCTATTTCGTAAAGCCAATCGGGATGGGCGATGCAGTCGGCGTCGATGAAGGCCAGCGTTTCGCCGCCCGCGTGGGCTGCGCCGCGGTTGCGCGCTGGCCCGGGGCCGGGTGTGCGCTCGAGAAGGAGCGTGACAGCGGGAAAGGAGGCGCAAAGGTCGCTCGGTATCTGTCTCGATCCGTTGTCAACGACAATGATCTCGACTGTTTGCTGCGGCGGCCGCTGCGCCTGCAAGGATGCGAGACAGCGCCTGAGCATTTCTTGCTGGTCGAGATGTGGGATGATGACAGTGATCATTTCGCGGTCCTCGTGGACTGCCCCAGGGTTGCTGCGGTAGTTCATTCCTCGAGCACTTGAGGTGAACACTCGACCAGCGCGATGCAGAAGTGCCATGAAGATCATAAATCGCGGGACGTATGCATCCAGTCGGCCAACGGGTTAGCAATGTGCGTCTTTTGTTCAGATATGCTCCAAACCGGCCTGGACAGATGATGACCCATTGGTGAGACGGAGCCCGACGCGGGTTGCGGGTGGTTACTGGGGTCCAAAACTGGTGGCGAGCTGTTCAGGGGCGGAAAATCTTTCATGGGAATCGAGGTTTGGCGTCTCCACCAGCGGCATTTTCGTCGCGCCCAATGCTGGCGCAGTCCGTCTCTTGATCAATGATTGCCTCAAATGATCCGCAGCACCCCGATCGAGGGGTCTTCCCTGGTTGTCTCGGCAAGTGATTCATGGCGGGATTTTGCGGCCATGTGGCCGACCATGGCCAATCGGGGCTCGGCTCGCGCCTTCGTTTTCCAGACGGCCGATTTCTTAAACGTTTGGTGCGACACAATCGGGCCGGCGCGCGGCACTCGGCCATTGTTTATTGCGGTGGTAGATGAGCGCGGTGCTCCTCACGCGCTTTTGCCGCTTGGCATCGAGAAGCGCAAATTCGGCTTGAAGGTTTTGTCGTTCTTGGACGGTGGCGTCAGCGACTACAATGCGCCAGTCCTGTTTCCGCACGTCAAAGACTGGCGCCCTTCATTCGTAGGCAAGTTGTGGGATGCAATAGCAAGGATTGCACCCCCTTTCGACATCGCAGTTGTCGAAAAGATGCCCGAGCGCGTGTTCGACATCGACAATCCGCTGACGCCCTTGATCACGGCTCGCTATCCCCACAGCGGGTATGTCATGCGCCTGCCCAGCAGCGTGGACGAGTTTGTCTCCGAGCGCCTCCCGCGAGCCCAGGACACGCGGCGCAAGCTTCGCAAGCTTGGTGAGCGCGGCACAGTCGCCTTCAGGATCGCGAGCACGTCCGCCGAACGCGACGAGATGCTCGAAGCGATGATGAGGCAGAAGTCGCGACGCTATATCGAAACGACTGGGGTCGATGGAATGGAGCGACCTGGCTATCGTGCCTTTCTTCGGCAGGCCGCGCTCGAGCTTGCCCCACGAGGCTACGTCCATGTTTCGTCGTTAAATTTGGGCGGCACGGTCCTGGCGGTGCACTGGGGATACAAGGACGATGGCAGATTTTACTACATGATGCCGAGTTTCGAAGCGGGCGAATGGGTTCGTTTCTCGCCTGGTCGCCACTTGCTCAACCATCTGATTGAGTGGGCGATAGACGCTGGCATGAAGGAGTTCGATCAAGGTCTTGGCAACGAGGATTACAAGACGGAGTATTGCGACGCTGCGATACCACTCCACCAGATCGAGATCCCGAGAACGATGCGGGGTCAGGCCGATCTGCTGGTGCGCAGGTTGAAGATGTCCCTCCGCGACACTCTCGTGTGGCATTCGCTCAAGGGCCTGCGAACCGCGTGGCGGATGCGCAAAATTCCGAGAAGGTAAGGACTGCGCACAGTGACGAACCATCTCCGATCGCTGGCGCGCTGGAGGCAGACGGCCGCCGCGCGCCTGTTTGTGCCAGCTTGGCCTGTTAGCACTAACGCGGCTGCCCCCCACCGCGAGCGCTATCGCAATCGCTATGGTTGTCATTCCAGCGTGAATGCAGCTGCCTCATCAATTGACGGCGACAATTGATTTGGTCATCCCCAGCATCCGCTCCTTGAAGAGGTCAGAGCGAGGAAAGTGATACCTCATCTCGGTCTGTGACAGGAGCTCAATCTCCAGCACATCCTTGACGGCCTGTCCCTGGTCTGGCCGCGACGGTGACAACGGCCAGCGTCGGATCAACTTGGCGCGGGCTGCCTGGGGCAGGAATTGCAGGCCCGGGAAGAGGTAATGCGGCTCAATCGGGAAATACCGATAAGGGGTTTGCACCCAATGATGCGGCGCCAAACCGTGGATGATCGAAGCGAGGTCGGCACGGCGCGCGTGCCCACCCACATGTTCGATCAAGGAATTCGAATACACGATGTCGAATTCCATGGCTCGGATTTCTGCGGGCGGATCGCAGGCGTCGCCCTGCACGACTCTGATCCAGGCAGCCCTGCTCGTCTGGGGTAGGAGATTGACTACCGTCACCCATTTGGGGCGAACCGGACTTCTCTCCCAATGAACCACCGTTCCGCCGAGATCGACCACGCGCATTCGTCCGATGTCGGGGAAGCGCCGCTGGAATTCCGCCCACAGTCTTCTTCGTAAGGTCGTCGCTATCGATCGCTGCTCTCGCGGATCGGTGATGAATTGGCGCAGCTGCAGCATTTCACTCATCAGACTGCCTACCCTCTATAGCGCCCCCTTTTCCACCCGCGGGAAGGGAGGGCGCCCGGTCGAAATCGACACCATCTTAGCTGACGTGGCGATGAGTGGAGCAACTTCGGAAGTCGCTCTCATTATTCATTGTGCTGAACTAGCCATCCACGAAAGAATAAGCCGGCGCTCCGGCCACCTGAATGCGACCGGATGCCCTTCGCGCCCCACATCAGCCAAGGAAGGTGATTTCAGTCCTTGGCGGGCTGCGACCCGGACGCCGCAAAAGCTATTGATCCGTTGCCAGGCATTCGTCGCAGCGAGCCAGATTCCAGACCTGGCATCCACGCGTCCCTGCCCACGGGCGGCTGGCAACGGCATCACCGGGCAGGTTCCTCATCAGTGACGAGCGCCTCGCGGCTATTGGCTTTACCACTATCGGCGCTCCGGCTCTCTCGCTTTTGGGTAGCAATCGCCCACCGTCTCTTTGTGTACGATGCTCTCTCGGCGCCTTTGGACCGGCAAGTTGGAACTGGCTCCAAGCGGCTGCGGCTTCGAATCGATGGCGACGCCACTAAACTTGAGGAACAAAAAACCATGGAAAAACCAGCGAACGAAGGTCCCTTACGCCCTGGCGATGTCGTCGAGGTGCGCTCCGCGGCTGAGATTGTCGCGACACTCGACAGGGATAGCGCCCTGCACGGGACAGTGTTCATGCCGGAGATGATAGGATATGTCGGCCAACGCTTTACGGTGTCGCGGCGCGTCGACAAAGTCTGCAACATGGTTGACGAAAGTGGCTCTCGTCGAATGCGCGGGACGTCTATCTTGAGGATCTGCGCTGCGACGGGTCGAGCCACGGCGGATGTCAGGCAGGTTGCCGTATTTACTGGAAAGAGGAACGGCTGAGCAAAGTCGGTGACAACCACGCCGCGCGTTCTGGGGTCGCCAGGATGGCAGCTTCCGCAGAGCTCGAGCGGACTGCCGGCGCCGCTACGCACCCGGCCACCCCGGTGGATAAAAGCGGGGCGCAGGTCTGGCGATGTCAATCGACTGACGCTCTCAAGGCATCCGAGCCCGTGAGGCGACGGGATTTTGGGCAATATTGGCGCGAATTGACGAACGGCAATTTCAAGCCGATCCGTTTCTTGGGCCTTTTGGTCCGGGCCATAATAATGGACGTGCTCCATCATTTCGGGCTGATAAGGACGCTCCCCCTGCAAGGTCCGAGTAAGGTTGGCTCCAAGCGCGAGATGCTCGGGCTGCGGCTAGGCGATCTGGTCCGGGTACGGTCCGCGGAGGAAATCGCAGCCACCCTTGACGATCGAGGCGAGAGTAGTGGCCTCTCCTTCGACCGCGAGATGCTTCCCCATTGCGGCGGCACGTTCCGTGTAAAGACTGCGGTGCAGCGGATCGTGGATGAGAAAACGGGCCGCATGCTAAAGATCCCCAAAGACTGCATAATCTTGGACGGTGTCGCCTGCTCAGGCGAACTCAGCGTCCACGGTCGATGGTTTTGTCCGCGCGCGATTTATCCGTTCTGGCGGGAGTCCTGGCTCACCAGGGTCGGCGACACTGCCGACCAGCCCACGGAACAGTCTTGCCACCGTTAGACTCAAAAAGCACTGGCGCACCCCTCTCCAACGAGGCGAGGATGTGGATGAAGTTTCAAAGTCTCACAGCGCGGGGGGGAAAATGCGATGTCGCGCCAACAGTCGCCGGTTTCCGCAACGTTCGTACTCCTTTTCGTTTTTGGCTGCCAACACTGTCCGCTCTGTTGGCCCGATTAGGTAGTTGCGCGCGCCAGATCCGCCGCCCAAACTTCCGCAGCGAAGCATCTCACCGGGCAGCCCAATGATCCCAAATGTTCTCGGTTGGAACATGAGCGGCCGGACCCTCGAAAGCCGGCTGGCCGAAACGGGGTTCGTGGGACCGGGCTTCGATGAAGTTCGATTGGCTGCGGCGACCACGGTCCTCCTGCATCATGCCCACGGCTCTATCTACGGTGCGAAGGCAGATCTGCTCTTGACGTTCAGCGGCGGATTTCTGCATTTCGGCCTCCTCGCCGTTCTTGTTTTCTTCGCCATCAGCGGCTTTCTGGTCGCTCCAGGCCTGGTTCGGTCGGGCAAGGTAATCGACTATGCGACCAGCCGGGCACTCAGGATTTTTCCGGCCCTCATTGTCGTAGTGATCTCGTCCGTGATCGTGCTTGGCCCGATCCTGACAACGCTGCCGTTGCAGCGGTATTTCTCTGACCCTGGCCTGCGCCTCTACGCCAAGAACGTTCTTACGCTCACATATGATTTCCTCCCCGGGGTGCAGTTACCGGACGGCCATCCTGCAATCGTCAACGGCGCGCTCTGGACGCTGCATTTCGAAGTGTTGTCCTATATTGCGTTGGCGGTGATGAGTGTGGTTGGCGTCCTCGCCCGACCTCGCCTGGTGTTGGTCGTGTTCCTCGTAGCCTATGTCCTTTATGAAGCGAACGGAATCTTTCCTGCCCTCGCCGAACGGCTGCCTGGCCGGTTCGTTACCTTCATCAGCCTCTTCGTCTATTTTGCTTCCGGCGTCGCTCTATCCACTTTCCGTCGCACGATACCGTACTCGGCGCCTTTGGCGGGTTTCGCGTTCCTGATCCTGTTGGCCTCGCTTGCGTATGGAGCAGGTATCGTCGCGGCGCCGCTCTGCCTGCCATATCTCGTTGTCTTCGCAGGGCTGTCCACCCTGCCAGGGCGCTCGTTCGTCAGGCGCGATCTTTCTTACGGGGTCTATCTCATCCACGCGCCGGTTCTTTGCTGCCTCAGCATCATGTATCCCGGGATACATTCGTGGCAATTTGTGGCGCTTGTGGCGATGATGGTGACGTTGCCCTTATCGTATCTCTCTTCCGTCCTTGTCGAACAGCCAGCTCTGACCAGGAAAAAGATCATTGCCGGGTGGATTGGCGGCCGGCTTCACTTAATCCAGTCGACCATGGTTCGACTGGTTCGCGTGTAGGAAATCGGCACGTGAGCAGTGTTGCTGGCCAACCGGGATATTGGAGCCCCAAAGTTAAAAGTCCCGACCGCCGCGCCGGCTTTGGCGAGCGCTTCGAATCCACCAACCAGTTCGCGCGAAGCGGTCCGGCCGCGCTGTCCGGGAAGAGAACCTCCTGGCCGGTATGGGTGTTTCTTATCTCGCTTGAAATACCTTGGGTTTTCTACATCGGGCCGCTTCGGCTCTCGATCTATCGCCTTGTGCTTTTAGCATTGATAGTGCCCTGCGCCGTCCGATTATTCTCAGGCAAGGCCGGCCGGATAAGGCTTGCGGATATCTCGATCCTGATGCTTGCCGTCTGGTCGCTGATCGGTCTCATTGCAAATCACGGGTTGGTCGCCGGGGCCCAATCTGCTGGGGTCCTCTTTATAGAAACTGTAGGGCCATACATGCTTGCGCGGTGTTGGATCCGTGACGCGGCCGACCTTCACAACGCCGTTCGCCTGCTTTTTTGGATCATCGTGATTTTGATGCCGTTTGCCGTAGTCGAGTGCCTTGGCGGTGGCAACATCCTGCTCAAGGTGTTCAGTGTCGTCTTGCCTGTCAATGATTATCCGGTCGTTCAGGCGGGACGGATGAACAATCATTGCGTCAAGCGACGCGATTTTTGATGGAATCGAAGACGTGAAAGAGATCGGGAACGAAGCCATGGCGGGAACCGGTCGCGACGAAGAAACGTCGCAGCCAGGAGGTGCGCGCGTGTCCGTGGTAACGGTGACGTACAACAGTCGCCGGCATCTGAAGGCATTCCTCGATTCGCTTCAGACAGGACTCGACGGAATCCAGGATTTTGAAGTCGTCATTGCGGACAATGCGTCCAGCGACGATAGCGTTGCCATAGCACTCTCTCATCCCGTCCGACCGAGAGTTATAAACGTTGGGTGGAATTCGGGTTACGCCGGCGGCATCAACGCGGCTGTCGCGACGGTTGGAAAAGACTCAACCCTGCTCGTGTTGAACCCTGATGTGCGGCTGCTGCCCGGTGCGGCCCGATTGCTTATGAATCGGCTGCTGGATCCCACCGTAGGCGTGGCCGTGCCAAAGATCCTTGATGAGGACGGCAGGCTCACGCTTTCTCTTCGACGCGAGCCGTCATTGAAGACGGCATGGACGGATGCGGTTGTGGGAGGGAAACTTGGGACTTGGATCGGAACAGGCGAGAAGATCAGCGATCCAACGCGATACACGGCCGATGGATTCGCTGATTGGGCTGAAGGCTCGGCAATGGCAATCTCGGCGCGCGTGCGCAAGCTCGTGGGAGACTGGGACGAGTCATTCTTTCTTTACAGCGAGGAAGTCGACTATATGCGAAGAGTCCGCGCCGTTGGGTTGTCAATCGCATATGTCTCGGGAGCAGAAGTGATCCACATCGGTGGAGAATCTGGAACCAACCCATCCCTGTCTGCGCTGTTGACGCGCAACCGAGTCCAGTACTACCGGCGCCATCACGGCTTTCTCTTGTCAGCGATGTTCCAAACGGCTGTGGTTTTGGGGGAGGGAGTCCGCGTGGGCACGGGGCCGACACATCGGGCAGCTCTTTGGGCGGCGCTAACCGCCCAGTAGTCTCGCAGCCAATCTACCGATTCATACTGCTATTGTGTTTCTCCGCCAGGCCGCGTGGTGGTTCTCTGCTGGGACGTAGCCGGGTCGACGATGTCCTGCATCGAGGTGGCCACATACACCTTGACCACGTCGCCGGGCACAAGCGACGTGGTTTCTGACGCGTTCATCTCTTTTGGCCCCTGCCGATCTTGCCGGACGATGACCAGTTTCAGGTCGGAACTGCCCTCGGACGTAGCCCCCGGTACGACGGTGCTGGCTGCCAACAGAAGTTGGCGGATCGTATATTCCCGCGATCTCACTTCCGCGAGCTCGCTCAGCGCGTCTCGCAATTGTGTCGCAACCTCCGTCTGGCGTTGGTCGCTAACGCTGAATTCCTGGCGCGTCGTCTCGCTCAGACCTTGCCGCGCGCGCATCGCGTCGATGTCTCCTTGTGCATGATCGGCCCGCATCTGTCCGAGCACACGCCTCAGTTCTGACCATCGAGATGACAGTACTATGCCCTGCTCGACAAGCTTGGTGATCTTGGCAACCTCTGTCTCGGTCTGGGTGATTTCCTCACCGGTGTCCTTGCTCTTGGTCGCCAACATATCCAGTTCGCGCGTATACATGTCACGTAGGTCGGAGAGTTTGTCCACCTGCCGCGTCTTCTCATTGGCACGTGCCGTGAAGAGGGTACCTTCCAGTGCCATGATCTGGTCGACAAGGTCGCGAGCACCGGCGCCCGTCAATTCGGCCGGAAAGTGGATTTCGGCGTCTCCGCCCAGTTCGGCCTGCAGCCTGGCGATACGGCCGAGCAGCCGCAACTGTTTGGTGTGGATCGTGGTCAGCTCGCCAAGCAGGCTGATATCGCTCTGTCCTGCCTTTTCCGGCGGAGGTCGATAGCGCCCGCCGGCCAAGGCCACTGCCTGCAATACGGTCAAATCCGGCCTGAATTGATACGCGCCAGGCGTGGTGACTGCTCCGACGACGTAGATCGACGGATACTGGGCTATTTCGATCGATACTTCTGGGGGGGAGATCAGGCCCATCTTGTCGTGGAGCGCCGCCGATATCTGGGCGGCGACCTCGGCGCTCGTTTTGCCGCTCACATCGAGCGAACCGACGACGGGTAACCCTATCGTGCCCTGACTGGACACAAGAAAATCGCCGCTGAGAGCTTCCCAGCGCTGGTACTCACCCTTCGAGGGATTCCACTGGATGATCGAGATGTGGATCTTCGTTTGCGCGGCGAGCCGATAGTCGTCGGCCTGAGCGCCAGCAGCAAAGAACATGTGCGCGGCGCCGGCGAGCAGGGCCGCCGCAAGCCTTGCATGGCGAAGGCGGGCAATTGGGTTTGAAGACACTCTTCCTCCTCGACGCGTGCGCTCTCGAGCGGATCGTTGCACTGGCATTCCTAGCAGCCAAGAATAGGTCCCGGGCGAAACCGAGTGAACGCAAGAATAGGACCGAGGCGACGGCCAAAAGGAGAAGGTCCCTCGTCGAAAGAAGGATACTTCATAGCTTAACTCGACCTTAGGAAGTGCTTCCACCGATGGGATCGCTACGCGAATCTGGCTGACACGCAACGAGTGTGCCGGCGCTGTTGTTTCGCCGTCGACATGTGCAAGGGATCTTTGACGGCGAGTCGATTTGATGAACAGCCAAGATTGCCGTTTTTACGCCTCGCTCTATGTCCAGCGGCTGCGCTACCTGATCATCCCGATCGTGATGGCGACGGTTGCCGGATTCGCGGTCGCGCTCTTGCTTCAACCGATATACCGGTCGGTGGCCAAAATACTGGTCGACTCGCCTCGTATATCAACGGAACTTGCCCGTTCATCGGTCACAGCGGATCCCATTCAGCAGCTGCAAGTTCTTGAGCAGCAACTCACGACAAGAGCCAGTTTGCTCGGTCTGGCCAAGGAGTTTGCGATCTTTCCCAAAGCTGATGTCTCCGACGACGATGTCGTTGCACAAATGCTTGCAAGAACCAAGATCGAGCCGGTTGTCCTGAATAATCTGGGTAGCGGCAGCGGCGGGGCTATTGCCTTTACGATCTCATTCGACGCAGCCGACCCCATTCTCGCCGCTGATGTCGCCAATGCTTACGCAAACGCCATGCTCGAAGCGAACGGGCGCGAGCGCAAGGCTGTGGCCGACGACACGCACGAATTCTTCAAGCGCGAGGTGGAACGCCTGGACGCCGCGCTGAAGGACGCCCAAGAAGCGATCCTGAGCTTCAAATTGGAGCATAGGGAGGCTCTGCCTGACAGCCTCGAGTTTCGCCGCATGCAGCAGAGAGCCTACGAAGAGAGGCTGGGTCAAATTCAACGCGAGATCATATCCCTTCAGCAAAAGCGTTCGATGATTCAACAGATATCGGCTTCGGGGGGGCAGGGAGCAGCGGCTGACGATCAGCAACTGACCGAGTTGCGGCGTTCGCTTGCCGAGCAGGAGACGATCTTCAAGGATGGCAGTGCGAACCTTGTGGCGTTGCGGACACGGGTCGCCGATCTCGAGAAACGCATCTCCGAAAAGGGCAAGACCGCAATGGATGCCCCACGCGCCGCCGGGATGTCCCCCGAGCTTCGTCTGCAGTTGGCCGACACTGAGGGTCAGCTCTCCTTGATTGCGCAGGAGAAGGAATCTATTGGACCGCTGCTTGACGAACTGACGCGATCGATCGCTGACACAGAAATGAACACTACCAAACTGCGCGCGCTCGAGCAGAATTACGAGGCCGTGCAGACGCACTACAACGAGGCAGTCGCCAGGTTGGCGGACGCATCGACCGGACAGCGTATCGAAAAGGAAGCAGTTGGCCAAAAGCTGTCGCTTATCGAGCCGGCGACCCCACCGGACAAACGTGTCTGGCCCAAACGGCAGGCGATCGTCCTTGGAAGTTTCGGGGCAGGCATCGGATTGAGCTTCGGCATCTTCGCGCTCACGGAAATCTTCTTCCCAACCATTCGCCGTCCTGCCGATCTTGCAGCCGTGTTCCGGGGGCAGCCTTTTGTCACCATCCCCTATATTGCGGCCGATAGCCTGAAACCTGCGCGTAGAATGCGTCTGGGCGTAGCCGCCCTTATACTGCTTGTGGGCAGTAGTCCGATCTTCCTGCTTGTAGATTTTCACCCGCCCGCAAGTTTCGGGGCAGACAGTGCGACCTCGAAGTAGCCAACGGCCCCACATCAAGGAACGGATACGTGCCGCAGGAGACCAGAACATGCCGGCAAAGGTGAAACTCCAGCCCACGGCGCATGCGGCCTTGGAAGTCGTCGCACGGCAATCCATGGTATCGGTTGACGAGCATTGGGCGGGACTGGAACGTGTGGAACTCGATGGCGATAGGGCCCGCGAGGCCCGGCTCGTTACATTCGCGCCCGGGGAACCTGCTCAAGCCAGCTTTGATGTATTGCGTACCAAGGTCCTCAGGTGTCTCAATGTCAACAACTGGACCACTGTAGCGATAACCTCACCGGAGCCCGAAACCGGAAAGTCAATCGTGGCTGCCAACTTGGCGTTCAGCCTCGCGAATCTGCAGAGTTGCAGGGTCGTTCTTCTAGATCTGAATCTTCGGCAGCCTCAGATCAGTTCGATATTGGGTCTCGGCATGGCCCGAGCTACTGAGAGTTTTTTGCAAGGGCGATCTTCGATCCAAAGCACCTTCGTGCGCTATGGTGAAAATCTTGCCGTGAGCGCCAGTTCGCACGGGGTGACCCGTTCGGCCGAGCTACTTCAAAGCCAATCCGCTCGCTCGGCAATGATACAACTCCATGATAAGCTTTGCCCCGCAGTGGTTATCGTCGACCTGCCTGCAGTTCTTGGCAGCGACGACGTTCTGGCGTTCCTGCCCAACATTGACTGTACGTTGCTTGTCGTAGGCGCCGAAATGACCACGATGGCAAAGATCCGCTGTTGTGAACAGGAACTGCTAGGCGAGACAAACCTCCTGGGGATTGTCCTGAACAAATGCCGATACGGGCACGATGGCGGCTATTACTGAGCGATTAGCGGGTTCGTATTTCTCGAGCACGTTCACGGCAGGGCCATTTTGCGCCCTCTCGCAGTCGCTGACGTCGATGAGCGTGCGAAATCAAATTTATTACGTCGCTCTACCTCTTTCGTTCGGGAGCCTCCGAGTTTTCTCGGATGACAATGATCCTTGTTAAAATATGCTTGCGATTACGGGAAAAGGGGGAAGCAATGACAAGGTTTATCGCACCTGCCGCAATAGCATTATTTTTTACGCTCTGGGACACGCTTCCAGGTCATGCGCTGGCATCATGGTACCCGTCAGGCGATCGGGGTGGAGATACGAGCCGATCCGCTCCCGGTCCTGTGATCGGCATTGGCTTTCCGGCGCTGGCTGCCTTTGGCGGCTATGTGTGGTATCGCCGTTGGCAGCGTGGCAAATGATCGGCACGGCCCCGACTGATGGCCGCTGAGCCACAGCCCACATGAATGTCTTACGCAGGCAAATCTACTGCGGGGTGGTTGCCACGGGATTTGCAAACGGAGCAAGCGATCGCGTCGCGGAGGCGCTTGCCCGTGACGGTCCGATTTCGGCGCTGCTGGAAATGTTCGGCGTCAGCCTCGTGGTTTGGCTGGCGCTGGTCGTAACCTTCTGGCTATTTTTGGATTCCGAGCCTGAGCGTGCTCACCGATCGGATTTCTACATTGCCGGCATGGCGGGCTTTGCATTCCTGGTTCCCTTGCCTCAACTGAGCTGGTTGGCACTGGCTGGCGTGGCCGCCTATCTGGCGCTGACGTCGCGCGAGGGGCCGATGCGCAGGGCCGCGGTCGTGTTGGGAGCCATAACGGTTCCGATGTTTTGGGCCCGGATGGCCTTTGCGGTATTCGGAGGCCCCATCCTTGCAATCGATGCAAGAATGGTGGGCTGGATCGTTGGCACGGGCGGAGCGGGCAATACAGTGCCGTTCGCGGACGGTTCCGGCGTAGTTTTCCTCCTGCCGGCCTGCTCGTCACTCACGAACCTCTCGCTGGCTCTTCTTTGTGGCGTGATGATCGTGAAGTTTTATGGTCTGAATTGGTCGAGGCCGGTCGTTCGCGCCGTAGTCGCCGCGTGTCTTACGACAGTGGCCATCAACCTGGCCCGGATTAGCCTCATAGGTCTTATGCCGGCTTACTATGACATCATCCACGGAAGGGTAGGCATCTTGCTGGCGGAATGGACGACGAACCTCGCGGTGATGGCGATCTATGCCGGAGCTTTGCGGCCCGATGAACAGATTCACGCTTAGCTTTGCCTTCGGCCTTTTGCTGGCCCTGAGCGTCAGCCTCAAGGTGCTTGGCGGTGGTATTGGTCAAAGCGTCACAGCGGACCATCCGGCGAACGAAGACATCGCTGCGCTGCTCCGCGCCAACGGATTTGCCTTCACTTTATCGGAGCCGAACACCGACCCTCAATGGTTTTACGCGACGAAGGAGACATGTCAGCTGAAGATTGCCGATGTCTCAGTTCAAGGTTGGCACCGATCGATGCTGGATCGGCAGGCGAAGGATCGAGTGCTGCTTTATTCAGTCGAAGGGAAACTCTACGAGCATCAGCCGATTCTGATGCCGATGGTTCACCACTACATCGGCAGAGCCCTGCGGTATGCTGGTATTAAAACACGCCTGGTGGTGGCAAGGGCTATTATCATCGGCCCCCGATGTTCACTCCCACCAATCGCCACAGCTGATCTCGAGCGGCTTTCATAGGCTAAAGTCAATCTCGGAGCTGAGTTTGACCCATCCAACCAACTTTTGAGGTAAGACAGTTCCCAACCCCACACAATGGACAGGTTCCTAACTGCGAACCAAATTGCGAGAATGACATTCGTCTCAGCTTCATGGCTCATGGCTCAGGACAGATGCAATGCAGGTCATGTTGTATATCTTGGCTGTATGGTTCGGACTTGGAGCGTTGGCGGGATTGACCCTGCTTGGAACATCCATCGTCTTTCGGCGGTCTGAATTGCCACTCGCGATGCAGATCGCCGATACGCAGCACCGCCAGCTTCCAGTTAGCGCCTTGCCGCAAACCGTCCGCCCGGCGATAACAGGGCAAACGCAGCTTTAGGCACGATAGCGATTTCCGAAACGTCACATAAATTTCGGCCGATCGCGCATTGCGCGGGGTCCGCATCGGGGCACGTGATGTGGCGATATCTTTGAGCGCTGAACTGACCAGCCGATATTGCTCGGCTGGGTCAGCTTCAGGCCTCTTGACGCAGATCTGCGGAAAACTGCTACATCAGATCTCTGAGTTTGTAAGCGACCTCGGTTCGGTTCGTCGCCTTGAGTTTCTTCATGATATTGCGGATATGAACCTTGACGGTGCTCTCGCAGAGATTGAGCTCGTACGCGATGATCTTGTTCGCCTTGCCTTTGCGCAAAGCTTCGACGACCGCAGCTTCCTTGCTCGTAAACACGCCAGTTAGTGGCTTAGGCGAACTCTCCGTTGCACGGATTGTTTCTCGAAGAGCAAGTACGGCATTGGCCGGCACGAAGATACCGCCCGCCCGAGCGAGGCTGATCGCCTCTGCCGCCACCTTCACCGAAACGTTAGTCGGAATGTAGCCGCGGGCGCCGCTTTCCAGCGCCGTCAAAATGTCGGCCGGAGCCTCTGAATCCGCCACGATAATGACTGGGACGCCGCCGACCAATGCTATGAACTCTTGCAGTTCGGATCGCACGATCGGGTCGGTTATTTTTTTACCGTTAAGGATGGTTAGGATCGCCGAGGCCTCGACCTGCAAGTCCTGCAATTCCAAGAAAGACCCAACCGCTCTCACCTGTACGACCGGATCAAGAGAGAGAAGGCTACTGGCCAGACACTCCCGTTCGAGGATTCGCTGATCAACGATGACGACCAGGCTGTCGCCGCGATGATCTTCTTCAGTTTCTGCCCGACTAGTCCCGCCAAGACACAGCGCGGGATCGTTCTGGTCCACCTCTATAGACTTACCCCAATGCCCGCCAGGTAGAGGTCGATTCATCGTACCTACTCCATTTTACTTGTTCGGCTGTTGTTGTCTCCATACGTTATCCGGGCCCTACGACCCACCGCACCAACTGCTCGGCTAGAAGTGCCAGGAAGACAGATCTTTAATCCATATCATCCCGCAGGATGATCCCCACCACGGCTTCCGTCCACAAACCCCAACCTGCAGCTGTATCTTACGAAGTTGTGGATAACTCCGCATTAAGAATCTGCACCATTAGAGTTAGTTAAAAAGCGGTAGAGTTAGCCGACCCCCGGGGCTACCAAATTGCCCCGCCTCTGGCTTTAGCGCGCCGATAATTCAATGACTTCATGAATGGCGGCACCGACGCTCAACTCGTGTCAGCGTGCCGGAAAGCCGACCGCTTGGTCAATTGGACCGGAAGCCCGGCGGTTGCAATTGGTCGATGCGACCGATGCAGGGCGGTCCGTCTCCGCCGCGACGTGCCTCCGTAGAACAGGCGCTCGGGGCGCGAAATTTCATTCCACTGTATTTGCTCACAACATTGCAGACCCCTAGCGATAATGGCTGAAGGTTCCTTCGGTGAGCAAATCGGTTTCAAGGCTGACTCTTTGTTGAAGGTCTGCTTTCGAAGGTGATAGCCGACGCGACGATCAGCCGGAGCGGGCAGGGGACGTTTGTGCCGGGTGGCGCAAGGCAAGCGGCGCTGGTAGTGGCGGGAGCTTGCTCGCCTAGCGCAGGGCTGGCGCGACCTGCTGGAGTGATCTGACCGGCATAAATGGGCAAAGCGACGTTATCATGGCTGGATCGCGCAGCCTAACACTTGGCAAAGACGTCGGGCAGTGCGATCGGGCGGCTCACGCTCGCGGCTTGCCTGCGCCGAGCATCCGCCTTCATCCGATTCGACTCGTCCAGTGGGAAGTGGAGGGCCTTGAGGAGTCCCCGGATTTCCTGCCGTGCCATCAGGTGCGACATCGTCGGCTCGGTTCGAAGCACCTGGCTCTCGAAATCGTCCAGCGCGGTAACCCCGATGGTAAAGAACTCGCGAAAGGCGACGCGCTCGGAAATGCCGGCAGTGACCCGAAAGCCTAGATCTACTGCAAGTTGGCGCAGGGAACTGTCAATTTTGCGCTCGTTGCGAGACGCAAGCATGGACATACGGTTGCGGACCACGACCCAATCAAGGCTTGCGTCCTCTGAATGCAGGCGGCTCCTCCGGGCATCTAGCACCACCAAGGCGTACTGCGAGTATCCCAGGATCTCATGGGAGAGCGGGTCAACCCTGGCGAGCACGTCGAAATCGACGAACGAATCGTTCATGGGTGAAATCAGCGTGTCTGCCATACGGTGGGCCAGTCGACTGAGGAACGTGTTCGCGCCAGGCGTGTCGATGACAACGAAATCGTGGCTGGCCGCAATTGAGGCGATACCTTCCTTGAGCTCTCTCACCAGAACGCTGTTGACATCTGCGGCTGCTGCCCGTGCGGCAGGCGACACATGAAAATGATGTGGCACAGGCAGGGTGATTCCCTTAAACCGCGCCCAGCGACGACGGTTGTCGACGTAGCGTGTTAGCGAAAGCTGGCGTTCGTCAAGATCAACCGTCGCAACGCTGTGACCGGAATCGATCAAGGCGATTGCAATGTGCATCGCGGTCGTGGTCTTGCCGGAGCCGCCCTTTTCATTCCCGCAGACGATAACACGCCCATTAGCGCGCCGCCGACCGTTCGATGTCCAGGCACCCGCGCTCATCTCACATCCCTCAGTGCCAACTTATCACACCAACGATGCCGCTTCTGACGGACGGCATCCAAATTTGCGCAGCCTCGACCGGCGCATCGCTATGACGATAACGTAAAGTCAGGCGTAAACCCGTGCGAGACCGGTGTTGTCGGTTTCCGGCTTCGTGAATGCCTCGACTAGCCCCTCCGTCTTGTCGAGATACTGGATCAACGCAGTTACGAGGTGGTAGAAGATACTTGCCGGGACCTCGGTCGCAGCCGCTCGCCCCCTTTCATCAATCCTGTCGATCCACAGGCCTACTGGCGCGGGATCGATATGCCACCTGAACAGGCGGGCGACGCGGGCTTCTATCTCGGGCTTTAAGTCTGGTCCGCCGACGCCGTCGAGCGCGCAGGCCGCTTTCACCGCCTCGCATTGTGGCCAACTGCGCGAAATGCGATCAAGAGGATTTCCACTTCGCGACACAGCCGCATAAGCCAGACCAGTAGCCCGGTTCAATCCACTTGATATTGACGAGGAGTAGAGTTTTCTCGCGAGCGGCACTAAGTCTTTCTGACCGCTTAACAGCGAAAATTCCACCAGCAGGGATGCCCATTCGAAATGATGTCCGGGCTCCGTCCACTGGCCGTCGTTGCCCGGTAAAGGTTGCCAGTCGAGGTCGAAACGCTCCCCGAGAGTCCAACTCTCCGCGTCGAAGAAATGACAGCGGCAGAGATCGATGATGCGTGCCGCTCTGCGCAAATGCGACCGCTCTCCCGTGACGTTGTACCAAGCGAGAAAAGCTTCCAGCATGTGCATATGAGGATTCGAGTACCGCACAGTTTTCGAGCCCGGGGTCTCGAGGAAGCCGTTTAAGCTGGCGTCTTCCAGGTGAGTGTCAACGAAATGAAGTGTCTCTTCGGCGAGCCGCAAGGCCTCCGGGTGGCTGCATCGATGCGCGTGGGCAAGCGCTAGCAACACGCACGAATGGTCGTAGGTGTCCTCTTCCGGGTCGCTCACACTTCCGTCGGGCTGAAGGGCGCGAACCCATCCACCGCGGTTGGTGCGACCGTGTCTGGCTATGAAGTTGATGCCGTGATCAATAAGTTTGTCGGCAGGTCCCATCCAACCGCGTTCCTTGGCCACTGCGAAAGCGTAGATTTGGCGCGCCATGGTCCGCATTCGCTTGGGCTTACCAAGCGGCCTGCCATCGAAACTCAGTGCCTCGTGGAAGCCGCCGTGCACATAGTCGACCCCCGTCGTGGACCACAGCGGGAGGGTTTCATCAAATAGCCAGTGCTTGACGCGCTTGCGCCATGATCCGCTGATGATGACGCGATCTTCCGAGGGTGTGAGCTTCGTCTCGAGGCGTCCGCTCTTCTCCAACTGCTCGACAACCTTCCTGACGTTCTGGCTATGACTGACGGGGGCAACAAACACTGCATCTGCAGTTGCCACCACCGCCGCATCTTTCATCCCGATGACAGTCAGCAGCCTGCCTTGGCTTCTCAGATAACAACTGTCGCAATCCATCGCGACGACATCGCCCACCATGACATTGCCATCGCGGTCGGTTGGGCTCGCATCGAGCAGTGATTGCCACGACCCAAGATCGCTCCAGCCGAAAGTAGCCGCGACCATGGTGATCTCGCGCGTCTTCTCCACCACCGCGTAGTCGATCGAGACAGAAGGAATGGCTTCATACAAGCTCCGGGGCATATAGGTTCCCGACACATCGGTGCGCGCGCCTCGAAAAGCTCTCTCGGCCGTCTCCCAGATATCCGGCCGAAATTCGAGGAGCGCCCGCCGCATGGTTTCGGCACGAAAAAGGAAAATACCGGCATTCCAATAAAATCGCCCCGACGACAGGTAATGTTGAGCCGTTTCGGCGTCAGGCTTTTCCACGAAACGCGACGCCGCAGCCACTGCGCCACCTTCTGCCGCCACCTCGATGTACCCGTATCCGGTTTCGGGGTGTGTCGGCTTGATCCCGAATACAACGATGTCGCCGCGCTCGGCAGCGAATCTGCCTGACTCGACCGTTTCCCAGAATTTGAGTTCGGTCGATATCTCGTGATCCGAGGGGACCACAAGCAGAAGCGTGTCGTGGTCGTAGTCGAAAATAGTTATCAGCGTGGCCAGGGCAACCACCGCAGCGGTGTTGCGGCCGACGGGCTCGAAAACCGGTCTGCCGCCATTCAAACCCAGTGGAACAATGTCGGAAAGAATTCGATCGGCGTGTCTCTCCGATGCGATCAGATGGATCGGAGTATCGCCACTCGGTCGCGCCTTCAGGCGTCGCACCGTTTTCACAAGCATCGACCCGTCGCCGGAAAGATCATGAAATTGCTTGGGGTTATCCTCCCGCGAAAGAGGCCACAGCCTGGAACCCACGCCTCCGCTCATGACGAAACTTACGATCCGGTCCGGCATGATGCAGCCCTCTCCATAATTCGGTCGCAAGCTCCACGGTGGGCACCGATCTCGAAAATAATGGATACCCGCGGCAAAGATGTCTCGCCGGCCCGCATGACGCGCATTCTAGTAGCCTGTCGGCACCGAGCCCTTAGTGAATTCGGATAATTGTGTTGCCTGCTTCAGAGGCGATCACCGGATAAGACAGCCAAAAGGATGTGTTAGCCTTCAGCCTAGGCTGTCATACCCTCCCATTCGTCGACCTTAGCTCAGGAGCAAATGGGCTTGGCCATTGGACGAACGGCGACGACCCCTCAGAGCTTGCAAGCCTTGCGCACCAAAGCCAGCCACTGTCATGTCACTAGGCGCCCTGGACGATCATTGGGATTGGGCAAGAGATTTCCAGGCCCCCCGCGATCCTTGTGCTGGATATCGCAAATCGGCCTCACGATTATTTGCGGCGCTGGGTGGAACGCTCACCGAAACCGTCGGCCGGCGAGGTGCGGGGTTTCGCAATCGAAACAATCGGCGAAACACCGTCAAGAAGATTGTGGTCGCGCAGTCAGACGCAATCAGATAGGGCTGGCAAACGGGTCCACGTTACCGGATCCTGTGACATTGCTGGCGCTGTCAATGTCAATGAAGCCATAAACGCCGCGCTGGATAACGTTGTTTGTGATTGTTATCCCAGATATTGTGCCGTTTGGCTTCGCCCCGTCGACATAAACCGTGAACACGGGCAGCGAGACGTTGGGGCCAGTTCCCGACGCTTTGCCTAATAGTTGATTGTGGTTGACCTTGATTCCATTTATCGAGCCGAAGTCGTTGGTGATCCACACGTCAGCATTGTCACGTCCGATGATCGTGTTGTTCTCAATCAGAACATTGGTTTGCACCTTTGGATGCCCGCCCAGTTGGATGCCGTCATAGTGCGGGTCAGCGCCGCCTGCTTGCAGGTCATGGATATGATTACCCTTTATGACCGCATTTGATCCCGGCGTGATACCGTTCTCGTAGCCAGCGATGTTGTTCCCGATCAGCGTCGAGCCAGATATGTCACTGGTGTCGATGCCGTAGGAGCCGCCGGTCTTACCGTGACCTGTAATCGTGCAGCGTTCGACCGTTAGGCCATCGGCACCCTCGTGGGCATAGATCGGATGCCACCCGTCGAAATCTATTCGGCTGTTACGGATCGTGACGCTCTTGGCCCTCACCTCAATGTAGGTATTGATGATCTTGTTCTCGATCACTGTCCCGGCGACGGTAATGACGTTCGGTCCTGTGTAGATAGTCGGGACAAGTCCTGCGGGCATACCCGTGTTTGTGGCGTCGGGCCAGTTATTCCCGTCTGACACGGGGAGAAGGGTCCGCGCCGATACGATCCCCGTTCCTCTCCAATGCGAAGCGACGCCAGCTTGGAAGACAATGACTGCCGATAAGGCGACGACCGGAACGAATCTCGAGAAGTGCATTCGGCTTCGATTGCTTTTTTAGACGTCCCATCGGCCGAACGTAAGGATACGACGGCAGCGGCGGCGGCCCGGCCGGCGGGGGGTACACCCAGGCCGGGCCTAACCGGCGGAGGCGTGGGTGGCATAAAAGACGCCGGCTACGGGCATCATACGCCCGTCCGAAATCCAATGCGCCCGCAGAAGGAGGTATGCCGGACATATCATGCGTGTATCAGTACACCCAAAAAAAGGTACGCTGGGATGAACTGAGCACCGTTCGCCCCGTCTTGCATGTCTCGTTTCGGATCAGCGGTGTTGGTACCGGTTTTGCAGGGAAGATTTGGCCGCTCGATACTTGGAGCGCGCAAGTTGAACAGGGCAGCCGGGATGATAAAAAAAGGGGCGGCGGACTCCACTCATGTCACCTTTTTGACAAATGTTGTGATCGATTTCTGCACGAAGCATCAGATCGTTCGCATCGATCATCGCGAACAAGTGGCTGGTAGAGTGAGGAGCCTTTTCGATCGGGGCGTCACCGACCCCGATCAGATTTCAATTGCCCTCGAAAAGGATAGGGCTATGTCTCGCCTTCGCCGGTTGGCGTATCGGTTACCGCACTCTGACGATCGGCAGGATTCGCAACTCAGTCGCCAGGAACATAGCACCGCGGCGCAAGTTCAGTCGGCAGGAGCGGCGCATCGCGATGAATGAACGTCATTCGTCAATCTCTCCTTTGATCGAATTCGAAAGACGTTGGGCAGCCGGGCGTCGTCTCGGCGCAGGAATGTCTCGCTCGCGTAGCGACCTTTGCGGCGGACCTGGACACGCCATGAACCGAACGAGAGCTTGGTGTAGGTGGCCATTTTTCGTGTGCGCTCCGTGTGCAATGAGAGATCGAAACGTGGCGAAAAGGGTAGTATTCTGGCGGAAATTCGTGTGCATTCGGCGGGATCTAAGAATTTGATGTTAAACGAAAACATGCTAAAAAATCAAGAGCATAGAGTTGCCATAGCACCAATGATGGATTGGACGGATCGGCATTGCCGGTTCTTCCACCGTCAGCTGACGCGCCGCGCGCTGCTTTACACCGAGATGGTGGTGGCGGATGCGGTCATCCATGGCGCGCGCGAGCGACTGCTCGGCTTCGACGCTGTCGAGCACCCGGTTGCGCTGCAACTTGGCGGATCGAATCCCGCAAAGCTCGCCGAGGCAGCACGGATCGGCGAAGCCTTCGGCTATGACGAGATCAACCTCAATGTCGGCTGTCCGTCCGATCGCGTCCAGTCGGGGACGTTCGGCGCCTGCCTGATGAAGACGCCGGTTTTGGTCGCCGAGTGCGTCGCGGCGATGAAGGCCGCGGTGAAAATCCCCGTCACGGTCAAATGCCGCATCGGCGTCGATGATCAAGACCCAGGGCCTGCGCTCGACACGCTCGCCGACGGCGTGCTCGCCGCCGGCGCCGATGCGCTCTGGGTGCACGCCCGCAAGGCTTGGCTGGAAGGGCTGAGCCCCAAGGAAAACCGCGAGATCCCGCCGCTCGATTACCCGCGCGTCTATCGGCTGAAGGCCAGAAAGCCGGACGAATTCATCGGCATCAACGGCGGCATCCAGTCGCTCGCCGAGGCGTCGGCGCATCTTTCCCATGTCGACGGCGTGATGCTCGGCCGCGCGGCCTATCATACGCCGGGGATCCTGACCGGCATCGATGCCGCCTTCTATGGCGAGACGCCTGCCGCCTTCGATTATTCGGCGCTGATCGATGCCATGGCCGGCTATGCCGCGCGCCATGTCGAGCGGGGCGGGCGGCTCGGCCACATTACCCGCCATATGGTCGGACTGTTCCACGGCTTGCCCGGCGCGCGCCGCTTCCGGCAGATCCTCTCCACCGACGCGAACAAACCCGGCGCCGGGCCGGAAGTGTTGAAGACGGCGTTTTTGGCGATCGATTTCGCGGCGGTGGAAGCCGAGGCGGCCTGACTGTCGGTTAATGCGTGTCGCGCCGCATACTGCTGCGCGACACGCATCAGTCCCGCAGGATCATACGGTCGCCGCGCACGTCGAAGCCCGACAATGAGCCGATGAAGTTCATGCCGAGCAGGCTTTGGTCCAGCATGCCGGGCGCGGCGACCATCACCGACATGTCCTTGCGCACGATTCCGCCGATCGCCACCTCGTCGGTCCTGACCGTCGCAGCGCGCGCCATGCCGTTGGCCGTGGCGACGTCTACGCTGTAGCTGAGCGCCGCCGGGTTGAAACCCGCGGCTTGAGCATCTTCGGATGTCAGCACCGTGCTGGTAGCGCCGGTGTCCACCACCGCCCGCACCGGCGTGCCGTTGATCAGGATCCGGGCTTCGAAATGGCCGTTGTCGGCTTTGTCGAGCGTGACGGTCGGGCGGCCATTCTCCACGCCGAGCGCCAGCGGGCTGCCTGGGACAAAGCCGGCGGTGACGCGGCTCGCCACATCCTGCAACTCGTAGCGATACTGGTAGCCGGCGATCAGCACGAGCACGAATGCCGCCCAGACGCCGAGATTGCGCGCCATGTCGCCCAGCGGCCTGCCGGAGCGGAGCAGGCTCGCACCGATCACCATGACCAGCACGCCGACCCAGATCAGCCGGCCGAAATCATTGTTGTTCATGCCGAAAGTGTGGCCGGCTGAATTGTTGAGCATCAGCAGCACGACCCCGGCGCCGATCACCGCCATGACGATCCAGAACAGCCGGTTCATCGGTTTCTTCTCACAAAACGCCGCCGCGCTCGCGCGCCATGCGGGTACGCCGGGTTTCGCGGCGCGGCCGCCGCTCGACCGTTTCGAGCCGCGCCGGCAGTTCGGCCATCACTGATCGTCGCGTTTCAGGGGTCATGGCGAGCCAGGCGGAAATCTCGTCGCGCGTGCGGCCGCAACCAAAGCAGAAGCCGGTTTTCATATCGATCGAACAGACCAGGATGCAGGGAGATTCGATGGCGGTCATGCTGTTCTCTTGCCTTTATTCCACATGGTGCAACCGCCGGAGCAATGCAAGCCCTCCGCATTGCGCCGCAAGGCGACGCGTTCGCGGCATCGTCCAGGCGGTTGTGCCGGGTGGAGAAGGCGGCTATGCCGCTTGCGACTTCCGCAACGAACCGTGACCGACATAATGCCTGCTAAGCCTTTCGACGATTTCCGAAACCTTCTGGCGGCATTACCGCCAGCCGACGATGCGGCGAGCGCCCGCGTCCGGGCGCTTTTCGCCAAAGCGGAAAAGCCGAAGGAATCGCTCGGCCGCGTTGAGGACGTCGCGGCCTGGATTGCTGCCTGGAGCGGGCGCGCGCCGCCCGCGATCAATCGGCCTCTGGTGGCGATCTTCGCCGGCAATCACGGCGCCGTCAGGCACGGCATCTCGCCGCGGCCGGTGGCGGCGACCGCAAATGAAGTCGAGCTCTGCGCCGCCGGCGGGGCCGCGATCAACCAGGTCTGCATCGCCAACGATCTCGGCCTGAAAGTCTTCGATCTCGCCTTGGATATCCCCACGGGCGACATCACCGAGGAGGCCGCGCTCGATGAACGCGGCTGCGCCGCGACCATGGCCTTCGGCATGGAAGCGGTCGCCGGTGGCGCCGATCTCCTGTGCCTGGGCGATCTCGGGGTCGGCAATTCGACGATCGCTGCCGCCCTTTGCGCCGCCCTGTTCGGCGGCGAGGGAGCCGACTGGGTCGGGTCGGGTTCGGGCGCCGATGCGGCAATGACGGCATGCAAAGCCGAGGTCGTGGATCGGGCTCTGGCATTCCATGGCCCGGGTCTGGGAGACCCGCTCGAGGTCTTGCGCAGAGTCGGCGGGCGCGAATTCGCGGCGATCTGCGGCGCCATTCTCGCGGCGCGCATGGAGAAGATTCCTGTCCTGCTCGACGGATTCGCGGCAACCGCGGCTGCCGCTGTCCTTTATGCGGCCAATCCCGGCGCGCTCGATCATTGCCTGCTTGCCGGCCTGTCGCCGGAACCCGGCCACGCCAAGGCGGCCGAAAGGCTCGGATTGCGGCCACTGTTCGATTTCGGGATCAGCCATGGCGAAGGGGTAGGGGCTGCTCTTGCCGCCGGTATCGTCAAGGCCGCGGCACTGACCAGCTCGGGCATGGCGCTGGCAGTGCGGCTTTAGCGCCCGGCGAGTCAGCGGCGTCCGCGCGCGGCGACCGTCTTGGTCGGCAAGGCCGGCAATTCCTCCATCACCCGGCTCAACGGGAAGATGGCTATCGCCTCGGTGCCTTCGCGCAGCTTGGAATGAAGCTCGAACTCGCCGCCATGCATGGCGAGCAGGCCCTGCACGATCGGCAGGCCGAGGCCGGTTCCCTGTTCGGCGCTTTTGATGGCGATCGAGCCCTGGCCGAAGGCGGAAAGCACCACCGGGATTTCCTCTTCCGGTATGCCCGGGCCGTTGTCCTTGACCGAAATGTATTGGCCGCCGCCGGCGGTCCAGCCGACACGCACGCGCACTTCGCCGCCGGACGGGGTGAACTTGATCGAATTGGACAGGAGGTTGAGCGTGATCTGCCTGACGGCACGCTCGTCGGCGAAGAGGCGCGGCAGGGTCTCCTCGAACTCCTGGATGATACGGATGTCCTTGTTGCGGGCGCGCAGCGCCATCATGTGGCAGCAGTCCTCGACGATGGTCACCAGCACGACCGGCTCCTCGTTGAGCTGGTAGCGGCCGGCCTCGATGCGCGACAGGTCGAGGATCTCGTTGATCAGGTCGAGCAGGTGCTGTCCGGACTCATGCACGTCATGGGCATAATCGCGGTAGGTCGGATTGCTCATCGGCCCCAGCACTTCATTGGCCATCACTTCGGAGAAGCCAAGGATGGCGTTGAGCGGCGTCCGGAGCTCGTGGCTCATGGAGGCGAGAAAACGCGATTTCGCCAGATTGGCGTCCTCGGCGCGCCGCCTTGCTTCATCCGACATCGATTTCGCCGTCTCCAGCTCGGCGATCAGCGCGTCCTTCTCCGAGCGGAAGGAGAGCAGCATCAGCGAAGCCTGATTGAGATGGCGCGCCACGTAACCGAAGAAGGGAAGCGCCGCGATGAGCAAGGCCGCCATCGTGGCCTCGATCGGCGTCCACAGGCGCATGACGGTGTAGACATAAACGGCAACGGGAATGGCAAAGGTCGCGAACAGCGCGCCGCCAAGCGAGGAGGCCATCACGGCCGTCGTCGCCATGGCGATCAGCAGCACCATGGCCTTGGCAACATGGAACTGGTCGATCTGGCATGTGGCGCAGCCGACCCAGGCGAACCACGCCCAGCCGAGGCCGCAGAGGAAATGGCCGATCAGGAAGTCGCGACGCGTCTGCGCCGGGTCGAGTTCGGCCGCCTCGGTCCGCTCCACGCGACGCGCCATGAACGCGACGATCGTGTAGCAAAGCAGCGTCGACATGGCCCAGATGGTGATCTGGCTGTCCAGACCCGCCAGCCGGCCGATGGCCGCCACGGCGAGCACGAGCAAGGGGATCGCAAGCGCGCTGACCACCATGGCGCGCGCATGCAGCTTCAGCAGTTCACGGTCGAAATCGAGGCTGCCCGCCTGCTGCGAGAGGCGGTCGCGCGTCTTGCGCACCGCGCGCGCCACATCGCTGTTGCGGTGCGGTTTACGGCGGTCCACAATAAATTTATCCGCTGTGTTCGAGCGTTGCAAAGGCATACAGACTTCAATTTCTGCGCGCAGCGACTGTCAGTTCGTTAAGCTACGTTCGAATGATTAAGAGACTGTTTGCCATATGAGCCGTTTCGGGCCGCGAGGACCGCGCCGACGCTACGCGGCGAGTTCGCCGCAAAGCCTTCGGCGCAAGCTGCTGGACTACGGACTTGCCATCCTTCTGCTTGGTTTGCTCATCCTGGTGGCGGCACGCCTCGACCGCTTCGAGAGGCGCCAGGAGCAAGGCACGGCGATCGTCAATGACGGCGATTCGATCACGCTCGGGGCCGAGCGCATCCGCATGCGCGGCATCGACGCTCCGGAGTATCAGCAGACCTGCCAAAAGGCCGGCGCCGACTATCCCTGCGGCAAGCTGGCGCGGCAGTCGCTGGTGCGCCTGATCGCCGGCAGGCCTGTTGTCTGCAGCGGCTGGCAGCGCGACCGCTACGGTCGCCTGCTCGGCGATTGCAAGGCAGGCGACACCGACCTAAACCAGGCCCAGGTGCAGGCCGGATGGGCGGTTGCCTTCGGCGGTTTCGAGACCGAGGAAGCGGTGGCGAGAGCGGCCAAGGTCGGCATCTGGGCAGGCACTTTCGCGGAGCCGCAGGACTGGCGCGACAGCCATCATGACGCGCCGATCGAGAGAAAGCATGGCACGCTGGCCTCATTCGGCGATGCGGTGCGCGAATTTGTTCGCTTCTGGTGATGGGCTGACCAGCGCCTTATGATCAGGTGGATAAGCTGGAGGATGGAATGAAGCTGTTCGATGGCGGCCGTGCCCCCAATCCCCGGCGCGTGCGGGTCTTCCTCGCCGAGAAGGGGCTGACGGTGCCGCTGGTGCCTGTCGACATGGGCGCGCTGGAGCATCGCGGCGAGCAGGTGGCTAAGCGCAATCCGCTGCGGCGCCTGCCGGTGCTCGAGCTCGACGACGGCACCATCATCACCGAATCGATCGCCATCTGCCGCTATTTCGAGGAATTGCATCCCGAGCCCCCTTTGTTCGGCACGGGCGCGCTCGGCAAGGCAAAAGTCGAGATGTGGCAACGACGCTTGGAATTGAACCTGATGAGCAGCGTCGCCGCCGCTTTCCGGCACATCCATCCGGCGATGAAGGAATGGGAAGTGCCGCAAATTCCGGAATGGGGCGAGGCCAACAAACCGAAGGCGATCGAATTCCTGCACCTGCTCGACGACGAACTGGCGGAGCGCGAATTCGCCGCCGGCGATGCCTATTCGGTCGCCGACATCACCGGCATGATCGCCATCGACTTCATGAAACCAGCGCGTATCAAGGTGCCGGAGGAATGCACGAACGTGCTGCGCTGGTACGCGGCACTTGCAAGCCGGCCGAGCGCGGCAGCCTGAGCGACAGAAGTTGGATAATCTGCCCGATACGAGACAAGCGCTGCAGCGCCTCGCCGAAAGGGTGCGGGCCTGCCGCATCTGCGTCAACCAGCCGCTTGGCCGGCCTTTGCCGCATGCGCCGCGGCCGGTGCTGCAGCCGTCCTCCACCGCGCGGATCCTGCTTGCCGGTCAGGCGCCGGGGACAAAAGTGCATGCGTCGGGCATGCCCTTCACCGATGCCTCGGGAGACCGGCTGCGAAACTGGCTCGGTGTCAGCAGCGATGAGTTCTACGACGCCGAAAAATTCGCCATCGTGCCGATGGGCTTTTGTTTTCCTGGACAGGACGCCAAGGGCAGCGACCTGCCGCCGCGTCGCGAATGCGCGCCGGCCTGGCGCCAGGACCTGATGGCGCAGATGCCGCAGATCGACCTAGTGCTGACCATCGGCGGTTATGCGCAGGCATGGCATATGGGCACGACACGCCTGCCGTCACTGACCGAGACGGTCAGGAACTGGCGCGCCATATGGGATCGACCGTCGCTGCCGAAAGTGCTGCCGCTGCCGCATCCATCGTGGCGGAACACCGGCTGGCTGAAGAAGAATCCCTGGTTTGAAATGGATTTGCTGCCCTTCCTGAGGGCGGAAATCCGCTATCGTATCGATTAGGCATTCTGCAAGAAATCACTCGCATTTACCGCCATCGGCAGAATTTCTTTCTTGTGAAAGGCTCTGATAAAAGGGATTATAGCCAAACTATTCCCCTGGAGCCTCCCATGGATCGCCTCGATAGAAAAATTCTCCGCCTTTTGCAGGAGGACGCGACGCTCGCGGTCGCCGATGTCGCCAAGAAAGTCGGCTTGTCGACGACGCCATGCTGGCGGCGCATCCAGAAACTCGAGGAAGAAGGCGTCATCAAGCGTCGCGTCGCCATCCTCGATCATGAGAAGGTCAATGTGCGCGTCACCGTTTTCGTGTCGATCCGCACCAATTCGCACAGCCATGAATGGCTGCGGCGCTTCTCCGAGGTCATCCAGGAATTCCCGGAAGTGGTCGAGTTCTACCGCATGAGCGGCGACGTCGATTACCTCTTACGCGTTGTGGTTCCGGACATCGCCGCCTACGACGCTTTCTACAAGCGGCTGATCGCCAAGATCGAGATCCGCGACGTCTCGTCGTCCTTCGCCATGGAGCAGATCAAGTACACGACCGAAATTCCGCTCGACTACATGGTGCTGGACAAGGAATCGGGCGCGAACGCGGCGTGACACCGGTCACGCCCGATCGGCCCTAATTCTTCTTTTTGTTGAGAAAATTCCACGGCGAGTTCACCGGGAGCGTAACCGTGTCCGGCACGCTGTCGACGCCCGCCACCTCGGCCTTGCGTACGGTATAGCCCGACTGGACCATCGAGACGCCATCGAGGATGAAAAGCTGGCTTTTCTCCATGCCGGGCTTCAGCACGCCTGTGACCGCCACCGGCTCATAAGTCTCTTTCATCTTGTAGGGATGCGCCGGCGTCACCAGCACGATCTGATTGGGCGGCGGCGTCGGCATATGGCTGCAGGCGCCGGTCCATGGCACCAGCAGGAACTGATAGACGAGGTCACCCTCGCGATCGACCGGCAATGCATAGCCGGCTAATTGTATCGTCTTGTCCTGCAAGTTGAGCGACAAAGTCTCGCCATGGTCGGGCAGTTTTGCCGCGATCATCGGCAGGCTCGCGTCTTCGGCTATCGCCTGCGTCGCGGGGCGCAGATCCTTCCAGAAGATATGCGCGACATCGGCCGCAGCATCGGCTCCCGAAGCAACGAACAGGAGTACGGTCGCCAGCGTCGCGCATGATTTGAAACGCTTGTTCATGGTCGCTCCATTCTTCGCCAGCCGATTTGCGGAATCGAGTAAAAGCGTCGTGACCGGCTCCATGCTCAACGGCTCAGCCGCATCACATGCCGGCGCGTGCCGGCGGTACCGGACTCATGGAAGCCCCTCGTGGCAAACATGTCGCGAAAACCCATGAAGCGATAGCTCGGGGCGGCCTCGTCGACGGGATAGGCCTCGATTATATGTGCGCCTTTGCTGAAGGCATGGTCGATCGCAGCGTCAAGCAAAGCGGAGGCCAGCCCACCGCCGCGCTGGGCCCTCGGCACATAGAAGCAGACGATCGACCAGATGCCGGTTTCGGTGTCGTCCTGCTGCTTTGAGAGTTTCCGGTAGGTCTCGCGTGGCGCGACCGAGCACCAGCCGACCGGCCTGCCGTCCATCTCGGCGATGATGCCGACCGGGGTGCCTTTGTCGATGAGCGCCATCATCATGCGCTTCTTCTCGTCGTTCTGAATGTGTTCGCGGGTGGAATGGCGCCAGGCCATGCACCAGCAATATTTCGGTGCGCCGGGTTGCTCGAACAGGTTTTCGAAGTCGGCGCGTGTCTCTGGCGTCACCCCGACGAACCGAATCCCGGCAAGGTCATGCTTTTGCGGCAGCGAGCCTTTCGAGCTGTCTGGCATCCGTCAGTTCCTTCACCGCATCCTTGCCGATCCAGCGCGCCGTCTTGTCGGACGATGCCGCCAATCTTTCCGCCAGCGCAAGGGCAGGGGCGTGCAGGCTCATCGAGCGCTTGCCGATCTGCCGCAGCGCCCAATTGACCGCCTTGCGGACGAAATTGCGCGGATCGCCGGCATGCTTCTCGATCAGCGGCAGATAGGCGAGGAAGGTCGCGTCCGGCTCTTTCTTGAGATGCACCGCGCTCCAGGCCAGCATGGCAAAGGCGGTGCGGCGAACGAATTCGCGTTTGTCTCCAGCGAACTCGTCGATCAATTCGCGCCAGAACGGCGTCTCGGCAAACAGGTCCGCTACGGTGTCGACGATCTCCCAGCTGTCGAAATCCGCGGCCCAGCGCCGGCATTGATCGATATCGACCTTCTTCGGCTCGCCGGTGAAGGCGGCCATCAGCCGCGCTTCGCGGATGCCGCTGTTCCAGAGCTGCAGCGACCGCTCGTGGTTCTTCTTCAGCTTGCGCGCCAGCGGCCGCAATTGCGAATTGCCGACGCCGAGCGCGCTGGCGGTGTTGATGCCGAAGCGCGCCATGCCCGCCCCGATTGTCCTCGGTGCCGACCGAACGCAAATGAGCGACGACGTCGTCGGCGCTCCAGCTCGGATCGGGCAGAGGCATCGTCACCTATCTTTCCAGGCGCGCCAGCAGCGAGGACGTGTCCCAGCGCTTGCCGCCCATGTCCTGCACATCCTTGTAGAACTGGTCGACCAATGCCGTCACCGGCAGCTTGGCGCCGTTGCGATTGGCCTCCGCCAGGCAGATGCCGAGATCCTTGCGCATCCAGTCGACGGCGAAGCCGAAATCGTATTTGCCTGCATTCATCGTCTTGTGGCGGTTTTCCATCTGCCAGGAGCCGGCAGCACCCTTCGAGATCACCTCGATGACCTTGTCGATGTCGAGGCCGGCCTTCTTGCCGAAATGGATGCCCTCGGCCAGGCCCTGGACGAGGCCGGCGATGGCGATCTGGTTGATCATCTTGGTCAGCTGACCTGCACCAGCCGATCCCATCAGGCCGATCATCCGGGCGTAGGCGTCGATGACGGGCCTGGCCTTGTCAAAGGCGGCCTCATCGCCGCCGACCATGACGGTCAGCACGCCGTTCTCGGCGCCGGCCTGGCCGCCTGACACCGGCGCGTCGAGGAAGGAGAAGCCCGCCTTTCGCGCGGCGTCGTCAAGCTCGCGCGCGACCTCGGCAGACGCGGTGGTGTTGTCGATGAAGACGGCGCCCTTCTTCATAGCGGCAAAGGCGCCGTTGGCACCTGTGGTGACCGAGCGTAGATCATCATCATTGCCGACGCAGGAGAAGACGAAGTCCTTGCCCGCGGCCGCATCGGCCGGCGTCAGCGCCAGTTTGCCGCCATGCTGGGCCACCCACTGCTCGGCCCTTGCCATGGTGCGGTTGTAGACGGTGACGTCATGGCCGCCCTTGTTCCTGAGGTGCCCGGCCATCGGATAGCCCATGACGCCAAGACCGAGAAATGCAACCGATGCCATAAGCCTGCCTTCCAACAAAACACAGTTTCCAGTGGCGGAAGGTCTAGGCCACGCGAAAAATTCGTCAAGGCACGCAGAGCCGCTTCGGCTGGTGCAGACGGCCGGGGCGGCGATCTAAGTCTTTGTTTTATGCATGTCGTTTCCCCTAAAACCGCTGCGCACTTTTAGGCGACATGCATTATCGATGCAGATGGACGGTGATGCGGCGCTCGATCCACTCGACGCCGTGGCGCAGGATCTCGACCATCACCAGATAGACGATCGCCACCCAGATATAGGCCTGGATGTCGAAGGATTTTGCGTAGGCGAGCTTGGCGTTGCCCATCAGGTCGTAGACGGTGATGATGGCGACGATCGCGGAAGCCTTGATCATCAGGATGAGCTCGTTGCCATAGGGTCTCAGCGCGACGATGATCGCCTGGGGCATGATCACCTTGCGCAGCGTCTGCAATTTGTGCAGTCCGAGCGAGGCCGCACCTTCCCATTGGCCGCGCGTCACGCTTTCGATGGCGCCGCGCAGGATTTCGGCCTGATAGGCGGCGGTGTTGAGCGAGAAGGCAAAGACGCCGCAATAGAAAGCCTCGCGGAAGAACCACCACAGCCCGACCGTCTCAAGCTCAGGCCGGAACGAGCCGATGCCGTAATAGACCAGGTAGGTCTGCACGAGCAGCGGCGTGCCGCGGAAGAAATAGACGTAGCAATAGGCAAGCGCGGACAGGATCGGGTTCTTCGACATGCGGCCATAGGCGACCGGCAGCGACAGGAGCGCGCCAACGACCATCGAAATGCTCACCAGCGATAGGGTGGTCCCCAGGCCTTGCAGATAGGCGGGAGCATATCTGGCGAAGAATTCGGCGTTCCAGGCATAGACCAGATAGGCGACGATGCCGGCGCCGAACAGCACCCAGATGCCGACCAGCGCGTAGCCGAGGATACGGGCTCGCGACCACCCGCGCGCTTGCGGAGGCGGCTTGTCGATGGCGATGGCGTGGCTGACGCTCACCGCGCCTCCCTCCGTCCGAGGTAGCGCAGGATGTAGCTCGTGGCGATCGACGACAGGACGGCCAGCGCCAGAAAGATCAGCGCCGCAACGCTGTAGAACAGGAAGGCATGCCTGGTGACGCGCGCGGCGACGCCGGATTGGCGCAGGGTCTCGGCGAGATTGACCACCGACACCAGGGATGTGTCCTTGAGCAGGCTTAGCCAGCAATTTTCGAGGCCCGGAAAAGCGATGCGTATCAGCTGCGGCAGGACGATGAGCCGCATCGTTTGCCATTTCGACAGGCCAATGGCGTAACCGCCCTCATACTGGCCTTTCGGAATGGCGCGGAACGCGGAGAGGAAGACCTCGCTGGCATAAGAGGAAAAGATCAGCGACAGCACGATCATGCCGGCGATGAAGCTGTTGACGTTGATCGTCGCGTCGGGATTGAACAGCCGCACGACATATTGCAGGAGAAGCGGCATGCCGAAGAAGAACAGGAACAGGGTCACCAGTTCGGGCAGACCGCGAAAGACCGTGGTGTAGATGTTGCCGGCCAGGCGCAGCGAGGGTTCTTCATGCTGCTTGGCGAAGGCGACGAAAAAGCCGGTCACCAGGCCAATCGGCAGTGTGGCGAGCGCCAGCGCGATGGTGACCAGAACGCCCGACGCAATATCATCACTCCAGCCCTCCGGTCCCCAGCTGAGAAGTGTCCAAATGCTTTGGGCCGGCATTGACGGGTCGTGTCTCCGTGGCGATCCCGGAAGGATTTAAGGGCGGCGAGGGATGCCTCACCGCCCTTGGCTTATCGATCAGGATTCGGCGCCGTAGACGTCGAACTTGAAGTACTTGTCGTTGATTTCCTTGTACTTTCCGTTCTTGCGGATGGCGTCGATCGCGTTGTTCAGCTTGTTGACCAGATCGGTCTCGCCCTTGCGTACGGCGATGCCGGCGCCCGGTCCGAAGATTTCCACCGGCTGCGGCGACGGCTGACCGAGGATCTTGCAGCAGGCGCCGTCCGGCGAATCCAGCCACTGCTGCAACACGACGATGTCGTCCTCGATCGCATCGAGACGGCCATTGGCGAGGTCTGCCTGTTCCTCGGGGCTGCTCGGATAGCCCTTGATGGTGCTGTCCGTGAAGGTCTTCGACGCGTAGTTGTAGTGCGTGGTCGTGGTGGCGACGCCGATGTTCTTGCCGGCGAGATCTTCCTTGGTCACGCCCTTGAGCGGCGAATCCTTCGGCACCGCAATGGCCGACGGGGTGTTGTAGTATTTGTGGGTGAAGTCGACCTTTTCCTGGCGCTCGGGCGTGATCGACATCGAGGCGACGATGGCGTCGAACTTGCCGGCCTGAAGCGCCGGGATGATGCCGTCCCAATCCTGCGCGACGAAGGTGCATTTCACCTTCATTTCATCGCAGAGAGCCTTGGCGATATCGATGTCGAAGCCGACCAGCTGGCCGTCCGATGTCAGGTTGTTGAAGGGCGGATACGCGCCTTCGGTGCCGATCCTCAGGGTCTTTTCCTGAGCCTGGGCGACGCCGAGTGTCAGCAGCGCGGCCGAAGCGGCAAGCGCGATACGCAGTGCAATACGCATGATAATCCTCTCATATGTCATGGCCGCTGTCCCGTGCGGCTCTTGTGGGCGGCCGTTTCTTGACCACCCGCTGAGGCGGATACTCCCACTCTTTGCGAGAAAAAAGCAACTGCAATTCAACGGCAAACGACAATCGGGATGTGCCGCTGCGTTACTTGGTTTGAGCCACGAGACCTGTGCTGCGCTCGACGAAGTCGGCTATCGATTTCGTGTCGTCGAGGTGGAAAACCGGCAGCTTTTCGCTTTCGACCGTGAAATCGGCGGCGACCGCGACAATGTTGGGATCGTTGGCCGAAAGCGGCGTCCGATCCTTGGCGTCAAGCCGCCTTGCCTCGATCTTCTTATGCGCTTCGCGCTTGTAGCCTTCGACCAGCACGATGTCCGCGGGCGACAGCCGCGCCAGGATGTCGGCCAGCGCCGGCTCGTTTTCCTCGCGCAATTCGTGCATCAGGGCCCAGCGCCGGCCGGAGACGATGGCGACCTCCGTCGCGCCCGCCTGGCGGTGGCGGAAGGAGTCGGCGCCCGGCTTGTCGATGTCGAAGTCATGATGGGCGTGCTTCACCGTTGAAACCGTCCAGCCGCGCGCCACCAGTTCGGCGACCAGCTTTTCCGTCAGGGTCGTCTTGCCGGAGTTCTTCCAGCCGGTGATGCCGAATATGCGTCTCATGGCCCGAGGCTTTGCAACAGACGCTCCGCCGCCGCAAGGTCGTCCGGCGTGTTGATGTTGAAGAACGGATCGATCTTTTGGCCGCGAGCCTCGATCATGGCGAACTCGACTTCGACATGGCCGTGCCGCTCCATGAAGGCGGAAACCCGTCGGTTGTCCTCGTCGACCAGGAAATGACGCAAGGCGTCGCGCAGGCCGAGCGGCCAGAGCGCGAAGGTCGGGTGCCATCTGCCGTCCGAGCTGGCGACGGCGATCGTGCCGGGCCGATCGAGCGCTGCCACCACCAGGCGCTCGACGAGGTTGTCGGGAAAGAACGGCGTGTCACCGGCGGCGCTCACCAGCCATCGGCAGCTTGTTTGCATTGCCGCCCAGTCGAGGCCGGTGAGAATGCCTGCGAGTGGGCCGGCATGGCCCGGCATCGTATCTTGGATCACCGGCAGGTCCATGCCGGCAAATCGCGCTGGATCGCCGTTCGCGTTGAGGCCCAGTGTGGCGACCTGCGGCCTCAGTCGCGTGGCGACATGGTCGATCAGCCTGGCTTTGCCCAATGAAAGGAGCGGCTTGTCGCCGCCGCCCATCCGGCGCGACTGGCCTCCCGCCAGAATGGTCCCTGCAACACTTCGGTCCATCGCGCCTATATGCCGTCCGGTGCCATGTCGGGTCCAGCGCTTTCGGCGGCAGGTTGCTGCCGTCCGACGACGCGCTCGCGGTAGAGCGCATAAAGACCCGAGCCGATGATGATGGCGGCGCCGACGGTCATTGGCGTATCGGGGATGTCGCCGAAAATGACGAGGCCGAGCAGGATCGACCACAATAACGCGGTGTAGCGGAATGGGGCGATGAAGGAGATATCGCCCGAGCGCATCGCCATGATGATGAACTGATAGCCGATGAGCACCAGCACAGCCGCCAGCGCCAGAAGCGTGGTCGCCCGGCCGCTCATCGGCGTCCAGCCGCCCATCGGCGACAAAAGCAGCGCGCCCAGCACCGTCATGGCAAGCGCGGTCGCCGTCGATACCAGCATGGTCGGGATGGCCTGCGGGATGCGCTTGGTGGCGAGGTCGCGCACCGCGCAGCAGGCGACGCTGGTCAATGCCAGCAGCGAATAGACGCTGAAGCCCTCGAAGCCCGGCCGCACGATGATCATCACGCCGGCGAAGCCGACGGCGATGGCAAGCCAGCGCCGCCAGCCGACGCCTTCGCCGAAGAACAGCGCCGCGCCCATGGTCACCGCCAGCGGCAGCGCCTGCAGCACGGCCGAGACGTTGGCGATCGGCAAATGCGCAAGCGCGATCAGAAACGATACCGTGGCGCCGGCTTCGCCCGCAACGCGCGTCGCCACCATCGGCTGCAGCATGGCCGCCGGATTGGCAAGCGCGCCGCGCCGCCAGGCGAGCAAGCCAACGAACAAGGACGCGAAAGCGCCGCGCACAAGCATGACCTGCGCCATGTTCATCGATTCCGACGAGAACTTGGTGATCGCGTCGTTCAAGGTGAAGCCGACCATGGCCACGATCATGAACAGCGCGCCGCGCAAATTTGGCGAGAGGGGCAAAGGGTTTTTCCGGATTCAATTTTAATTCAGCCGTCTAGCAGGCAGCCGGAAAACAGCAACGGCAAAGAAATGGGCCACGAATTTCTGCGTGGCCATGAGATCGATTTGCCGAGCTTTGGAAGCCTTACTTAGGCGTCAGCACCTCGGTGCCGTTGCCGTTCTGGCCGGCGATGGTCCACAGCCCGTGCAGGGAGCCGTCGTTCTCGATCTTGTAGACGACGAGACCGATTTCCTTGCCCATCGCGTAGCCGGCGGAAAATGCATTGTCGTTGCGCATACAGATGCCGTCCGAGGTCGAGCCGCCGGTTTCCCAGTGGATGGTGCAGGTCGTGTCGCTGGTCAGCGTGATGGTTGCCTCGCCGTCATATTTCGAGCCGTCGAAATTCGTGCCGGCGACGGTGTAGGTGCCGCCGATCGATTGAGCCGCGGCCGACACGGAAGCAACCCCAAGCATTGCAAGTGAAATCATGAATGTGCGCATGTGCACTCCCCCTAGAGCGATAATCCCGCGCGAAGGCTAGGCTGGAAAAGGTCGGCGGTAAATCGGCCGGAAGGCGACGCCAGCGCTTTATTTTCAGTGCGGCCAGGCTGACCTCAAGGGCCGCGCAGGGTCTTGGCGATGGAGCCGGCCAAAGGGTCGTATTTTGCCTTGAGCGCGGCAGGGTATTCGATCCAGACGGTGCGAATGACGTCGTCCTTTCCGAACAGGCGCCGTTCGTAAAAAATGTTGCCGTCCTTGGTGCCGGAGAGCACCGCCCAATTCTTGCCGGTCTTGCTGTAGGTGACCTTGTAACCCGGTTCGGTGCTGGCTTTCTCCTGGACGACGAAACCTTGCGGTGTATCGTTGTCGATGTTGTAGATGCCGGAACAGGTCAGGCTGGCGCCGTCGGCGCTAAGCCATTGCTGTCCGCCGCCATTTTCCGGCTCGGGCATCGGCTTGTTGAAGATGTCGTCGGGAAAAGTGCAGGACTGGCCGAACCGCGCATTCACGTAGGTGAAGGGCTTGGCCATCGCGGCCGTCGTCACGATTGTCGACAGGGACAAGATGGCCGCTACCGACGACCAACCGATGCGCTGCGGACGTTTCATGATCCCCCCTTTGGTCGATGACCGAAGGTGATCCTGCACCAAATCGTGGAAAAAATCAGCCGCCGGTGACGCTCATGTGCCGAGATACCGAAGGACGGTTGGTGCGGCGGTCGATGACGAAATCATGGCCCTTGGGCTTGCGGCCGATGGCCTCGTCGATCGCCTCGCCGAGCAGCTCGTTGCCTTCGGTGGCGCGCAACGGCGCCCTGAGGTCGGCGGCGTCCTCCTGGCCAAGGCACATATAGAGCGTGCCGGTGCAGGTCAGCCGCACGCGGTTGCAGCTTTCGCAGAAATTATGCGTCATCGGCGTGATGAAGCCGAGCCGGCCGCCGGTCTCCGTGACATGGACATAGCGGGCCGGGCCGCCGGTCTTGTAAGGAATATCGGAGAGCGTGAACTGGCGCTCCAGCGAGGCGCGCAGCAGCGACAGCGGCAGATACTGGTCGGTGCGGTCGGCCTCGATCTCGCCCATCGGCATCGTCTCGATGAGGGTGAGGTCCATGCCGCGGCCATGCGCCCAGCGCATCAGCTCAGGTATTTCGGCATCGTTGAAGTCGCGCAGCGCAACCGCATTGAGCTTGATCTTCAAACCGGCCTTCTGCGCGGCGTCGATGCCTTCCATCACCTTGCCGAGATTGCCCCAGCGCGTGATCTGGTGGAATTTCTCGGCATCGAGCGTGTCGAGCGAGACGTTGATGCGCTTGACACCGCAATCGGCGAGCTCGGCCGCGAAGCGCGACAGCTGCGAGCCGTTGGTGGTCAGCGTCAGCTCTTCCAGGGCGCCGCTTTCGAGATGCCGCGACAGCTGGCGCACCAGATGCATGATGTTCTTGCGTACCAGCGGCTCGCCGCCCGTCAGCCTGAGCTTCTTCACGCCTTTCTCGATGAAAACGGTGCACAGTCGGTCAAGCTCCTCGAGCGACAGCAGATCCTTCTTCGGCAGGAAGGTCATGTCCTCGGCCATGCAATAGGTGCAGCGAAAATCGCAGCGGTCGGTGACCGACACGCGCAGATAGCTGATGCTGCGACCGAAGGGGTCGATCATGTCCATTTGCAAACGTTTCCCATGGCCTGAGCGGCACCGTTATATACAGCTATGTGATACGATCCAATGCCGCATTCAAGATAGACGGTCTTGATCTTTGGTAACATTCCCCGGCCGACATCGCGTGTCGGCAAGGTCCAAGTGACCTTTTCCGGCTGAGCGAAGCAGCGTAGGGAAGGGCGGATTGATGCAGGATGGACGACAATGACGGCGCCGAAGGAACTCAGAGTCTCGAAGGACAGAAAACTGCTGTCCGTCACCTTCCCCGGTCATCACCCGTTCGAACTGCCGGCCGAACTTTTGCGCGTTGCTTCGCCCTCGGCCGAGGTGCAGGGCCATTCGCCGGAGCAGCGCGTGACCGTGCCCGGCAAGCGCAATGTCGCGATCCTCAAGATCGAGCCGGTCGGCAATTATGCCGTGCGCATCACCTTCGACGATTTCCACGACACCGGCATCTTCACCTGGAACTATCTTCACACGCTCGGCCACGAAAAGGACGAGCGCTGGAATGCCTATCTCGCGGAACTCCAGGAGAAGGGGCTGAGCCGCGACCGCTAGGCCATCTTGTCCGCGTCTTTCGGCTTGGCCAGGGCTGCCAGGATCTCGCTGGTGTCGTAGTAGAAGGGTGTGCCTTCAATCAGCCGACCATCCCTGAAGTGCAGGACTTCGGCAAATGGCTGCTTGATCGTCACGCCGGTGGCTCGCGCTGTCAGCGAAAGCGTGCAGCTCATAAAGACGACGTCATCTTTTTGCGCCGCCTGAAGGTTCTCCACCGCAACACCGCTCCAGCTTTCGTGCATCGTCTGGAAAAGAGAGGCGATGCCTTGAAGGCCGTTCCAGTCGCCGGCATAGGGCAGTGAGTGCGGTTCATGCACGACGACATCCCTGTGGAAGGCGCTGGTCAGCATCTCGATGTTGCCCGACCCCGATTGCAGGAATCGCATTTCAACGTCGAACATATTTTCGAGAAGTTCCATGGCGGTGCTTTGCCGCTCAACTGCTTTGTCCATGTCGATCTCCGTGTCCGTTTTGTACGGTGAACACGGTTTGCGCCGGAAATCATTGTGTCGACACCCGTTTCCTGATTGTCAGCTTTGGCACGTCGCGAGGACGTCATAGAGTTGGGGTAACGCCGGCAAAGGTTCGGAGGCGGAAAAATGTCTGAGATTACCACGGTCGAACAGCTCGAAGCGCTCTATGGCCTGCCGGGCGAAGCTTCGGTCGTCAAGGAACTCGACCATGTGATTCCCGAATATGCCGCCTTCATCGCGGCCTCGCCCTTCGTGGCGCTGGCGACAAGCGGGCCCGAGGGCCTCGACTGCTCGCCGCGCGGCGATCTCGCCGGCTTCGTGCGCATTGTCGATGACAAGACGCTGATGATGCCCGACAGGCGCGGCAACAACCGCGCCGATTCGCTGAAGAACATCATTCGCGATCCGCGCGTCGGGCTGCTCTTCCTGGTGCCGGGCTCAGGCACCACGCTGCGGATCAACGGCCGCGCTCACATCACAACCGACGCGGATCTATGCGCGTCCTTCACAGTCGACGGCAAGCCGGCCCGCTCGGTCACCGTCATCGATATCGACACGGTCTATTTCCAATGCGCCCGCGCCATCGTGCGCTCCGAGCTCTGGAACCCGGCCAGGCATGTCGATCCGAAGTCGCTGCCGACACCCGGCCGGATTCTCGAGGTCACCAGCCGCAAGAACATCGACGGCGAGGCCTATGATAGGGAATGGCCGGAAAGAGCAAAGAAAACGATGTGGTGATTGGAAGCCGGCTCAGGCTTCCTTCAGCACGTCGGCGATCTTGCGCATCTGCTCGCCGATCATGTCGCATTGTTCCGGCGTCGACTGGCTCATCGCCTTCTCGATCAGCGCCATGTGAACCTTCAGGGCCTTCATCAGCAGGGCCTCGCCCGCCTCGGTGAGGTTCAGCCGCAGCACCCGCTTGTCCTTCTCGTCGCCTTCGCGACGCAGCAATCCGCGGGCCTCGAGCTGCGGCAACAGCATGGTGATGTTGGAGCGGCCGACGAGCAGCTTGCGGGCAAGGTCGTGCTGCGACATGCCGGGGTGGCGGTAGAGGTTCATCAGCACGTCGAGCTGCGCCGGCTTGAGGTCGAGCGGGCCGAGCTTAACCGCCAGCGTGCGCTCCAGCACATGGCAGGCGCGCGCCACCGCAACCCAGTTGCGAAAGCGAGGGTTGTCCCAGGGTAGCTCTTGCTTAATGTTCATGTTTGAACTATTATGTTCACGCTTGAACGAATGGATGGACTGCCAATATGGCATCATTTGGAATGAAGGTCATCCGGGGCGTTTTTGGCGCGGCCGAGTATGTTGCGCCGCGTCTCGGCGGCCGTGCCGCCTTCGAATTGTTTTGCCGCACACCCAACGTCAAATCCCTGAGCGACGGCGAACGGCGCGCTGTGGAGCGTGCCTCAGCCTTCATGGCCGAGGCGCGCCATCACAGGCTGAAGACCAGGACGGATTGCGTCGCAGTGCATGAATTCCGGCCGGAGCCGGACAGGGAGTCGCGCGGCACGGTGCTCGTCATCCATGGCTGGCGCTCGCGCACCGAATATATGCGCGCTTTGATCGAAGGGTTTCGCGGCGCTGGCTACAAGGTTGTTTCGCTCGACCTGCCCGGGCATGGCCATTCGCTCGGCCGCCACCTCAACATGGTGACTGCCGTGGACGCGGCGCGGGTCGCCGGCGAATGGTTCGGCCCCTTTGCCGCCGTCGTCGGCCATTCCTTCGGCGGCGCGATTGCCGCCAATGCCGTCGCCGCATCGGTCAAGGGCATGCCGCCGCTTGCGGCGCAAAAGCTGGTGCTGATTGCGGCGCCGAGCTCGCTGCCTGCAATCTTCGACGACTTCAGCGATGTGATGAATGTCGGGCCGCGCTCGCGCGTCGCCATGGCGGACAGGGTGAAGCATCTGTCCGGGCGGCCGCTCAGTGAATTCACCGGCGACCGCCAACTGGCCGCAGCGTCGGTGCCGACACTGGTCATCCACGCGCCGGACGATCGCGAGGTCCATGCCGACCATGCCAGGGGTTATGCGGCTGCCGGCGAGCATGTCCACCTGCACTGGGCCGAGGGGCTTGGCCACCGGCGTATCCTCACCGACAGGGACGTCGTCGCGCGCGCGGTCGGCTTCGTGACCGGGCAGCGGGAAACGGCCCTGCACTAGGCTGCGTTGATATTCAGGTGATGCCGGCCTGCGAACGATGGTTTCCTCCGCTTCCGGTGCTCGCGTACTTCAAGTACGCTCCGCTCCGGTTCTCGGAAATCATCGTTCTCGGCTCGGCCTGACCTGAATCTCAATGCACCCTAATCAGCGTATCAGTCCGCCTTCTTTTTCTGCCCCGGCTCTACGGGCAGGCCCGCTGCTTTCCAGGCGGTATAGCCGCCGAGGACGTGCTTGACCGGCGTCAGGCCCATGTCTTGCGCCGTCTTGGTGGCTAAAGCCGAGCGCCAGCCTCCGGCGCAGAAGAAGACGAAGGTCTTGCCGCTGGCGAAGAACGGCTTGTGATACGGGCTTTCGGGATCGATCCAGAATTCCAGCATGCCGCGCGTCACATGCTTGGCGCCGGGGATCTTGCCGTCGCGTTCGACCTCGCGCGGGTCGCGCAGATCGACGAAGATCGTGTCCTCATCCTCCAGCAGCCCCGCTGCCTCCTCAGGCGACACGACCTCGATCTCGGCATTCGCCTCGTCGAGAAGCTGGCGATAACCTTTCTTCACGGCAAATCCTCCCGGCCACGCCTGCTGCGGCCGCCGAAATTTCGATCACAAAGCCTTGCGTTTGTCACTGGGGCAGGCGTTAGACCGTGATGGCGTTTCGTTGAATCGCAGTCACGATCTAACTGTTTGTTGGAGCATGATCTTCTCCAAAAACCGGTTCCCACTTTTCGGGATCATGCTCTAGCGCCGGCCATCGTCGTCCACGCCGCCATGGCGCCGGCAACGGTCGCCATAAGGGCGGCATGGGTTGCGCCGTCGCGCGCCTGGATCGACATGCCGTGCTGAACCGTAGCATAGAAGGTCGCCGCGGTGCCGCTGTCGAAGCTTGCCGGCAATTCGCCCTCCGCCACGGCGCGCTCGAGCCGTCGCAGCAAGGCGGTCCGGTTTTCCGCCCGGCGGCGGCGCAGATCATCGCAGATCGCGCCACTGCTTGAGTCCTGATGCAGCGCGCCGAGCGCGATAAGGCAGCCCTGCGGGCGATCGCCCTGCGAATAGGCCCTGGCTGTCTGTCGCAGGAAGTTCTCCACCGCCTGGCATGCCGTCGGCGCCTTGTCGAGCGCTGCCCAGATCTCGGTACCTTCGGCGTGCGTGTAATATTCGGTCGCTTCAAGGAAGAGCGCCTCCTTGCTGCCGAATGCGGCATAGAGGCTGGGAGACCCGATCCCCATTGCCGCGGTCAGGTCGGCGATCGAGGTACCCTCATAACCTTTGGCCCAGAACAGCTCCATCGCCCGCCGCAACGCGGCGGTTCGATCGAAACTTCGGGGACGGCCTCTTTCCGACATGACGCTCTTTTCTGTGTTGATCGTTACATAATTCACTTGACGATGACGGGCAAGGCTGACAGGTATTTATGTATCGATCGTTACACAAAGGAGAAATCAATGACTTCCAACCAGTTGCGCGGCAGGGCCGCTTTTGTGACCGGCGGCAGCCGCGGCATCGGCGCGGCAATCGCAAAAAGACTGGCGCGTGAGGGCGCCGGCGTCGCGCTGACCTATGTAAATGGGGAAGCGCAGGCGCAGGCTGTCGTTGGCGAGATCGAGGCGGCGGGCAGGCGTGCCGTCGCCATTAGGGCAGACGGTCGCGACGCCGAAGCGATCGAGCGTGCCGTCGATCGAGCGATGGACACGTTCGGCCGGCTCGACATCCTGGTCAACAGCGCCGGCATATGGCGCGCCGCGCCGATCGATTCCCTCTCGCTCGCCGATTTCGACGAGAGCATGGAGGTCAATCTCAGAGCGCCGTTCGTCGCCTCCAAGGCCGCGGCCCGACACATGGCTGACGGGGGCAGGATCATCTCGATCGGCAGCAATCTGGCCGAGCGGGTGACCGATCCTGGGCTCAGCGCCTATTCGACCAGCAAGGCGGCGCTGATCGGCTTGACGAAGGCCTTGGCGCGCGACCTCGGCCCACGCGGCATCACCGCCAACATTGTCCATCCGGGTTCCACAGACACCGACATGAATCCCGCCAACGGGCCACATGCGGAGCACCAGCGCCGCAAGATGGCAACGCCGCGCTTCGGCGAGGCCGAGGAGATCGCGGGAATGGTGGCCTGGCTGGCAAGTCCTGAGGGCCGCTTCGTCACGGGGGCATCGTTGACTATAGACGGCGGTGCCAACGCCTGATTGTTTTTTCGACACCGCCACATGCGTGTGAGGCCCGAGGACAGCCACTGCCTCGGGTCTCACAAGGATGTGAAACTGTTCTGCAACACGGCCGCGAAAATTTATGGAAGCTTAACGAAATCGGTATGAATCGGTATAGTCACGTCATACATCCGCCATGCGGAGGGCGGGACCGTCCAGCGGCGCGGAACGGGAACCGGCTACAACCGGTGCGGGTGAAGCATGAAAATCCTCGGGAACAAACGAACCGTCCTGCCGGTCGCTATCGCGGCGACGCTTGCCTTCGGGCATCAGCCGGCAAGTGCGCAAGGGCTGTTCGACATGCTGTTCGGAGGTGGGATCCGGCACAACCCGCAAGGCGAGTTCCCGCCGCCTCCGAAACCGCGCAAGGTGCGGCCGGCCGGAGAGGATGGTGGCAGCGTCAGGATCAGCGGTCCGACCTACAACACCTACAGGGCCGACAAGCTTGTGCGGGTCGATTTCAAATCGCTGCTGCCGGCACCGCAGGCCACGGCCGCTCAGGACGCCGCCTTTGTGCCGTCTGTGACGAGCAACAGCTTCCGCGATGCCGTCGCTGGCTTGAGCGAGTATGAGCTGTTTGCCGAGCCGGATATCGCCAAGGCGCTGATCGCCTATTATTCGGCCAATCCGGATTTCATCTGGGTGAGCGACAATACCCCCAACAGCCGGGCGCAGGATGCGGTGCGCGTCCTGGGCGAGGCGGCGAGTTATGGCCTGACGCCGGCCGACTACTCCGTCGATGTCCCGGCAGCCGCCAATTCCGCCGCCACACCGGAAGAGCGGACCAAGGAACTGGTCCGCTTCGAGATGGCGCTGTCGGCGCGCGTGCTGCGCTATGCCCATGATGCGCAGAGCGGTCGCGTCGATCCCAACCGGATGACCGGCTATTACGATTTCCCGGCCAAGCCGCTCGATCTCGAAGGCGTGCTGAAGACGCTGGCGCATACCCAGGAGGTCCGCACCTATCTCGAATCGCGGCATCCGCAGAATGCCGAATACCAGGCGCTGCGCGTCGAACTGGAAGCGCTTGAGGCGAGCGAGGAAAACGAGATCGTCGTCGTTCCCAAGCTCCTGCTCAAACCCGGCGAGAGCAGCCCGGAATTGCCGAAATTGCTGACGCTTATTTCCCGTAATCTCGATGACGAGATGGGTGGCAGCTATGGCGAAGTGCTCGCGAGGCTCGGCAAGAGCGAGCTCTACGATCCCGAGCTGGTGCCGGTGATCAAGGCGGTGCAGCAGCGCGCCGGCATGAAAGGTGACGGCGTCATCGGCCCGCGCACGGTGGCTTCATTGGCCGGCGCCTCAAAGGCGGACAAGCTCGAGAAGGTCAAGGTCGCGCTCGAGGAACTGCGCTGGATGCCGTCTGATCTCGGCAGCCCGCGCGTCTTCATCAACCAGCCCGCCTTCACCGCCAGCTATATCGACAATGGCGAGGAGAAGCTGAAGACCCGTGCGGTCATCGGCAGGGTCACCAACCAGACCGCCTTCTTCTACAACCAGATCAAGCAGGTCGACTTCCATCCTTATTGGGGCGTGCCGCAGTCGATCATCGTCAACGAGATGCTGCCGAGGCTGCGCGGCGATCCAGGCTATCTCGACCGCGCCGGCTATGAGGTGACGGATTCGCGCGGCAAGCGCATCCCATCGGCGGCGGTCGATTGGGGTGCCTATGGCGCCAACATTCCGTTCAGCGTGCGGCAGCAGCCGAGCGAGGCCAATGCGCTGGGCGAGTTGAAGATCCTCTTCCCCAACAAGCATGCCATTTACATGCACGACACGCCGCAGAAGTCGTTCTTCGAGCGCGACATGCGCGCGCTCAGCCATGGCTGCGTCCGGTTGCAGGATCCGCGCGGCATGGCCGCCGCCGTGCTTGGCACCACGGTCGACGATATCGCCGAGAAGCTGAAGCACGGCCATTCGACCGAGAATGTCACGCGCGTCATTCCGGTCTATGTCGCTTATTTCACCGCATGGCCGGACATGTCCGGCAAGGTCGAATATTTCGACGACGTCTATGGCCGCGATTCCAAGCTGATGCAGGCGCTCGACGCGACCGAAGCGGTGCGCACGCCGTCAAGCTGAGCGCTTTTTACTCCAAGCAATTCCGGACGGGAGGTTACCGCGAAGCCGCGGAGCCCTGACCGCTTCACACTTTTCCTGGAATTGCTTTGATCAACGGCCGGCGCAATCCGGCGTCACGCCCGGCGATCAGCCAATAGATCAGGCCGGCCACGAGGCCGCCGCCGGCGATGATGCCCATGTCGGCCCAGCGTTCCGGATCATCGGCGGCGCCCGGCCAGATCAGCATGAAACCGGCTGCCGCAGCTGCGGCGCCGAACAGCATATGCAGCCAGAAGCTTCGCAGCGAAAAGAACTCGGCGACCATTGCAAAGACCAGCGTCTGCATACCCGTCAGGACGATCGTCAGAAAGTAGATGAACATGCCGAGCGGCGGCACCACCAGCGCGGCGATCGGCGTGAACGCCATAAGCTCGAAGTAACCCGGAGCATTGGGCAGCGAACTCAATATCGCGTAGATCACCACCACGGCGATCAACCCGACAAGCACCGCGACCAGATAGCCGACAAGCACCATCAGGATGCGCTTCAGGACGTAGCCGATCATTGCCATGCACCCCCGTGCCCGCAATCATGGCGGGCAGTCAGCCACCAAACTTGTGACGATGCAAGGGTGGTCCGTCGCGCTGGCTCAGCGCGGCGCCAAGGCCTTCAGGCGCCACCACATAGATGCTGGGAGTCGGGCAGGGCCCATGTGCCTTTAGACTCGAGGTCGACGGCGTAGTAGACCATGCCGCGCAGATCGTCTTTCGGACAGTCGCGCGGGATCGCGATCAGGCACATGACGATCGGATCGCCGACCTTGGAACTCGCCAGTCCCGGTTCGCGGTTATAGGAGACCGCCGTGCCGCCATTGGTAAATCGCGCTGCGCTGCCGGCTTCCGGGCCGGCGGTTTCCAGCGGGTCGTCGCCCAGCCTTGTCGTCAGCGCCGCGATATGGGTGAAGCCGCATTTTCCGATCGACACGGGCAGGGGCTGATCGGTTGGCTTCGGCGTCCTTGCCGCAAAGTCGAGCGCCTTCTTGCCGATGAGCGCGATATTGTAGTCCTGCACCCATTGCGGCGCATTGCCGTAAGTCTGCAACGCATTGTTCTGGGCGCTGACGATGCAGGCTGCGTCCGTCTTGCAGGCATTCCGGTCGGCGGCCAGTCCCCTGGCGATTCCGCGCTTGTCGCCGCCGAAGGCGGGTTCGAAGCCGGCATAGGCCCTGGTGACCAAAGCATCGATGGCCGACATTTGCGGGTCGGCGCAGATCGCCTTTTCGGCGGGCAACTGCGCCTTTCGGCAATCGAAGGACGGGCCGTCCGCGCGCGCTGGAAGCAATGTCCCAAGCGCCGATGCGGCCACAAGCAAGGCGATTGCGCTGATGTGAAGCCGCATGTCTGTCCTCCGTCCGCCCTGTTTCGATAATCAAGTCTATGCCGAACGCAGGTCCTTCGGAATGGCGGAGGCAGGGCAACAGGGCCTATTTGGGTTCGCCGGTCACGGGATCGTAGGTGATTTGGACCTTAGCCTTGTCCGTCGTGTAGTAGGTGATGGTGTAGCCGTCGCTATCCCATTCGACCTCCTTCACATAGCGGAAGTCGGTGCGGTGCTCGACCTTGGCGACGATCTCCGAGAGCTTCTTGGCATTTTGCGGCGGCAGTGGCTGGTCGTCCGCCGCAAAGGCTTGTCCACTGATAAGCAGGAAAGCGATACCGGTTGCTGAAACAACAGTGCGCATGAGAGCCCTCAAATCTCGTCGGCGTCAGTGCCGTCAGAAACTCGCACGCAGGCGGGTTGGTTCCGCAGCGCTGCAATAACGGACTTTTGCAGCGCATGCCTCGATGAAGCCGATTCTTGCCGGCAGGAACCGGCCAATATTGCCTAGCGGAGAAAGTATAATAATTTCAACTGGTAAAGTCGCGCTTCGGATGTGTCTCCTGACGTAACGAACGACTAACCATGCGCCGGAGGGTGAATTCGCCATATTAGCTGTTCGTGGTAGAGCTTTCGCCAAGACCCTGATAGAATTCTGGTCATAACAGGGTGGCAACAGTGCGCCGGGCCTGCCGAGGATTTCCGTCGGCAGCCGGCGACGCGTTTCTTTGAGCGCAGGTCGCCTGTTCTGGACTGCAGTGGGACTGGGGGCTCAATCATGGCTGAACGGAACTATACCCGTCAGCTTGCGACAATCATTTCAATCGACGCCGTAGGATTCTCGAGGCTTATGGGCATCGACGACGAGTTGGCTGTTGCCGCCTTCGAGGAACGGCGCGACATCATCGCCGACAGTTGCGGCGCATTTGGCGGACGCACGTTCGGCGATGCCGGCGACAGCATCATGGCCGAATTCGGCAATCCAATCGAAGCCTTGCGGGCAGCCTTCGATTTCCAGGCCCGGGTCGTGGCGCTGAATGCCGCTGTCGCCGAGGACATGCGCATGCCTTTTCGCGCCGGGATCAACACCGGCGACGTCATCGTCCGTGAGGGCCGTCTCTACGGTGACGACGTGAATATCGCGGCCAGGCTTCAGGAATTCGCGCCGCATGACGGCGTCGCCATCTCGGCGACGACGTGGCATCACGTGAGGGACAAGACGGCCGCCGTCTTCACCGATCTCGGCGAGTTCAGCCTGAAGAACATCGCCCTGCCGGTGCGGGTCCTGATCGCCGGCCGCGGCGGCAACGGCCCTGCCGCGACGGCTTCCTTCGCTTCCATTCCCGCCACGCCGGGTCATTCCAGGCCGATCGCCAAGGGCCCCCCGGCAATCGCCGTGCTGCCGTTCCAGGGCAACGGCAGCGAACCCGATGTCGGCTACATGGCCGACGGTATCGCCGAGGACATCATCTACGGTCTTTCCAACACGCGCTGGCTTTCGGTCATCGCCAAGGGCTCGAGCTTCCAGTTCCGCGACGACAGCCTCGGCACAAGGCTCATCGGCAACGCGCTGGGCGCCCGCTACATCGTCAGCGGCACGTTGGCGCGCTCCAACAGGCAGATCCGCCTCAACACGTCGCTCACCGATACCTCGAACGGGCGTCTGGTCTGGTCGCAACGCTTCGACCGCGACCTCGTCGACATCTTCAGCCTGCGCGACCAGATCGGCAGCGAGATCGTTTCCATCCTCGACAAGGAGGTCGACCGCGCCGAGCAGGCGCGCACGTTCCAGGTGCCGTGGGAAAGCCTCGAGACCTGGCAACTGGTCAGGCGCGGCCGCTGGCACATGAACAGGCGGACACGGCGCGATACCGAAATCGCGCTCGACTTCTTCGACAAGGCCTACCAGGAAGATCCGAATTCGAGCGCCGTGCTCAACGAGCTCGCATGGTGGTATTTCTGGAGGGCATGGTTGCGCTTCGGCGACAATGACGATCTGGAGAAAGTCGAGACGCTTGCGCGCAAGGCGCTGCTGATGGACAGCCTCGATGCGCGTCCGCATGCCTATCTCGGCGCCGCCGACATCATGCGCGGCCTGCCGGCATTGGCAGCCGAGCATCTCGCCGAAGCGATCCACATCAATCCGAGCTTCGCCTTCGCCCGCTCGGCCATGGGCAGCGCGTATCTTTTGCTTGGCGATGCGACCGGCGCGATACCGTTCTTCCTCGACACCGAACGGTTGAGCCCGTTCGACCTCTATCGCTTCCACAATCTGGGGGAACTGGCCGCGGCCTATTGCTTCGTCGAGGACTGGCAGGCCGCGATCGCCACCGCCGAGCGCTCGCTCAACCTGTCGCCGGGCTACTTTTACGCAAGATTCCTGAAGATAGGCGCCCTGATGAGAAGCGGGCGGCGCGACGAGGCGGCGCATGAACTCGCGATTTTCATGACCAGGCACCCCGATTTTTCCGAGCAGAGGATACGCTGGATACCGTTCGTGGACCCGGCCAAGAACAATTTCCTGATCGGCAATTTCGATCGGGCCAAGTCTGCCGCATGATCGCCGGGGCCGACAACAAATGACTGTGAACGAATTCACATACGCCGGACCGATGCAAACCTAGGCCAGACAATGCCGGCATCGCATTGACGTGGATAGCCGGGGGGCTTGAACGCGATGATCACTTTGAAGTACTTCGCCGCTGTCCGCGCCGCTCAGAAGAGCCAGCGTCCGCTCGCCGAAATGCCACCGTTCGACATCAACCGGCTGCGTTCCAAGAGCGGCATTGCTTCCCGCATCGCCGGCTTTCTTCTGGGCGATCCGCGCTGGCTGCTGGCGCTGCTGCGCCGTTTCTGGCCGAATCTCGGCTTCGGCAATTTCCTGCTGGTCACCAAAGGCGCGGACGTTCGCGACATATTGGAGCGGGGCGACGAGTTCGAAACGCCTTACGGGCCGGAAATGGCCGAACTCGCCCGGGGTTCGAATTTCATTCTCGGCATGCAGGACGGCGCCGCGTACCGGCAGATGAAATCGGCGGTGCTGAGCGCGTTCCCGCCGGCGGAGGTCGAAGTCGCCGTCAGGCCGATCGCCGAGCGCCATTCGCACGACATCATGACCCGCGCCAGCCCCGGCTTCGATGCCATCGCCGGATTGATGAAGATCGTGCCGGTGCGCATCTGCCGCGATTACTTCGGCCTCGAGATCGACGACGAAACCGAGTTCGCCGACTGGTCGATCGCGCTCAGCGCGCTGTTCTTTTCCGATCCGACGGCAAGTCCCACCACGCGCCAGCTTGCCGTGGTCGGCGGCGATCGGCTGATCAAGGTCATAAACCGTTCGATCGCCGCGGTCAGGGAGAGAACGGGCAAGGACGACCGGCCGCTTGCCCGCCTCGTCGCGCTGATGGACCAAGGGCGCCTGTCCTTGCCCGACATTCATTCCATCATGCTCGGCATGGTCGCGGGCTTTGTGCCGACCAACGTGCTTGCCGGCAGCAATTGCCTGGATGTGATCCTGTCGCGATCCGATGCGCGGCAGGCCGTGGATGAGGCCATCGCGGCCGGCGACACCGACAAGCTCGACCGGGCGATCATGGAAGCCATGCGGTTCAAGCCGATCTGGATCGGGCCCTGGCGCTATACCAGGCGTGACGCGGTCATCGGCAAGGGCACGCGCCGCGAGCGCCTGGTCAAGGCCGGAACGGTGGTCATGCCGGCGACGCTTTCAGCGATGTTCGATCCGGAGATCGTGCAGCGGCCGAACGAGTTCGATACGTCGCGCCCGCATCGCGACTACATGGTTTTCGGTTACGGCATCCATCTGTGCATCGGCGCCGAGATCGCCCGCATCCAGATCGGCGAATGCATCCGCGCGCTGTTCGGCAAACCGAAGCTCGCCCGCGCGCAGGGCAGGGCCGGCAAGATGGTCAATGTCGGCGCCTATCCGGCAAGCCTCAAGGTCGATTTCGAGCGCCCGCCGCTTTGCCGCACCACCGACCAGTCGATGGTGACGGTTGTCTGCCCGATCACCCGCGCCATGCCGCTCGATGCGGTGCGCGGCAAGGTCGCCGACCTCGGCAATCCCGCGATTGGCGAAATCAGCGCCGCACTCGACAAGGTCGCCACCATACATTTCACCAGCCTGGCCGTCGCGCCTACCGGCAGGGACGAAAAAACCGGGACCGAGAACGGCGCGCTGGTGTTCGAAGTCTCCGGCGACGGCAGCACCGACGACGTCATTGCCGCCATTGCGCAATCGATCGGGCATCGGCTGCGGCCGATCTTCAGGGATGTCTGCGGCCTGCCGGACGGCGGCTCGCTGGAGGACTTCCTGAAGAAAAACCATATAGAAATTTCGCCGTCCTTCGGCAGCGCCGCGGGGCTGGTTTTTTCCGGCACGCCCGGTCATTCCGTGCGGCGGATCCTGGCCGAGGCCAAGCTCGCCGACAGCGTGCGCGAGATCGTCGAAAAGCCGCGCGCGGGCGCCGGCAACGCGATGGACGTGCTGGCCGAAGCGCGCCGGCATGTCCGCTGCCTCGGGCAATTCGACTGGGCGTTCGAGTCCGCCGAAAGCCTGCTGGAAAGGCCGCCCGGCCACTGGTCGCGCGCGCTGACGACGACGCTTTTGACGCCGGCGATGTTCGCCACTGTCGCGATCGTCGTTCTCGCCTTTTGGCGCATGACTTATGTGCTCGTGTTCGGGAATCCGCATGGCATCACCATTGCCAACATCGCGATCGCCGGCGCCGCGCTTCTGCTTACGGTACTCGGTCTGCTGGCTATTCTGGCTCTGTTCGTGGGCCTTTGCTTCCTGGCGTTGCGGCGGCTCGAAGACAGGGACCGGCCGGCGAACACGCCGGTCGATATCGGCGCGCTGGAAAAGATCCTCGCCAATGAGGACCACTGCGCGCAGAACAACCTGACGGCGATCTCGACGATGAAGCCGGGGATCTTGCGGCGTCTGGCGCTAAGGCTCGCCTTCTACCTGATCTCGATATCGGCGCAGAAAGTGTTCAGGCCGGGCTTCCTCGCCACCATCAACACCATTCATTTCGCCCGCTGGGTGCTGCTGCCCGGCACCGACAGGCTGGTGTTCTTCTCCAATTACGGTGGCAGCTGGGAAAGTTATCTGGAGGATTTCATCGCCAAGGCCTCGGCCGGCCTGACCGGCGTGTGGAGCAACACCGAAGGCTATCCGCGCACGCGCTGGCTGTTCCTGGACGGCGCGCGCGACGGCGATCGTTTCAAGCGCTGGGCGCGGCGCCAGCAGGTGCCGACGCTGTTCTGGTACAGCGCCTATCCGCATCTCAACACACCGCGCATCCGTATCAACTCCAGGATCAGGCGCGGCATCGCATCGGCAACCGGCAACGAGGCGCGCGACTGGCTGAGCTTGTTCGGTTCGCTGCCGCGCCCGCAAGCACAGCCGGCGGACGCGACCAGCCTGCCTGAACTGCCGTCCGCGCCGCTCGAAGAGCTGGAATCGGGTGAAATCCAATCCATCTTCTTCGGCCCGTTCGGCGCGCTCGGCCATGCGCACATGCTTGCGATCCAGGTGCCGGAAGGATTGCCGGCAACGAAGCGCAAGGCGTGGCTCGACTTCGTGACCGAAAGAACCAGCTTCGGCGACGGCGTGCCTGCCGGCCGCGCCATGACCGTGGCGTTCGGCCCCAACGGACTGCGCCGGCTGGGGCTCGAGGGCGGCGTCGACGACGAGCCGTTGGACACGTTTCCTGTCGCCTTCCGGCAAGGCATGGGAACGCCCGAGCGCAGCCGCATCCTCAACGACACCGGTCCGGACGCCCCCGACAAATGGCAGTGGGGGTCGCCCGCCAATCCCGCCGACGTCGTCATCGTCTGCTATGCCGAGACGCCGGCCGCTTTGAAGGCGGAGATCGCGGCCATGAAGCGACAGACGACAGGCGCGGGGATGGCCGTGGCTGCCGAACTGCCGCTGATGGTGCGGCGCGACGGCAAGCGGGCCGTCGAGCATTTCGGCTTCGTCGACGGCATCTCGCAACCGATCGTTCGGGGCACGTCGCGCGCCGCCAAGGGAGCCGCGCCGATGCATTTGCTGGCACCAGGCGAGTTCCTGTTCGGCTACCGCGACGAGCACGGCTTCTACCCGGCTTCGCCGTCGGTGGACGCGGCGCTGGACCGAACCGGCATCCTGTCGCAAGTGCGGCGCAACCGTCAGATACCGGGGCAGCCGCCTCCGCCGCGCGATTTCGGCCGCAACGGCACCTTCCTCGTCCTGCGCCAGTTCGAGCAGCATGTCGAACTGTTCGACGATTATTGCAGGAAGGCCGCGACGCAGGCAGCAAATGAGACAGGCGACGCCGCCATCACCCCGCATTGGGTGGCGGCAAAGATGCTCGGTCGCTGGCAGGACGGAAGCTCTCTGGTGCGCAATCCGAACGGACGCCCGGGCCGCGGCATCGACAATGATTTCGCGCTCGGCGCCGAGGATCCGCAGGGGCATGCCTGTCCGCTCGGCTCCCACATACGCCGTTCCAATCCGCGCGATTCACTCGGCGAGGACCGCGAGACGCAGATCAGAATCGGCAAGCGCCATCGCATCCTGCGCGTCGGCCGCACCTACGAGAAGAAGGACAAGGGCGGGAAGACGGAGAAGGGCCTGCTGTTCATGTGCCTCAACGCCGATATCGAACGCCAATACGAGTTCATCCAGCAGACCTGGGTCTCGTCCAATTCGTTCCAGGGCCTGGTCGGCGAGACGGATCCGACGATCGGCGCGCGGGGCGGCGGCGGCCGGTTCTCGATCCCATCCTGGGAAAAGGTCACCGTGCTCAAGGATGTGCCGCAGTTCGTCACCACGAAAGGCGGCGGCTATTTCTTCATGCCGAGCCGGTCGGCGCTGCGCTATCTGATCTCGCGGCTCTGACCGGGTGCGCTGAAAGCAGTTCGTCGTTTCTCGAAAGCGACGAACCGCCGGATACATGGCGAAGTCGACGGGCAGGCCACGGCGAAGACGCCGAGCCTGCTCAGTCGTCGTCCTGCGATTGGGCGATCTGGTTCAGCGCGGCGGCGTTGGTGATGCGCAGGCCGCCGCGCTTGATGGCGATCATGTGCCGGCTGCGCCAGTCGTTCAGCGTCTTGTTGACGGATTCGCGCGTCGCGCCGAGGAATTCGCCGAGCTCCGACTGCGAAATCGGAATCCAGCCGGCAGCGTCGGCCATCACCCCACTCAGGAACACGAGCCGCTTTGCCAGCCTGGCCTCGATACCGAAAAAGGCCTGGTCGCCCAGCTCGCCGCTGACCCAGCGCAGCCGCGTGCACAGCAATTCGATCATCGCGCGGGCCAGGGGCGGGTTTTTCTCAATGCGGTCGAAGAGTTGTGTCCGGCTCAGCGAAACCAGCTCGCATGCCGTAAGGCAGATGGCGGTCGCCGTGCGCGGGCGCCCATCCAGGGCTCCGATCTCGCCTACGAGGCTGCGCGACAGCTCGATATTGGCCACCAGCTTCTGCCCACCGGGCGAATAGATCGAAATCTCGACGGTGCCGCTCATCACGCCGTAGATGCGGTCGGAAGCGTCCTCCTGGACGAACAAATGCTGGCCGGCGGCATAGCGCTCGAGCTTGCAGCCGCCGAACAACAGGTCGAAGTGGCGCGGGTCGATGCGCGCCAGGCGCGGCAGGTTCCTGTCGTCCGCGCCGTTTGTAGCCATGATGCGATTCCGCCTCTCGTTAGACGGAAATTGTAGGATAAGTGCGTGCTCGATCAAAGCGTCGTCTCCTTCTGTGGTGGCTGACCGAAATCGGCAGGTGGCGGACAGACGTTCCATGTCACGCGTCACACGCCGAAATTGGATAAGCCGGCAAACTGTAAGGAGACCGGGCGCACTGGCGGTTGCGGGCCGATCTTGGAAACGCCATCCGCGCGCTTGGGTGGGAGGTGCCCATGCGCGCAGACGGCAAACCTGAAAATGGCTAGGTGATCGAAATTTCTCCTCGAGAACCGCATCCATATCGCAGTCCGGCAGCAGCTTCGGACGCTGTAGTCAGCTCGGGCCGTCGATGCCGCCGCTACAACATCTGAGCGCAAGCCCTGTTCGGCGTATGTGAAGGCGTTCACAGATATACGCATCGGGCGGACCGATGGTTATTTTAGAAGTGTATGGTCTTTGCTTTGCAACCGGCATGATTGCCTAGTCGGCAAAGAGATCAACCGAAGTATGGCTGGAACCTTGTCTTGACTACAGGTGACGGTCGGCCTCATGGTTCACTTTGGGGAGGGGCAGGCCATGGCAGCCGCGAAGGGACTCCTTGTAAAGGTTCGCGGCGACGGCGCGCAGCTCTCGGTCCGAGGCGGGCCGCCCCGGATTGGCGGCATCGAAGCCGAGCCGATCCTCTCTCTGCCTGCCGACGCGAGCGCCGGCACGGCCGCGGCCGGGGATCGCGGCGCCACCTGGTTTCGGTTGGCCACGGACGCCGCCGATACAGACAACCCCTGGGACCATGCCCACGATCTTGTCGCCCGGAACCCGGCGCTGGCGGCCGCGGGCGCCGAGGTGCTCGCAATCGAGCCCGATATCGTGCAGCAGTGGGATTATAAGGACAGCGGCGGCGATCGCGGCATGGCGGCAAGCGCAGCTCCGGTCTGTGCATTCGACGATCAGGACCCGCAGGGCGGACAGGCGGTGGTCGCGGGGCGAGTCGCCTGGAATGCCGCGCCGGACTTCAGCCAGTTCGCGGCGGCGCGCGAGAAGGTAGGCGCCAAGCAGGCCAACATCACCATCGCCCATCTCGATACCGGTTTCGATCCGGGCCATCAGACCATTCCGGCCGCGCTTCTTACAGCGCAGCAGCGCAATTTCGTCGACGACGGGACGGGTCCGAACAACGCGACCGACCACGCTCCGGCCGGCACGCTGATCAGCAATCGCGGCCATGGAACCGGCACGCTCAGCCTGCTTGCCGGCAACAAGCTCGACGGCTCCTCGCCGCACTGGCCGGGCTTCAACGATTTCGTCGGCGGCGCGCCACTGGCGAAAATCCTGCCGGTGCGCATCGCCGACTGGGTGGTGCGGCTGACCACCGGAACCATGGTGCAAGGCATCGACTATGCGCGCAAGCAGGGAGCGCAGGTGTTGTCGATGAGCATGGGCGGCCTCGCCTCGCTGGCTTTGGTCGACGCCGTCAACCTTGCCTACGACCACGGTGTGGTCATGGTCACGGCGGCCGGCAACAATTTCACCATCACGCCGCGCAGCATCGTCTATCCGGCGCGCTACAACCGGGTGCTTGCGGCCTGCGGCGTGATGGGCGACGGGCGCGCCTATGCCGGGCTCTCCTTCGGCACCATGCAGGGCAATTACGGGCCGCCTTCGAAGATGGATACGGCGCTCGGCGCCTACACGCCGAATGTGCCCTGGGCAGAGATCGATTGTCGCAAGGTGGTCGACATGGACGGCAGCGGCACCTCCGCCGCCACCCCGCAGGTCGCTGCGGCGGCCGCTCTCTGGCTCGCCGAGCATTGGGACGTGGTGAAGGATTATCCTCAGCCCTGGATGCGTGTCGAGGCCGTACGCAAGGCCTTGTTCGCGAAGGCCTTGAAATCGACGGCCAAGATGAATGCGGCGGAGACGAAGGAGAAGATCGGGCAGGGCGTCTTGCGGGCCTTCGATGCGCTGGGCTTCCAGCCGCCGGCGGCGAGCAGCATGTCGAAGCTCGAACCCGCCACCTACACGTGGAGCTGGCTGGACCTTTTGACCGGAGGGAATTCGTTGGCGGCGCAACCGCCGGCGACGCTTCGGCAGCGGATGATGTTTGCGCTGGAACTGACGCAGATGGCGCAAACCACGGCGGCAGTCGACCAGGCGATCGCCGACCCGGATGGCGATCCTGGCAAGGTTTCGTCGGCGGCGCGCAACCGCTATCTGGAGGCGGCGCTCGACCAAGGCAATCCGTCGAAGCCGTTGCAGCCTTTTCTGGAAGGATGGCTGGACCGGCCAAGCGCCAGCGTAGCGGTTCCGGCGCCAGTCATGGGCCCGGCACCAGCCATCAGGCGCAAGCCGCGGCCGCTGCCGCCGCCGCAACGGCGCCTGCGCATCTACGCCCTCGATCCGTCGGTGGCGAAACGGCTCGATTCGGTTTCGGTCTACCAGGCGACGCTTTCGGTGCCGTGGGACGACGAGCCTGCGACGGAAAAGCCGCTGCTGCCCGGTCCGATCGGCGAATATCTCGAGGTGGTCGATGTCGACCCCGCGTCCGACCGCGTCTACGATCCGGTCGACCTCAACGACAAGGTGCTGCTGGCGCAGGACGGCCTGCCGCCTTCGGAGGGCAATCCGAAATTCCACCAGCAGATGGTCTACGCGGTGGCCATGACCACGATCGGCCATTTCGAGCGCGCTCTTGGCCGGCGGGCGTTGTGGGCGCCGCACTACGCCGAGGCTCCCGGCCGGACCGGCGACATGACTGCGAAGGCACATTACGTGCCGCGCCTGCGCATCTATCCGCATGCGTTGCGTGCCGAGAATGCCTATTACAGCCCGGAAAAGAAGGCGCTGCTGTTCGGCTATTTCCCGGCGACCAGCAATCAGGGCGACGTCACCACGCCCGGAACGACGGTGTTTTCGTGCCTGTCCAGCGACATCGTCGCGCATGAGATGTCGCACGCTTTGCTCGACGGGCTGCACCGCCGCTTCCAGGAAGCATCCAACCCCGATGTGCCGGCCTTCCACGAGGCTTTCGCCGATATCGTCGCGCTGTTCCAGCATTTCACCCTGAAGGAACTGGTCGGCTTCGAGATCGGCAAGGCGAGGGGCGAATTGTCGGCCGCCTCGCTGCTTTCCGGTATCGCCAAGCAGTTCGGAGAAGGCAGCGGCCGGGCCGGGCCGTTGCGCGAATATGGCGGCGCCGGCATGGCCGACCTCGACTACGACAAGACTTTCGAGGCGCATGATCGTGGCTCGATCCTGGTTTTCGCTGTCTACCAGGCCTTCCTGGCCATCGCCGACCGGCGGACCGACGACCTGATCCAGCTTGCCACCGGCGGCTCCGGCTGCCGGCGGGCACCTTGCATCCGAGCTTGGTCGAGCGCCTCACCGACGAGGTTGCCAAGACCGCCACGCAGATGCTGACCATGTGCATCCGCGCGCTCGACTATTGCCCTTCCGTCGACATCAGCTTCGGCGAATATCTGCGCGCGCTGATCACCGCCGACCGCGACGCCTACCCGGACGATCCGCTGCACTATCGCTTGGCCTTCCTGGAATCCTTCCGCAAATGGAAGCTGTTGCCGCGCGACGTTCGCACCATCTCGGAGGAGACGCTCGCCTGGAGCGCGCCGGAAGATCCGTCGCCCGTCTGGCTGAAGGGCCTGCTCGGCAAGATCGACCTCGGCTGGAACCAGAAATTGAAGCGGGCCGAGATCTTCGCGCTCAACGACAAGAACCGTTATGCGCTGTGGAAGGCGATGCACAAGGCCTTCGCCTCCGATCCGGACCTCTACAAGCAGTTCGGCCTGCTGCCCGACCTGCCGCGCTACAATGAGGACGGCACGGTCATGCATGCGCCCAAGAAAGGCGAGACGACGTTCGACATCTACAGCGTGCGCCCCACGCGTCGCGTCGAGCCGGACGGCTCGTTCCGCGTCGAGGTGGTGGCGGTCATCCAGCAGCGCATTCCGGTTGCGCTGGACGGCACGGCGATGCCGCAGGGAATGGCCAAAGGGGAAGGTTTCTTCTGGTTCCGCGGCGGCGCCACGATCATCATCGATCCGCGCGAGGGGTTCGAGGAGATCCGCTACTCCATCATCAAGAACACCGGCAGCACGGACCGGCAGAAGCGGCAGGCCGGAACGATGGCGGCCAATTATCTGTCGCCGCTGCGAGCGCTCTATTTCGGCGGCGAAGTATCGGAGCCTTTTGCGTTGTTGCATGCCAGCGACGGAGACGACGACCATGTCTAGAAAGCCGGCGACAAGAACTAGGCCGGCAAAAGCGGCTCCCGCGGCGACGCCGGCATTAGGCATCACCGTCAGGCATTACTGCCAGGGCATCGGCGACTGCCACTTGCTGACGTTCAAGAAGCCGGACGGTAAGCCGTTCCGCATTCTCATCGATTGCGGGATTCATGTTTCGATCAAGAGTGGCTCGGCGCTGGTCGCCGACATCGTCGCCGACTTCAAGAAGGAGACCGGCGGCAGGATCGACATTCTCGTCGTCACGCACGAACACTGGGACCATGTCTCCGGCTTCCTGACCGCGAAGGACCTTTTCAGGGATTTTGTCGTCGGCGATGTCTGGATGGCCTGGACCGAAAATCCTGCGGACGCCGAAGCCGCGGAACTCGACAAGTTCAAGGGCCAGGCGCTGGCGGCCTTGCAAGGCGTAGGCCAGAAGCTCGACGGGATGCAGGGGCTCAGTTCTTACATGGCCGGGGTGCGCGACGGCCTGCAGTCGGTGCTCGGCTTCCAGTTCGGCGCCGCCGGCGAGCGGGTGCGCTCGGCCCGCGACTCCGCGGCAAAGCTGTCGCAAAAACCGTCGCCGACCTATTTCGAGCCCGGCGGGCCGCCGGTGACGATCGACGCATTGCCCAACCTGCGCGTTTATGTGCTCGGCCCGCCGCGCGACAAGGCGGCGCTTCGACTGGAGGAAAAGGCGAGCGAGATGTTCCCGCTGGCCAGCGGCGGCCCGTACGCGCGGGCGCTGGCGAGTGGCCTCAAGATCAACGAGGCGGCCGATGCCGGTTACGTCGACGAGCTCAGTCCGTTCGAGCGCAATGTCGGCACGCCGCTCTCCGCGGCGCTCGCCGGCGACAAGGGCAGCGACCCGGCCATCGACATCGCCGCCTTTGTCCGCAAGCATTATTCCGGGCCAGTCTCGGCCGCGGCATTCATGGAAAACCGCGACCAGTCCTGGCGGCGCATCGACGCCGACTGGATGGGGATCGCCGCCGATCTGGCCTTGCAGCTCGACCGCGGCGTCAACAACACCAGTCTGGTGCTCGCCTTCGAATTCATCGACAGCGGCCGGGTGTTGCTGTTCCCCGGCGACGCCCAGATAGGCAACTGGCTAAGCTGGAAGGACCTGAAATGGCCGGTGGGGCAGAGCACCGTCACATCGGCCGATCTTTTGGCGCGCACCGTCTATCTCAAGGTCGCGCATCACGGCAGCCAGAACGCCACGCCGCAGAAACAGGGTTTCGATCTGCTAACGAGCAGCGACCTGTCGGCCTTCATCCCGACCAACAAGGTGGACGCGGTGAAAGTGCACTGGGGCGAGATGCCCTATGACGGCATCCTGACCGCGCTCGAGACGAAGACCAAGGGCCGCGTCATCCGTGCCGATGATCCGTGGCTGGCGCACAAGAATGGAAAGCCGGCCTTTGCCGCGCCGTCCGGCTCGATCCAGGCGGTGCGCAGCGCGCCGCGCGACGCGGCGCGCGGGCCAGGCGGACTGTGGGTCGAGGTGGATCTGGTCTGACAATTCATGCCGAGCCGATTGCGAAAAAACGAAAACCGCTCTATGGAGCACTCGGCTGAGTGAGGGCGGCCATCCAACACATTGCACAAGGTCGCCCCATGCCCGATGCATTCTCCCGCGTCATCGCCTTCCTTGCGGTGGTCACAGCCCTGCTGTTTGCCGGGCTGCATTTCCATCAAGGCCACATCATCGCCACGCTTTACTTCATGACCGGCGCCATTCTGGTGACCGCCGTGACGCGCATGAACGTGAGGAGAGGGCTGATTTAGGCGCCAGCGGCGTCTAAGCCGGCTGCGCACGTAGCGATGATTGTGAATTGGTGGGCTGGATCATCAAACCCAATCAGTGAGTTGGATGGTGGGCGATGCAGGGATTGAACCTGCGACCCCACCCGTGTGAAGGGTGTGCTCTCCCGCTGAGCTAATCGCCCGCCTTAGGCCCGAAGGCCGAAGCGAGCCGCGATATAAGGGAGGCGGGTGCGCGAAGTCAAGGCGATGTGCCAAGCTTATCGCGCGGACCGGTTTCCGGTTTCTCAATCATCCCGATCCGAGTTCCGCTCAGCGTGCTGCCGCGATCAACCGCTCGGCCAGTTGCGGCGTCAGCGTGTCGAAATGCGAGATCACCAGAGTTGGCTCGAATTCGCGCACATGGCGGTCGGTGTAGCCAAAATCGACCGCGACCACGGGAATGCCGGCTGCCTTGGCGGTGTCGATGTCGGTCTGCGAATCGCCGATCATCAAGGCGTTCTCCGCATCGCCGCCGGCTAGCCGGATCGTCTCGGTGAGATGGCGCGGATCCGGTTTGCGGAAAGCAAAAGTGTCCTGGCCGCAGATCGCGGCAAAATAGTTCGACATGCCCAGCGCGCCGATCAGCGTCGCGGAATTGGCTTCGTATTTGTTGGTGCAGACTGCCATCAGATAGCCGGCGGCCTTGAAACGGTCGAGCGCGGCGACGACGCCTGGGTAGGGGCGCGACTTGCCGGGAATGTTCAGCGTGTAATGGTCGAGGAACAGCTTCAGCAGCCGGTCGTGCTCTTCGGCCACCAGCGCCTTGTTCTGCGCGGCATGCGCGCGTTCGATCATGACGCGGCCGCCATGGCCGACGAAGCGTCTGAAGCCGGCTTCGTCGACAGCGGCGAGGTCGCTCGCCGCCAGGCTGTGGTTGAGGCTGTCGAGCAGGTCGGGCGCGGTGTCGATCAGCGTTCCATCCAGGTCGAAGACGATGATCGGGCGGGTCATGGGTG
>NZ_VFUG01000007.1:0-278647 GCF_006440615.1 Mesorhizobium sp. B2-6-2 | reverse complement strand
GACGGAGCTTCGCTCCTGCTCCGCCCTGGAATGACGATCGCGATGGGCGTTTCGGCCAATCTCCAACGCATGCCACCAACGCAAACAGAGCCGACTGGTCAAAATCCCTGTGCAGTGCCACCAGGCGAGCCGGATACAATCGACATCGGTTGATCGATCAGGGACATAATCGGCTCCGCCGATTAGTCAGGATACGGTCTTCAATCGATCAGGGACATAATCGGCCCCGCCGATTAGTCAGGATACGATCTTCGATCGATCCTAAGTGGCACAACCAAACGCCATTGCGGGGCGATTTCAGCCACGCTAAATCCGTACCATGACCAAGACCGCTCCCGATATCCTGCGCATCGCCGTCGCCCAGCTCAACCCGACCGTCGGCGACGTCGCCGGCAATCTGGCAAAAGCGCGCGAGGCGAGGGCGGACGCGGCGCGCCAGGGCGCCGATCTGGTGCTCTACACCGAGCTCTTCCTCGCCGGCTATCCGCCGGAAGACCTGGTGCTGAAGCCCTCCTTCCTGAAGGCTTGCGAGAAGGCGGCGCAGGACCTCGCCGAGGACACCGCCGATGGCGGGCCGGGCGTCATCGTCGGCACGCCGCTGAAGCGCCGGACCGGCACGCATAACTCGATCGTCTTCGCCGACGGCGGCAAGATCATCGCCGAGCGCTACAAGCTCGACCTGCCGAATTATGGCGAGTTCGACGAGAAGCGCGTCTTCCAGGCCGGGCCGGAGCTGCAGGGTCCGGTCAACTTCCGCGGCGTGCGCATCGGCATTCCGATCTGCGAGGACATCTGGGGCGACGTCGCCGTGTGCGAGACGCTGGCCGAAAGCGGCGCCGAGATCCTGCTGGTGCCGAACGGCTCTCCCTACTATCGCGCCAAGATCGACGTTCGCCATCAGGTCGTCATCCGCCAGGTCATCGAGACCGGCCTGCCGATGATCTATGCCAACCAGCTTGGCGGCCAGGACGAGCTGATCTTCGACGGCGCCTCGTTCGCCATCGGCGCCGACAAGACGCTTGGCTTCCAGATGAGCCAGTTCGAGGAGGCGGTTGACGTCGCCACCTGGAAGCGGAAAGGCGATCATTGGGTCTGCTCGGAAGGCCCGATGTCGAAGATTCCCGAGCGTGAAGAGGCCGACTACCGTGCCTGCATGCTGGGTCTGCGCGACTACGTCAACAAGAACGGTTTCAAGAACGTCGTGCTCGGCCTCTCCGGCGGCATCGACTCGGCGATCTGCGCGGCTTTGGCCGTCGATGCGCTGGGCGAAGAGCGGCTGCGCACCGTCATGATGCCCTACCGCTACACGTCGAAGGATTCGCTGAAGGACGCCGAGGACTGCGCGCGCGCGCTTGGCTGTCGCTACGACATCGTGCCGATCTCCGAGCCGGTCGAAGGCTTCAGGCATGCGCTGACGCAGCTCTTCGAGGGCACCCAGGAAGGCATCACCGAGGAAAACCTGCAGAGCCGCGCCCGCGGCACGATCCTGATGGCGATCTCCAACAAGTTCGGCTCGATGGTGGTCACCACCGGCAACAAGAGCGAGATGTCGGTCGGCTACGCCACGCTCTACGGCGACATGAATGGCGGCTTCAACCCGATCAAGGATCTCTACAAGATGCAGGTCTACGCGCTGTCGCGCTGGCGCAACAACCATGTGCCGCCGGGTGCGCTCGGGCCGTCAGGCGAAGTGATCCCCAACAACATCATCGACAAGGCGCCGTCGGCGGAGCTGCGCGAGAACCAGACCGACCAGGATTCGCTGCCGCCCTATCCGGTTCTGGACGACATTCTGGAATGCCTGGTGGAGAACGAGATGGGCGTCGACGACATCGTCGCGCGCGGCCACGACCGGGCGACGGTGACGCGCGTCGAGCACCTGCTCTACATCGCCGAATACAAGCGCCGCCAGGCGGCGCCCGGCGTCAAGATCACACGGAAGAATTTCGGCCGCGACCGCCGCTATCCGATCACCAACCGGTTCCGGGACCGCGGCTAGTCCGCGAGATTGCGCGCGCATGCAGGATGTTGAAATCAGTTTCGACCTGTCGCGGATCGATTTCCGGGCAACCTCCGACCAGCTCATGCAAAGCTATTGGGGCGCATCCAGAACCGACGAGGCCCACCGTCGCGCCTTCGACAACTCGCTTTGCGTCGGCGCCTATCTTGACGGCAGGCAAGTCGGCTTTGCCCGCGCGATCACCGACTACACGGTCTTTGCCTATGTTGCTGACGTCATCATCTGGCCGGAACATCGCGGACGGGGGATCGGCAACCGGCTCGTCCAGGCGCTGATCGATCACCCGGAGGTCGGGATGGTGACGCATTGGAGCCTTTCGACCAACGACGCCCACAGCCTCTACGAGAAGTTTGGGTTCAAGGCGTCGACCGACGGGCGCTACATGCGACTGGATCGCAAGCCGACAGCCTGACTGCCTGATGGCTGCACAACCCGCCGTTGTTGCAAATTCGTCGCAGTGCTTGGACCAGATGTCGTTTTGGCGACGGGTCGACTTGGCGATCGGCTGATGCCTGCCTATAACAACCTTTCCGCGATTCCCTTCCGGGAAGACCGTATGGCAGGATTTGACATCGTTATGCGAGGCCGCGCGGCCTAGGTCGGCGCCGGCGCTCCGAGGATTTCTCGGAGAGCCGGACGCGGAACAGGCATTTGCCGCTGCCGGTCGCCGCCTCAGGGCAGGCGGTCTACCATACTGAACCTCCCGCTTTCAGGGTCGTCGCAAAGCGCGGACGCGGGTTTTCCAATTCGATTTTTACCGGGACCGGGCTCGTTTGCGCCCGTATGACATCATGGCTCGTTTCAAGATCGACCTGCGCGCAAGCGCCTTTCGCAGCGTGCTTGGCTTTACGTTCAGTCACTGGCGCCACCAGCCGTGGCGGCTTTCGCTCATCATGAGCGCCTTCCTGCTCTCGACGCTCGCCGACGTGCTGACACCCTTCTATTCCGGCCGCCTGGTCGACGCCGTCGCCAGCGGTGCCGGAACCGAGGCAGTCGCCTGGAATGCGGCGATGGCGGCGTTCTCGACCCTGATGGCGCTGGCGCTGGCCGGCGTCGTGCTGCGCAATGTCGCGTTCCTGTGTATCGTCGAGTTGACACTGAAGATGATGTCGGACATCGCCGCCGATGCCTTCCATCGGGTGCAGCGCTTCTCGACGGACTGGCACGCCAACAGCTTTGCCGGATCGACGGTGCGCAAGATAACGCGCGGCATGTGGGCGCTGGACCTGCTCAACGACACGATCCTGATCGCGCTGCTGCCGTCGGTCGTCATGCTCGTCGGCTCCACGCTGCTGCTTGGTTGGTTCTGGCCGTTGATGGGGGCCGTGGTGGCCGCCGGTTCGGTGCTGTTCATCGCCGTCACGGCGATGCTGTCGCTCGGCTATGTCGCGCCTGCCGCACGGCTCGCCAACAGCTGGGACACGCGACTGGGCGGCTCGCTGGCGGACGCGGTGAGCTGCAACGCCGTCGTCAAGGGCTTCGGCGCGGAGGCTCGCGAGGAAGCGCGGCTGGCGCGCGTCGTCGCCAAATGGCGCCTGCGCACCGGCCGCACCTGGATGCGCGGCACCGCCAACGGCACCACGCAAGGAGCGCTGCTGCTGCTGATGCGGGCGGCGGTGATCGGTCTTGCCCTCATGTTGTGGGCCTGGGGCCAGGCGAGCGCCGGCGACGTCGCCTTCGTGCTGACCTCGTTCTTCGTGCTGCAGGGCTATCTGCGCGACATCGGCACGCATATCCGCAACCTGCAGCGCTCGATCAACGACATGGAGGAACTGGTCGACTTCCAGTCCGAGCCGCTCGGCATCGAGGACCGGCCCGGCGCTCGCCCGATCCGGATCAGCGACGGGCACATCGCCTTCGACGAGGTGACGTTCCACTACGGCACCCACCTTCTGCCGCTTTACCGCGATTTCTCGGTCGATATCGCGGCCGGCGAGCGCATCGGACTGGTCGGGCATTCGGGCTCGGGCAAGACGACCTTCGTCAAGCTGATCCAGCGGCTTTATGATGTGAATGCCGGGCGGATTCTGATCGACGGGCAGGACATCTCGCAGGTCGAGCAGGCTTCGTTGCGCAGCCAGATCGCCATCGTCCAGCAGGAGCCGATCCTGTTCCACCGGTCGCTCGCCGAGAACATCGCCTATGCCAGGCCCGGCGCCAGCCAGGCCGAGATCGAGCATGCGGCCAGGCTCGCGAGCGCTCATGATTTCATCACCAGCCTGCCCAAGGGCTATGGAACCCTGGTCGGCGAGCGTGGCGTGAAGTTGTCGGGCGGCGAGCGCCAGCGCGTGGCGATCGCCCGCGCCTTCCTGGCCGACGCGCGCATCCTGATCCTGGACGAGGCGACATCGAGTCTCGATTCGGAATCGGAAGTCCTGATCCAGAAGGCGATGGAGCGATTGATGGTCGGGCGCACGACCCTGGTGATCGCGCACCGGCTCTCGACGGTGCGCGCGCTCGACCGGCTGCTGGTCTTCGATCGCGGGCGTATCGCCGAGGAAGGTTCGCACGACGACCTGATCCGGCTGAACGGCGGCATCTACCGGCGGCTGTTCGAGCGTCAGGCGCTCGAGCTGACCAAGGGCCTCGTCGCCTGAGGAAAGGGATGGCGCCCGGCCTCCGCCGGGCGCCATCAGCCGCAACACGGTTGCAACCGCCCTCCCGTTATGCGGTTAGAGCGGCTCAATATGTTTTTCAAATTAACTTATATATATTGAAGTTTTAGAAGATTCTATTTAGTTTTTAGCTATTAGCGCGCTCTCAAGCGATGATTTTGATGTATTTACAGAAAAGAAAACCAGATATGGCAGAAGAAGGCCTCTTGGAGATTTTTGCAGGGAAGCCGACCGGATGGAGATTTCCTTTGGGAAGCACGGCCGCCTTTAGCGCTTTCGTATAGGCAATCATAATGAATCTTGTCTCCGCAAAAGCGGGTCCGGGACAGGTGGGTGCGCCGCTGGAATCCCAGCATGGTTCGGTTCGGCCGCTAGTCGCCGAGGATCTCGAGCAGGTCGCCGCGCTGTTCCTGATGAAGTTTCGTCATCGTCGCCGTCAGCGCGATCGCGCGATCGTGCAGACGGCGGACTATATGAGGGGGCTTTACCTGGACGGGGATGAGAGCAAGGCTCTTGTCCAGATCAATCCGCAGGGCCGCCTGGGTGGCTTCATGGGCGTTCTGAAAGCCCGCTATGAGCTCAATGGAAGGGCATTGAGCGCGGCCATCATCGGTCCCTTCATGACCGACTCCAGCACCGATCACGGTTGGGCCGGCCCGCAATTGCTGCGTGCCCTGCATCAAGGCGAATTCGATCTGTACCTGACCGATTCCGCCAACCGGACATCCTTGGCGTTCGCGCGCCCGATGAAGTATCAGCTGCTGCCGGTGCATTGCCTGGAGTGGACCTGTATTTTCCGGCCGGGCGCCATGGCCGCTGCCGTGCTGCGCCGTAAATGGCCCGGGCTGCCTCGCCTGGCGCTCGATCCTTGCGCGAGAGCGTTCGACGCTCTTGCAAGAAGAAGGTTCGAGCCATCGGCCCAGCATTCGTCATCCCAACGGATCCACCGGGAGCTGATCGATGCGGCCCAATTTGCGGAGCAACTGCCTGCCCTCATGACCGATTACTCCCTTCGGCCGAGTTGGACGGACGAAGAGTTGCCGCGGCTGCTCGCGCTGGCGGCCGAGAAACGAGCCGACGGGCCACTTCATTTCGGCCGGACTTACGACGAAACGGGCAGGATGCTGGGCTGCTACGCCTTCTACGGCCAGGCCGGCGGCATCGCGAACTTGTTGCAAATCCAGGCGTCCGGATCCCATTGGGGCGTGACGCTGGACGGCCTCATTGCGGCTGCGCGGGAGATGGGTTGCGTCGGCATCACCGGGCAGACGCAGAACCGGTTCATGCCGCAACTCTTCGGCCACAAGGACGTCTTCTTCCGCTATGCCGGGGGCACGATGGTCCGCTCGCGCATCGCCGAGGTCACCGAAGCGGTCCGCTCCGGCGACATTTTCATCGGCGGGTTGATGGGCGATCGCTGGACCCGGCTCAGTTCCGACGATTTTGGCCGTGCCTGACCGGGTCAGGCGAACTTGCGCGGCGCGGCGCAGAAGCGGGCAATGATCTGGCAAAGGTCGGGTTCGTTGACCATCTGGACGGCTTCGTTCGGGCCAACCCATTTGCGCGTTCGCGCGCGCTTCTCTTTCCAGCGATCCGCGACGCGGTCGACATGCAGCGGAAAGACCAGTACCTCGCAAGGCACTTCCTCGCCGGAGGCGAGGACCTTGGCATAGAAATAGCGGCCGGCTTCAACATGCGATATGGAGCCGCGCAGTCCGGCTTCCTCGCCTGCTTCGCGAGCGGCGGCTTCGCAAAGCGGTTCCCTGGCTTCGGGCCAACCCTTGGGCAGCACCCAACGACCGGTGTCGCGGCTGGTGATCAGCATGATCTCGACGCCGTTCTCGCTCTCGCGCCAAGGCAAGGCGGCAACCTGAAGGCGACAAGGCGCAACGCCGAAGAGCCGCCGGACTCTTTCGGCCATCAGGTTGTGCGTCGTCGGCCTCGTCAACATGGTAAGAAGCTGCCCCAGCCTCCAGAATCGTTTGCCATCTTACGAATCTTACGGCGAATTGTGGGCTTTAAAAGTAAAAAACTTCACTCTACCGGAAAACTCCACCAGAAAAAGTCAATCCTGCAAAGTAGTCGTGTTCGTTGGCACGACTACACGACCGAGGTTTAAGGCAGATTCTCTGGAGAATAAGATGGCCGTTCAGCCGGCGTGATCGTCCGCGATCGGCTTCTGGTAAGTGAAGCCCATGTCCCACGGGAAGTAGATCCAGGTGTCCTGACTGACTTCAGTGACGAACGTGTCGACCAGCGGACGGCCCTTCGGCTTGGCATAGACCGTCGCGAAATGCGCCTTCGGCATCATCGCGCGCACTATGCCGGCCGTCTTGCCGGTATCGGTCAGGTCGTCGATGATCAGCACGCCGGCCCCGTCATCGGCGAGCAGCGGAGGCGAAATCTCCTTCAGGACCTGCAATTGACCCTGGCTGGTGTAGTCATGATAGGAGGCGACGCACACCGTCTCGATGACGCGGATGCCGAGCTCGCGCGCGATGATGGCGGCGGGCACCAGGCCGCCGCGCGTGATGCAGACGATCGCCTTCCATTGTCCCTTGTTGGCGCCGGACAGCCGCCAGGAAAGCGCGCGGGCGTCGCGGTGGAACTGGTCCCAGGAGACGGGAAAGGCTTTTTCGGGAAGGGACATGTTCGCGCACTCCGCAAGCGCGCACCATCAGCGCGCAGAAACAATGGAATGCAGGCGGAATTAGCTGGAAAGCCTTGCTCTTGGCAAGGGACAGCGGATGGACGTCCCCTGTCACGCTTTTTCCCGGAATTGCTCCGGCGTCACCGCGACAGGAAAGCGGCTACATTCGTGCTGCGCAGTACCGTGCGGGTAACGCCGCCGAACAGGAGCTGGCGCAGCCAGGAGTGGCTGTAGGCGCCGAGCACGAGCAGGTCGGTGCCGGATTCGGCCATCCTCGACTGGATGATGTCGTCGATTGCCGAGCCATCCGACTTCTGCACCGAGACGCTGACATTGGCGCCGTGGCGCGACAGGGCGGCCGCGATCTCGGCGCCGGCCGCCTCGGGGGATTCGTCCAGGCTCTCGGGCGGATCGATGACGAGAATGTCGGTCTTGTCGGCCTCGGCAATGAAGGGCAGGGCGTCGAAGGCCGCGCGTGCCGCTTCCTTGCTGCCGTTCCAGGCCAGCAACACACGCCTGAAGGTTGTCACCAGCGGGCCGTCATGCGGCACGACCAGCACCGGCCTGCCGGCGTCGTAGACCAGCGTGTCGACATCGGCGCTCGGATCGCCGCCGGTGTCACGCTGCGCGGCGATGATCAGATCGGCGGCGCGCACGCTCGATATGCCGGTCAGCGCGCTGTCGCCGGAAAAGCTCTCCAGGCTTCGCCATTCGAAGGAGAGGCCGGATTCCTCGATCCGCTTCAGGAAATAGGCATGTAACTTGTCGGCGCGCTCCTTGTTCATCTCGGCCGAGACCTGCAGGAATTCGGTATCGGGAAAGCCCGTGGCCGATGTGTAGGGCACGGGAAGCGCCTCGGCATGGATGCCGACGAGATGGCTGTCGAATCTTTCGGCAAGCGGAAGGGCGCAATCGAGAACGCGCTCGGCGTCCTGTTCGTTCTGCAAAATGGCCACGATCGTCTTGAAGCGCATGGGTAGTCCCTCAATTGTTTGCCCCGCGAATCCGCGCGGCAAGGGAACGCCTCAGCGCATTGACTGGTTCCAGCCGCGGATCAGCCTGCCTTGGCCAAGCCCGCCACCATCGCCTCGATGTCCTTGCGCGCGGCCTCGAGTGCTTCCTCGCTGCGGGCGCGGACGACGAGCTCGGTCCAGAACTTGCCGTCGCCATATTTGGGATAGGAGCCGATGATGGTGCCTGGATGCGCCTTCTGGATCTCGGCCAGCGGCCCACCGATCAGGCCCTCGCCGAAGGGGCAGTGCACCGTGGCCGACAGCATTTTGGTGCCGGCCTTGAGCGTCGGCACCACGTTGTCGAGCATGGCCTGGAAGATCGACGGCACGCCGGCCATGACGTGGACGTTGCCGATGCGGAAGCCCGGCGCGACCGAGACGGGATTGTCGATATGGTCGGCGCCGCGCGGCATGCGCGCCATGCGCTTGCGCGCTTCGGTGAACTCGATGCTGCGCTCGGCATAGCTTGCTTCAAGCAGCGCATAGGCCTTGGCGTCGTATTCGCAAGGCACGCCGAAGGCCTTGGCGATGGAGTCGGCGGTGATGTCGTCATGCGTCGGGCCGATGCCGCCGGTGGTAAAGACGTAGGTATAGCGGGCACGCAAGGCATTCACCGCCGCAACGATCTCGTCTTCCTCGTCGGGGACGATGCGCACTTCCTTCAGGTCGATGCCGATCGCCGTCATGATGTCGGCGAGATGGCCGATGTTCTTGTCCTTGGTGCGGCCGGAGAGGATTTCGTCGCCGATGACGAGCATGGCGGCGGTGACGATTTCAGGCATGGCGGGCTCCGGCAGCAAAGGTCGCCTGAGATAACGCGGCCCGCGGCCGGCCGCAATGCGAAAGCCGGATCCGTGCTTGTGGCGGCGGCCGTTGCGGATATGGTGCGGTCGGTCGGCTCGGGGTGAAAACATGCTGATGTCGTTTGTCCTGTGGTTGCTCGCCGGGTTGCTTGTCGCGGCGGCGCTTGCCGTGCTCGCCGTGACGGTTGCGACCTGGCGGATCGCGGCAAAGGCCGAAAGACTGGTGCCGGCTTGCGGCAAATTCGTCGAGATCGACGGCAACCGCATCCACTATGTGGAAGAGGGCGACGGCAGGCCGATCGTGTTTGTGCACGGGCTGGGCGCTCAACTCCACCACTTCCGCCAGACGCTGTTCGGCCGTTTCGGTCCTGGCTACCGGCTGATCGCCCTCGACCGGCCGGGCTCGGGCTATTCAGTTCGGGCAAACGGGGCCACCGGCCGGCTGCCCGAGCAGGCTGACATCGTGCGGCGCTTCATCGAGGAATTGCGCCTGGAGCGGCCTTTGGTCGTCGGCCATTCGCTCGGCGGGGCCATCGCGCTTGCGCTGGCAGCCGGGCATCCGACAGCGATTTCCGGCATTGCGCTGCTCTCGCCGCTGACGCATCAGGAAGCGACGGGGCGTCAGGGATTTGACCTGCTCTATGTTCCATCACGGCTGCTGCGCCGCGTCCTGGCCCACACGGTGGCGATACCGCTCAGCCTCCGTTACGCGCAGCCGACGCTGCGGTTCATTTTCGCGCCACAAGCGGTTCCGGCAGACTACATGATCGGCGGCGGCGGATGGCTTGGGCTGCGTCCGTCCCACTATTTCGCCACGTCCACCGATGTCGTGGCCGTGGAACGGGATCTTGGCGAAATCGAACGGTCTTACCGCGAAATAGCGATGCCGGCAGGCATTCTGTTCGGCACCGGCGACCGGGTGATCGCCGAGGCCGTGCACGGCGAACCTATGCTGGACAAGATCGAGGGGCTCGACTTTGAGCGGATCGAAGGCGTGGGCCACATGCCGCAATTTTCGGATCCTGAACGGGTCGTCGCCTTCGTCCAGCGTATCGCCGCGCGCGCTTTCGCGCATTGACCGCAATTGACCTTGGCGGGGGCTCGCGGCTCTTCACGCGGCGTCACGCAAATGTGTCGGACATTCTGTCCTACCCGGAATTTCCAGGGGAACCTTCGCACCCAAACCAGGGTTTCGGTGGTGTCGCCAGGGCCTTGGTGCCCGATTTTCTGGCGATCAAGAGAATGGAGAATCCAATGATTACAAGACTCATTGCAGCTTCGGCGCTGGTGCTGGCCATGGGTGGCGCAGCCATGGCGCAGTCGTCCGATGACTGGTGGTGGTGGCACCGCGATCATCGTCCCGACACGAGCCAGCAGGTAGATCCCTATACCACAGGCAGCATCAATGGCGGCTCCGGGCTGACCACCTATGGCCAAACCGGTGGCATGGGGCCGTGCGCCCACAACACACCCGGTCCGGATGCCAACTCGCAACAGAACGTCAATGATCATTACTGCGGTAAGTAGCGCCGCATAGCCACCGGCGGCCGGTGTGAGGCCTTCCGGCTTCGCCGGTCGCGGGGCGGTTGCAACTCGCTTAGTCGGAGACTTCGGTTTGCGGGCGGTCGCGGCCGTCGGCGAGTTCGTCGTGCCACGTGCCTTCGGCGTCCTCATATTGGATGCCGTCGGTGGTACCGGCAACCTGCTGCTCGGACGAGGCGATCTCGGCGGCGCGCAGCGCTTCCTGGTGCGTGCGGAAAGTCTCGGAAAACGTCGAGCCGACCTTGTAGGCCCAGCCGCCATCATGCTCGACGATCTTGTAAGTCAGCTTCGCCATGGAATCCTCCGGTTAAGAAGCATGCTCAGTGCAGCTTTCCGTCGGGCAGCCTGTCTTCGGGAACCAGAACTTCCGATTCCCTGGCCGCCTCGACAAGGGCGCGACGCGCGTCCGCTGTCGAACGATAACCTTCCAGCGCTTTGAGGCAAGTGTCGAGAGCATAACGATGGCGATCGCCGCGATTGAGCGGCCAAACGGTCATCAGGCACTCGGCGGCCTCGCGGGTGCTGCTTATCTGGCGGTATTTGCCGACATGGCCGAGCTCGACGACCACCGGTTTTTCAAAGGGTTTGTTGTCCATCATGGCCGCCAACGTAAAGCGGCCAAATTGGTTGCAGTTGTGGCGATGATCCTGCGCCCAAACGTCTCAGGACTGTGCCGATTTCCGGTTCTGTTTTGACGCAATTGCGGACGGAAGGCCACGGCGAAGCCGCCGAGCCTGACCGTGTCACACTTTTCTTGAAATTGCCCTAGCCGGCGGCCTTCATCCAATGCCGCATCGTCGTCACCGAACGTGCCAGCTGCGGCGCCGGATGGATTTCCTCGCCGAAGGCGGCGGCCGCGCGCCAGCCCCAGCGTGGGTCGGCGAGGAATGCGCGCGCCAACGCCACCATGTCGGCACGACCGTCGGCGACGATCGCCTCGGCCTGGCTCGGATCGTCGATCAGCCCCACGGCGCGCGTCGGAATGCCGGCGCCGTTGCGCACAGCTTCGGCCAGATGCACCTGGTAGCCGGGGCCGGGCGGCACCTGCTGCAGGGGCGAATTGCCGCCGCTGGAGCAGCAGATATAGGCGATGCCCTCGGCCTTCAGCGCCTTGGCCACCTCGATCGCGTCCTCGATGTCGAAACCGCCTTCGACCCATTCCTTAACCGAAAGGCGCGCCCCCAGCATCATGGACGGGACGGCCTTTCTCACCGCCCTGGCGATTTCGAGAGCGAAGCGCATGCGGTTTTCCAGCGACCCGCCCCAACGGTCGGTACGCTGGTTGGAGAGAGGCGAGAGGAACTGGAAGATCAGATAGCCATGCGCGGCGTGCAGTTCGGCAAAGTCGAAGCCGGCGCGTTCGGCGCGTGCGGCCGCCTGCGCAAAGCGCGCAATGAGCTCCAGGATTTCGTCCTCCTCCAACGCATGCGGCACGTTCCAGCCGGTGTCGTAAGCGATGGCCGAGGCCGAAACCGTCTGCCAGGGATCTTCGCCCGGCTGCAGCGGACCGCCGCCTTCCCAGGGTTTGCGGTTGGAGGCCTTGCGGCCGGCATGGGCAAGCTGGACACCGAACTTCGTGCCGGGCGCGGCGACGCGCCTGGCGGCGTCGAGCGTGCGCTTGGCGGCCGCTTCGTTGTCGTCCGAATAGAGGCCAAGGCAGCCATGCGAGATGCGCCCGCGCCGCTCGACATCGGTCATCTCGACGGTCACCATGCCGGCGCCCGACATTGCCAGGTTCATCCAATGATGGAGATGCCAGTCGCTGGCCGAGCCGTCCTCGGCCGAATACTGGCACATGGGGGCAACCGCGATGCGGTTGGGGAAGGTGAGGCCGCCGAGGGTGATCGGCTGGAAAAGCGATGACGTCATGTGAAACGGGCTCCTGGAGAGATACCGCTATCTAGGCAGTCGCGGCGCGGCGCGCCAGACACGAGCCGGTGAGACTCCCCGCTGGACCAATCGGTTTCGAAGCCAGCCGGAGTCCAAGGCCAGTCGGTTTCCTGGATTGCCTGCGACATCTTTCATCGCTACGCCTTTGCGACGAATACGGAGGTCGTCATGGAAGATCGCATTCGCATCCGTTCGCAGGAGGTCCTTTCGGACGACTGGGCGGTGCTGAAGAAGACGGTGCTCGACTATCGCCGCCGCGACGGGCGATGGGAGACGCAGACCCGCCAGACCTACGACCGCGGCGACGGCGCCGTGATCCTGCCCTTCGATCCGCAGCGCTCGACCGTCCTCTTGGTGCGTCAATTCCGCTTCCCGGCTTACGCCGTAGGCCACCACGAGCCGCTGATCGAGGCTTGCGCCGGCTTGCTCGACGAGAACGATCCCGAAACCGCCATTCGCAAGGAAGCGGAAGAGGAACTGGGTTATCACCTGAAGGATGTCGAGCGGCTGTTTTCGCCGTTCATGAGCCCGGGAAGCGTGACGGAACGGCTCTGGTTCTTCACCGCGCGCTATTCGCCGGCCGACCGTATTTCCGACGGCGGCGGCGCGCCGGAGGAGGGCGAGGACATCGAGGTTCTGGAAATGCCCTTGGACGAGGCGCTGGCCGGCATCGCCGACGGCCGCATCGTCGACGCCAAGACGATCATCCTGATCCAGCATTTGAAGCTCAACCCGATGAGCGGTTGAGTGCCTGCGCCCCAAGACTTGGGAGGACGGACCCTCGTCTACCAGGTTGTCGGTGGTCTGCCACCCGAAGCTCCTCCTTCGCCAAGGCTTCGGAGGACTCGTCGAAGAGCGAAGGGTGGTGCGGACGACGGGAATCGAACCCGTACGATCAGAGATCGAGGGATTTTAAGTCCCTTGCGTCTACCAATTCCGCCACGTCCGCAGGCGTGCCTTTTTCAGATGCCTGATATGAGCCGTCAAGCCAAGTTTCGGATCGGCTGGACTTTGTGCCGCCGTCCTGCCCGTTCTCAGGCGCAGATTTAATATTAGTGATATTTAAAATGCCAGTTTCTCCGAACTGATCCCATTAGCGTTTGTGTGCGAGTCTATGGTCGGCTTTGATGGTGGAACCATGCGTGGGCCAGGCTGGATCAGGGGACTGCGGGAGGAGGAGGCGCGGCAGCTGCGCCGCGAGATCGGTCGGCTCGAACGAGGGCTGATCGAAGCCGCCAATTCGAAGGCCAAATGGAACCTGCACGAGGTCGCGCACACGTTGCGCTGGCACAAGGCCCGGCTGCGGCGGCTGGAGGAGTGCCTCGAGGCCATGCCTGAAGGAAAGAGGGCTTCGGACCGATCCTGACTGTTCAGCCAAGCATGTCCGCTAGGCGGGGCAGGGCGGTGGGAAAGTGGCGCGATCACGCTATTACGGCCTGCCCTGGGAACGCTAATGTTTGCGCCGTGGCGGATCGATCCGCCGAGGCCGGCGTCCATCAGGCCCCTACCCATTCCCCCGCCCCCTGCGGGCGCCGGCCACCTGAATTTTCAAGAGATGCGGAAGGGGTGTTGCGCGTCGTCGCGGTGCCGCAAACCTCAGAATTTGTAGCTGAAATTCACGCCTAGCGTCTGCAGCTTCACGTCCTGGTCGCGGTCGGCGAAGGTGTCCGGCGCATCGAAATGCTCCTTGCCGAAATCGTAGTAGCGGTATTGCGCGCCGACAACGACATTGTTGGTCAAGGCATAGTCGACGCCGGCGCCGAGCGTCCAGCCGGTGCTGGTGCGGGTTTGTGTAAAGGCCGTGCCTGCCGCCTGCGAGGTCTCGATCCCGGCGAAAGCGACGCCGCCGATGCCGTAGATCAACACGCGATCCATGGCGTAGCCGGCCTTGGCATCGATCGATCCGAACCATTTGATGTCGGTGCCGAATGTGTTTGCCGGGCCGGCCTCGGCGGTGCCGTCGATCGAGGCGTAGTTCAGATCGGCCTCGGCGCCGATCACAGCCTGGTCGAACTGCCAGAGCCCCGCGACATGGCCGCCGACGAAACCGCCGTCGATGTCGGGCTTGACCGAAAACGGACCGCCATCGTCGCCGCTGATGTCGGAGCGACCCCAGCCATAGCCGGCCTGCAGGCCGGCGTAATAGCCGGTCCAGTCGAAGCCGGCCGCGGTCATCGGCAGATCAGCCCCCAGATCCGCCGCCCAAGCGGATCCGGACAGCAGGACAAGAAAGCCGGCACTGGCAAGCGTCAGTCGACGCATCGATCGCTCCGAAATGGCGGTTTCGAACGACTCCTCGAAGCAGACTAGCCCCATTCGCCGCGAAACGGAATTGCATCTCTGCAACAGTGGTTTACGACCTGACGCTCTGGCTCCGGACGCCGACATTTGCCAAAGTGACCTACGCAGAGGACTCAAAGCCCATGACGAACGCCAAGCCGACTAGCGCCGCAAAGCCAAAGCCGTGGACGGAAGTGGCGACACATCTGGTCGACGTCGCGATGGGCCGGAAGCCGGCCGATCTGGTCATCCGCAACGGTCGCTGGGTGAACGTCCATTCGGGCGAGATCATCCCCGGCACCGATATCGCGATCGCAGCCGGCCGCTTCGCCTATTGCGGGCCGAATGCCGGCCATGCCATCGGGCAGCGGACGAAGGTCGTCGATGCCGGCGGGCGCTATCTGGTGCCGGGCCTTTGCGACGCGCATATGCATGTCGAGAGCGGCATGGTGACGGTGACGGAGTTCTGCCGCGCCGTCATCCCGCACGGCACGACCTCGATGTTCATCGATCCGCACGAGATCGCCAATGTGCTTGGACTGCCGGGCGTGCGCCTGATGCATGACGAGGCGGTCGCGATGCCGATCAACGTGCATGTGCAGATGCCGTCCTGCGTGCCCTCGGCGCCGGGGCTGGAGCATGCCGGCGCCGAATTGACGGTCGCCGACGTTGCCGAGGCCATGACCTGGGAAAACATCATCGGGCTTGGCGAGGTGATGAATTTCCCCGGCGTTGCCGCCAACGATCCGGTGATGTCGGGCGAGATCGCCGAGACGGTCAAGGCCGGCAAGACGGTCGGCGGGCATTATGCGTCGCCCGATCTCGGCCTGCCGTTCCACGGCTATGTCGCCGGCGGGGCGGAGGACGACCATGAAGGCACGCGCGCGGAGGACGCGATCGCTCGGGTGCGCCAGGGCATGAAGGCGATGCTGAGGTTGGGCTCGGCCTGGTACGACGTGGCGGCGCAGATCAAGGCGGTGACCGAAGGCGGCATCGACCCGCGCAACTTCATCCTATGCACCGATGACAGCCATTCCGGCACGCTTGTGCATGAAGGCCATATGGACCGGGTGGTGCGGCATGCCATCAGCCAGGGGCTGAAGCCGGTGACGGCGATCCAGATGGCGACGCTCAACACCGCGCAGCATTTCAGGCTGGAGCGCGAGATCGGCTCCATCGCGCCCGGACGGCTCGCCGATCTGCTGATCGTTTCGGACCTTGCCCGGATGACCATCGACGAGGTCTATGCCCGCGGCGTCCGGCTGGCGAAGGGCGGCAAGCTGGAGATCGACATTGCCGCCTATGACTATCCGCAATCCGCAAAGAACACGGTCAAGCTCGGCAAGAAGCTCGCGGCGAAGGATTTTGACATTTCCGCGCCGCAAGGCGCCAACGAAGTGCGGGCGCGGGTGATCGGCGTGATCGAGAACCAGGCGCCGACGCGGGCTTTGGAAGCCGACCTGCCGGTCGAGGACGGGCTGGTCGCCATGGATCGCCGCAACGACATCTGCCAGATCGCCCTGGTCGAGCGGCATCGCGGCACGGGCGGCGTCACCAACGCCTTCGTCTCCGGCTTCGGCTATGTGAAAGACTGCGCAATGGCGTCCAGCGTGGCGCATGACGCGCACCACATCATCGTCGTCGGCACCAACAAGGAGGATATGGCCTTGGCCGTCAACCGGCTGAGCGAGGTGGGCGGCGGCGTCGTGCTTTATTCCGAGGGCAAGGAACTGGCGCTGGTCGAGATGCCGATCGCCGGCCTGATGTCGGACGAACGCGCCGAGATCGTCGCGGCCAAGGCCGATCAACTGACCGAGGCGATGCGCAAGGTCGGCTGCTCGCTCAACAACGCCTATATGCAGCACTCGCTGCTGGCGCTGGTGGTCATTCCGGAGCTGAGGATCTCGGACGTCGGCCTGGTCGACGTGACGACGTTCCAGAAGGTCGATCTTTTTATCTGAGCGTCAGCTATCCGCCGGTAGCGATGGTCAACACCCTGAACGGGGTGGTGATGACGACCTCGGCGACAGAGCCGACCGCCTTGCCGAGACCCTGGCCGATATTGTTGAGCTGCGTCGGGTTGGGCTCGTCCGAAGCAAGGCCGGCTGGCGTGCGCAGCCGGTTGCCCAGCAATTGCACCAGGATCGGATTGTCGGCGAATTTGGCATGGTTCAGGCCGCCGTCGCCGCCCTTGGCGTGGGTCAGGTCGACCACCGTCACGCCGTAATCAGCGAGGTCGGCCGCGTTGCCGTAGTCGCCGACGCGCGGCTTGTCGCCGGAAATGAAGCTCGACAGCTTCAACGCCCGGTCGTCGCCCGAAAGCAGAATGGCAAAGGGTTTGTCCGGCTTGCCGTAGCGGATCATCTGCTTCTTGAAGACATCGACGTCGATGTCGGGCGAGGCGAGGATGACGTAACCGAGCTTGCCGCCGAGATCGCGGTCGCCAGTGATGGCGAGCTGGCGCAGCGCCTCCATCGTCAGCCAGGTGCCCATCGAATGGGCGATGATGTCGATGCTCTTGACGCGTGTCTTGGCAAGCATCCGCAGCGTCGCCTCGAGATCGTCGCGCGCGGCGGTCGAACTGTCCTTGTCGTAGATGTAGCCGGTCGCCTTGGCGCTCGATGCCCACGAGAACAGCACCGGCGTTCCGGGATATTTGGTGTCATGCGCTATCTGCGTGATGCGGTAGATACCGTCGTCGAAACCGTTGTTGAAGCCGTGCACGAACACCAGGGCACGGTCGCCGCGCATGGAAATGTCGGCGCCGACCGCCTTGGCGAATTGCCGCGCGTCGCCATAGTGGACGACATCGGTGGCGGTAAACTGCTTGGCCGGATTGGAGTCTGTCGAGCCCTTGGCGCGCTCGATCGCGCCGACCTGGTGGACCTTCGGCACGGTGACGTCGACGCGGGCGTAGCTGGTGGTCAGCGAACGGTCGCCGTCGAAGACCTGGCGCGGATCCTTGGTCGCCTGCTGGCGGGTGGTGGCGACGAAGATTTCGTGCGTGGCGGCAATGTCGGAGGCAGGCGCTGTAACTGTTTTGCGGTTGAGAAGATCATGCGTGGGACCGGCGCAGCCGGCGAGGGCGAGCGTGAAGGCAAGGCCGACAACGATCTTCACATGCGCAATCACCCGGGGTCCCCCAAGGCGGCAACGTCTCTTGCTACTGCGATAAAGCCAGAGAGCGGCCGGGTCCAGTTCAAAGTCCCTGCGGCGCCGAACCCGCACCGATACGGTTACTGCGCAGCCAGCTGACGGATGCGGTCCGTCACATCACGATCGCTGGCAAAGCCATCGTCCTCACGCAGCCGCTGTCCGATCATCTGCACCATCATCGGATTGTCGGCGAATTTGGTGTGGTTGAAACTGTCGACGCCCTTGATCTTGGAGAGGTCGACCACCGTGACGCCATAGGAGGCGAGATCTGCGGCATCACGATAGTCGCCGACGCGCGGCCGCGCGCCGGCGATCAGGCCGGAGAGCCGCAGCGCCCGGTCGTCGTCCGACAGGAGCAGGATGAAGGGCTTGTCCGGCTTGCCGTAGCGGCGCATCTGGCTCTTGAAGACATCGACATCGATGTCGGGCGAGGCGAGCACAACGTCGCCGAGCTTGCCGCTGAGATCGCGGTCACCGGTGATGGCAAGCTGGCGCAGCGTTTCCATCGTCACCCAGGTTCCCATCGAATGGGCGACAATGTCGATGCGCCGGGCGCCGGTCTGCGCCAGCATCCGCAACGTCACCTCCAGCTGGTCGCGGGCGGCGGCGGCGCTTTCCTTGTCATAGACATAGTCGGTGGTCTTGGCGCCGGAGGCCCAGGAAAACAGCACTGGCGTGCCCGGATAGCCGGAATCATGGACGATCTGGGTCAGCCGGTAGACGGCGTCGTCGAAGCCGGTGTTGTAGCCGTGGACGAAAACCATGACGCGGCCGCCGCGGGCGTCGATGTCGGCGTTGAGGGCGCTGGCGAATTTCGGCTGCGTGTCGTAGCCGACGACTTCGGAGGCCATGAAATATTTCGTCGGGTCGTTCGACTTGCCGCGCGAACGGCGCTCGATCTGGCCGGTCTGGTGAATGGGGGGAACGGTGACGTTGACACGCGCATAGTTGAGCGTGGCCGAGCGTTCGCCGTCAAAAACCTTGTTCGGGTCGTCGGAGCGCTTGCGGGTCGTGGCGATGAAGATCGAGTGGTTGCCGGCGATCTCGGTCGCCGTCGTCGGCACGACGACGCTGCCCAGGATTTCCTGCGTCTGGTGGCCCGCGCAGCCTGCTATCAGCAGGGCAAAGGCAATGATCAGAATTGTCTTCAACCGCACATCGACACTTTCACTGGCAATTCCACTCCGGCCACGATTGGCCGTCCACCTCCGCGGAAATCTCCCGGACAGCCGAAGTGCGGCTAAAGTAAGTCGTGTCCAGTGGAAATTGGCTCAGCGCCGGGCGACGGCCATTGCACTGTTGCGCGAAAGCCAAAACGGCGGCAGGAAGGTTGCCGGCACGGGATACGGCTGTCCTGGCGTACCGCCGAGACCAAATGAGGGACTTCTATTGAACAGCTTCTCTTCTCGCGTCGCCGCTGCCGCCGAGGCGATCCGCGAAATCTTTCCGGAAACGCCGCTGCAGGAGAACGATTACCTGTCCAAGAAGACAGGCGCGCGCATCCTTTTGAAGCGTGAGGACCTGACGCCGGTGCGCTCCTACAAGATCAGGGGCGCGTTCAACTTCTTCCGCAAGGCGCTCGCCGCCGGCAACAATGCCGAGCTGTTCGTCTGCGCCTCGGCAGGCAATCACGCCCAGGGCTTTGCCTTCGTCTGCCGCCATTTCGGCAGACGAGGCGTCGTGTTCATGCCGGTGACGACGCCGCAGCAGAAGATCGACAAGACGCGGCTGTTCGGCGGCGATTTCGTCGAGATCAGGCTGGTCGGCGACTTCTTCGACGATTGCTACCGCGCCGCCCTCGAATTCACCGAGACCGCCGGCGCGCATATGGTGCCGCCCTTCGACCACAAGGACATTATCGAGGGCCAGGCGACGGTTGCCTACGAGATTGCGGCCCAGATGCCGGGCGGGCGCGTGCCCGACATCGTCATGCTGCCGGTGGGCGGCGGCGGTCTTGCCGCCGGTGTGACCCACTATTTCGCCGACCAGCATCGCGACCCGCGTTTCGTGTTCTGCGAGCCGGCGGGCGCGCCGAGCCTGCGCGAGAGCCTTGCCGGCGGCAAGCGGGTCAGGCTCGCCAAGGTCGACAATTTTGTCGACGGTGCCGCGGTGGCCGAGATCGGACGCGAGCCGTTGCGCCATCTCAAGGACTTCACCGCCGATGCCGTGCGGCTGGTTCCGGAGAACCGGCTCTGCGCCACCATGATCGAGATGCTCAATGTCGAGGGCGTCGTGCTGGAGCCGGCCGGCGCGCTGGCGATCGACGCGCTCAAGGATTTCTCGCGCAAGGAGATCAGGGGCAAGACCATGGTCGCGGTCGTCTCCGGCGGCAATTTCGACTTCGAGCGGCTGCCGGACGTGAAGGAGCGGGCGCTGCGCTTCGAGGGGTTGAAGAAGTATTTCATCATCCGCTTCCCGCAACGGCCGGGCGCGCTGCGCGATTTCCTCGAAATGCTCGGTCCCGACGACGATATCGCCCGCTTCGAGTATCTGAAGAAATCGGCGCGCAATTTCGGCTCGGTGCTGATCGGCATAGAGACCAAGGACCGGCGCAATTTCGACCTGCTGAAAGCCAATTTCGACGCCGAAGGCGTGCAATATCAGGACATCACCGACAACGAGACGCTGGCGGGGTTCATCATATGAAGGGTACCGTTTTCGTTGCGCTATTTTCCGGCATCAATGTCGGCGGCAACCGCATCGTCAAAATGGCGGAGCTCAAAGCCTTCTTCGAAAGTCTCGGCTTGAGCGATGTCGCGACCTATGTGCAGAGCGGCAATGTCGTCTTCCGGGCGAAGAAGGGGGACGCGGCGGCGCTGACCAGGGAGATCGAGGCTGCCTTCGAGAAGAAGTGGGGTTTTCATTCGCGCATCATGGTGCGCGATGCCGGCTGGTTCGAGCGGCTGGTGAAGGACAACCCTTATCCCGAGGTCGCCGGCGAGCCGACCAAGCTGCACGCCTATGCGCTGGAACGGGAGCCGACCGCCGAGGAGACCAAGCGGCTCGCCGACAAATGCACCGGCCCCGAGCGCTTCGAGGTCAAGGGCGACGTGCTTTACCTGCATGCGCCGGACGGTCTCGGCAAATCGGTGTTCGCCAATCTCATCCCGCGTACCTTGAAGGTGCCGGGCACGGCGCGCAACTGGCGCAGCGTGCTGGCGCTGCTCGACATGGCCGGCAAGGCCGGCGGCTGACTGTTCGAGGCACTTTTCCCGGAATTGCTCCGACTCAGGCAGCCTTTTGCCAGTCGAAGCTTAGTTCCTCGCGAAAGGCGAAGCGCTTGATATGGTCCGCGACCACGCTCTCAAGCCGCTCCAGCGACGCTTCGTCGTCGGCGGCCACAGCGATGTGCAGCGCCTGATCGTCGGCGTCCATCACGGTGCGGCCGATCGAGAGTTGGATGGCGCCGTGCCGCGGGTCGAACTCGACCGGGAATTTATGCGACCAGTGCTTGCAGAGCTGCTGCAGGTAGCGGCTGGCATGTTCGGTGGCGACATCGGCGCGGCTGGTCAGCATGGAATTCTCCTGGCGGATGAAGAAACGCCAGCCTGGACGAGGCTGGCGCCAATTGCGGATAGATAGGCAGCGCCGGGCGAAACGCTAGAGCGTTTCACCGTTTCGCCGAAGCGGCGAACCGCTCTATCTCTTCGTTTTGACGCAATTCCGAACGGAAAACCGCCCACACTTTTCCTGGAATTGCTCTGGCGGCCGCCGGCCAAATCGGCGTGGTATCGCCGGATTTACCAGGCCCCTGTGTTCGGCATCGAGGCCCATGGTTCGGCCTTCGCCTTGGCCGGGCCCTTCTGCAGCAGCTCGATCGAGATGCCGTCCGGCGAACGGACAAAAGCCATGTTACCGTCGCGCGGCGGACGATTGATGGTCACGCCATTGTCCATCAGCTTCTGGCAGGTTGCGTAGATGTCGTCGACCTCATAGGCGAGGTGGCCGAAATTGCGGCCGCCCTTATAGTCCTCCGGGTCCCAATTGTAGGTCAATTCGACCAGCGGCGCCTTCTCATGGATGCCGCTCTGCTCGTCTTCCGGCGCGGCGAGGAAGACAAGCGTGTAGCGGCCCTGCTCGTTCTCGTAGCGGCGCACCTCCTTGAGGCCGAGCTTGCTGCAGTAGAAATCGAGCGACTGGTCGATATCGGCGACGCGGACCATTGTGTGCAGATAGCGCATGGCGGCTTCCTCAAAGTGTTGGGGTTGCGGGCACCATAGGAGCCGTCCGGTGAAAGGGCAATCGTCCGACAATAGCGGCGGCGCGGTCGATTTCAGGCCTTGCGATTCCGGCATCCGGAAGCGCCGGCAAACGACATTTCAGCCTTTCCGGTGTTGAACGGTGAAAAAAGGCACGTCAGCCCTTGCACACCCCGGAAGCCGCAGTGTTAATCTCTTGGCAAGAATCAGTTGCGGTTCAGTTGAAAAAGGGGGGCATTCTTATGGGGGAAAAAGCCTCTTTCACGAGGCGGGACGGAAGCCTTGACGACGCCTTGCAGCGGGACAATGGCGGCGACTCCGCCGAGCTTGTCGAAATCGCCGGCGCTATCAAATGGTTCGACGTGGCCAAGGGCTACGGCTTCATTCTTCCGGACGACGGCGTCTCGGGTGATATTCTCCTCCATGTGACATGTCTTCGAAGGGACGGTTTCCAGACGGCGCTCGAGGGCGCGCGGGTCGTCTGCCTGGTGAAACAGGGCGAGCGCGGCTTGCAGGCTTTCCGCGTCCTTTCCATGGACGCCTCGACGGCCGTCCACCCGGCAGAGCAGGAACAGCGCACCCACGTCACGGTCAATCCGGAGAGCGGCCTCGAGCGAGCCTTGGTCAAGTGGTTCAACCGCACCAAGGGTTTCGGCTTCCTGACGCGGGGCGAGGGGACGGAAGACATCTTCGTCCACATGGAGACGCTGCGGCGCTACGGCATAACCGAGCTCCGCCCCGGCCAAGTCGTGCTCGTTCGCTTCGGACGCGGCGACAAAGGCCTTATGGCCGCCGAAATTCACCCCGATATGGGTACCTTGTCGGTCTCGCACTGAGGGCTTCTCGACGCAGTCGAAAAGTCCCTTTGCCGCGGCGCGACCATCTTGTCCGAAAACCGGTTCCACTTGTCCGGATCATGGTTTAGGACGAGCGTCTGGACGAGGTACGCATGGTTCATCGCAATTGGCTGACTGCGGGCATATTCTGCGCCGCGATCGTTTTCGCCGCCTGTTTCATCGCTGCGAAGCCAAGTTCGGCGGATGCGATGCTGCTGCCGATCGACCGGACGCCGCTTGTGGTGTCGACCGGCTCCGGCGAGCGTTCCTTCTCCATCGAGATCGCCGATACCTCAGCCGAACGCGAGGCGGGACTGATGTTTCGCCGGACCATGGCAGACGATCACGGCATGTTGTTCGTCTTTGAAAGAACGGACGAGGTGGACTTCTGGATGAAGAACACGCCGATGGCGCTCGACCTCATCTTCATCGGTGAAGATGGCAGGATCAAAGCCATCAAGCGCGGCGAGCCCGAATCCGAAGCGATCATCTCGCCGGGACAACCCGTGCGCTTCGTGCTTGAACTCAAGGCCGGCACAGCCGCCAGGGACGGCATCAAGGAAGGCGATCTGTTGCGCCACCCGACTATCGGCACCGGCGCCAACTGAGAAGCAGTTCCGCCGATGCAGTTCTTTTCCCATGACGGTTTCGAACTTGCCTATCTCGATCGCCAGCCGGCCTCGGGGCAGGGCAACCCGGTGCTGATGATCCACGGCTTTGCCTCCAGCCACTACGTCAACTGGGTCTCGCCGGGCTGGTTCAAGACGCTGAACGACGCCGGCTATCGGGCGATAGCGTTCGACCATCGCGGCCATGGTTCGTCGTCGAAGAGCTATGACGAGGCCGATTACACGCCGGCCAAGATGGCGTCCGATGCGGCCGCGCTGCTTGATAATCTCGGCATCGAGCGCGCGCATGTCATGGGTTATTCGATGGGCGCGCGCGTCTCGGCTTTCCTGGCGCTCTCCGATCCGCAGAAGGTCGCGACGCTGGTGTTCGGCGGCCTCGGCATCGGCATGGTCGACGGGGTCGGCGACTGGGACCCGATCGCTGCTGCCCTGCTGGCGGAGGATCCCGCCGCCACCACGCATCCGCGCGGGCGCTCGTTCCGCGCTTTCGCAGATCGGACGCGCAGCGACCGTCGTGCGCTTGCGGCTTGCATCGCAAAGTCGCGCGAGTTGCTGAGCGAGGATGACATGGCCCGCATCGCCCAGCCGACGCTGATTGCCGTCGGCACGAAGGACGACATCGGCGGTTCGCCGGACGAGCTTGCGGCGCTGATGCCGAATGCCAGTGCCTTTAATATCGAGGGCCGCGACCACATGCTCGCCGTCGGCGACAAGAGCTTCAAGCAACGCGTGCTCGAGTTCTACGCCGAGAACCCGCTCTAAGCGCGCGGCGCTGCTGGGCTGACAATGGTCGATCTGCTCGTCACCTATATGGAGATGCTGGCGCCGCCTCAGGGCGTGCCGCTTGCGTCACCGTCGCCCGTCGCGGTCGTGGCGCGCGAAAGGCTCGATCTTTCGGGCTATCTCGATCTCTATCGTGCCGTAGGCGGACCGGTGCAATGGGACCAGCGACTGCGCATGTCAGAGGCGGACCTCGAAACGCTGCTCGCCGATGACGCCACGCACATCCATGTGCTTCGCGTCGATGGCGAGGCCGCCGGCTTCTGCGAGTTCAACAATGTCGGCGAAGAGGCTGTCGAGCTCGTTCACTTCGGGCTGGTCCCGGCTTTTCAAGGAAAGCGGCTGGGGCCGTTCCTGCTCGACCACGCGTTATGCGCGGCGTGGTCGCATCGGCCGCGAAGGCTTTGGCTCCACACCGACACTTATGACCATCCGGCCGCCCAGTCGGTCTATGGAGGAGCGGGATTCAAGCCCTATGCGCAACGGATGGAGACTTTTCCGGATTAGGCTTTTCAGCCCTCCAACGCCGCGAGCGAGCGCTGGAGGTTCGTCCTTGCCCGGGTCTCGAAACGCTGCCGGAATCCGGATGTGTAGAAAATATGCGGACGGCCGAGGAAACTCTTCAGGACCGCCGCGCGGCCGGCGCGCCACATCGGCTCGTCCACCCAGCCATATTCCAGCCGGACCGCCTTCTCATAAGCATCGAAGACCGCGGGTTCGGCGCCGAGGATCGCCAGATCCATGTCGAGCAAAAGCGCCGCATCGTTGAGCGCATTCTCGTCGCGTAAAGGCGGCAATTGATGGGTGGCGGTGGCGTTGATCATCGCCGCGATGCGGGCGAGGCGATGCGGATCGGCGCGCCCGGCGAGCCTTTTCTCGGCCAGTTCGGCGCTTTTTGCCTCATTGTCCTTGGCGCGGCTGTCATAGATCGCGTCATGAAACCAGATCGCCGCTTCGACGGCCTCGGGGTCATGCAGAAGGGGTCGGTATTCGGCCGCCAGCGCCAGCATGGCCTCGATGTGGGCCAAGCCATGGTAGTGGCGGTCGGCAGCCCGGTAGAGCGCCGCAAGCTCGCTTTTCAGCGCGTCGTCGATCAAGGGTTCGTTCTCCATCGTCGCTTGAATTTGCGTGAACCAGGTCCATTTGACAAAGCACTAAGGAAAATTGAGTTCAACCGTGCTATGATGTGGCCTATATGTGCCGCCGGAGAATGAGGAAGGCCGGAGAGCGTCGATGAACAGCATTACGATTGCCCGCCCCAGCAGGGTGCAGCCGGTCGATCCGATCTGGCGGTCGATCCGCGACGAGGCGATGGAGGCGGTGAACCGCGATCCATTGCTGGCGGCCTTCCTCTATTCGACGATCCTCAACCAGGAGAGCCTGGAAGAAGCGGTGATCCACCGGCTTGCCGAGCGCCTCGACCACCAGGATATCGGCTCCGATCTCATCCGCCAGACCTTCAAAGCCATGCTGGACGACGATCCTGACTGGAGCACGACGGTGCGCGTCGACATCCAGGCCTATTACGATCGGGACCCGGCCTGCGACCGTTTCATCATGCCGGTGCTCTACTTCAAGGGTTTTCACGCCATCCAGACGCATCGTCTTGCGCACTGGCTGTGGAACCATGGCCGCCGGGACTTCGCGCTCTACCTGCAGAGCAGGTCGTCATCGGTGTTCCAGACCGATATCAATCCGGCCGCTCGCATCGGCAAGGGTATCTTTATCGATCACGCCACCGGGCTGGTCGTCGGCGAGACGGCGGTCATCGAGGATGACGTGTCGATCCTGCACGGCGTGACGCTGGGCGGCACCGGCAAGGCCAATGGCGACCGTCATCCGAAGATCCGCCGCGGCGTGCTGATCGGCGCCGGCGCCAAGATTCTCGGCAATATCGAGGTCGGTCATTGCTCGAAGATTGCCGCCGGTTCGGTGGTGCTGTCGCCCGTGCCGCACAACAAGACGGTCGCCGGCGTGCCGGCGCGGGTCGTGGGAGAAACCGGCTGCGACCAGCCTTCGCGACAGATGGACCAGCTCCTGCCGTCGCAGAGCATGGACCACGTGGTCAGCTTCGACATCTGAGACTGTCAGTCCGCCTGGTGACCGGAATCCGGCCACGGTTTTCAGGTGCCGGTTGTCACGTGTTATCCTGTCGGCTTGCCTTTACATCGCCATCGTCGGCGTGTCAGAAGCGCGTTCCCATGAATTAAGCCGACATTTCGGAGAAGTCTTTTGAAGCCTGACGAAATCAGAAAGCTGGACGCCTATTTCAAGCGCGTCTTCCAGAATCCCAAGCTGCAGGTGAAGGCGCGTCCGCGCAAGGAAGACTCGGCCGAAGTCTATGTCGGCGACGAATTCCTCGGCATCGTCTTCAAGGACGAGGACGACGGCGATTACAATTTCTCGATGGCGATCCTCGACATCGACCTCGCCTAAGCCGGCGACAGCTCCGGCCGGCCGGGCGATACCGTCGCCCGGCCGGCTGCAATCCTCAGGCGAAGTACCGCCTAATCCTGGCAGTGCCGCGGAATGTGCACGCGCCGCCAACTGGTCGAACCTTCCCGCACCGCCACTCTACGCGCTACCGTCCCGTAAGACGGCGGGATTTCCCGGATGCGGACCTGTTGCGGCCGCACCAGCACTTCGTGGGCAACCGCTTCAAATTCTGCCGGCTGAACCACGCGCCGGACGCGCTCCGGCTGGACCACGACCGTCTCGGCGACACGGGCATAGCGGGCCTTGCGCCATACCTTACACAGCACCTTGCGGCCATGGATGACGCGCCATTCCCAGGCATAGCCGGCATCGTCGACCTTGACCGTGTGGTAGATCGTGCGCGTAACCGCAGGCACCCTCTCATAAGTGACGCGCGCCGGCGCGATCTGCTCCACGCCCTGGTAGGTGCCGTAAATCGGCGCATCGTAGTCGACCACCTGGCCGCCGGGGCTCAGCATCACGTCCTCATAGACGGTATCGTACAATGCCGGCCTGTGGATCGGCTCATAGCATTCGAGCGCGCGGCTGCCTGCGGCGGTTTCACAGACGCTGGCAAGCATCGCGACTGCCGCCAGCGATGCGGAGCTTTTGCGGATCATGACATTCCCCCGTTGAAAAGGACGTCTTCACAACGCAGGACTGTAACGGAAGCTCCGGGGGCGGACAGCGATTTCAAGGCTTTTCGTTAAGCATTGCGGTTAAGGAATTGCTACCTTGCGAGCGGCTTTCGGGGGCCAGCCGAGACCGGGCCGTCCCATTAGGCCAGGGCGCCCGTGCTCCGCGGGCTTGCCGCGCTTGATTCGAGTTAACCAGATGGCTAGGAGAGGCGGCCTTGCGCTAGGGTGAGCCGGCATCCTATTTAGGTCGTAACCAATCCAGAACGATTCCGCGCGATTGCTGATATACCAAGGTGCCGGAATCCATCTCCAACAAGGGTAGTCCATGAAGAACCCCGTTGAAACCTACATGAACCTCGTTCCGATGGTGGTCGAGCAGACCAACCGCGGCGAGCGTGCCTATGACATTTTCTCGCGCCTCTTGAAGGAACGCATCATCTTCATCACCGGTCCGGTCGAGGACGGGATGGCGACGCTGGTTTGTGCACAGCTTTTGTTCCTCGAGGCGGAGAACCCCAAGAAGGAAATCAACCTCTATATCAATTCGCCGGGCGGCGTCGTCACCTCGGGCATGGCGATCTACGACACGATGCAGTTCATCAAGCCGGCCGTGTCGACGCTCTGCATCGGCCAGGCTGCCTCGATGGGTTCGCTGCTTCTGACCGCCGGCCACAAGGACATGCGCTTTGCCACGCCGAACGCCCGGATCATGGTCCATCAGCCGTCAGGCGGCTTCCAGGGCCAGGCCTCGGACATCGAACGTCATGCGCAAGACATCATCAAGCTGAAGCGCCGCTTGAACGAGGTCTACGTCAAGCACACCGGCAAGAGCTATGACGAGATCGAGAAGACGCTCGACCGCGACCATTTCATGACCGCGGACGAGGCTAGGGACTTCGGTCTGATCGACAAGGTCATTTCCAGCCGCGAGGCGGTCGAGACAGCCACCGCTTCAGCCTGACCTCGACGGCAAATGGCAGCATAACGCGGTTTTGGCGCGTCTTGCGGCATTTCGGCCACATTTGGCTGTTCCCTCAGGCGTTGGGATTGCCTACGTTAAGGCTATGTTGATTTTCGACGGCTTAGCTTTGCGTGGGGTTGCTGCGAATCATTGCCGCGTTTTCTGATTTGTGTTTCGTACGGAATGCGCTGTGTGGGCCGGGACACTGGCGGCGGCGGATTCCCGCGATAGATTGGTGAAGACGTCACTCAAAGCCAGGCGGTCGGCGGCGTCGGTGAAAGGACAGAAAAATGAGCAAGGTCAGCAACGGCGGCGGTGATTCAAAGAACACCCTCTACTGCTCGTTTTGCGGCAAGAGCCAGCACGAGGTCCGCAAGCTGATCGCCGGGCCGACGGTCTTCATCTGCGACGAATGCGTCGAGCTGTGCATGGACATCATCCGCGAGGAGAACAAGACCTCGATGGTGAAGTCGCGCGAAGGCGTGCCAACACCGCAGGAAATCCTCAAGGTCCTCGACGACTACGTCATCGGCCAGCCCTATGCCAAGCGCGTGCTGTCGGTGGCGGTTCACAACCACTACAAGCGCCTGGCGCATGCCGGCAAGAACAACGACGTCGAGCTGGCCAAGTCCAACATCCTTCTGATCGGTCCGACCGGCTGCGGCAAGACGCTTCTCGCGCAGACGCTCGCCCGCATCATCGACGTGCCGTTCACCATGGCCGACGCCACGACACTGACCGAGGCCGGCTACGTCGGCGAGGACGTCGAGAACATCATCCTGAAGCTGTTGCAGTCTGCCGACTACAATGTCGAGCGGGCGCAGCGCGGCATCGTCTATATCGACGAAATCGACAAGATCTCGCGCAAGTCGGACAATCCCTCGATCACCCGCGACGTGTCGGGCGAGGGCGTGCAGCAGGCGCTCCTGAAGATCATGGAAGGCACGGTCGCCTCCGTGCCGCCGCAGGGCGGCCGCAAGCATCCACAGCAGGAATTCCTGCAGGTCGACACCGCCAACATCCTGTTCATCTGCGGCGGCGCCTTCGCGGGACTGGACAAGATCATCTCGGATCGCGGCCGCAAGACCTCGATCGGCTTCGGCGCCACCGTGGCTTCGCCCGAGGATCGGCGCACCGGCGACCTGTTCCGCCAGGTCGAGCCGGAGGATCTCCTGAAATTCGGCCTGATCCCGGAATTCGTCGGTCGTCTGCCGGTCCTGGCGACGCTGGAAGACCTCGACGAGCCGGCGCTGATCCAGATCCTGACCGAACCGAAGAACGCTCTGGTCAAGCAATATCAGCGGCTGTTCGAGATGGAGAATGTCGACCTGACGTTCCACGAGAACGCGCTGTCGGCGATCGCCAAGCGCGCCATCGAGCGCAAGACCGGCGCGCGCGGCCTGCGCTCCATCATGGAAGCGATCCTGCTCGACACCATGTTCGAGCTGCCGGCGCTGGAAGGCGTGCGCGAGGTGGTGATTTCGGAAGAGGTGGTGTCCGGCAACGCCCGGCCGCTCTACATCTACTCCGAACAGAAGGAAAAGAAGGGCAATGTCAGCGCCTGAAATGGCGCTGCGCCCGACAATTTTCATGGAACGGCGCCCGCGTGGCGCCGTTTTGCTGTCAAGGGCGGGGAGGCGGGCAGTGGAAGGGCTCGAACGACCGTGTTAACCCTTGATCTTTGCCTCGGCTACATCCACCTAACAACAGAAGGCCGAGGCGCCGAATTCTGTGCTGTAAAATTCCCGTCACAAACGGTGGTAGGCGGAACGACGCTCGGTCGTTAATATGAGATTCGCGGTTGGCTAAATAAGCGGTCGCGACATGAAAGGTTGGACAATGGCCAAGATATCCAAGGCTTCCGGCGACGGCGTTTTCGCAGTCCTCCCACTGCGCGATATCGTCGTGTTCCCGCATATGATCGTTCCGCTCTTCGTGGGCCGTGAAAAGTCGATCAAGGCGCTGGAAGAGGTGATGGGTCAGGAAAAACAGATCCTGCTTGCCACCCAGATGAATGCAGCCGACGACGATCCTGAGCCCGGTGCGATTTTCGACATCGGCACGCTCGCCAATGTGCTGCAGCTTTTGAAGCTTCCCGACGGCACCGTGAAGGTGCTGGTCGAGGGCGCCTCGCGCGCCAAAATCGTCTCGTTCACCGACCGTGCCGATTTCCATGAGGCCCGCGCCACGGCGCTCGCCGAGCCGGAAGAGGAAGAGGTCGAAATCGAGGCGCTTGCCCGCTCGGTCGTCACCGACTTCGAGAATTACGTCAAGCTGAACAAGAAGATCTCGCCCGAAGTGGTGGGCGCCGCCAGCCAGATCGACGATTATTCCAAGCTCGCCGATACTGTTGCATCGCATCTCGCCATCAAGATCCCCGAGAAGCAGGAGATGCTTGCGACGCTTTCCGTCAAGGAGCGTCTGGAGAAGGCGATGGGCTTCATGGAAGCCGAAATCTCCGTGCTCCAGGTGGAAAAGCGCATCCGTTCGCGCGTCAAGCGCCAGATGGAGAAGACGCAGCGCGAGTACTACCTCAACGAGCAGATGAAGGCGATCCAGAAGGAGCTCGGCGAGGGCGAGGACGGCCGCGACGAGGCCGCCGAGATCGAAGCGCGCATCAAGAAGACCAAGCTCTCCAAGGAGGCCCGCGAAAAGGCGGAGGCCGAGTTGAAGAAGCTGCGCTCGATGTCGCCGATGTCGGCTGAATCGACGGTCGTGCGCAACTATCTCGATTGGCTCTTGTCGATCCCGTGGGGCAAGAACTCCAAGGTCAAGCAGGACCTCGCCTTTGCGCAGGACGTGCTCGATGCCGATCACTTCGGCCTCGACAAGGTCAAGGAACGCATCGTCGAGTATCTCGCCGTGCAGAGCCGCCAGAAGAAGCTGAAGGGGCCGATCCTGTGCCTCGTCGGCCCGCCCGGCGTCGGCAAGACCTCGCTCGGCAAGTCGATCGCCAAGGCCACCGGTCGCGAGTTCATCCGCATGGCGCTCGGCGGCGTGCGCGACGAGGCCGAGATCCGTGGCCACAGGCGGACCTATATCGGCTCGATGCCCGGCAAGGTCATCCAGTCGATGAAGAAGGCCAAGAAGTCCAACCCGCTCTTCCTGCTCGATGAGATCGACAAGATGGGCCAGGACTTCCGCGGCGATCCGTCCTCGGCTCTGCTCGAAGTGCTCGATCCGGAACAGAACTCGACGTTCATGGATCATTACCTCGAGGTCGAATACGACCTGTCGAGCGTGATGTTCGTGACGACGGCGAACACGCTGAACATCCCTGCGCCTCTGATGGACCGCATGGAAATCATCCGTATCGCCGGTTACACCGAGGACGAGAAGATCGAGATCGCCAAGCGTCACCTGATGCCCAAGGTGATCCGCGACCATGCCCTGCAGCCGAACGAATTCTCGGTCGGCGAGGACGCGATCCGCGGCATCATCCAGACCTACACGCGGGAAGCCGGCGTGCGCAGCCTGGAGCGCGAGCTGATGAAGCTCGGCCGCAAGGCGGTGACCGAGATCCTGCGGACGAAGAAGAAGACGGTGAAGATCACGGCGGACAACCTCGCCGATTATCTCGGCGTGCCGCGCTTCCGCTTCGGCCAGATCGAGGCCGACGATCAGGTCGGCGTGGTCACGGGTCTTGCCTGGACGGAAGTCGGCGGCGAGCTGCTGACGGTCGAAGGCGTCATGATGCCCGGCAAGGGTCGCATGACGGTGACCGGCAATTTGCGCGACGTGATGAAGGAATCGATCTCGGCGGCGGCGTCCTACGTCCGCTCGCGCGCCATCGATTTCGGCATCGAGCCGCCGCTGTTCGACAAGCGCGACATCCACGTGCATTTGCCGGAGGGTGCCACGCCGAAGGACGGCCCGTCCGCCGGTGCGGCCATGGCCACGGCCATCGTGTCGGTGCTGACGGGTATTCCGGTCCGCGCCGATGTGGCGATGACTGGCGAGATCACGCTGCGCGGCCGTATTCTGCCGATTGGCGGCCTGAAGGAGAAGCTGCTCGCGGCGTTGCGCGGCGGCATCAAGAAGGTCCTGATCCCGGAAGAGAACGTCAAGGATCTGGCGGAGATTCCGGACAATGTGAAGAACGGCATGGAGATCGTCCCGGTCTCGCGGGTCGGCGAGGTGCTCGCGCATGCGCTGACCAGGATGCCGGAGCCGATCGAGTGGGTCGAGCCGGTCAATGCGCCGGCTCCGGTCGACAGTGGCGACGAAGCCGGAAAGTCGCTTGCTCATTAGTTCTTGCTAATATTGCAGCGCACAAAGAGAGAGCCGGGCTTCAAGCCCGGCTTTTTCATGTGAAAAGCCACGAAAAAGTGGAAAAAAGCCCGGAATTCCGCGGTTTTCGGGCTTGGGTTCCGGAGCGCTTCTTTCTAAAGTCCGTTTCCTGCCGGATGAGTCGTGGTTCCGGTTTCTCATGGAAGGGAATTTTTATGAACAAGAACGAACTGGTGTCCGCCGTCGCCGACTCCGCAAGCATTTCGAAGGCTGATGCGCAGTCCGCCGTCGATGCGGTGTTCTCCGTGATCACTGGCGAACTGAAGAAGGGCGGCGATGTCCGGCTTGTCGGCTTCGGAAATTTCACCGTGTCAAAACGCGCTGCTTCGACCGGCCGCAACCCGCAGACCGGCGCGGAAGTGCAGATTCCGGCGCGCACCGTGCCGAAGTTCTCGGCCGGCAAGGGCCTCAAGGACGCGGTCAACTAAGACCTTTTTCTTTTAAGACCAGAAAAGCCGGGCAAGCCCGGCTTTTCTTTTTTGCGGCTGTTCGCGGCCGCTCAGGCCGTCGGCGCGTCGGCGCGCATCAGGCCTTCCTGTTTCAAATCCGCCCACAGCGCCGCAGGTATCTTGGTGTCGAGCAGGGCGCGGTTGCTTTCGACCTCGGCCGGCCGCTGGCCGCCAGGGATCACCGACACCACCGAAGGATGCTGCAGCGGGAACTGCAGAGCCGCCTCGATCAGGCGCACATTGTGGCGCTTGCAGACGGCTTCGATGCGCGCCACGCGATCCAGGATCTCCTTCGGCGCCTCGCTGTAATTGTAGAAGGCGCCGGGCTTCGGGCCGGTCGCCAGCACGCCGGAATTGTAGGGGCCGCCCAGCACGATGCCGATGCCGCGCTTCTGGCAAAGCGGCAGGAAGGATTGCAGCGCTTCCTGTTCGAGCAGCGTGTAGCGGCCGGCGAGCAGGAACAGGTCGAAATCGCCGCGTTCGGCGAGTGTCTGTGCCACCTGCCACTCGTTGATGCCGCCGCCAAAGGCCTTGATGACGCCCTGGTCGCGCAGCGAAAGCAGCCCGTAATAGCCGGACGACATGAACTCCTCGATGCGGGCATCGGAGGCTTCCTTGCTGCCATGGGTAAAGATGTCGACGTCGTGGACGAAGAGGATATCGATGCGATCGACGCCGAGGCGCTCCAGCGAGGCCTCGAAGGAGCGCATGACGCCATCATAGGAGTAGTCGTAGACTTCCCGGCGCGACGGCGTCTCGAAGAACTTGCCGATGCCGGTGCGCTGGTCCGGCGGGGCGACGCGCATGATGCGCCCAACCTTGCTCGACAGCACATAGTCGTCGCGCTTCCTGCCGCGCAGGAAGGGGTTGAGGCGGGTCTCCGACAGGCCGAGGCCATAGAGCGGCGCCGTATCGAAGTAGCGGCAGCCGGTCGCCCATGCCGCTTCCAGGGTGGCATTGGCGTCCTCGTCGGAGATGGCGCGATAGAGATTGCCGAGCGGCGCGGTGCCGAAGCCGAGCTCGGTGAAGGTGATGCCGCCATTGCCGATGCGGTCGAAGTGCCGTGTCTTCATGTCTGACGATGTCCCGGAGTGATTTGTCTGACATGACACTATCACGCTCGTGGCCCAGCAAAAGTGCCGAGGCTCGTTGGACAGCGATTTTCGCAGTGGTAGCATGAACAAAAACAAGCCTTTCGTGGTCGCGAGCCGCAAATCCATAGAGGCAAGCGACGCCCCGGCAGGCAAGGTGAGCCGTCATGACCAAAGCCGCATCAGGGATGTTCGCGACCGCGCTGGACGAGCTTGGCGCGGTGCTGGCGCGCACGGATGAAGCTCGCATCGACGCCGCCTGCGCAATGCTGGCCGGCGCCGGCAGGATCGCCGTCTATGGTTGCGGCCGCGAGGCGCTTCAGGTGAAGGGCTTCGCCATGCGGCTCTACCATCTCGGCCTGCCGGTTTCGGTCGTCGGCGACATGACCATGCCGCCGCTGGGGCGAGGGGATGTGTTCCTGGCGAGCTCAGGTCCAGGCGAGACTACCACGGTGCTGACCTTGATGCGGGTTGCCCGCGAGGCCGGCGCCAAGGTGCTGCTCTTGACCGCAGAACCGGAAAGCAGCGCAGCCAAGCTCGCCGACTTCACGCTCGTCATCCCAGCGCAGACGATGGCCAGCGACCAGGGCGAGGCAAGAAGCTCGGTGCTGCCGATGGGCTCGCTGTTCGAAGGCGCGCTGTTTCTTCTGTTCGAGATCATGGTGCTGAAGCTCAAAGCGCTCACTGGCGCGACGCCAGAAGCGATGCGCGCCAGGCATACCAATATGGAGTAGAGAATGCGCTACGAGCTGATGCTGCCGCACCAGATCCGCAAGGCGATCGAGGAGAACTGGCCGGTGGTGCTGCCGCTCGGCGTGCTCGAATATCACGGCGAGCACATGGCGGTCGGCATGGACACGCTGGCGGTCGTCAAGACGGTGGAGCTGATCGAGAAGGAAAGGGACCTCGTCATCCTGCCGCCCTTCTATTACGGCGCGGCAAGCTATGCGGTGGCGGCGCCGGAAGGCAGCGGCTCGGTGCAGGTCGGCGGCCCGGCGCTTTCGCCTTTCGCGGAGGAATTGTTCTACGGCCTGCTGCGTATCGGCTTCCGCAACATCCACGCCATCATCCACCACCAGACCGAGAATTTCGCGGCCGGCATGCCGACCGATCTCGCCTTCAAGAGCGCTGGACGGCAGGCGATCTTCCGTTTCCTGGAAAAGGAGCGCGGCGAGGGCTGGTGGGGTTCCAACACCATGGCCGATTACTATGCCGGCCATGCGCAGGGCGAGAATGTCTTCAACTGGGTGCAGGTGCATCCGTTGATGCCGGCCGCGATGAACGGCAAATATCCGTTCGACCATGCCGGCATCGGCGAAACCTCGCTGATGCTGGCGCTGTGCCCGGAGGCGGTGGACGAGAAGCATTTGGCCGACAACACCGGCTGGTACACGAGAAGCGCTGCGGAAGCCTCGGCGGGCCTCGGCAAGATCGGCGTCGCCATGATCCTCGATCATTTGCGGTCGATCCTGGTGCGATAGGCGCGGTTCTTCCTTCTCCCCTTGTGGGAGAAGGTGGATCGGCGCGCAGCGCCGAGACGGATGAGGGGTGTTCCAGCGGAGTGAGACGTCGGCTTCCCTGGGACACCCCTCATCCGGCCGCTTCGCGGCCACCCCCTCACAAGGGGGAAGGGGAAGTCATCCTACTTCACCGAGCCGGCCGTCATGCCCATGATCAGATAGCGCTCGAGCGCGATGCCGATGATCGCCAGCGGCGCGATCGCGGCGGTGGCCAAGGCCGCCATCGACCACCAGTTGATGCCTTGCGAGCCGGTCTGGCTCGCCACCATGACGGGGATGGTCTTGGCATCGGTCGACGTCAGCAGCGCGGCGAAGAAATACTCGTTCCAGCACAGCACCATCGCCAGGATGAAGGCGGCGACCATGCCGGGCAGCGCGATCGGCATGACGATGCGAAAAAAGGCGCCCCAGATCGACAGCCCGTCGACAAGGGCCGCCTCCTCCAATTCAACGGGTATCGAGTTGAACTGGTCGCGCATGATCCAGATGACGATCGGCAGCACCATCAGCGTGTAGAGGAGCACGAGCCCGATGCGCGTATCGAGGAGGGCCACTTCCCGGTAGAGCACCAGGAAAGGCAGCGCCAGAACGACCGGCGGCAGGATCAGCTGCGACAGGAAGAAGAAGGAGATGTCCTCGTTCTTGAACCAGGCGAACTTGTAGCGGTAGCGGACAAGGCCATAGGCGGCGAGGCTGCCGATGATGATGGCGAGGCTCGATGCGCCGACCGAGGTGATGACCGAGTTCATGAAGCGTTTGAGGAATTCGTCGCGCACGGTCGAGGTCTGGGAGATCGAATCCGGCGACAGGCCGAGCGAGCGCCAGCCCTTCCAGTCAGACGTGAAGTCGACGAAGGGAATGAGATGACCTTGCGTGACGTCGACCGCCGATTTGAACGAGGTGGTGATCGTCCAGTAGATCGGGAACAGGCAGACGCAAGCCCAGAAGATAAGCGCGCCATAGATGAAGACGCGGCTGGCGATGAAGGCCGCCGGCGAGCGGATTTCGGAAACGGTGTAGTCGGTGGTCTGGACGCTCATGATGCCGCTCAGTTGACGTTGCGCACGAAGCGACTGGCGAATTTCAGCAGCCAGGTCACGAACACGACGATGATGACCAGATAGGCCATGGCCAGCATGGTGCCGTAGCCGACATTCGAGCGGTCGCGATATTCGCGGTAGATGAAGCTCGAAACGGAATCAGTGGCGCCGCCGGGGCCGCCGGAGGTCACCGTGATAATGATGTCGGCGAGCTTCAGCTTGAAGATAACGCGCAGGATCAACGCGGTCACCGACACCGGCAGCATCAGCGGAAAGGTAACCTGCCAGAAACTCTGCCACGCATTCGCGCCATCGACGCGCGCCGCCTCGATCACCTCCCGCGACATCGCCTGCAGGCCGGCGAGCAGCATGATCATCATGAACGGAATGAAGGTCCATGCGTCAAGCACCATGATCGAGATGCGGGCGGTGATCGGATCGGAGAAGAAGGCGGGATTGTTCCAGCCGAGATGACGCGCCAGCGTCGCCGCCGGTCCGAACCGGTACTCCATCAGTGATTTGCCGATCATCCAGGAGACTGCGACCGGCGACAGCATCAGCGGCAGCAGGAAAACGACGCGGAAGAATTTGCGGGCGCGGATCTGCGCATTGAGCAGCAGCGCCAGGCCGAAGGCGATGACATATTCGACCAGCACCGCAAGCACATAGAGCACCATGTTGAACAGAGCGTTGCGGTAGTAAGGGTCGGCCAGCATTTGCCAGAAATTGTCGAGGCCGTTGAACCTGCGCCCGCTGAAGGAACTGAGGTTCCAGTCGGTGAGCGCGATGTAGAAGCCGAACAGCGTCGGGAAAATCACCATGGCGATGGTGAACAGCAGGGCCGGCAACAGGAACAGCGCGCGCTGGCCGTCCTCGCCGCGCGTCAGCACCTGCCAGGCGCCGAGCGCCACACCCCACAGCACATAAGCGTAGACCACGGGGCGCCAGGTGTCGAAGCCGACCGTGGACATCTCGGTCTTGTAGAGGATCTGCACGACGATGATCGCCAGCAGGCCAAGGGTTGCAATGGCCAGCACGCCCCAGCCGAGGCGCTTGCGGCCTGCCGGGATCAGGTCGGCCGGATCTGCCGGCCACGCATTCACGGTCGAAGTCTGCTCAGCCACGCCTCTCGCCTTCTAGAGCGCTTCACCGTTTCACGGAAACGACGCAACGCCCTATCTCTTTGTTTTTACGCAATTCCGGACGGAAAACCGCTCACACTTTTCCTGGAATTGCTCCAACGCATCAAACCGGCCGAGCCGGTAAAAATGCGGCCCGGTGACGATGTGCCACCGGGCCGCGACGTCTCATAAGCCAGCCTACATGCCGAGCGAGGCTTTGTAGAGCTTGATCTGGTTTTCGCGGCCGATCTGGTCGGTCAGCTTTTCCCAGGCGGCGGCGATGGCGTCGGCGCCTTCCTGCGCCTTCATCTTGCCGGCAAAGGTGTTGGCCAGGATGTCCTCGGCGGCAGCATAGTACTGGAAGATGCCGGGGATGCGCGGCTCGATCGCCGCGTTCGGATGGTTGTAGCTGTCGGCTTCAGACTTCAGATACGAACTGATGAAAGCCTCGTCATAGCCGGCTGCCACCCATTCCGGGATATTGAAATGGGAGTTGCGGTAGGGCTGGAAGCCCGACGGGTAGGCCGCGCACCACAGCGACAGGTCCTTGCCGCCGAGATGAGCCGCCGCCGACCATGCGGCCTTCTTCTTCTTTTCGTCGGAATCGACGCGGGCCATGACATAGACGCCCCAGCCGAGATAGGCGCAGTTCGGCGCGTAGCTCGGACCGCTGGCGAGCTTTTCCCACTTGCCGGTCTTGGAATTGTAGACGTCGTCAGAGCCCGGCAGGATCGAGAAGCCGGTGACGTCGCCGACGACCGAGGAGTCGTTGGTCTTCGCATTCGACCCAGCATCTCCCCACCAAGCCAGCATCGAACCAGTGCCGCCCAGGAATTGGGAGAAGCAGGTCTGGTTAGGGTCGGCGTTAATTTGATCTTGGGGTTCGAAAGGCAGCGCATCGATGACGTCCTGAATCGCCCGCACCCAAGCCGGGTTGTTGACGCGCGGTTTCATAGTATCCGGATCGAACAGCCATGCCTTGTCATCGGGGTGCTTGGCATAGGCGCTGGCACGGCTGCCAAGGAAGTAGAAGCCGAAACCGCCCCAGGGCTTAGGCGCATCGAGATAGCCATAGACGTCTTGGCCCTTCATCTGCTTACCCTTGAGGAATTTGGTCACGGCCTGCACCTGCTGCCAGGTCTTCGGCACGCCCCATTCCGTCAGGCCTGCCTTGTCGCCGCTGTCAGCTTTCCAAGCCGCCGCCAGGTCGGAGTCGGAGAACACGTCCGTGCGGTAGTTGAAGTTGTGCGTGTCGCCATCGACGGTCACCCGATACTGCTTCCCATTCCAGGTGCCGACCGGCGGCTTCAGATAGGCCACCAGATCGTCCATATCGATCTGCTTCTTCACCCAGTCAGGCATTTCGGAGGTAAGGCCCTTGCCGCAGACATCGCCTTCGAAAGGCGCGCCCATCTCGACGATGTCAAAATCGACTGTGTTGGTGGCGATGGCCTGCTGCAGACGCGGGTTGTAGTCAGCCTGCGCCAGGTCGATCCAATTGATCTTGGCACCGGTATAAGTTTCCCATGGCTTCAGGAAGCCGCGGAACAGCACGTTGTGCAGGTTCTGGTTGTTGAGGCCCATGAAGGTGAGCTCGACACCGGCGAACTCGCCTTCCTTGACATTGGCCTTGGTCGCCTCGAGGCAGAGCTCGCCGACCTTCTGAAAGTCGGCATCCGTCGGCTGGCCCTTGCCGACGCCCGGTATCTGCAGGATTTTCGCGCGCAGATTGTCGGCCGCCGCTGCCGGCCTGGTCAGCGCACCGAGCCCGGCGCCGGACGCCGCAGCAAGTGCCGCCATGCTGGCGGCGCCCTTCAGCAAATCGCGGCGCGTCGCCCCGGCTCGCACCAGTTTCTCGTAAAGATCGACTCTCATCTCAATGTTCCTCCCAGAACTTCAGTCGTGAATTGACTTGCCAATCTGTCCGACGCCGAAGCGTCTGTGGTTCTCCTATACCATAGGAGGACGGGGGCCCCCATCCTGCGTCGCCTGGAGCTCCGATTTTCCGGGACAAGAACCGGCTGTCGGATTGGCACTCGCAACTATTCGCGTAATCGATTACCTTGTCAACAAGATTGGCTTTTTATCTATAAGATACCGACTTGCCGTTGCCGTTCGCAATGGCTAGCTTCACCGCAAACGATAAAGGGGAGACGATGGCTCAAGTCGCGATCAGCAGTGTGGCCAAGGCGTTCGGAACCGTCAAGGTCCTGCATGAGGTCAGCGTCGATATTGCCGACGGACAGTTCGTCGTGCTGGTCGGTCCGTCGGGGTGCGGCAAGTCCACGCTCTTGAGGATGGTGGCCGGGCTGGAGACCGTTTCTGGCGGCACGATCTCGATCGGCGACCGCGTCGTCAACAACCTGCCGCCGGCGAAGCGCGACATCGCCATGGTGTTCCAGAACTATGCGCTCTATCCGCACAAGACGGTGGAGCAGAACATGGCCTTCGCGCTGAAGCTGCGCGGCACCGATCCTGCCGTCGTCGCCGAACGGGTGAAGCGCGCAGCTGACATCCTCGACCTCGCGCCTTATCTCAAGCGCTATCCGCGCCAGCTTTCGGGCGGCCAGCGCCAGCGCGTCGCCATGGGCCGCGCCATCGTGCGCAATCCGCAGGTGTTCCTGTTCGACGAGCCGCTTTCCAACCTTGACGCCAAGCTGCGCGTGCAGATGCGCACCGAAATCAAGGAACTGCACCAGCGGCTGAAGACGACCACCATCTACGTCACCCACGACCAGATCGAGGCCATGACCATGGCCGACAAGATCGTCGTGATGCGCGACGGCCGCATCGAGCAGGTCGGCGCGCCGCTTGAACTGTTCGACCGGCCGGCCAATCTGTTCGTCGCCGGCTTCATCGGCTCGCCGGCGATGAACCTACTCAAGGGCGTGAAAAAGGGCGACAAGCCCGTGGTCGATATTGCAGGCTCAGCGTTTCCGATGCCGACCAGTATCGCCGCGGCGGACGGCCAGGCCGTCGTCTATGGCGTGCGCCCCGAGCACCTGGAAATCCATCCCGACGGCGTCGCATCGACGATTTCGGTGGTCGAACCGACAGGCTCGGAGACGTTGGTTTTCCTACGGTTCGGCGAGGGCGAGATGGTGGCGCTATTCCGCGAGCGTCACGACTTCAAGCCGGGCGACACGCTCAAGCTCAAGCCGCGTCTCGACCAGGTCCACCTCTTCGACGCCGCAACCGGCAAGCGTCTCTAACCGCACACAACCCTCCAAGAGGAAACCATGCTCAAAGGGATCAACCCGCTGCTCAATGCCGATGTGCTCCAGGCGCTGCGGGCGATGGGCCATGGCGACGACCTGATCATCGCCGACACCAATTTCCCGTCCGATTCTGTGGCCAGGCAGACGGTGCTCGGCAAGCTGTTGCGCATCGACGCGACGGCGGCGGAGGTGGTGAAGGCGGTGCTGTCGCTCTATCCGCTGGATACTTTCGTCGACGATGCGGCAGCGCGCATGGAGATCGTCGGCAAGCCGGGCGAAATCCCGCCGGTGCAGAAGGAGGTGCAGAAGGAGATCGATGCGGCCGAGGGCAAGCCCTGGCCGATGATCTCGATCGAACGCTACGCCTTCTACGAGCGCTCCAAGAAAGCCTATTGCGTGATCCAGACCGGCGAGCGCCGCTTCTATGGCTGCTTTGCCTTCCGCAAGGGCGTCGTGCCGCCGGATGCGGAGTAAGGACATGGCTACCGGCAAACCCATCATCATCTTGGGCGTGTTCGTCGCCGACACCGCCTATCGCGCCGACCGCCAGCCGCGCCTGGGCGAAACGATCCTCGGCAATTCCTTCAAGCTCGGCCCGGGCGGCAAGGGCTCGAACCAGGCCGTGGCGGCAGGCAAGCTCGGTGCCGACATCACCTTCCTGACCAGGCTCGGCGTCGATGCCTTCGCCGACATGGCAAAGCAGACGTGGAAGGACGCAGGCGTGAAAAGCGCCGTCATCGATACGCCGGACAGCTATACGGGCGCGGCCTATATCTTCGTCGAGGAAGGCAGCGGCAACAATGCCATCATCGTCAGCCCGGGCGCGGCGATGCTGATCTCGCCTGCCGACATCGAGGCGCATGCCGGCCTGATCCGGTCCGCCGGTGTCTTCGTCACCCAGCTCGAACAGCCGATCGACGCAGCCTTGAAGGCGCTCGAGATCGCGCGCGGGGCAGGGGTGACGACCATCCTAAATCCCGCGCCGGCCGCAAGCCTGCCCGACCGCATCTACGCGCTCTGCGACTATGTCACGCCCAACGAGACAGAGGCCGAAGGGCTGACCGGCATCAAGATTTCGTCGATCAACGACGCCCGCCGCGCCGCCGACGTGCTGCTGGCCAAAGGTGTCGGCGCAGTCATCGTGACGTTGGGTGAAAAGGGCGCGCTGCTGCACACCAAGGCCCGCTCCGAACATGTCGACGCGGTCAATGCCGGCCCGGTGATCGAGACGACGGGGGCGGGTGACGCGTTCAACGGCGGTCTCGCGGCCGCCCTGGCAAAAGGCATCGAGCCGCTGGAGGCCGTACGCTTTGCCTGCGCGGTCGCCGGCGTCTCGGTGACCCGCCCCGGCACCGCGCCGTCGATGCCGACATCGCAGGAGGTCGAGGCGCTGCTCGCCAGGGCCTGAGCCCTCCACCTTCCACTTTTTGCGGCTTTTTTAGCGGCCCCTTATTGCGGAACGCAACTGAGGCGAGCGCGTTCATCGTCCTGTCTGCGCGCCGATTTGGAACGGTAGGATGAAAAAGCCTTACGAAAAGCCCACGCTGGTAAAGCGCCAGAAGCTCACCGAACGGACGGCCCAGATCGTCGCTTCCGGGGTTGTGCTGGGCGAATGATTCGAGGGGGCAGCGCTAAAGAATTCTGCTGGTCAACTCCAGCATCGTCGTTGCGCCTTGCTCGCTGCCGGGCATATGCACGACACGGAGCACACGAAGGTCCCTGCTCGACCCTTCGACCGGCATCGACACGCTTTCGCCGACCCGCGGCAATTCCTGGAAGGCGAGCTCGTCGACATCCCTTTCGTCGTCGATGGAAATCCGACATCTCACAGCCATCTTATCTCTCCCGTCTTTTCGCCCGTTGGCTGAACGGGACAAGATTGGAATGGTTCCGGGATCAAGGATCTCAGACGGCAAACCTGCTGCGGCATTCGCGCGGAGGCCCCTTCAAGGCTTTGAATTGACGCCTGCCAACGTTGATGCCGACCAGTGCGACGAGGACAATCGGCCGGTCTTCTTCGGCCAGGAGGGCGCGGGCCTCACCGAAGCGCAGTCGCGCCGCATATTCGCAGGAGCAATCAATTCTCGGGAAGCGGCAACGGCCTGTCGCTCAAGGTCCGCAGGTAAGCGATCAGGTTTGCTCGCTGGTTCTCGTCTCGCAGGCCCGGGAAAATCATGGCTGTTCCAGGCAAAGCGAAAGCCGGGTTTGAGATGAAGGAATTGAGATCTTCAAAGGTCCATGTGCCGCCAGCTTACTTCAGAGCCGACGAATACTGGACGTCGCTTTGTGCTGCCGTCGACGGCATGACCTTCGAGTTTCTAGTATAGCATATTATATCTTGAAAACGCTCACAGCAATTCTCCGCCGGCCCCTGAAGCGTTAACCACGAGTCTCCCTAGTGTGAGCGTGCCTAATAGTATCAGATGCGAATTGGCGGGTCGTGAAACAGCGGCTAGATTTAATTGAGATGAAGTCGAGGTGCGGGACCGTCAGGAGGAAATTTCGATGACTTCACACTTCCATATAGTTAACGATTCCGGCGTGCCGGTCCACGTCGCCCTGTCGACCGCGGGCGTAGTTCAATACTGCAAGAACGATGTGGCTCCCAAAACAGACTTCACATGGACTCTGAACGATGCGATCTGGCATGATCTAACAGTGATCCCGTCAAACGGGCAAAACAAAATCAACGTCAGAGATAACAACGCCTGGAAAATTGCAGAGATCGTAGTTGGGTCTGCAGGCGTACTGGCGGCCGCGGGTGCTGCTCCATTCACGGGCGGTGCTAGCTTGGCGATCGCAGCTGCGGCGATTGGAGGAGTTGTGGCAGTCGGCACTACTGTAGTTTCGTTGACCAATTTCTTTCTGCATCCTGCCGCAATTTCAAATCTCTATGCTCCAGATGGATATGATGTCGATATCCAGGGAGGAAACTTGGTCGGCCACATGAATGGTGGAGAATTTATAGCAACTGGCTTTAACCCAATTGTTCTGCAATGGCGCAATCATAGTACCAAGAGCCACGGCACTGTAACAGCCCCCAAGTAGCCACTGCAGTTGTCTGTGAGAGGACCACGGCGCTCCGTTCCCTTTTCCGGGTCTGGAGCGTCACCTCTGCGCCACTGGTCTCGCGGTAAACGGCGCAGTTCACGCCCTTCTGGCCGTCGTTGCTGAAAAACTTGCGTCACACGCAAAGGGCGCCGGCGTCTGGGGCGAGCAGCACCATCTTCTCGCCCGGGCCGGACGAACAGTGTCGGCTTGCGACCGTCGGCATAGAAGTAGCGGCTGCAGTGTCGATCGAAGAGCGCGCGCGCGGTGTCGTTTCCGTCGCGCACCTCGATCCAGCCATCGCCGAAAAGAAACGGCTGCACGCTCATCGCCGCACCGAGCGGCTTTTCAACCTCGAAAAACAGTTCGGCGAGGCCGAGCCGATCGGAGCATGGAGATTTTCCGTACGCGTCGTGGTGCGGCCTATCGGAAAAATTCATTTTCGGAGGATTTCCGGGACATCCGCAAGGTGGTGTTCCCGGGCGACACCAGGATGATGCTGGACTTCCGTCGATCGGGGGAGAACCGAGGCCGTTGGCGGCGGCGTCGAGGGTAACCGCGTTGTCGGCGAAGCTCGCCAACTCGCTGTCCGAATCGAAGAAGCTTGAGCAAACCTATGTGTCGGTCCAGATCGAAATGGTCAGGCGTGCGGATGATGTTCGACGCGAGGGAAGGCGGGCTCTCAGGGGGAACAAAAAGAGCTAGGAACAAAAAGAGCTAAAAGTCTGAATTGCCTGTCCGGCATTCAGACTTTTGACCTCTACCTCAACGGCCAACTTATTGAAAAGATGGCGCGAGTGACGGGGCTCGAACCCGCGACCTCCGGCGTGACAGGCCGGCACTCTAACCGACTGAGCTACACCCGCGCACTGACGAGCACGTGTCAGCCGTGTTCGTCGTTGGGCGGTGGATAAGGGGTTCGCCTGCGGGTGTCAAGCGCGGCATTCAAGCATTACAGCAATCAGGAGAAGGTTTTTTGACAGCGGCGCCGAGGCTGGGGAAATCCGTGCCCCGACGGGTACGCCGTCTGTTCATTTAGCCTTGCGAATGCGGCCCTAACTGCTTAAAGGTCCGCGCTCAAGCGGGCGATTAGCTCAGTTGGTAGAGCGCTTCGTTTACACCGAAGATGTCGGCGGTTCGAGCCCGTCATCGCCCACCAAATAACCTTCTGAATTTAATCGGTTATTCCATCCATTGGTTGGTAACTAATTCACGGGTTACCGCCCCTAGCTACAAACTAGCAACTCTGTGCAGCGGCTATGTGTGCCCTTCGGCAATCGACAAAACAGATGGTTGCGGAAGGAATCGCGCGTCAGCGGACGGCCTTCGACGGGTAAAACCTGCAGGCTCTCGATCTCCTCCATCTCCCCTCCATCGATACGCAGAAGGCAGGCACCGCGCATGCCGACGGCGGACTCAACGACCCCTGGATTTTGGGCCTTACGTTTGGGCTCACAGTCGGATTGCTGCCTTACACTACCGTGCGAGGTCGTCCTCTGGCTCGCAGAACTTCTCGACGGTGGCTTCTTCTACGCGCTGCCCAAAGCGAGGACAGGGCAGAAATCCATAAAAGAGCCTCTTGCGATTTCGATCAGTGATTACGCAGCATCAGGGCAATCCGGAAGCGCGCACTTTGGATGCGCCACAACGGCCTCAATGATCGCACAAATCCAGCATATCAGCCGCTTGGCATCCGTTGATGGCGGCGCTGGCGTCATGATTATGCGACTGCCCGTTCTTGTAGGCGTCGACGATTGTAGCGAGGCCGATCCCCGAATCTGTGGTATTTCTTAAGATCCGACACCCTCTCTGGATTTCATTGTAGGCGTCGACATTGTTATCTTTAAGCCAATTGATATTACTACGCACCGCGCCAACGTCACAGGATGCGGCGGAAGTTATGGAGGAAATACAAAGGAGCAGTGTTCCCAATGCGGATTTCCGGGCCAAGTGCATTTGAATATGCTTCATGTTGACACCAGTGTTCGCGTCATTTCAATTCGACTCCCTCATTCTTGCAGTCGACAATGGAAGCAGTCGAATAGGCAAAGCACCCCTTGTCGTCGTCTACCTCATCGGTCTTCAGGTCCTTCGCCTTCTGGCAGGCGACTTTCCGAGACGCCAACTTAGAAGCAAGTATTTGAGAATATTGATCTGAAGTTGTTTTTGCAAACGGCTGCTCGCCCACGTAGCAGGATCCTGGGAATGCTTTAGGGCTGCGTGCAACCGCCCATGCGTCCTTTGAAAAAGCAGGGGGAATGTGCAAGGCGACGATGCAAGAGACCAGCACGCCACGGGTTAGCAATGTCTGCAATGGTCGCATAAAGTTTCTCCCAAACTGCCTTGTCTTCGACGACGCCGGCCACTTCAGTCCAGCAATCAAGATAGCAGCGACCCCCGGTAGACGTGAAGAGGGAATTTTAGCTCTTGATTGTTTGAGACAGCTAAATCATGATTACTGGCTAGAGGGGAGGCTGTACCTCAAGGAAGCCACATCTTGTAAGTCTCCACGTGAACAACGCGGAGGCGGCGCTTAGTTTTTGCGCGTACGGCGCGAGAACAGGTTTGCCGTGTTTCGTGAGGTCTACTGAGGGGGTCATGACAAACGCGGACCGTGACGCCGCTGGATTTCCGTCGGACTTCGAGCCGCAGCAGGCTCCGGAAGTGGATAGTTCAGCGCGCGAGCTCAAAGTAACAAGACGGGCATTTGTGGCTGGCAGTGCAGCCAGCGCCTTGCTCGTGAGCGCCAAAGGTCACACCGAAGATCTTACAGTCTCCAACCAGTGGTCCTGGAGCCGAGACGGCGATGGCGGACGGATGATCTACACTGTCCGACACCCCAAGATGGCAAGTGCCGTGGCCGTTTTTAGGGAGCGGAGTTTTGGCGATCTCGCCCGGATCAACATCAAGCCGATTCCCAACCGGCAGGGCCACTCCGACAACGACGGATCTATTGACCTGCGCCTTACCGTAGCGGGGGCGACTCTTCTTCCGAATACGGGCGACAGCCGGACAGCTCTTGCGGGTTTGCGTAGCAGATTGTTCGCGCTCGAGTTCGATTTCTTCCACGACACGAAGCGAGGCGACGGAGTACCATCGATCGATGTCCGCGCGGTAGGTTGGATATTTGGGGCAGGATGCGTTCTCGCTGAAAAGGCGAGCGTTGCCGATTGGTCCGGAGGCAACCATACGGCGATTGTCGCTGCGGGTGCCGGCTCGAGTCTTACCGCAAAATTCGTAAGTCAGCTCTTTGATGGCTTAGTCTTGGCGCCACGCAAGATGCGGCTTTCGTTCAAGCCGACGCTCGCCGTCGACGACGTCTTCTATTGGCGCGTCGAAGCGCTAAACGCGAAAGGGCATCCCCGCGACCTCTTTTCCCTGTCGGTAAGGCCAGGCGCCAACCCGGACGCTCCGGCGACCTTCGCAAAGACAGCGTTAAGCGCCTCAGCGATCGTAGAAGTGTGGCGCGATATCTTTGCAGATACCGATCAGGGCTCCACGCCCAAAGCCCTGGATCAGTCAGCCGTATCAAACAAGCCTGAGGATGGCATAGAGATAGGCAGTCCTACTGGTTCGATTACTCGTGCCAGATTTCTTGATCCGCAGGTGATTGGCCAACAGCTCGTCCTCGCGGAGCAACAGCCGCCGAAAAAATCGAAGGCGGGCGTCATCCGCCCCATCATTGCGGACTTCGCGATTGCTTCGTCACTTCAGAGCAAGGCGGACTATCCATTTGAATGGGCTCGTTGGGCCACCGATGATGGCCGCGAGGTCGTTTGTGCCAAAGTCGTGGGCAGCGGCGATCTCATCGTTGAGGCTGCTAGCGCGAAGGACGGCGTGACACGATCCTTCATCGAGGGACCTTTTCCACTTGCCCCCGGCGATCTTCGGCTCTTCAAGTTGGTGGGTGGCAACGACCTGGAACTGGACACCCGGTTTCCACTCACCGCCGGATCATTTTCCATCTTAACAGCTTTCGGAACATTTTCGGCCGAAGGGCCTGAGCCAAAGCGAGCTGACGGCGACTCAACTCGGGAGCCGCGTCCCGTGCGAATGCGTGCGCTTAACTGGACGACAGTGAAACATTTCGAAGCAACGGCGAATCTATTTGATGCTTCGATTGCCCTCGCAAGAAGTCCATCTGGTGCGGCGCAGGTGCTTGCCGGAGGCGCTGACCATTTTGGTCGCTTGGATTTCCTCGGCGGAGCCCAAGTTACATTTCTTCTGAGCTGCGTTGCGGATCTAGCTGACCGCAAACCGGAAATCGGCCGCATACTCTTAGGTTTTTCACCGTCCGCAATGAACGTGCCAAGCCCACCGTGCTCTATTCCGATGGAAAGCGCACTGCTTCGTCTTGTACGCTCTCGCGATCTTGTCGATCTGCGTTATCGTTTTGCAGGATTGGATTTAGTCAACGACGGCACCAAAACTAGCCTGCGTCCGCGTGGTCTAGCTGCGGTTGCACGTCTGGGCGATCCGGAAAACCGAGACGACGGCCGAGGAGTTACGTCTCTGCCTGCCAACAGCGGCAAGGGGAGCAGTGAAAACACAACAGTTGCCAAAAGTTCCTCGCCCGACGATCCCAAAGTTGGTGAGGTGGCAGATGAAGGCGTCCTTTCCGGTGCCGTTTATGATCCGCGGCCCTTCATCGTCGTCGAATTCCCTCCACAACACCGAGCTGAGGAAGCGTTCTTTCAACGCCGACCAAGTCGGCCTGGCCCTGTCAAGTTGCCGCTCTGGCTGCATAGCGACGAAGCAGTCCTTCAGGGGCTTGACGAGTTGCACCGCATGTTTGTGGTGCCGGCAAGTTCTGCTGAACAACTCGCTACGGAGCGCGCAAGTATCCGAGCAGCTTTATTGAAGGCCTTGGTCGATATAAGCGAAAAGAAAGACTATGCCGCGCTCACGACACTTCTTGATCCACTTCAGCCCGGGGCGTTAGACCCGCCACTTATACCTCCGAAGGAGAAGGCGAAGAAGGACGAGTTAGGGACCTTTTTGGCCTTCGCGAATAGCTTTGCAGAGCACGTTAAGGACGTCCCGCTTCCACTTGAGCAAAAACTCTACATAGGTCGAGAATTCCTTGATCCCGACGCTTTGCTTTACGCGGAGCAAACAGCGAAATTGGCCCAAGAGAGTGCTCTAACTGATGACGGCTATAACCCTCTCTTCGATGGCATGCCGACCGATCCAGTATCGGATGAAGAGATCGACGCAATAGCAAAAAATACCGGCAAGGCCAAAAATGATCCTGCGGTTACAAAAGAGGTAGAGGCGCTGCAGAAGCTGCGCGACCCATACTACCCAGACTTCAAAAAACAATACGAAACGGAGTTCACCAAAGCAGTCTATCCCAAAGGCTTCACCGGCGATCCAAAAGCTATTCAAATTTTTGATGGTCGTGATGAGCTCCGTGAGCTCCTTCTGGGTCTGCTTCGTCAGGTCGGCGACGAAAAGCCTGAAAATCCAGACTACGCTACAAAGAAGGCAGCGTTGGCGGACTGGCTCAAAAAGCCTGACGGCATCTTCGCGAAGCTCAAGAAGGTAATTGGAACTATCAATCGCCCTTCTGATCCGTCAGGCGACGAGATGCCAGTGCGCCCGGTGCAGTCGCGCCTTGCGGGCCGCAGCCGGCTCGCCTTCCGTGTCAACACCGACGACTATCAGGACACCGGCGGCGAGATACCGTTCACGGTTGACGAGCTAACCAATTTCTCGCGGTTCGAATTGTCAGTGGTGCGGCGCGCGCAAAGGCTATTCCGCACGTACCAGGACGGCACCCGTCGACCGATGTGGGACGCCGAGAGAGATCAAGACCTCGCGAGAATGTTGGTCCATCAAGGCTTCTCGCGCGGCGGCTACGGAAACCTGGCTCCTCCGACCTCGCCGGACGATCTTTGTAACGATCCGGATTGGGTCGATCCTTCGGGAATGAATTGGCAGGAGGCCAGGATTTCGGTCGACCAGCGTCTAGCAGAAGTCGTTAAGCTAGCGAGCGAGCCGCCGACGCTCTTTGAAACAGCGATCGAGATGCCGTTCCGACTGCACCTTTCACCATCACAGGATGCGTTGTTCCGCACGCCGCGCGGCGTGCCCGCCAGCCTCTTCAACGACGCTACCACTACAGACAGCGCGCCCACCAACGCACTTTGGGTAGCTGAGCTAGACCCCGATGCCGGCGCGCAGACACGTGCCGTTTGGTCTCCGGACTTTCGACCTGAAGTATTTGTGCCGCAAGAACCGCGTCGTCGAACCATGCTCGAGGCGATAACGGCGCAGTTGGGTTACTTTCCGAAAAACAAATCGCGCTCCAACAGGGCACCGCTCCGGGGGCCCTATCCACCGTGGGCGATCGGTCGCCATCTTTCTTCGGCGGACCTTACCGGGGCTGTTGCTGAGCTTGGCAATCGTCGTTTCCGCACCTCGCTGGACGCATTCGATCGACATGAGTTGGTTACGCTCACATCCGTCTACGGGCTGCCAGTCATGGGCCGGGTTGCTCCTGACGGCGCGCGGATCGGTATCGATCAACTTGAACCGCCGCCAGGATTTCAGGTCTCGCTGCGGGGATGCCCGCCAGACGAGGTCGCTCGTCTTGAATACAATGACATTTACGTGCCGCGGCCTCTCGATCCCGAGGGCTTCGAACTCGGATTGACGTCACTAGGTGGTTACCTCTCCGTCAACGCATCCTTCGAGCCGCCCGCAGCCATTGCGGACTTCGACCGGGGGACGCTCTTTGACGCGCTTTCGATAGAGCGATGGCGCCACCGCATTGTTCTTGGTCGGGATATTAGCGCCGAGGTGGTTTACAAGGGCTACCTGATGCCCTTCGGCATCAGAGCTGCTCTTATCAAGAGTACGGAACGACGTTTCGAACGGGTTTGCGGGCGCGATAGCCCGGTGGCGATCCTCAGGCAACGGATGTTCATCCAAATTGCAAAGCCCGAGAAGGACTATCCGGCATTCCGTCAGCCCGACGAAGGTCGCCGCGTCCCCTTCCTTCGGGCAAGGATCGTTACTACCCAGTCGCCAGACATTGTCGATCCGTTCGATCTCTCCGGCAGCCGCGACGATACGAAGGTTTGGTCGAGCGGATTGATCGATCTCGAAGAGCGCAAAGAAAACGGCAGCCCCGCCCCAGCCTCGGCCGGTACGCCGTTCTGGCCACGCACCGCACGTCGGGCCGGCGCGGAAGTAATGTTCGAGGTTCTGTTCGACGAGAAGTTCAAAGTCCGCATGCCGCTGGTGTTCGTCGACAATGTCACGGCGAACAACAAATCTTCCCTGGAGGAGCTTTGTAAGTATTACAACCTTCTGGGCACACTGCCGTCCAATTCGGCAGCTTGGCAAAGCCCATATATTGCACACTCGCAACTGGTTCAGCGGCCCCTGCTCGGGCAGCAAGTCGCCTTCGCGCCTTCGCTCGACGAGGGAGACACGCAGTTTGAAACGGAGAGCGTCACCTTCGCGGTTGAGGGGAGGCGCTCGCTCGAACAACCAAAGCCTCATGCCAGCGACTATATTCCGGCCACATTCAACGTGGATTTTGCCAGTGACGCCTTCATGCAGGGCGCCGACCAGCCGCCATTCTTCCCGGCGATGCGCCGCGCGTCAATTCGGATTGCACAGATCGACAGGCTGACAGGAAAGAAGGGAGATCCGGTCACCGTTGGCTACGATCCGACCTACGCGTTGTATGGCTTCGACCCGCCCAGCCCGAAAGACCCGAGAGGGAAACCGTCCGGTGACCTCAACAACAAGCGTGACATCTTCCTGGCTATTGCGTCGAACCCACGCCCAAAGATGGAGTTTGGAAACGACGGCCACCGAGGCGGAGCGGTTGCACGCCCAGAGATCGAAGTATTCGCGCTCTCAAGGTCGCGTGGCCCCATTGGGTCGACGGATCCAATCCCGCCTCCAGGCGCAGCGCCAGCCGCCGCTGCGGACGCTCCGGCTGTCCCAAGCGTGCCAGAAATACCTCCAGTTGCCGAAAACATAAGCGGAAAGAACCTAAAGGATTTCTTCCCCGACAATGCTAAATTGCTTGGCTTAGTTAAACTCAGTGACCTCTTGTCAATACTAGCCGATGCTTTGGGGTTGGAACCCAAGCTTCGGGAGATTACCGAATTTGGTGGTGGCCTCTCCGACGATGCCGATACGTTCGTTCGGCAAAATGTGTTGCTGCCAATCGATGCCGCCCTCGACGCGTTCGAAACCCGCCTTACAGACATCAACTTCAGAGGTAAGTCCGGTCACGACGCGTTGAAGGACGTCTATCCCGAAGTTGAGGCGTCATTTGTAGAATTTAGAACCAGCGTCGGAGAGGCGCTTTCCAGCACGTCTACTAGCCAAGATCCCGAGGCGTCGATTGCGGCCTATTCAAGCGTCTATTCCTCCGGACGGCGGTTCTCCTCCGCCGTCGAACGCGCCGTGCGCGACCCGATCACCCCGCTTCGCGAGGCACTGCGCAAATGGACGGATGAGTTCGTCAATAGCATCACCACGCAGCTCAGCGGCGCCGCCGACAAGCTGCTCCAGGCCTTCAGCCCCCCTGCCTTGCGCAGCGCGGCCATTGACCTGATCAAGGATGGGCTACTCACGGCATCGGATTCGGCCGCCACGGCGGTGGCGCACCTTATCTTCAGCATTCCTTCGCCGGTTCCACCTCCGCAAAAGTTGGAACAACAGGTGGGGGCCGCCCTTGAGAAAGCATTGTCAGCGACGATCCGGGCGAAACCAGACGAGGATGATTCGCCTTGGAGCCTGAAGCAGGACGAACCGCTATTCGACTTGTCGCGCTTTGGCAAACGGCTCACCAAGGAATTAGGTGACCAGGCAAAGGCGTTGGCTGACACCGATCCGGTCAAGCAATGGCTTCTGGAGCAGCAAACCTCATTGGAGAAAGCGCTCCAAGACCGTACCGACGAACTACAAGGACAACTTTGGACGCTGTTCAGCAAGGTGGTCATCAACCTGACAGAAGCGCTGAAGCCACTTGCAAAGCTGTCAGTCGAGAAATTGGATATCTTTCTCGAAGCCCTGCAAAGGTTTGGCAATGCGATCGGCGATGCGTTCGCTCAAATCGAGGAGCTGAAGAAGATCGGCGATGTGCTTACGGGGCAGTGTAGCGCCGTCGTGGAAACGCTCGATCACTTCGCAAGAGTGCTGCTTCCCATCGGTGCCGCTGCGGGCGACAACACCGTCTGTATTGGTCCGACCCCAGTCGACTGGGATAAGTGCCGAACGAGTAATGTTCCTTCCGCGTACAAAGCTGTGGCAGCTGTCGTGCGGCTAGCCGATGCGCTTGATCTGTTGGTGCAAAGCGGGCAGGGCAAATTAGAGAAGCTGCTGCAGGCAGTCGACAAGGCTGCGACTGCATTCGACCCCGCTGGCCGGAGGGAAATTGACCGTGCGCGAGGCCCATTGGAGGCCCTCCGAACAAAGCTCGCCAACGGAACGCGTGGGAATATAAGCAACGCCCGAACACAGCTGCTGGACACCGCGCGGCGTATCGATGCCTTGGGCAAGTTCTATGTCGGCCGCTTCTCTGAATTACAAGGTGAACTGAAGGCAGTCTGTACCACACCGGAGAGGCTCTTTAATCAGCTCGTTGCACCGCTTGTGGAGCTCGACCACGAACGGCGGGCGGCATTGGGGACGTTGGTTGGGATATCCTCAGATATCAAGGCCTTGTTCGAGATTGTGGCTGATACGACAGCTGGGCCGGTCACATTGATACCCCCCGCTACAAAAACCGTTGCCCCTGCTCCAAATGCGATGCCGGCCAACTGGAAGTGGGACGAGGTAGGAACGGCCAGTAATCCGATTAGCATTGCCAGCGATGCCGTTTATTTTCTCGAGACTGCGAAGAAGGACATTCTCGGCGCCATTCTGGCACCGGTGGCCCATTCGGCGTCGTTCCTTGCTGACTTCACGTCGCTCGCCGCCTTTCTTGGTGACCTCGTGGACAAGACGAGGAAAGACGCCAAGACAGCGTTCGCGCAGAGTGTCGAAAGCCTGGCCAAACTGCTCACCGACAAGAGCGGACTCGGCGATGCCGGCAAAAGGCTGGCCGACTTCGCATCGAGTTTTAAGGCCGATGAATATAAGCCGGTCAGCGAGGTTGTCGGTCTCGCGAAGTCTTTCATCGATCACTGGAAAGCCCAACTTGATCAGACTGTTAAAGATTCGATCTGGCAAATACTGAGCGACGAAAAAAGGACAGTCGTGGAGTTCGAACCTAAGTCGGTGGAAAGCGTCCAGAAGGACTTCATCGCACTCGGCGACGAGGTGAAACGCATCATTCTCGATGCTGCGGTCAAGGAGGGGCAGGACCTTTTCAGCGAATTGGACACCAAATACGAAGCCGTGCTCGCCGATTTTCTCCTGAAAGCACTTTCCCGCGGCGAAGAATTGTACGCGACTGCGGTCAGCAAACTGGCTCCCCAGTTGGCGACTGTGAGTGACGTCGCGGCTACAGGGTTTGGACAGGTCCTCGCGGCGCGCAACAAGCTGATCGATGATATCACGAACGGTGGGTCATCCAACGCCACCGTCGCCTCCCTGAACCAAGCCTTTGTGCTGCTGCTCTCTGCCTGCCCAGCAAAGACGAGCGATCCCAAGAACGACCGCTTACAGAAACAGTCCACGTATCTGTCGAATCTCAATCTTAAGTTCGAAAGCAGTTCTAATCCTCAGCAGCAGATAGATGCTGCCAAAGAGCTGTTTGTTCTCTTTAAATCTTGGGCATCGGTCGAAGCTAAAAAAGACAACATCTGCACAGACGGCGACACACTGAAGCAAAACGCAGTCCTTATTATTTTTGCTCAGGTCAAGGACGCAATCGACACACTGGTCCGCCGTGATTTTGCCCGCCTCATCGACCTTGGTATTGTCCGCCGTGCTATCGAAGACAAGCTCAAGGAGCTTATTCCGACGCGTGTGACATTAGCGTACGATTTCAACGCTGAACTTAAGGATGCAGTCCTAGGTGGGATATTCATTCCAAATCACAGCGCTCTGAAAGATAAATACAAAGATATTTACGATCCAAATAGTGCTGATTGCCAGCTGACCTTGAAGGCGCGCACGACTATTGATCTCCTTACACGGGCGCCCCCAAAAGTAGACGTTTCGGGCGGACTTGGTGCGTTTGCGGTCAAGCTTGTAGGCACTGACTTCGACGTTATCACTCTGAAGTTCGATGGAGCGCGCTACGGATCCGATACCGGCGGCAAGTTCAAGACCAACGTCACCGGCGTGCAACTGGGCGAGATGGTCGAGTTCCTAGAGCAGTTTTCTCAATATATCTCATTCGGCGATAGCGGCTTTTTCCTTGCCTATCGGTTTGACCTACCAGGCATAGAGGCCGGTTATCGAATGGCGCCCATTTACCTTACGCTGGGCGCGCTCAACATTTCGAACCTTTCGCTCAACGCCTCCTGTATCCTGCCATTCTCCGATGGAGAGGCAATTTTCAAGGTGGGATTGTCACGACCGGAGTCGCCTTTTGCGATCACTGTCGGCATTTACGGCGGCGCGGGCCACTTGGCGCTCTACGCGAACGCAAGCGGCATAATCGGCTTCAGTGCATCAATGGAGTTCGGTGCGATAGTCGATTTTCGCCTTGGTCCGGTGGCCGGGCGGGGCCAAGTTTCAGCCGGCATCTACATCGTTTCGCTGAAGATCGGCAAAACGCGTGTTTCCACGATACAAGGCGTTTTTACGGCCGCAGGTTCGGCCAACATCGCGATGTTTCGGATATCCGCGATGCTCCAGGTCAGAGTAGGACAGCAGGGTTCGGGCGGGGTCGCAGGCCACGCAATCTTTGTCTTTTCCTTTTCACTCGGCATCAAGGATATCGAATTCCGCTTCGTCATCTTCAAACAGGAGTCGAAAGGGTACGGCGGAGGTGGGCTATCAGCAGCGCTCCTCGATGATAGCCAGCCCCGTTTCGCCAACGCACTCATTGACCCAACCGTTACAGGTTCGACACCGGCGCCAACCTACAAACAGTGGGAAAGCTGGGCTGCCTTCGATCGTTGCGGCCCAAAGCTCGAGGCCAAAGCCTCGTGCAAAGGCGAGGATTTTGCCAGCTATATGGACTATTTTTCGGAGGTAGATCCGTGGATACCCCTGTAGCCGATCCAACACCCGACCAGACGACGAACGGTTCAACCGCTGAAGCCGATCGGTTCGCTGCGCACCTCATCCCAACCGCAATAGTGGCGCCTGGGAATTCGGTAACAATGGGCAAGTCACTTAGAATCCAGGCAACCGTATGCTTCACGCCTGTCCCAGCAAAACAGGGCAACGGCGGCTTCGATACGTGGCCAAGTTGGATCGCTGGCCTCTTTGAAGAAAAGGGACAGATGAGCGTTCGGGCCAGGCCGGCGCTCTCGTCGGGGACCGGAGTGCTTTTGGGAACTCCGAGAAACTCATTCAAATCGCGCTACACGGCGCTTGCCAAGATTGCCAAGGTAGATCGAGCCGCACTGCTCTCGCACCTCGATGTGCTTTGGGCAAAATGGTTGAGTGATGGCTCGCCAGACGATTTCACCAGTCTGAGAGCGCTCCTCAGTGACGGGGCCAGTAAAACGCCAGCCACAGCATTCGGAGACGTTCTTCAACCGAAGGCAGCCGACAAGCCTAGCGCGTCTTCGGTCCCAGATATCGTGGCGGTTCCACGCGCCGAACTGGCCCGCCGCTTGACGTTGGCAAGAGCGCGCGACCTGCTCGAGGAGGCTGTCAGCATCCTCTCTCCGGAAGCAGCAAAATCGATTTCGGAGGCGCGTGTGCGGCGAACGCTGTCGTTCGACACGGCAAAGCTGGTCGACCGACCATGGGCGCGACTGCCGACGGCGCAGGAGCTTGAAATTATCAAAAAGCCAGCACCGGCGAACGCTAGTTCGCCCTCGTCCGAGCAGAATGCCAAGTCAGATCGCGCGACCTACGAGCCATTCCAGTACGGCGAGGTACCGTCTGACAAACAGTGGCTCCTCCTGAAGCAGCACCTTCAAGAAGAGCGCGGGTGGCTCGACGCCGCACTCGGAGAGAAGCTGAAGCCGCATCGCATGGCTGCGGTCAATATTGCCCAGAGTTCGCAGAGCTGTGCGGCGAGCGCAGATCCTGACGCCGTGTTGGCAGCACTCAGAGAGATGCGAAGTGACGAGAAAGTCACTGACATCGATAGCGTCGCCAACCAGTGTGTTGATAAGGATGACAAGTTTCAGCAGAAACTTGATGACGATACAGCCGTCCAGAGTGCCTCCACGCTGGGTGACTATGGAACGGACGTCCCTCCGAAAAGCGAGAAAGCGGATTTGCGTTGGCATTCGTTACAGGGCATTCACGCCTTGGCGCGAGTTGTTCATCTTGTGGTCGATATCGAATTCGACATACCGCGGACCGTGCTTGACCAAGTGGCGCCAGAACTTGAGTCCGTAGTGGGGAAGGCTATCAATGATGACTGCCAACCGCGGTTCGTAGAACTTGCCTTGGACAGCCCTAACCACGTCGAACCACGGCTTTGGACGCTGACCAAAGTCGTTCTTCCCCGCGCGGGTGAAAAGACTGCACCAACATGTTGGCCTTCAACCATTGAAGAATGGGCCATGGCTGCTTCCACGACGTGCTCGGACGACATTGCGAGCAAAGAGGGATTGCTTGATTACGTCCATGGCGTGGTGGACCTCGAGGCACAGTTTTACGCAAAAGACATACCTGCCGACAAAAGGCCGAAACGCTATGACGTCATCTCCGTCGACGTGGTTCTAGCGGCAGAAGCCGAACAAAAACGTCACCGCCGGATCGCAACGATGGAGGAGGCAAAAAAGGAAACTAGAGGTGCTCTTCCCCTAGACGATGTTGCTGAGGCGATTGAGCCGTCCACACTGGTAACCGCAGGCCTGCAGGTGATCGATCGGTGGCGACAGGCAGTGGCGGTTGATCAGTTTATCAGTGCATGTGATCGGGCCAAGAAGAGCGAGCACCGGCTGGACGCCAATGATTTGGCGATCGGTTACAAGATCGACGTCGGTGTCACGCAAAAACAGACCGCCGCCTCGTCTCTTAGGGACTGGCGGAGTCTTACGGAGCGGGCGGTAACATATAGTGCCTTCGGTGACGAAGACGAAGGCCGTTTGAATATCAGCCGCCTGGCCGATAGCTTTCAGCCCGGACAAAGCTTCGATCAACGTGAGATAACGTTGCGCGAAGTTGATGGGGCTGTGCTGGCCTCGGGTTCACGCTTGCTGAGAAATGCCGCCGCGAACAGCGAAGCGTTAAACGGCCAACTCACGGCCTTCACCGAACAACTTATCGCGACGTGGGACGGGGATCCAATCGGACAGCGCACGGGCGCATTCACTGCTTTCGGTGGAAACGACGCGCTCCCTGTTTCCCAATCCGCGACATTACCAAAGAATAGCAAGACCGGTCGCGCGCCACATCGGCTGCGCTTCGGTCGCAACTACGCCTTGGGAATGCGATCAGTGCTTATGGGTGGGGTCACGCTTCCGGTTGAGCGCGCCGCGGTCCTGTATGACAAAGGTTTGGGGAGAGGTCTTGCCTATCCGTCCTCTCCGATGCAATTGCAGCGGTTCCTTCGGCACGAACGGATTCATGCGCCGATTGTCGCAACGGCAGCTGAACTCTTAGTTTACGAACACGCGAGCAACCGCGGCGGTATCGACAGTAAGGAAATGATCGTGCGCAGTCTGCCCAAGGACAACGGTGTTCCGAAGTCCGAGGCGTGGCGCTTCCAGCCGGCTAAAACCGAGCGTGTTTTGTTTGCTCCGGGCGTAGATCTCAATTTCGCGACTTTGCACGGCTCGTTCGACAAATCGGCCAGGCAGTTTGCCCGCAGGGCACCTTTCGGGGGGCTGCTCGATGTCGACTATGACTCAGATTGGGGAGGCTTTCCGGTCTTCGATCCTCGAGGGCCGGCGATCATGGAGGCAGTGCGTGGAGAGTTTCGCAACGACGAACTACCACCCGAGCGCTCTAAGCCTACGGACACCTGCACCATCATGCGGGGCGAAAAGCCGAAATCAACAAAAGTTCCAAGCGGGTTCGCTGCCTTAAGGCGCGCAACGGGAAAGAGTCCGTCCAAACGCACACTACAGTATTATCCCGATCCAGCCGCTCGCCACATGATGATTGCATTGCATCGACCGGAAAAAGGAGATTCCTATCTGACGGGGGATGCTATTCGAATTCCGCTCTATCCTGGAACGCCGACCCCCGATCCTTTTGCCGATACGCCAGGATATCCGGATGCGCGGCCAGTCGTATTGAGAGTTCAGACCTACGAAGGCACGGGGAGTGTCAGCAGCTATGATGATCTTCGCAAACGGGCCGGCATCAAGACAGACGAGCAATGGCCGTACACGCCAGTTGTGAAAGGCGCAGGAAGCGCTCGGGTGGTAACCATATGCCTCGCGCCGGGCGAGGACTTTGAGATCGAAGCATGGTGTGTGCCGGACGAAACCCATCTCCTTGCTTGGTTTGACGCCCCCGAAGCAATGGCCTTGCTCCTACACGGAGCGCCGGAGACCGACCTTGCCAAGAAATATGCCGCCATTGCTCGGACCTTGCCGAACTCGCCGAAGCCTGCGCCATGGAGTGCTCGTCGCGGAGAGGCAACTATACCGTGGGCTCTCGTGCGCGAGGCGGCCGCAGTCGTATATAAAACCCTGCTGAAACAGCCGGTCGCCGGGATTTCGTCGGTGCGGCGGTTGCATGCCCTACACGCCACCGGGTTGCCCAAGCCAGGGCTAGACTTTGGGCCGGCGGAACCCCCGGGCTGGCCCATTTCGCTCATTCGCGTCGTTCCCGAAACCCGCGATGCAATCGTTGCGGGCACAAAGCCGTGGAGGACGACAAGCGAGGACGGCGCCCGGGATGTTTTGATCGCCGGGCGGGCGACGATCGACGTGGACACCACCGAGACGCTAGAATTGAGAGTGGTAGGGGCATCGCCGAAGGGCGAGGCGTTCGATGATCCCCGCCAAGGTCGAAGCTACGAGAAACGAGCGAGAGGGCTGTGGCCGCGCACCAAGTCGGGGATTGAGCCGGGGGAGATTCTGCCGATCAAGTCGAATGACTCCAGCAGAAGTTACATGAGCGATTTGTTCGGATTTGATGTTGCGGCAGATGGTACCGCGGACGTCCGACGCAGTAAGGCCACCTTGGCGCGGTGGACCATCGATCGTGCAAGGAAGGATCCTACGGTCGACTTTCTCGAGCTGACTAAAGAATTGTCTGCAAATAAGCGAGCGGCAATAGAGGGTCTTTTCTCGGACACCAAGGCGCGACGACTGACGCTGAGCCTTGCTGCGACATCGCGCACGGCCCGCCACATACCCGACCGATTGACCTATCCAACCCAAGCCGAGGCTCAAGTCGACGAAGTGCGGCTTTTTCGGTCAGGCAACACGCGACTGGAATGCATTCTGCCGGCTACAGAGCGGCCGTCTGCGCTTTCGACTAAGAGTTTGCTCCCTGCCTTCACTTGGGCGGACACCAACCCATCGGAGAAAACACGCAAAACAAAAATTCGAGTTCGGCTTCGTCGGCCATGGTGGACTTCTGGGGAGGATGAGCGGCTTGGGGTGGTCGTATGGCCACCGAACATACTCCACACCGACAGCCAATGGCCCGCAGCAGAACTGAAAAAAGGAACCATTCGCCGTCAGACGCCGATGGCTAAAGGCGACGGGCTTGTCAAACTTAATATGCATAAGCTCGCAAACCAGAAGGACGCTGCTTGGCGAGAGGGTTTCTTCAGCGACGCCGATCTTGGACCAGGTGGAGAATACATTACTCGATGGGGTTCCGATCCTATCTTCAATGCGGATGACGTATCGTGGTTCATCGCCAAGGACGCGTTCGGTGATGTATTCGATCTATCCGACCGCATCTTCGCGGCACCGATCGATATGATCGCGACCGAAGGACAAGACAGCAGCTCGCTATGGCCTGCAGCAGACCGCTACAGGCCGCGGTTCGTCGAAAATGTCCTGATGCCTATCCCGGATGTAGAAGACAAGGCCAAGAACGCTGACCCGAAGGTCAAGGGGACTGATCCAAAGGCCTCGGGGGCCCAAGCAAAAACGAGCGAGGCTGTCAAATCGCCAGAGTTTATGATGGTGTCGTTGGTAACCTATATGCCGCGCTTCGACCCTGATTTTGAACACTGGTATGTCGATATAGATCTCGACACCGGCCACGCGCGCGACCCATTCGTACGACTCGGATTGGTTCGTTTCCAACCCCACGCGCAGCGCGATTTGCAGCTTTCGTCGCCGGTTGCCGAGTGGGTACAAGTGGTGGGCTATTCGCGACAGGTCAAAATCTCGAGAAGTCCGGGCAAGGAACCGGTTGCCCCAGTCGGAGCACAACCCCGAGATTGGGTGTGGGTAGAGGTCCGCAGTGCTAGCTCTGCGGATATGACGGGTGATGCGACTGGCGGTTGCGAGACAGACACTGACAGCAATCCTCCACAGTTTCGGGCCACCCTTATCGAATGCCGACGACTCCCCACAGGGCAGGTATCAGAGCGCGTTGCACGCCTTGAGCTGGGACAGGATAGCACGAGCGGCTTTGGCGAGAGCGATGGCCCGGTCGTCAAGTCTGGGGAAGGTTCCGCTGGAACCTCGTTGCTATGGTCATGTAAGCTGCCTCTGCCTTTCGCTCTCGGCGAGCATCCGGACCTGACCTATGCCGTGTTTGTCGAGGAATTCCTGCAGGCCATGCCGGCCTCGTTTTCTAACGAGCCGATCCGCCGAGACGAAGACATTAAACCCGGTGAACAGATTATCGAATCTGGTACGCGCTTTGCCGTTCGGATCGAGGTTAATTGAGGCGAGGCTTATCAATCGAAGGTAAGAAACAGCGAGCAGCAGACACGGAATGGCGTGGGCACCTCGCAAACGGAGGCGGGTATGTTTAGATTGATCGGTGCGGCCATTCTTTTGGTGTCAGGCATAGTCGTCGCAAGCGTTGCCTCGGCCGATCCTATCGATTTGGTCATAAATCCAAGCCCCCAGGAATTCTCAAATACGTGTCAGTCATATTCGATGGCACTGGCCATGGCGTTCGCGCCCAATTCCCCCTTCCGGGCAGAAACAGCCACGGAGCTTCGCGAGCTCGAAAGGCGAACGCGCAAGGCTTTGGAAGCGAGCGCAAATGGCGCAGAGCCCACGCGAGACGACTGGAAGGCGGCCGTCGAAGAGGTTTCCAACGGCGTCCTTTCTGTCGATTGGAAGGCCTTCGACCATTTAGATCCGGCAATGCACTTCGTGGCAGACAAGACAGGGGTATCTAATCCGGACGGCCTCGGAGAAGCTTTATCAGCGGCTCTCGTGCAGACGCCGGTAATGCTATCGTTTACCCGCATCGAAGAATCTAAGTACGCGACGACCCACATAGTTACGGTTTTTGGCGTGCAGCTTCCGGATGCCTCCATGGACGACTCGGTAAAACCGAAGCTTTTATTGGTAAATTCCGCAGTTAAATATCCTGGCGGAGCTAAGAACGTCTGCGCGGAAGAGGATCTGTCAGACGCGGATAAGTACCGCGCAATCGGCACAATCACTGATAATTACGATATGACCCTGTTCAAAGGGAAGCCATACCTAGTCACGTTTATTGTTTCGAACCAGAAATAGGTCTCTACGGAAGAGGCGCCTCTGACACGACCGTCTGGCGCGTCAAGCAGGAAAGGGCGTCCGGTTGTCGCTTTCGATCTACCGCGCGGCGAGTTCGTGCGGGTTGCGTGCGACAGTCAACTGCGCTTGCCGAGAGGGGTGCTGGCACTGCGTAGCTACCCTGGCCCAAGTTGCGCGTGGAGCGAAATTTTCCAACAGCGAATTTGAGCCAGCAAGTTGTCATGGCCTGGAAAGGGAAACGAAACCCAACGGTGGCGACCCTGTTGGATTTGGCCCAGGCCCTCGGGTAAGCCACGTGGATCTCGTCAAACCCGACGACCAACACAGGAATCGGTTTCATCCTCCAAAATCCTTCCAATCCGCAGGCCGCTTTTCGGCTTGAAAATAGGAATATTTGCCTATAATCTAGGATTGTCCAATGTTTGGAGCGCAACCCAATGTCAGGTCGTCAAGCCAAGGCCGTCACCGATTCAATGTTGCGCAAAATGCTGGCGCATACGCGCAAGTCATCACATCCAATGCGGGACCGGGTGATCATCCTCCTCTCTTGTAAAGCTGGGTTGAGGGCCTGCGAAATTGCCGGGTTGGAATGGTCCATGCTCCTCGATCCAAAGGGGAGGATTGGGAACCTGATCATGATCGAGGATCGTATCGCTAAACGCCAATCCGGACGACGGATTCCGCTCCATCCCAGTCTCAAGGGCGCACTGTCTCTTTTAAGAGAAGACGAGGGTAGTGACGGCCCAGTCATCCGTTCCGGCCGCGGTGGCGCCATGAGGCCTAACAGCATCGTCAATTGGTTTGTCGAACTCTATCGAGAGCTGAACTTCGAAGGGTGCTCGTCCCATTCGGGACGCCGGACGTTCATAACGACGGCGGCACGATCCGCGCATCGCGCTGGAGGATGTCTTCGCGACGTCCAGCTCCTCGCCGGTCATCGATCGCTGTCGATGACACAGACCTACATCGACGGCGACACCGATGCGCAACGCCGAATCGTCTCAATGATCTGAGAAAGTCCATGTCTAACGGGACCGACGATGTTCGTGGACTGATTTCGCGCGCGCGAATTTTGAAAAAGCCGGTCGCCGAGAAGATCCTGGCGCCTTTCGATCAAGGGGATCTCGATAGCCTTTGTGGTGTCTATTGCGTGATGAACGCCGTCCGCTTTCTTTGCCCGGAGTTGGGACGTCAGAAGTCGATCGGCCTTTTCCAAGTCCTGTCGGAGAACCTGACGACAAACAGGGTGACGGCCCATGAGACTGTCGGACTGGGAATCGAAATTCCGACTGTCCAGGCCCTCGTTGAGGCCGCCTGCAAGTACCTTGGGGAAATACTCGAGGCGCCAATCAGCGTGGGTGTGTTTACCTCGAAGATTCGGCGGTTCGATGATTTGTGGACGGCGTTGAGAGAAAGCCTGGACGACAACCAAGTTGCCATAATCGGTCTGTCCGGTCGTCACGATCATTGGACGGTTGCCTATCGGATGACCAAGAGAACGATCCGACTGTTCGACTCCGACTCGATGAAAGTTTTGCAGCGGGCGCGGTGCTCGCTCCGCGATCCGAGAGTTCCTTACCAGATTGATCCGGACGAAATCATTCTCATTCGAAGGGGAGGGAGCGTTGGTAGTAGAATCTAGTAGAAATCCGGGTGATCGATCCATCAGTGTGAAATGTCACTTTTACACTGAGGGAATCATCACCAATGATCGGTGTGCGCCGACAATGAGCGGAACCCCATAGGTGACCCTCGAGGAATATCTCGGCTACCGTCAAAGGGTCGTCGAACTCGATCCTGACGCGATGAAAAAGGTGGAGACGAAATCCCCTCCGATCGACGCTACCGATTTTGCCCTCAGGGTCGCGTACGTGATCCTCAACAGTGGAATGAGGTGGACCGTTGCCCAAGATATCTGGACCCGGATGAAACCAAGCCTGGTCGAAATAGGGGAGGTGGGGGAAACGTTTGGTCACTCGGGAAAGAAAAAGTCCATCAACCAGGTGATGTCCAACCGGTCGGAATGTTTTGAAGGGTTTCGTGCGGCGTGGCAGCGGGGATCAGAGGAAGTGATCGAGTTTTGTCAGACCCTTCCTCATGTCGGTGACATAACGAAATATCACTTGGCAAAGAACCTGGGAGTCGATGTGGCGAAACCCGATGTCTGGTTGGAGAGGGTTGCGGCAACGTCGGGTGAGACGGTCCATCAATTGTGCGGACGATTGTCGAGACAGTCGGGAAACAGCGTCTCGGCGGTCGACTATGTGATCTGGAAAGCCTGTCAACAAGGATGGTGGCGGCGGCAGGGTCCTGCGGAGAGGCAGGACCAGGAAAAGGGATAGGTGCGCGGAGCCGCGGAGGAGTACTGAGGCAGCTCTGCACAAGACCAAGGCACGCGGGGCGCTTCCGCGCTCTCTACCCTTTCTTCGGCTTTCTACCCGACGACAGAGGCATAGGCTGCCGGGCGCCCTTGGCGGGCTCAATCAGAAGAGACGCAGCAGGGACCCCAAGGACGGTTGCCAGAGCATCCAACGTGTCAATGGTGACGTTCTCTGAGCCACGCTCAATACGGCCGACATAGGATCGATCGATCTCTGCCGCCAATGCCAGCCTCTCTTGCGACAAACCCTGCGATGCTCGGAGTTTGCGGAGATTCCAACCAATGATCTTGCGCACGTTCATTGTGGGCAAGAAGGCAACACAAACGGCCTGACAATCGACGGACTGACAGTCTCCTATTTACTCGACACATTGCTTACGTGGCTGGCGATCGTTGGTCCTGAATCTTCGCGTGATCCGGACGCGGATGGTGAGGGAAGGTCAGTGTGATCCCAGCTTCGCTCTGGATGTCCGCGCTGAATGAACGAGCCAGTCGATGAGTTCGACTGACATCCTGCGATGGTCGAAACCCTCCGCCCGAGCAACACCTGGAATCACGATGGGCGGGATCAAGCAACATCCCTGAACCACCGGATTTCGACCCAGGTCCGACGATTGGCGATTTTGTTCTGTTTCGGTCCGTTGGTGGCTTGAAAATAGGAATATTTTCCTGTATCCTGATCCTGACCGGAGGGGGAACACCCGCGGGAGCTCGCGCGTAATGACGTTCCCAATTTCTCCCGGCGGGCAAGCCCGCGGCTGAGTGACTGCGTCTGACATCGGCCAACGACTTCAAACAGGAAACTTGAACGCGGAACTGACCGGCAATCGGTCAGCCAGATCGGACCACTCGTGTCCAAGAAAAGGAGAAAGACCAATGACGAACCACAAACCGGTCATGCTCTTTGGGGAAGCCAATGATATCAATCGGGCGCTCGACGAGGCCGTCCTCAAGACCAGGCAGCTGAATGACGACCTCAGGATCCGGCGTCTTGGTGGGACCATTGTTATCACCGCAGGCATAGCGGCCCTCGGTCCGTCGACTATCAGGGACATCATCTCGGCTATCACCGCGTTTGATGGGTTCACTCCCGAGAACGATCCCTATGGAGAGCACGACTGCGCGGTCATGGCAGTTAGCGGGATCAAGATCGTCTGGAAGATCGACTACTACGACCTAAGCCGCCGTTACCATTCCTCCGACCCATCCGACCGAAACGTCACCTCACGGGTGATGACGATCATGCGAGCCGACGAGTACTGACTCGCCCTCACTGCCTCCAAATTAAACGTGGGTTGACGCACGACGGACCTATCGAAGCGACCGTCCAGCAATTGCGGGAGAAGGATCTGTTCGCGATGAATGCGCAAAAAGGCAGTACAAACGGGTTGACAATAGACGGACTGACAGTCCCATATTTACCAGAGAGTTGGGCGATGGCGACTTCACATTATTGGCAGGGCGACGGGCGGCTGAGGCTCCTCCCCAAGACGATCGATGGGGCGGCTCTTGGCATATCTCAGCCCCGCGGTCCACGCGGCCAACCGCCCGGCACCAGGGCGGTGGATGGTCTTGCTTGTTCGTCGCAAGGAGAGGGATGAACCTGTGGCAGAAATTATGTTCCACAATAAAATTAGAGATATTGAAGAGATTGTCTTTCACTATAAGAGCGCGGTTCGAAATTATGCCACGTTCTCGGGTCGCCTTAGCAGAAGGGGGTTTTGGTATTTTTACGGTGCTGTAAACATAATTGTCATAGTCTCCCTCGCACTCGATTCCATGCTAAGCACGGATATTTTTCTTAATCTAGCGGTTCTCTTTCACATCATTCCTTATTTTTCCGCACTTGTGCGGCGTCTGCACGATGCGGGATACAGCACGTGGGTCGTCATACCTTGCATCGTACCGCTGATCGCACTGATCTTCGCATTGATGGCTTCTGAGAAAGAGCGGAACGAATATGGATCTCCCCCTATACCATATTCGTCAGGGGCGCGCCAAAATCCAAACGCTATGGCGCGGCCTAGGCAGCCGCTCCAGGCTCATGCGAGGCCTGGAGATTCCAAGACTGCCGAACCGCCGATCGAAAAGTTGGAGCGGTTAGCCGAGCTGCGAAACAAGGGCGCTATAACCGACGACGAATTCGAAGAAATGAAGCGTCGCCTGATGGGCGCCAACCCAGTCTAGAGCCGAAGACGCTCGCGCCGGCACCGGCCAAGGCGGAGGGTGAGCGGTTCTGGCTGAGTCTGGGCGGCTGCGACGGAGATGAAGGGTATTCGCACAGGCCGCTGAAGTCCATTATCGCCCCCTTCGTTACATGCGCAGAAGAGCTACTACAAGCTACAAGCCACTCGAACTCCGCGAAGTGATCGGCAATGTCACGATCGACGATGTGAGGGGGGAGAGTCAGTTGCCAGCAGTGCAAGAGCCGGGAGTGGATGAGCGCACAGCTATTCCATCCTACCGGCGAGCAGGTCCACACGATCCGCTTCCGGCGCCAGGCGCAATCGTTGGGAGAAGCGGGTGATCAAGCGTGACGAGTGATTCTCGTTCACTTGGCATCCCACACAACACGCATAACGAAGTCTTCAGGACCATTGATTAACCATCCTCCTATGGGAGAATCGCTCAATGGCCGAGACATCGATCGAATGGACTGACGCGACTTGGAACCCGGTCGCTGGCTGCACGATTCTAACAGCAGGTTGCACGAACTGCTATGCGATGCGTATGGCCGCGCGCCTCGAGGCCATGGGGATGGGCAAGTACCGGGGCCTGACACGAAAAACCGGAGGCAGGGCGAAATGGACCGGCAAGGTCGTTACCGATCCGAAGTCGCTCGAGATACCAGCAACATGGTCGAAGCCTCGCCGAGTTTTTGTCAACTCTATGTCGGACCTCTTCCACGTTGACGTGCCGGCGGGTTTCATTCGGAAAGTCTGGACCGTCATGGAAGAGACGCCGCGGCACACCTATCAAATCCTCACAAAGCGCCCAGAAATCATGGCTGAAGTCCTCACCCGCGGCGACTTTCCCGTCCTGTCGAATGTTTGGCTCGGAACGAGTGTTGAGGATCGCCGCGTGCTGGGTCGCCTTGACGATCTCCGGAAAGTGCCGGCGGCGATACGCTTCGTTTCGTTGGAGCCGCTGATTGGCTCGGTGGCTGGCGCCGACCTGTCGGATATTCATTGGGCAATTGTCGGTGGCGAAAGTGGGCCGGGTGCTCGCTACATGGATCCGCACTGGGTCGACGAAATCGAGAGCATGTGCCGGCGCAGCGGCACGGCATTCTTCTTCAAACAATGGGGCGGCCGCAACAAGAAAGCCAACGGGCGCATGCTCAACGGCCGGATCTACGACGAAATGCCCGCCGCTGCGAATATCTAGACTAGAGGTTCAGCGACGCCTGCCCGTCTTTTGGCGCAACCGACTTCCAGAAACGATGCGCCAGGTCATGCCCCGCAGCCAGGAGTAACCAATACAATCTTTGCCCGCGGCTACCTTTAATTAGCCGGACATCTTCAGATGTCCATATGCCGGTCTTGCTCACGAGTTCGCGCCAGTATGTGAGCAAGTCCTCCCTGGTTCTTGCCTTTGAGCGGATTTCCAAAACGTCCCGCCAACCAGGCGCGAAGGAGTCGAATGCAGAGTCCTCAGCCGTCAAATTCAGTTTGAGATTCCTCTGCAAGTCCATAGTACTAACGTGCACCAACATGTCGATGCGCTTGATCTGAGCGAGCGATTTGATCGCTTCATAGTCCAAAGCCTCCAGGCTGAACGGATCGAGGAATGCAAAGTTCAAGCCGTGCGGAGGCGTCCTTTGCCGTGCCCAAAACGCGGTGTCCTTTGCGAGGCCGCACGTTGCCACGACCGGCGCGTCTAGTCTTCGCAGACGCTCCTCACAAGCCTCGAGTCTGTCGCGATTTGCGTCGCCAACAATGACGCGAGTGAAGGGTGTATTGCACTCCACGGAACGTTTCCATGCCGCCACGGCACCTCCGTCGATCCATTCTTTCGTTCCTTCAATCTGTCCACGCCCTGTGCCGCAAAACAGATCAATGTATGCGGCTCCCCCACGGTTCTTCGGCGGAAGGTACTTTTTTCGGGTGGCGGAGGAGATTTGCACGTACTTGCAGAGAACGTCGTGCTTTTCCTTCACCCACACGCCAACCTCTTCGGCCGGCAGGCCATCGTCACCTTGAATCAGCTTGCCGATGTCAACCTCCTGCTAATCCAGGCCCGACGTCCGGCGGCGCCACGCCGACGGCCGGGCACTATGTCCATCATCATCGAACCGTGTTTCGGTAGACCTTCAGCGTTCCGTACGGCTTCGACGTTCCCAGCCCACACTCGTAGTCCGATCGGCTCATCGTCGGATCGTTGTTCGCATACGCCGCCGCGCTCACCCATTCTCGACATGCCTGAAGGCTTTTCAATCCATCTTGCTCCTGCACGAGGTAGAGGTTGTTGCGGTCGGGATAGAAAAACGCATCGACAGTCTCCCAAGGGGCTGACGATTCCGGCCACCACCAGCCGGCGACTGTCCGCGGAGGATCGCCGAACGCGAACCAACCGCCCACGACCAAGACCACTATGAAAAGACCACCGCCACCGTTGTCCACTCGGCTGCCCCCATTCGCCCGTTAGCAAAGCGTCTCGCACGCCACGCCGTCGCCATCCCGATCCAGTCGCCCGCCCCACGAACAATTCTGCAGATACCATTGGGCTTCGTCGCATGAGCTGATCTGCTTGCACGTCCGCCGCGGCTCGCATGAATAGCCGCTCTGCGCGACCAGCTTGCGGCTGATGATGCCGAGTGGCTGTTTCGCCGGCGCCGCGCCGTCGGCGTGCGACGCGCGCCAGTCCCAAGGGGCTTCGAACTTGCCGACCCATAGACAGACCTTTGCCGCCTCTGCCTTCGCTTGTTGCGGAGCGTAGGCGCCGTGACTGTAGCGGTGCCAGTCCAGCGCCTGGCCGTGCTCGACCATCCACGCCGCCACGCTGGCGCCGTCGGCGCGCCGGCAGTCGCCGACAAAGCGGTGATAGCGATCCCATTCGACGAACGTGCACCGCACCGGCCGCGAAGCCGCCAGGAAGCTATCCACCGCTTCTGCCGATCGCCGGCCGCACGGATATTCGAAGCCCTTGGCGTCGTCGCAGTATTGGCGGCTCTCCGGCGCGTCGATGCCGTTGAAGCGGATCCGCTGGCCGTGAACTTCGATCGTGTCGCCGTCGATGACCGATGCGACGCCGGTGATCGGCGCCGGCTTGGTGCCGACAAGGTTCTGCAGATTGACCTCGCGTAAGCTGTCGCTATGCCGCATCGCGGTGAGCGCGGCCAAAGCGCCGGCTGCGGCCACGGTTACGAAGATGAGGCGCCGCGGAACACTTGCCCAAGACAGCGCCCGGGAACGCTTTACGCCGGCGCGCTTGCGCCACTGATCAGATCGATTCTCGTGACGAGACCTGTCCAAGCCCCTCTCCCCACCGCAAGAATGCGCCCACCCCGTCTTTGTGTCCAGATCACGGACGCGCGAGCTCGCAGGGCGAGGCCCCCCACCCACAACCTCGAAGCCCGGCGAGCTACCGGCCCGGGAGAGGTACCGATAACCTGTTCGGTGCAAGGCCGATGCCAGCATTCTGGTCCCGAATTGAGACATGTCGCCAGCCCTGAAACAAATGCTGGCGCGGACCGTTCGATATGATGCCGTCCACCTCGATAAGGAAAACCGAATACGATCCGGTGAGCAGAGTTCTCTCAATCTGGTTCGTTGCCAGCGGCAAGCGCTATGACTTCGAGGAAGTGCCCCCGGAGACTTATGCGGCATTCCGGTCCGCTTTTGTCAAAGGCCGCTTTTTCAACGACCACATTCGCAATCACTTCCGCTATCGCCGCGTTTCCAATTAGCTGTCCAGTTGAAGCGGCTCATGCTGCGGTTGTTCGTGCCACAAGACCTGTCGCAGGTCTCCCCGGTCGACGAGCTGTCCGCAGGTCTCGCACCGATACACATCCGGTGTGACAGGTGCGCCCGGCTGGTCATGCGCCGTGAACTCAAAGCGGCGCCCCAGGTCGGAAAGCTTGGTCATCCCGACCGCTTCTCGACTGTGGTGATGATTGCCTTGGCAAGCGCCTCGGCTTCATCGATCGGCGCCGGCCCATAGATGCCGTTCACCATTTCCCGGCTTGGCAATACGCCGGCTGGACAGGTCATCTCGATAATCATCCTGATCAGGCTGAGCGCTTCGTCGCAGTCCTCTGCGGATGTCGAAACCCACGGCAGTGCGAGAAGGTCTTCGGAGCTCTCCGATTCGGCGTCAGTTGCCCCGGAGCTTGTGGGCTTCACTTTCAAGCGTCTTTCGGTCATTGCCATGCTGCTTAATCAGCTCTCGTACCTGTTGCACCGTCAGGCCAACGTTGTTGGCGAAGTGACGCACTTCGTAATCCTCGTCGGCTGAAACTCGATCGCGGTCGCGGAAGTCCCGTTTGGTCTTGTCGTCTGCCATTGTTGCATCTCCTGGCCTGTCACTTGTGAACAGCGGCGGCGAAGGAATGTTCCCATTAGCCATAGCTAATGGAACTGAAGCGACCCTGCGCTATTGAATCGAATTCGAGTAAATGCGTGGAGTTCCAATGCGTAAGCCTGCCGGCGGGGATCGGTTATCCTTCATTCCGCCCATGGTGCCCAGGCTGTTCCGGAATGCTCCCAAGGGCGACGAGTGGATTCATGAGGTCAAGCAGGACGGCTATCGAACGCAGATCATCAAGGACGGCGGCGGCATTCGGCTTTTCACCAAAAGGGGCTATGACTGGACCGGCGTTTTTGCGGAGCTGGCGGCCGAGGCAACCGCGATCGTAGCTAACAACTTCATGCTTGAAGGCGAGACCATCAAGATCAATGCCGCCGGCCTCGCCGACTTCAACGCGCTTCAGAAAACTATCGGCACGGGCAGGGCCAGGGATATCTATCTGGTCGCTTTCGATCTTATCTATCTGAACGGCGAGGACGTTCGCGACGAGCCCGTGGAGCGGAGGCGCGATATCCTGCAAGGCCTGATCCCCGCCGACAATCGCATCCAGTTCAGCGAAGCCATGCCGGGCACTGGCGACGCGGTGCTCCACCTGGTCGACATGGCCGGTGTGGAGGGAATGGTTTCCAAGCGGAAAGGGAGTCGCTATCGCAGCGGACCAACCATAACTGGCATAAGGTGAAATGCTTCCAGACAAAGACACTGGAGATCCTCGGCGTTCAGCGCGACCCCGGCCAGGCCGTGCGCGTGCTAATGGCGGACAATGGTCGCTATGTCGGCGCGGCCATGGTCAACTTCAAGCTCGACCAGCGGCAGAAACTATGGGATCAAGTCCAGGGCCTGACCGGCGCGCCGCCTCCAAAGGAATTGAAGAAGGAAAAAGCGCAGTGGCTGAAGCCTGGCCTTGTCGGCGAGGTCGAAACCCTGAAGGGCGAGGAGAAGCTGCGTCACGCTTCGCTGAAACGAGCCTGGAGACAATAGATGGCAGTCGCCAAGAAAGACCACCAGGAGCGCGTCACCTACGCCTGGATGTATGGCCAGCAAGCGCGGAAGGACGGCAAGGAACGTGCCGTGCCGGACTATTGGGCCGAGCATGCCGAAGCATGGTTGCAGGGCTTCGACGGCGTGCCGATTGGCACCGAGGCGAAGCCGGTGAGCGATCGGCTCGAAACAGAGCTCGACGAAAGCGCGCTCGCGACGGGCGACAACTAAAGCGCCTTTCCCGCCCGGAGCATCGCCCGGGCGATGGCAAGGTCTGCTTCCACCTTGGCGTTTTCCTTCTGCGTCATGTTGTCGGCAGCAATCAGGCGCCGCAGGGCGCGCATCACTTCGCCGCGCGCCCATCCTGCTTCAAGCATGCAGTCCACAATTGCCTGAAAGCCGGGCTCCATTGCTTCCTGGCAGTCGACCTCTCGGTCGGGGTAGTCGCCTTCGCGCCTCGGTCCGCTGATCATCCGTTGCCGTCCACTGTGCTCTCTTCGTCCAACTGTCGCGGCACCGGCAGATAAGCGTTGGCGACGAGCCATTAGCCGACGATCGTTTCCACTAGATCCGGCTTGGCCGTTCCCATCTCGGCTGCCAGGTCGGTCAACACGTCATCGGTACGCGGATCAAGGCTGATCCCGCCGACATTTCTGAGCAGCAGCGCGGCCCGCCGCAACAGCACCTGCAAATCAGCCCGAGAAGCGTCCGCGATATGGTCGGCGGTGCTTTCCAGTTCGTGCACGAATTGATGACGGGACATCGGTCAAGTTCCTACAGGAAGTGCTCGCCTTCAGCCCTATGCTCAAAGCAGAACCAGTGCGGCGCCTGCTTCGGCTTGGCGAAGCCCCAACCGGCGTCCTTGCTGCAGCCATCGTGCTCGCAGACGTGGTGCTGGACGCCAGCCGGCGTAGCGTATTCGGGGCGTGGAAGTCTGATTTCGTCGCTCATAGCGGATTGATGGTCCCACAAGGCCGGAATGGTCGTTGGGCTGCTTGTTAATCGCTGCTGAATTCACCTCGCGTCCAACGCGGTTGAATTGAAGCTGCCCGTCAATGTCGTGGGACAACACATCCTTAAGGTCGCTAGCCGGCGTCTCCGCATTCAGCCAGGCGTCGTAGTAGGCTGGATCGAGGATCTGCGGCTGTCTGTCATGAAGCTGGCGCATTGGCTCGCCGGCCGGCTCCGTGATGATCGTGCAGCTCGTGATATCCAGCGCGTTGTTGTAGGCCCAAAGCCCCGCGAAGGAGAACGGGGCATGGCCTGGCATGAAGATGTGCCAGGGGTCCTTGCCGCGATCGGCAGGGCTGATGGTCCATTCGTAAAAGCCATCGGCAGGGACCAGACAACGTTTCGATTTGAACGCATCTCGAAAGGCGGGGGTGGTGTCGACCGTCTCGATACGCGCATTGAACATCGGCGCCTTGGGCATTTCCTTCGCCCAGAACGGCACCAGCCACCAGCGGCCCGAGCGAACCTTATGGTTGCCGTCATCTGCGGAGGTGATGAAAGGCACCTCATCAGTCGGCGCGATGTTGTAGCGCGGCGCATCGTTGCGCCCGACATCGGCCGGCGCGGTCAGCCGATAGAGCCGATGGATTTCCGACCATGGCAGATATCTGGTGTAGCGCCCACACATGTCTATCATTCCATGTCGGGCACATCACCGCTCACAAACAAAGTGTTTGGCGGGCCGTAGTCCCCAAGCGCCGGATCGGCATCCCGGCTCCAAGCAATGACACCAACGTGTTTGTCAGCCAGTGCTTTGGCGGTTCGGATCGCCCGCTCTTCGCTTTGCTGATCGGCCGGGCCGTACATAGGAAACAGCTCGCCATTGTCGCCGCGGTCGAATGCGACCACAACAATCAGCTTCGGCTTTCTCTGCTCCGGAAGGACGTGCGTGGACATCCGATGGCCTTTCTCAGTTGAGCGGCGCTGATCCCGCCTCAAGGGCGTCGATCGCGTCGAGCACTGCCTGGCGCTTTGGCTCGATAGGCTCATCTGGGTGGAACCCTGCGAGCGACAGAGACGTATAGGCAACCGTTACAGCGCTGACGAGTTCCTGCGCTTTCGAACTATCCGGAACCTCCGCAGTAGCGCCAAGAGCAAGTAAGAAGACCCTGTCGTCGTGATATTCATGCTTGCCGTCTTCGGCCTGGATGATGGCGCGCATCCGGCGTAGTGCAGTGGTGCGGTCGGCGAGCTGCACATCCGGATCATGCAGCAACTGCAGGCCACTGACCTGCATGCGCTTCTCGTCCGGCCATCCTTCGCAACACGCCTTGATTGCGGCATTGCTGGCCGCCCACCAAATCTCAGCGGCGGCGTACTCGTCTTCCGATGGCTCTTGATCCGGCGGGAAACCCATCTCATCCCAGCCTTCAACTGCGAATGAGCTTTCCGCCGCTTCCTCGGCCGTCAAGCCAGATTGCTCGATCACCGCCCGTGCTGCGGCGAGACCGCGCTGTTTTTCTTCAGGGGTGGCTCCCCTGGCGTCCATCATAATGTCCATGACCGGCCTCCTGTGGCTGTCAGGGCATCAGTGAACAAAATGAGAACACTGGAGTCAAGAGCCTCTTGACCGGGCAGGAATATGTTCCTAATTATATACGTGACATAGCTGTTTTCTGCTGCTACTGATTCGAGCGACAGGCCGGCACGTCACGGAACTTAGGAAAGTTCCTATGACCGACGAAACGACGATATCGAAGGATGAAGCGATTGAGCTTCTGGCGCGTCATCTTCACATGACGATGGAGCGTTTTGACCCAGAAGAAGAAAATCTAACTTGGGAAAAGCTGGCGCCGTTTGAGCAGGAATTCCGACGCGGATGCGTGAGGGAATTGCTGAAATGCCGTAGCTGGGTCGAAGCTGCTCTTCATCCGAATAGCCGTTGACCAACCAGCACTAGGTAAACCGGCGCACCAAGTTTGGCGAACAAACGAATGCGGACAAGGTAGTGGGTGACGTCGTCTATCGTCCCCGAGGAAAGAGCCAATTCGTGTAGGTTACTTGTCGGCTCCTCATCCGTGATCGATCCCCCAATTAGATGATATCGGCGCTGGTCTGTCTCGTCTTTGGCAAATTTCCTTCTGATGAACTCACGATGGTATGGGATGAACGTATCGCCAAGCTTCGACACGGCGAAGCCATGAGCTATTTTGGCTAGAAACTGGCAGAACGTAACCGTGTCGATCACAGGTGTCGAAAAGGAACGAAATTCAGCCTTCGACAACGTACCTGGGTGAGCATTGACGTTCATGGCCCAGAAGCCCTCCATACCTTCAAACGGCAAAGGATCGTTCCTCCACATTTTGCCGGGGGGAAGAAGCAGAGGAAGAAACAACACGGTCGGATGCAATTCTGATGGAATTAGAAGTTCATAATCTGAGCCTGCATCGTGGGCCATAAGCTTGAAGCGGTTTTTCCGTATGGTCGGGTTCTTACCTCTTATGTCCAGATGCTTCCGACTTGGATCGAGCATGCCAGCAACGATCTTCGACTCGATACCGGACGTCGCGGCATTGCAAGATTCGCAACTCGCCTTATCCAGCACCAACGCCGCGCCGAATGCCTCCGAAATAACGTGTTCTTCGGATAGGTCAACGCGGTGTGCATTGAACCGTGTGGCCCCACAGTAGACACAACTGCTGGCAGAACCTAAGGATTGGCGCGCCTTAGCCGCAACGATCGTTTCATGGTATAGAGGGATTGGAAAATCCGGCAGCGGAACACGCGGAATGTCGGGGCGGCGCTGCCACCAGACAGAACCGACCTGCCAGTTTTTCAAGCCGTCAGTTTGGTTGAACCGGATACGGTAGTATCGCTTATTGTTCCTAGACCTCGGGTCTGACAAAAGGATCACGCTTTTGCCCAAAGAGCAGGAAAACAAAGCCCCAGAACTGGACCGTGATATCGCCAAAAGGCGCGATGACGCCTTGCGACGCGCATTGAAAACCCCTCCGTCAAAGCACGAGACGAAGGGGAAGCCAAAGGACAAGAAGAGTCAATCTTCCGATCGTCGGTGACGTTTTCGCCAACGAATAAAGGCAGCCGCTTTCTGCTTAGGCGTTAGCGGCATCGTCAGTCTGTTGATAGGTCAGGCGTTTGCCAGTGGTGCCACGGATCAAATCATCCGAACGCTCACGGTCGGTGACGCCAAGCGCCGTGCGGCGATTGTAGCGGAAATCGAACTCGGCAAGGTAGCGGTGCAAATGGGCCTCGCCGCAATGCTGATAGACGCCAACCATGCCGCGCTTGAAGACTGAAAACACGTTCTCAACCGTATTGGTGTGGACCACGCGGTCGGCTTCGTAGCGAGCGTATTCGCCGCCAGTGTGCTTGACGGTCGCGTGATCAGCGAACTCCTGTCCGGTGATTGGATAGAAGTTGGACTCGTCGGTCATGAGCGTCGATTTGCGGTCGGCGTTGCGGACCAGCACGTCGCGGACAGATGCAGTCGTGGCGCGCTCGACATGGAAGGAACGAACCTTGCCGCCGCGCTCTACCAGCGCCACGATGGAACGCTTGGACGAATTGGACGGCTTGCCGCGAATGGTGCGCTTCACAACCCTGTCCTTCGGCCCGAAATAGGTTTCGTCCGCTTCAACGATCTTGCCTTCGCCGCCGAGCGGGCCGGACGACTTCACGTCTTCCTTCATGGCTTCGCGGATGCGGTGCGCCATAAACCAGGCGGTCTTATAGGTAACGCCGATCATGCGGTGCAGCTGATGCGCCGAAAGACCTTTCTTGCTGGCGGCATAGAGATGGAAACCGAGAACCCATTTGCACAACGGGATTTTCGACCGCTCCATAACGGTGCCAACGGTGACGGTGAAATGCTCACGGCAAGCGTTGCACTGGTACAGGCCGGGACGGTGAGACTTGCCCTTCAACAGATGCAGCGAAGCCTGATCGGAATTGCCGCAATGCGGGCAATAGACGCCATCGGCCCAACGGATCGCCTGAAGATGCTCGCGCGCCTTGTCGTTGTCGTTGAAGATCGGATCGGTAAGATTCGTCATAGCTTGTCCCCCTCTTGACCTTTTATCGGCCAAGGCTGCCGCTATGTCCAGTATATAATTAGGAATATGTTCCTAAATATATACTTAACGTACCGGGATCGAAAATGCAAGCCAGATCGTGGCAGGCCGGCAAGGAAAGACAGAAGAAAAAGGCGCACGCGCCTTTCATCATGAAACCATTTTGGTTACATTGAATCGGTGGAGGCGGTGGGAATCGAACCCCACTGGACCCAGGGATGGCAAATCCGGACCAGCACCAAGCCGCCCCCACACTACGACAGAGACCCGACGACGGTCTCTGAAGGCACCCATAGCGGGTAGCGCCAGCTAGCGGGCCAAATGGCGGCCGGTGGTCTTGGGAGTGCAAGTCCCGAATCACCGGCCCCGTCGCGCCAACCGCCAATAGTGCCAACCGACCGGACACCGGAACAAGACTCGAACGGTGAATATCGCGCGATGGCCGACAAACCTGTGGAAATTGATCCGAAGCGCGGCGACGAAGTTTTGCGGCGCATGTTGAAGACGCCGCCAAAACCTCATAGCCACGGTAGCGAGGGCGCGGCACCGACGCCAGCGCCGCGCCCGAAGAAGCTACGTCAAGAGCGAAAGCAAGATCGCAAGAAGGCGAATTAATAGTCCTAGGTCGATGTCAAAAGCGATGTCGCTGCTGCTTCCATTGCGGCCTATTTTAGTCCGTCGATACGTAAATTTAGCCATGGGAATGGCGTCCTTCTACTAAGGCCGCCACTAGCCGGGAATGCGGCGACGTCACGTCGCTGCTTTGTTCAAGTCCACGATGGCCCGCGAAAACGGCGTGGACTGAGGGAATCGGATTGCAGTCCGATTCCCTCCACCGTATCACGCAAGGGAAGATTAGTCCTTAGAGCGCTTGCGAAGCACAATAAGTCTTCGCGCCTTCTGCTTAGGCGTGATCGGCTTCACCAATCCGCCGATAGGTCAGGCGCTTGTCGCGAGCCATGCGAAGCAGATCGGCGGCGCGCTCTCGGTCGGAAACACCAAGAGCGGCACGGCGATTGTAGCGGAAATCGAACTCTGCAAGGTAGCGGTGCAGATGGGCTTCGCCGCAGTGCTGATAAACGCCGACCATGCCGCGCTTGAAGACCGAAAACACGTTCTCAATCGTGTTGGTGTGAACGACGCGGCCGGCTTCGTAGCGAACGTATTCGCCGCCAGTGTGCTTGACCGTGGCGTGATCCGCGAACTCCAGACCGGTGATCGGGTAGAAGTTGGACTCGTCGGTCATGAGCGTCGACTTGCGGTCGGCATTGCGGACCAGCACATCGCGCACGGACTCCTTCGTGGCGCGCTCGACATGGAACATACGGGCTTTGCCGCCGCGCTCGACCAACGCCACGATAGAACGCTTTGACGAATTGGCAGGCTTGCCGCGAATGGTGCGCTTCTTGATCGTGTCTTTCGGCCCGAAATAGGTTTCGTCGGCTTCAACGATCTTGCCGGCGCCCCCAAGCGGCCCGGATGACTTAACGTCTTCCGCCATCGCTTCACGGATGCGATGCGCCATGAACCAAGCGGTCTTGTAGGTGACGCCAAGCATACGGTGGAGTTGGTGCGCGCTCATGCCCTTCTTGGAGGAGGCGTAGAGATGCGAAGCCAGCACCCACTTGTGCAGGCCGATCTTGGAGCGCTCAAAGACAGTGCCAACGGTCACAGAGAACGGCAGGCGGCATTCGTTGCACTTGTAGACGCCGGGGCGAGTGGACTTGCCGGCAAGCTTGGTGATGCGCTCGGGATTGGCGTTGCCGCAATGAGGGCAGAATGGGCCATGCGGCCAATGGATAGCCTCCAGATGTTCGCGTGCCTTGTCGGCGTCGTGGTAAATTTCGTTGGTCAGATCGAACATTGCGGTAACTCCCTTGGGTTTGTTATCGCAAATTCGCTCTAGTACGTCAAGTATATAATTAGGAATATGTTCCTCATTTCATGGTATGCCGGAACAACCCCAAAAATGGCCGAGAGGCGCCCGCTGGACCCTGACGCATGCCCACGACGCAGGGCAGGTGGCGGGGATCCACTGCGCCCGCTGCAACATCACGCACTACTACAAGCCGCTCGAGCTACGGGAGGTGATCGGCAACGTCACGATCGATGAGGTGAGGGACAAGGCGCGCTGCCAGCAGTGCAAGAGCCGGGGGTGGATGAGCGCACAGCTATTCCGTCCAACCGGCGAGCAGGTCCACCCGATCCGCTTCCGGCGCCAGGCGCAGATCCGTTGGAAGAAGCGAGTGATCAGGCGTGACGAGTGATTCTCGTTCACTTCGCCAGTCCATCCAGTGCTTGATTGACGCGCGCACGCAGCAGCCGCTGCGCATTCCTTAGATCCATCGGCTTGGTCGGAGGTGGGATCTGCTTCGCAGGTCGCATTCGGCGGCATAAGCCGAACCGTGGCAAACTATCTGATAAACACGAAGGGGGTCGGCGTCAGGCCCGCGTCCCACTTTTTGTAGATTGGACACTCTGCGGACGAGCTATCGCTAGACGTGTCAATCTTCTTGTTGATCAGAGCGGGAGGTAAAGCGCTCTCGACCACAAACCCAAGATGCTTACGTGCATTTACGCATCGGGCTACGTCAGGGTCGATATTGCCGTTGCTTAAGATGCAGCGGCAGTTGTCAGCCCGCAGGAAGCTCGCGCACCGTCCGCGTCTCGGCGCATCTCGAACGATTGTACGCCGTCCACAGCGCCGCATCCAACTAGGCCGAACATAAGCAATGCAACGGAGGGTATGGCCTGCCATTTCATTCGGTTAGTCCTTCTGCTCGTCACGCTTACGGCTGTGATGCGGCAATTCACAGGCAGGAGTTTTAATAGGTACGGTCTAGATTCCTTTGATGTCATAGAGCAAAGAATGACTGTCAGGGGGACGACGGTGCGCCGGACTGCATCTTTTGTATTCGCAGCTTTCACGCTGCCCTGTATCATCGCGTCGAGCGCCGAGGCTAAGGTTTCGCTGATCCGCAGGGACACGCCCCATGCAATAGAGGCCACCACTCCCGAAGAGATAGGCAGCCATTTTTCTTTTCGGGATCGGAATATGGCGACAACGTTCAGGCGCGAGGTTGTCTTCGCAGTCCGGCGCCCGGCAACCTGCTTTGTACCGTCTGCCCACTACACTTTGACTCAGGTGGCAACTCATCCTCGCCTAATCGGTAATATTTCTCCGGAACTGCGAAGGCGCTGGAATGGGTTGGATGCCGCTGTCAAATCGAGTCGAGACAAAGCTTGGTCGTGGGCAGTTCAAGCTGCTTACGAGATGGAAGCAGCGACTGCGAACGTGTCGATGAACGGGGATCCAACGTGCCGTAAGCTGAAGAGCCTCGTCAAAAAGCGCCTGGATGCTATCCAAGAGAATTTCCACCAGCGATCCGAACTATACGGCAACCAGCTAAATGGACCCGGCGGTGCCATGAGCAAGGCCGCGGAGCGCTTCTATAAGCAGCCATGAACAGCTGCCAAGCCAGCGGCAGTTCTCGTCAGCGCCGCAGGAGCATTGAATTTGAGATACTCTAACGCGTTCAGATTGTCCGACGAGATGGGCACGAGCACCTTGCCTTTCCTTCGCATAATTTGCTGGAACCGATTGGCTCAAGCCGGTTTGAATCCCGGATCAGGAGTCACGAGTTCATGCGTAAGCCGAAGGGCCAACTCGCCTTCATCGAGTTCCAATCGCCGACGTTGGTCGAGAGAGCTCCCGACGATTCCGACTGGCTGCACGAGATCAAGTACGATGGCTATCGGACCGAGATCGTAGTCGAGCGCGGGCAGGCACGAGCATTCACTCGCAGGGGCTATGACTGGTCTCACCGGTACAAGCGCATAATCCAGACGGCGGCGAACCTGCCGATCAAGTCCGCAATCCTAGATGGCGAGGTGGTCGTCCTCGGCAATACCGGTTTGCCGGATTTTCAAGCCCTCGAGCGGGAGTTGGGAAAGCCAAACTCGCCTAAGCTCATGTACTTTGCATTCGACCTTTTGCACCTCGATGGCCGCGATCTGCGACAACAGCCCCTTATTGAGCGCAAGGCCGCTCTGCAGCGCTTGCTGAAGGAAACCGCTCCGAGACTGACCTATGCCGAGCATCTGGAGCTAACCGGCAAGGACGTGTTTGATCATGCCTGTCGAATGGGCCTGGAGGGCATTGTGTCGAAGCGGGCCGACTCTCCGTACCGTTCCGGAGTTCAAACAAGCTGGCTCAAGATCAAATGCATTAAGAGCGATACGTTCCCGATTGTCGCGTTCGTTGAGAAGCTCGGTGCTCAGCCGCGCCGCATCGCATCGCTTTACATTGGCAGGCGAGACGGCGACACGCTGCTTTATGCCGGGAAGGCACAAAGCGGCTACACGCTGGAAGCAGCGCGACGGGTTCGGGAGCGGCTGGACCCGCTGATCATCGACAAGTCGCCCTTGTCGGAACCCATCAAGAAGCCCAAGGCGACGTGGGTCAAACCAGAGGTGCTGGCCGAGGTGCAATTCAGCGGGGTGACGGACCGCGGCATCTTGCGCGAGGCGGTGTTCAAGGGGTTGCGCGAGGACCTTCAGCCAATTCCAGCCAAGCCTGCGGCCCCTTCTAAGGGCCGGGCGGAAGGCAAGCATGGCGTCCCGCGAGAGAACATTCTTCAGCTGCTGCCTAATGCGGTCGCGCCATCCAAGGAAGAACTGATAGGATACTGGCGGCGGGTGGCCGACCGGGCGCTCGTTCATTTAAGCCGACGACCACTGAAGCTCGTCCGCCACGCCTACGGGGCCACGTTCTACCACAAAGGGCCGCTGCCCCCGATCCCGCCGACGGTGCACCAGCTGAAAGTCCAAAAGCGCGAAGGCGGCGAAGGCGTCCGGGTTTGGGTAGATGACCTCGACGGCTTACTTGGATTGGTCGAAATGGACGCCGTCGAGCTTCATCCGTGGAACGCTATCATTGACGACATCGAACACGCCGATCAGCTCGTACTTGACCTTGATCCGGGGGAAGGCGTGGCATGGGGGGCGGTGATCGAGGCCGCGCTGTCGCTGCGCGACATTTTTGAAGCCGCTGGCTTGGAAGGCTGGCCCAAGGTCACCGGCGGCAAGGGCATCCATCTCACCGCCCCGCTACCGCCGAATATGACTCATGACAGCTCCCGAAAAATGGCCAGATCAATCGCTCAGTGTCTCGTGGATGCCGACCCCGAGCGGTACCTTCTTTCAGCTGACCCGGCAGCGCGGGCAGGCCGGATCTTCCTTGATTACCTGCGTAACGGCCGAGGAAACACTGCCGTAGGCGCGTTCTCTCCCCGAGCCCGCCTTGGCTTCCCAATCGCCCATCCAGTGACATGGAAGCAGGTTGAAGCAGGTGTGCGGCCGGAGGCTTTCACGCTTGCTCACCCGTTCAGACCCAATTTTAGGAAGGCTGCATAGAAGAAGATGGCGCCACCCTCGTCACGAGGCTAGATGCGCGTCATTTTTCCATTCCGAGCCTCTCACCTTCTGCTTTCCGACATGACTCGGTTTCTGCGCCCGCTTTCCCACTTTACCTCACTGCATCACGCCGCCGATCCAACCGATTCCGCTTGGCCCAATTTCTAGCTGTCCCCCCGTGATCGCAATTACCGCTGGGGGAGAGCTGCCGTCCTCGTCAAAAGGCGCAGGTGTTGAGGATAGGAGTCATAGCCTTGATGTGCGCGTCGATGGACGTCAGGATTTCTGCGGGCACCACTTTGCGCTCTGGCAGTTGCCACCACCGTTCATTGACTAGGGAAACGGTCTCAACCACAGCATTCATGACCGCCTGCTCGGGCAGCCGCGCCCGGCGGGCAAACGATTTCCACCGTGAGGCCGTCATCGCTCTGAACGAGCGCTCTCCTGCAAATGATAGTGCTACCGAATCTGTAGGGATATAAGGCACGGTGGAGAGCAAGTCATATGTGGGAGCGAGCGTTGGGCTGGTGCCATCTCCCTTATAGACTAGCGACCAATTCTTCAGGTGCATATCGCCGTTGCCGGTAACAGCAGCTAGGGTCAGACGCCGGACAAATTCGAGAGCGGCGCCGGGTCCAACAGCTTCGTGGAGAATGGCCGCGATAGCATGGTAGACGCCCTCATATTTGCGCGAAGGCTGGACGCCGAAAACTTGGGCGAAATCCTCAATGTGAATCCGCTTACCGTCAGCGCTCCGGTCGAAGCGCCTGACAAGAAGAACCTTGCCCTTTGAGAGCGCTGCGAATTCCTTGGGAAGCCACTCGAAATCCAACCTATCGACCAACTCCCGCTCAGGAACCTCCATTCCTATCGCTGCCGCGAGAGCAAGGTTTGCGAATTCATTCTCGGAAACACTGGGAAACGCTGCAGGGGGAAACTTTGCGATGTAATCCCCTTGCTGCTCCTCCATCGGCAGGGTGAACGCGCCTTTGTTGCTCTTTGTGATCGATAGCTTCATCTGGACACCAGCCAACGAAAAGCGAACCTTTGGCCTTTCGTTTAAGCTCGGTCGATCACTCGGAAAAACCTGCACGGCACCCGACAGATCAGCGCCAAGAGCTGCTAGAAGATCAAAATCGTTGCCTCGTCGGACGCTATCTCGGTGGTGTCTTTCCATAGCCTCGCGAAGGTTGCCCTCTGGCAAGAGATTCGCGAAGAACGCCGGCAGGATGCCCGCAAGCGGTTTGGGTGCCTTCCGCAATTCGCCAGCCGGTGAGTGAAAGGAAAGGCTCAAAGTCGGAGAGCCACCTCTGTCATGATAATCCTGTTCGAACGAAAAGGCGTAGACGGGACTACGAAGGATGGTGCCAATCCTGCGATCATCCAGAAGAACGTCGAGAGAATGTATCGACTTCGGCGATTGCGAACCGTGGATCATTGTCGGACTGTACGGATTTAGCTTGGTTTTCCGGCTCCTCTGCTCCGAGGCTTCGAGGGATCATACCGCAACGCGTCTTGCAACCGGCCCCGCGCCCTCTTCTTCTCTCGACGCGTTGCTTCCGATTCACCAACCGAAACGCCTGCCAGCGCATACGCTTTGGTTAGGGAGCCGAATCGTAGCCTGTAAGCGATGGACCTGGGAAGTTCTGGGTCCGTGTCTACTAAAGCGCCTGTGATATAACCGAAGGTAGCATACAGCCTTCGGATACCTTCGAGGAGCGCACCGTCAGAAAATCGTTCACTCCGCTTTTGCCTACCCCGTCGCGCCGCCGCCTGAACCGTTGCCTCCTTGGTTGTTGGAAGACCCGCCAACCTATATGTCTCGATGAACGATCCAAACCGCTCGACAAAAACCCCCGGTCCGGGTAACTCGCGGTCTGCCTTTATTAGGGCGATGGTGATATATCCGAACTTTGCATGTACTTTGCGAACACCAGCGAGTAGCTCTTCATCGGTGTATTGTCGCCATCGGTTGGGTGTGGGCCGACCCTTGTACCCAAGTGCTGCATATGCGGTGGTTAGGCTTCCGAAGCGAGCTCGATACGCTCCGACAGAGGGCGTATACGGACAACTGTTGATGATCCTCTGACTGAGCTTGCCCATTTCCTGCAGAAGTAGCCTCAACCGCCTTAACATGTCCTCTCTCGGATATAAGTGTTGTCGGTGGTATCCCATTTCACGCTGCGCTTTCGCAAATCGCTTAGGGTCTACAATCGGTTCCATTACTTGCGTTCTAATCAACTGACTTGCGCTATTTCGCTTGCGCGGCCCCCTGAGTTTCTGATTTGTTCTGTTGTACACGTAAAAACCTATCATTAACTCGCTTCGAAGGACGGTTCCGACCCGCCTCTCAGTCCATCGGAACGGATCAGATGAAGCCACCCTCTGGTCGTTTAATGTCCGCGCGATGCCCGTCATGCTCCGCTTTTGATCGACAAACATTTGAAAGATCCGGCGCACCGCTCTCAACTCGTCAGGTGGACCCGGCGCAAAAACTACTCGGTCGGTGTTCAGGCCCTTCGCTTCTCCTGGCCCGAGCAAAAATCGCGGCTGCCCCTCAGCGCTAACCAGCATCCGCCTCACTCCATAGGGTATTGACCCACCCTGATGGAATCCAAGTTGGGCCTGTTGTATTTTCGCTCTGGAAACTTTTGCCGAAAGCTCACGACTGTATTCGCTTGCCATCACGCGTTTGAGATTTTTGACGATGGTTGAAATCATGCTGCCGTCGTTCTCAAAGGGTTCGCCGCAGTACACCACCCGCACACCCGAGGATCGACAGAGAAACTCATAGTGAGCGGATTGATCGGCGTCCTGAAAGCGTCCCCACCTGCTGACGTCCAATACGAGGATCGCAGAATAGCTCCGCTCGCCTGTCACGACATCGGCCAGCAGTTTCTGAAGCCCGTCTCTGCCTGTTAAACTAAGGCCACTCTTACCGGCGTCGGCATAGGTCTGGACAATTGCGAAGCCTCTGGCTTCTGCATATTCCTCAATTGCAGTGGTCTGGTTTTCCAGAGAATACCGCTGGTGTTCGGTTGACATGCGAAGGTACTGCGCTGCCGGGGTGCGGAGATCAGTTGAGAGTGCAGTCACCGCAGGGCCTCCTTAAAAGCACCAGGTCTAATGGTCATAAATAACTACAATACGCTCTTGACGCTACGACTCCAAATAAATGTCTCCAAACACGCTAAAATGTGCACTGTAGTGAACATCGGAAATACGACGATGTGCATCAACACGGGATATTTGACATTCCTTTCGGCGTCCGTCAGCCATAGTGAAGCTTCGGCTTGGTCTCTGTGCCGGTAAATTGAACACCGATCGTGTCGTTCTTCCGCCATCGCGTGATGCACCGGTAAGCGATCCCATCAACCGGGACGTAGAGTAGAAATTCTGCCGGGACCCTTGTTTCGAGCGGCACTTTCAATTCTGCACCATCCGCGTGTTGATTGCGGATGGTGCAGGTGGTTTCCGAGTTCGTAATGCTGGTGATGATCGTCGCGCCCTTGAGAACGCGGTTCCGATGTTCGCTACGGTGTTCCTTGTTCGACAACGCAGATTCCTCCGTGAGATCGATCGACCCCGAAGCCGCTCCCTTCGTATCACGGATTCGTCGCAGAACGCACCGCGTATCGCCGCGTTGCTGCAGCGGACTTTCCAACCGGCTGGAGCCCGGAGAGTGTCACAATGAGCCTCCTGCCTGTTAACACTTCCGCCCTGCGAGCCGGACTATCTGCGCGACATCATCAGGCAGAGTTGGCGCAGATCCCGATCATAGCTATCCCGACTACCCAGCACATCGACACAACGCTTCTTCATCCGAACCAACTGAGCGCCCGACAAACCAGAGACAGCGCTGGCCAACTTGGGGCTCGTCGGGGTGGCCGGGCCTGTCAGGCCGCTCGGATTGGTTCCGACCCCGACCCCGGCAGTAACGCCGTTGCCGACCCCAACACCGGCTCCGACGCCGATCCCACTGGTCCCACCCGCCGTAGCCCCTAACCCTGCCGTCACGCCACTGCCACCGCCCACTGTCGCCCCAGCGCCCGCGTTCACCCCATTGGAGCCGCCTAAAGAAGCACCGGCTCCGGCGTTGACGCCACTTGATCCGCCAACCGAGGCACCGAGCCCGGCGTTCAGCCCGTTTGAGCCACCTAAAGAAGCACCGGCTCCAGCGTTGACGCCACTTGACCCGCCAACCGAAGCACCGAGCCCGGCGCTTACCCCGTTGGAGCCGCCCAAGGAAGCACCCGCCCCGGCGTTGATGCCGCCACTGCCACCGACTGACGCACCGACGCCAATTCCGGCTGCATTTGCCGACACGCACATCACCGCGATCACTGCGCCGCCCGCCAATGTTTTAGCAAGGTTTCCGAAGATTCTGGCCATAACGCTCTCCTGTGGTTGCTTTGCGAACTTGCAACAAGCCATTTGCCTGTATTCAAATTAGTACGCGCTAAGGTACGGAGGGTTTCCCCACAGGAGGAGGAGCCGCAGGATATGGTTTCTTACCGGCTACGAATATGCTTCGGATTTTAATGTCTTTGTCGTACTTCCATGTGGCTCGGCGCATGGCCGGGAAGGTTCATAGGTCTGATCTCCGGCGAGCTATGGTGACGAACCAAACCCCAGCGGCTCAACGGCGGAGATCAAGCGTCCTCAAGCCTGCGTTTGTCCGAACCCGAACGGGGCTTTCATGTGCTCCATCGTCAGCGATCCGCGGCTGCATGTGGTGAAGACGCTACGTTCAATCGCCGTAGATCGAAGCCAAGATATTCCGGAACCTCGCGCTGCGGACCCCACTCGAGGCCTCACCGCGTCGAGCGGATACGTTTGTGCACCGCTGGGTCGGGTCTGTGGAGCAGCACCCGGTTCCGGCCGGTTTGCTTGGCCAAATAGAGTGCGGCGTCCGCTTGACGCTGTAGCTGTTCCGGTGAAATGGCCTCGTCAGCAGTCTGAACTGCAACTCCAATGCTGAGAGTAACGCTGCGCGAGACGCGGGATCCGGGGTTGGGCAAAGCGGCAGCTTCAACGCTCTTACGAACGCGCTCAGCCACAGAGACGGCCTCTTCCTCACTTACCCCGGGCAGGAGCACCAGGAACTCTTCGCCACCGTAGCGGGCCACAAGATCGCAGTCGCGCCTGACGTTCTCCTGAATAATATTGGCGACCTCCACCAGACAGCGATCACCCTCGGAATGGCCGAGGTGATCGTTCAGTTTCTTGAAGCGATCAATGTCGCACATCAGCATCGCCGCGCCGTCGAGGCAGCGTTTGTCATTTCCCCACAGATGGTCAAGCGTTTCAGTCATCCAGCGCCGGTTGGCGATGCCCGTGAGCGGATCGGTCTTCGCCAGCAATTCCAGCCGGTGGTTCGCCTTAGCCAATTCGGCGACCCTGCGCTGGTCGCGCAGCTCAAACAGGAAAGTCTTCTGAGCGAGAATTGTCATGATGCGACGGGCTGCAACCGTCGCGAAGATACCGCTGGCGAAGAACAGCGTTCCGGCGACGGCGCTCCCGTGCTCGATAGCCGGATTCTGCACCTGAAACACGAGATACAGTCCGAGCGCCAGCGCGGCAATCGTCACCGTCCAGGCCAGCGGGATGCCGAAGATGATAATGGCTGTAATGGCCACGAACAGCATGACGTTCAATTGCCGTTCATAGAACTCGCCGCCAGCGGCTACGCCGACCAAGGCCACCGACAACAAAATCAGGAACATGCCTATAATCAGCGAAGCCCCTTCGAGCCAGGAAGGGCGCGGTTTCCGCCATACGAGCACCACTGCGATGACGACGGGCGGGATAATAGCTCCAGGCAGGAGCATAGATTGCGCGATTGCGGTTGGGAGCATCAGCATATTGAAGGCCAGCGTTAGCATATCCAACACCGCCACCCAGATCATCCAGGCGCGGATGATCTTCGCCGTTTGCGACCAGACTCGTGCGCGAAACAGACGCTTGATCTCACCTGTGAGGCGGATATCGCGCGTTCGGCGCACCAGAAGCCGGTCAACTTCGGGACTTAAGGCAGGATCATCCTGCACATCGAGGCGCATGAGGTCTGACACAGTCGATAGGCCTTGCGCTTTCTCCTGACCATCCACTCGATCCCCTTACGGGGTTTCGCAAGGCGCGAGCCTGTCAAACTATCCTGAAGATTTGGTGCATTCCAAAAAAAGAATGGGGGCATCCTGCTGGAATTACGCGAATTGCCGATTTGGAACTCGGGACGTCTTCGACGTTCGCAAGGTTGGCGACGCGACAAGCGTCAGATCACCGGCACATTTAATCCCTTGCCACGAGATATGGACAGACCCGGCACTAAGCGTTCTTGGCAACACGGAGCCTTGAAAGCGATCTCCACAATTCTGTTTCGTCGGCGACTCCACTATCGAAAGCTGCGATGACCTCGCAGGCAAGGTAATCCCTCTGCTCCTCATCTTTGAGGGCCAGACGTCGCTCGCTGCACAATCGGTCGAACACCCTCTGAAGAAGGTCGATATCCGAAGGCGTGTATATCCCCCTGTATTTTTTGAAGGCCATTGCGCTTCTGTCCCCCCGCACCTGAGCAAAACCGAACCGTAGATGATGGCGCTCAGTGCCAACCCTGAATTGGGCGATAGTAATCGCATAACGAGCAATGGGATCGCAGGACGGCAATATGTGGCCCTTCTGCCGCCTATCGGAACCGCTCCAAATCTGGACCCGAGTGCACTTGGCTTGTTGCGCCCCGCGGCTCTAGCGACCGCGGCATCGATCTCGTGGCGTACTGAGCCTTTCAGCGTTGCGCTAAGACCCAGCGGGTTGAATGACCCACCTCGATTTCACGCGGCCTCCCTCGTCCACGCGTGACCGCCAGAAAGCCGCTGGAGCGGCTCGTAGTGCCGTCGAGCCCGGTTCCTCTCGGCGTCAAGCAACTCGTGCTCCCCAGTCAAGCCGTTCATAAAAAGCTTGAGCAAATGGGAAGCTAAGCGTTCCCCTTGTTCAGAGGCGGATAAAATGCCGCGCTCAGCGCAGATCGCCCGAAGAACTCGAGCTAGCATCTCGATTTCGCTCGCCTCCAAAAACCGACCTGGATACAGCATGACGCCCGCTCCCAAAAAAGCTCGTTGATCCGGCGTTTACGCTACGTCAGGCACGGCACGCGATTACCTATGATAGTCTCATTGGTTTTTTTCCGATCTAATGCCGCGAAGTTCCTGTTCCGGCCGAGAGGAGGTTGGAGCAGGATCAAATCCATTCTGTCCATGCAGGCAAACCACGATGCAAAAAACATAGTGGCATGCGGGGAGGCACCATGAATTTCGTGAGAAATGGCGTCGGCCCGTTTGAGCTCGCCATGGTCTCGGTCATGACCCTGGCGGCGATCGCAATCATACTCGTCATTGTCCCAGGGATTTACTGAATTTCCCTCCGTCCGTTCATCGTCAGATCACGAATGCCCGCCAGTCACCCGCGGCGACATGTCCAGATTTTTCTTTGATCTGTCCCCCCGCGACGATGTCTACCACGATGCGCGAGGGACCTACCTCCTGGCTTCTTGGAAGCCAAGGAGAGGGCCTTCGAGGTAGCTCGCAGGCTGGTAAAAGGTGGAAAGGGCCGCGATGTGGTGTGCACAATCCGGGATATCACCGGCAGCGAGCTGATGCAGCTCCGGATTCAGTGCGTAATTCCCGGTGAGGCCGAAACTGCCTTCGTTGACGAGATCAGCACTAGGGCCGGGCAACGTGGTGCGACGGAATGAGGCGGTATCCCTGCACACGGCTTCTATCCAGCCGCGGCGTCCCACCCTTGTAGACGCCGTCACGTTTGGCCTACTCGCGCTGTCGTTCTTTGATGAACCGACGCTCCATCTGAGCGACCATACCAAGCACGGTAAGCACGACATGACCCATTTCTACCCGCGTTGACACGTGCGGGTCTAGCACGGTCACGAACGCGCCCTTCTGCTCGCATTCGTAAATCAGGTTGAGGACGTCACGCGTGTCGCGGCCAAGCCGGTCTAGGCGCGTCACCATCAATTCATCTCCTGGGCGGAGGAACTCTAGAACGGTTGCCAGTTCGGCGCGGCCGTCGCCGCTGCCGCCCGACACCTTCTCTGACCGAATGACCTCGCACCCTTCAGCTTTTAGCTTGGCGAGTTGCGTTTCGAGGTCCTGATCAACCGTGCTGACGCGAGCGTAACCAATCCGAGCCATAGCCTGTCACCTCAAGGTCGAAAGGCTCGACGCTACCCTGTCGCAAATAGTCAGTGTCAAGTGACCTCTTCGGCGATTAATACTCGCGTGTAGCTCCTTGCATCTGCACATGAACGAGGCCTGCCCGATCCGAGGCGGGCTTGTTCCGGTCCTCGCTGCTCGTCTCTCTAACGGCACCGGCTTCAACACCTCAGGCCGCTTCGAATCGTTTTTAGCTACTGCTAACAATTGTAATTCCGCAGGAACTGATTTCGGCTTAGCACTCAGCTTAGAAAGAGGATTGGGCGGACGCGCGGGTCGGAGCATGACAAACCACGTAAGAAAAGGCGGCGACCTATTTGAAGCCGCAATGATCACGGTCATGGCCTTGGCGGTTATCGGTATCATCCTGATCATTGCGGTGGGAATTTACTGACGTCGTTCAGCCCCGCTGTCCAATCGGCCTTGAGCGGCACCCTAGGTAGACATCGGGGGCAAAGAAAAACAGTTTCATCTGGTCGCCCGCTTAACAAAAGCCAATCAGGCGCTTGGAATTGTGCGCAGCAAGCACCCTTTAAAAATCAACGGCATAGAGCGTAACGAATATCAAAAGGTATCGTTGAACCCGGTTTGGGGTCACGCCTCCTGGAGCCACGCTTAAGCCGATACCTCGGGCCGCGACCTCGTGCAGAGGCTTCTGGAAGAAACCGGCATTACCGAGGCAACAAGCGCGAGAGGTGGTCTCACTACTCGGCACGAATTGGTCTTCGCTCGTCCGAGAGGCCAAAGCCATCACCAACAAGCCGAGGCCGCCCAGACTGCGCTCGTAGGACATCTCGCCAAGCTCGCGCTTGGCAGCAAAGCCGCCCGCCAAAATGGAACATTAGCGCCTGATCCCGGTTCGGTACGCAACTCAACCCGGTCACCCAACTTGGCACATGTCCTTTCCCCGAACGTTTTGATCCGTAAGCTTCAGAACATCTCCGATCTGACCCAGTCAGATATAGCTATTTTAGAAGGCATTCCGCTTTCAAAGAGGGAGTGTCGTGCAAACGAGGATATTGTACGCGAGGGCGAGCGACCCACCCATTCATTTGTGGTCTTGGAGGGCTTGGTGGGATCCACCAAGCTTACCGGCGACGGCAAACGGCAGATCACGTCCTTCTTTGTTCCGGGAGATATTCCCGATCTGCACGGTATGCATCTCTCGGTTCTGGACTGCACCTTTTCATCGCTCGCGCGCGCCAGTCTGGGCTTCATGCGGCATGATGCCATGCGAGCCATCTGCGACCGACATGCCTCCATAGCCGCTATATTTTGGCGCTCGACGCTGATCGACGCAGCAATATACCGAGAATGGGTTACCAACGTTGGAAGGCGCGACGCCTATACTCGTATGGCTCACATATTGTGCGAACTGATCGTTCGCCTTCACTCGATGGGGGTTATCAAAGATCATGTAGCCAATCTCCCGGTCACGCAGGCGGCCCTTGCCGACGCGTTGGGCCTGTCAACCGTCCACGTGAACCGAGTGCTTCAGGAGCTACGACGCAATGGGCTGATATTTACCGAGGGCACCCGATTTCATGCTGTTGATTGGGCCGGGCTCGTCCGAGCCGGAGATTTTGACGCCACCTACTTGCATCAAAGGACCGCAATAACATTCTGATGGCGAGCTGGTGCGATGGCGAGATACTTCTTTGATAGCGGTGATCGCGACGTTGTCCTCAAGGATGAGGTAGGCATCGAATGCGATGGGATCGGGAGCGCGCGTCATCAGGCTATAGAAGGTCTGGTAGACCTGACGAGAGAATTCCTTAAGGACCTCAATGGCCAGGAGTTGTTCATCGAAATCCGCAACGAGCATGGAGAAAAGCTGGCAAGGTTGAGCCTATCTCTGCATGCGCAACCGAGCGCTCAATGAAGGCTAGGGATTTCGGGACTGATCGCGGTCACCCCGCCTGTTCAGCTCACGTGCCGTGCGAACTCGATCCCGATCTCACCGAGAGCGATTGCCAACTCACCGAATGCGTAATGTATGAGACGATATTGTTGGGCCGGTTCGTCGCCTTCGACATGCACGAATAGATGCGCACCCAGGAACCCTCTGGTTCTCACCGGCGGTCTCGGAACGATTCCCTTACGGGCGAGTTCCTATCTTAGGGCCCCGATTGGATGCCCTGCTCAATGTCCATCCTTAACGAGTCTGCCCAAGCTTTCCGGCAGTTGATCACTTCGGAAGACTACCGTCGAAATTTGCGCGAGCAGCTAAGCTTGGACGTCGGACCGACTCTGCCGACATCTTTCACTGACTTGTTAGCGGCGCTGGATCGGCGGGACGAGGAAACAGATGACGCAAGTTCGTAGAGGCTGGATTGCGCCACTGCATTTCCTCCCATGCGGACTGACGCGATCTTGCCGATATGACCAAATCATACCCGTTGCAGCGGCACCCCAACGCCCCTGCGTTTAGTTCCCGTCGCTGCAAATGCCCAGGCTCTAAGCCCGGCAGCCTCCTGTCGAGCTTTTTTCTTTACCTCAACTTTTATGGAACCGAATCCCAAATTCGGAAGTTACGGCCGCTGGGGGGTAGAGAGATCCAGCCATGTCAGACGAAAACCAGACGATACCGCTCGTCCAAAAGCTCGTTCAGGAGACCGGCATCACGGAGACGCAAGCGCACGAACTTGCCCTCCTGATCGGCTGGAACTGGAACTCCCGTATGCGAGAGGCGAAGCTCATTCAGGCTGGGGCAGGGGCTGAGTTCGCCGGACCACCTGTCGAGGATTGACGCGCTGGCGACGGAGTTCCTATCTCACCATCAAAAAATTGATTCAGCGCAAAGCCACTTCGTCGCCAATCCCCTAGAAGAAGCGTTGCGGGGGCCAAGGTGGCAGTCAAAACCGAACCAAACCCACACCTCTCTTAGTGGTGAGGCTTCCGGCAATGGCTGCCAACAACTACCTCCCTTGGCACCCAGACTCCGCTGCGCAGCGGTCTTTAGCCGTCCCACAGATTGACGCACTAGGACAATATTTCGGTCCGCATCGACGAGCCAACCAATGATGGATGACGGCAAGCAGCCATCCATCGTACCTAAAGAGCTACTGTCAAGAGTGACACTTCAGTGTGAAAGACTAATTTCACACTAAAACAGTTGCAGGAGGGTTTCTTGGAACGATCGGTGCCGCGTATCGCCAAACCAAGAGGCAGCAGGCGACGGACGAGCTGCGCGAGAATGCCAACGCAGATGCCTGGACGACTTCGAAGGCCTGCTGGCGAACTGTCAGCCCGGTTAGCTGATAGCTAAGAGTTTAAGAACGGCCTGCAGTGCTTGCTCAGCCACATGGGCTAGCGCATTGCCCGCGAAGCCAGCAACGAGCCACTTCAGAGCGTGAATAAGCACCGCCTCGATCGCGGCCAGCCGAACGGACGAAGCCTTAATCAGCAGAATGCCCGCATCAAGTTCGAACTTCACTCGGTCGCGGTCGTCTGGATCTATTTCGTTGGAAGCCAGCGCAGCGTCATGAGCGGCTTCTATCGCTTCGAGCGTGGCTGTGTATTCGGGCTTGTTGTGATCGAGATGCACAATCCGGTCAGATGCCGGCACTTGAGTTACGTCGATCGGCTTGTCCTTATTTCGCTGAAGGTAGCGCCGCAGATCCCGGATCATCGGGTCGTAAAGGTGCTCCGTCATCTCGTGGAGAGTGTCATTGATGTTGTTGGAGCGGCTATAGAAATAGTTGTGAGCGAACTGCCAAGCCGCGTTCTCGTCGCCGGTAAATGACGCTAAAAGATTCAGCTGTCCGCTCAGAGCTTGTTCGAAGTCCTTTGGCCAGACCATTCGCCCGGACCCAACCATTCCGGTTGGTTCCTTGAGAACCTCTGCCTCGACGCGCTCGATAGGCATCAGGCCGCGAAGCCATGTGAGCCTCGATGCTGATGGCTCTGGGGCGCGTTGCAACAATTGCAGGAACCGCTGCGCGACAGCCGGAAACTCCTGATACCGCGATCCGATCAGACGCTGAGCGAGATCGTCATACTCATCAAGAAACTCTTGGAACTCGTCCATCAGACATCCCCACCCATGGCAGCACCCACTGTAAGATAACGATGGCGCGCTGTATTTCCAAGTAAGACACAATAACAGATGCGGAGCTGCGGAAACGGGGCGCGGATCACGAGACGGGCGGGAGGGAGGACTATCGCAACATCTCCTCCCGCCCGGTCGAAGTCTTTGGGTTCGGCATCATGCGGCTAAGGGTGGCCGCCACCAGATCGGCCTCGCGCGACGCCTCGTTGCACTCCTTGCATGCCCCGAACTCCATGCCTTTGGGCCGATGCTTGCCATCGAAGATGCTGCGAGGCGGGTAGTGCTCCACCGTCTCACTTGGCGTGCTTCCGCCGCAGAATATGCAGAACGGCTGGTCCTCTGATCCGCTGGGAGAATGTTTTTCGCTGCTTTGCTTCGCCCATCGATTCGTCCTCCTCTGACAATAGAGTCCACGCCGAAATTCATAATTTTCGCAACAAGGATTCGACAACTTCGGCTCGCCAACGCTAGACTTCGATCAGGGGTGCTTGGGGCCATGTTTCGCGTTTTCTCGATCCTAGTTGTGTTGTGCAGCGTATCGACTCTGCTAGCTGCTTCGTCCGCCCATGCTGGGTTACAGTTCCAGGCGGGACAGACTGACGGCGGGCTCCGCTACATTTTGGTATCAGGGGATTTTGCCTATCAGGACGACTTGTCGGTCTTTGAGGCACTGGTGCATTCCAGCGCCTCGACGGCGGTTACGTTTCATTCCCCCGGCGGCAACATCCAGAAAGCTATGGACCTGGGTCGGCTCATTAGACGGCTGGGCCTGGCGACCGCACAGTTTAGAGCCTCTGAGTGCGAGTCAGCTTGCTCGTTGGCCTTCCTTGGCGGCGTGATACGTTTTGCCGAGGCGGGCTCGATAGGCGTCCACAAGTCATCGTTTCAGGGCGACGTTCCCTTCACCACGCAAGAGGCGGTCTCCGCTGTCCAGCAAATCACGGCCGACGTCATCACCTACATGATCGAAATGGGTGTGGACCCCGCGCTGCTCCAGCTCTCCCTGCAATACGATAGCAACGACATCCGGTATCTCTCCATGAGCGAGATGGCGAAGTACAAGGTGGTCACTTTCACCCCAGGCGCGGGCCAAGCCACAGTTGCAAATGCGCCGCCATCCTCGATGCCGCCATCTCAGCCCCCACCGCCGACCCCAATCACCACACCACCGCCTCCAGCTAATCCCTCGCTGGTGGTTCCTGAGGCTCATTCTGGCCGGATAGGGCACCCGAGGGGCTCTGCGCCGCTTAAGGCGCTCCCGGAGGGAAAGTCCACTAATGTCGCGGTGCTGCGAAATGGCAGCCCGGTGGCGATCCTGGGCAGTAGCGGCCGGTGGTATCGAGTCCAGGCCGGGAACCAGGTCGGCTACATGCACGACACCTGGGTCCATGTCGATCAATACGACAGCGGGCCTTTCGGACGACGCCACATACAGGTCAAGAGCTTCGACAACTACGCCGAGGCCGAGGCCTATGTCCGAACGTCGTCCATACCAGTCTCCGCCTATCTGGCTACCAACGGGTGGTTCGCGATAACGCTCGACAATACCTACGACGAGCCCATGGCGAGCACCTTGGTCGGCGAGATGAAAGCGCGGGGCGCGATCCCTAGTGACTCCTATTCGACTTTCGGAAACACCTATGTTCGCAAGGTATGCTGCCAGTAGGCGGCCGCCAATCGTCAGGAGTCATCCATGAGAGCGGCGTGTGGAATGTTCCATCGCCTCCTCGCACCCTTTGCGGGCATGAAGTCCCGCGCAGCAATCGCTGGGGTCGCGCTGCTGGCCGCCTCGGGGTTGCTGCACGCCGAGACGGTTGATGTGAAGTATCGCGGGCCGGTGCACCTCGCCAAGTTCCAATGCACTGGGGAGCTAGATAGCAGCGTGCTCAAGCGCGTCTGCTACAACCCCGAGTACTCCTACATGCTCATCCGCCTCAAGCAGACTTGGTATCACTACTGCGAGATTGACCAGGGCACGGTGGACGCACTGTTCGCCGCAGAGTCCAAGGGGCGCTTCTACGATTCGAGCATCAAGGACTCGGGGACTGGCGGCAAGTTTGGCTGCCGGGACAAGCCGGTGCCGGAATTCTGAAAATGGCCAACGACAAGCCCGAAAAACCAATTGAATATTTAGGCATCAAGCACGACGAGATATTCACGTTACAGCTCTCGTGGCGCGTTCTGCGACATTCGGCCCGGGCCGATCCCTGGATGCGAAGAAAGGCTGTGAACTATTTGGCTCCGAGGTTGGCATTGGCAATTAGCATCCTGGTTGCGGTGGTGCATTTCATCTGGGCGGTTGGTTCCGAGTGCGGAGTCAATTTCGCCCGGGTTGGTGGGATCATAACTTTTACCGCTGCGGCCTTGTATGCGGTGCGGGAGTGGCATGAGCCTAAAACAGGGTTGTTGAGTGGCGGGGAGGTGGAGCGAATCCACATTTGGAACCCGCTATTTCTCCTCCCACTCCTAGCTGCTATTGGAACGCTAATATGGGCGTACGGCGATCTTCTGCCTTGGCTCAGTTCCAAGGGCTGCCACATGTAAGGCTTGCCCAAAGTTCCGGCGCTAGTGCACATTCGCCCACATGTGCAACCTCTACAACATCACCACCACCCAAGACGCCATCCGCGAGTGGACCCGCGCCATGCGGGACATCATGGGCAACCTTGAGCCGTCGCTGGATGTCTACCCCAACATGCCCGGCGCTGTGGTCCGCAATGCTTCCGATGGCCAGCGTGAGCTTGCCAAGCTGCTCTGGGGTATGCCTACGCCGGCAGAGCGGGTGAAGGGCAAGGCGCACTATGGCACCACCAACATTCGCAATCCGCAGTATGGGCACTGGCAGCAATACGTTGGCGTGCAGAACCGCTGTGTGGTGCCCGTCACGAGCTTCGCGGAGCCGAGCCCTACGCCCAACGATAAGGACCCGGAGACGGGCATACAGCGGAACTACTGGTTTGCACGGGGCGAGGACCGGCCGCTGTTCTTCTTCGCGGGCATATGGACGCGCTGGCGGGGTGTCCGCAGGGTCAAGGATGGGCCGGGCGACTTCGAGCTTTACGGCTTCCTCACGACCAAGCCCAACGCCCTGATTGCGCCGATCCATGAGAAGGCCATGCCCGTGATCCTCACCACGCGGGAGGAGGTGGAAACCTGGTTGACGGCCCCATGGTCCGAAGCGCGACACATGCAACGGACGGCCCCAGACGATGCCTTGGTGATCGTCGAGAAGCCGGCCACACAGATCAAAGTTCAGTTAAGTCGCAAATCTCAGTTATCGCTGCTATAGCCGCGGTGCTTTCGTTTTGTAGTATTGGGGGGAGCGAACCATGATCGGGTGGTATCTTGCACTGTTGGTAGCTACAGCTATTGTTCTGTTAGGTGCCGTCCTGATCTCGAATGGCGTTAATCGTGGCGACGCAAAGGTAAAAATCTTTGGTGCTGAAGCCAGTGGTGGCACCGGATTGGTTCTTTGTGTGCTAGGAGTTGTTGCGGTTATTTATCTTGTGCAGCACAGCCCAGCTTCTGTGCCAAACCCAACCCCTCCAACTCCAAGCCCAAGCCCTCCAGCTCCAACCCCTAGTCCGCCAACCCCCAGCTCCGCCCACTCCCGTGCCCCCGCAGCCACGGGTTTTTGATTTTGCTGAACGGGATACTAGGCAAGGTGACGGCAAGTCCGGTCACATGTGGGACATCCACGTTTCACTAATTCCTCCAGATGCCGCGCACCCCAATGGCCGTTGGACGGCCACGTGGCTCTATACGGGAAGCGGTGGCTCGTGGAAGGGATCGCAATACGTGACCATCAAGTTTCTCGGACAAAACGGGGCCGACCTGCATACCGAAACCCCTTCGCTCGCTCGCGACGGTTGCCATTACGGGGGCGGGGTTCGACAGAACTTCGGTGGTGATTTGCCGGTGCCGATGTCCTCCATCGAAAACGTGACCGTGGAGCCCTCAATTGCCGAAGGAAGGACCGGCCCGTGTTGAAAATTCAGGTGCGCTAGTCGTCTTCCCAGATCACGCGCCGAACCATACGGACCCCGACAAGCCGCCTCACGCGTATCTTCACAACCTGGGCAGCGCTGGGGAGCAGGATGTCCACATCAAACTCCCGCCGCTTGCATCGCTCACACCGCAAGTGCCTTTCGACATCCCAGAACGGAAGGTCCCCCACGAGCTTGAGGAGGTCCCCCGGCAGATAGTGGCGCGTGATGTTGCAGTTGATGCAACGGACGCGGATCAGCTGCCCGATGTCGTGGGCACGGCTGAGCGTCTGAACGACGCGGCGGGTTCGGCTGCTGGGCTCCGGCATGGCCAACCGATAGGAAGCTATTCCTCAAAGAGTCAATTCACCCATATTGACATTTTCGTTCCCTTTTTGTTCGATGTTGGTATGGGCGATTAGGAGTCAATGAAATGGACCACATTGTCAGGCTCGACGGCCGCCAGGAGGCTGCCCTCCAAGCCATCGCAGACAAGTTTGTTGCCACCCACCAGGGCGACGTGATGAAGGCCCTCAAGGAGATGATCGTGCTTAACGGCCACCTTCGGGAAAAGCTCGATGCCGCCCCTGGATCGTCTACGCGTTCTCGCCGGCTTGTGGGATGAGGAGCGAAACTATGGGAACCTACAATCTGGACCCCGCCACCAAGGCCGAGCTGCACTCTGAGGCCCAAAAGCTCATTGCCAAATATGAGAGCCCGGTGGATGCCTTGGACGCACTTATGGCCTACAACTGCGAGCTTGAGACCCAAATACTCGCCATCGCTCACCGGTATCCGGGGCTTGTCTCCATCAACTTTGACGAGACGCACCCCACGGTGGCATGAGGCCGCCATGAGCGAGAGCATTCTCCCGCAGCGGCAAACGCCGAAGCTCATCGTGGTCACCGCCTTCGACCGAGACGAAGAGGGCAACCTCCAGGCCGTCTACGGGCCGGCAGAGCAGCAGAGCGAGGAGCGGGCTATAAGGACCGCCAAGGTGCTAGCCGGAAAGCATGCCGGCGTCGTTGCGTGGTCGCGCGAGGCCAACCCCGCCGTGGGCGAGTATGGGGAGCCGAAGACGCTGTTCGTGGGCGGCGACGTGCCGGACATGGAGTGAGGCGGTCCTTCACACCTTCGCCTTGCGCCAGCCGGCCCACCAAGCCTCCCACTGCGAGCAGAACCACCGCTCCCCCCGAGCAGAATTTATGCGGGTGGCCGAATAGTAAGCTTGGCCGGGCATATGGTAGATGCGCTCGCCCCACTCGTTGATGTTGCCCTTGATGTCGCAGCCGGGCTTGTGGAAAGCAGTCTGGCTAGACGATGAGCTGGCTGAGTGGACAGTTGGAAGTCGCGCCTCTTCGCCAACCACAAAGTAAGCGCCCGTGGTAACCGCTAGCAGCACTAGGGCTATGGGAAGGCGAGCAGCCATAAGCGAGCGCCACAGGGGCCGTCGCCGCCTTGTCCAGTTGGGATGAACTACCTTGCCCATCGCCCGCTCCCCGAGGAGGATGCGTACATTGCGGCTGTGAGTCTAGGAGGTCGCGGCTGGCTGATCTATTTCAGATTGACTTTCCGCTTCACTCACCCCCTGCTCCACGCGAGCGGTAAAGACGAATAGAAAGTCGCCTAGTGCACTAGCAAACTGCACCACCTGGGCGGCCTCGTCAGCCGTGGGCGGCAGGGTCGCGTCGTCCGCATGCCTTACGGCATTGGCTCCAAGTCGAACCTTGTGCGCCCATCGGCCCATCCCCTCCGTGAGAACGTGCTCTTGGACTGCCTTGTCGATTCGCCCATAAAGGCTGCCATCACGAAATCCCTTTGCTCTTAACATCGCATCGACAGCCGACGCTGCCATGACGGTGCTAGCATCTGGGGCAAAGAGGGTATCAATTGCCTGTTTTAGATACCGTTGGGCGTCCTCAGGAAGGCTCTTGTCTACCGCCTTGACATCGGGATAGAGCCGCTTAACGAAGTTGTGCTCTTTTCGGGCATTGCCCCCGTTGAGTGGGAGCGGTATTCCCTCCGCCATTATCATTCTTTGACAGTTCGAGCATTGAAAGATGCCCCAGCGCTGATGAATTGATTTCGTCTCGGTTGGTATCGGATCACATGCCCACACGAGAGACAGACTTGGCTTTGCCACGTTGCATTGCGGGCACCGGTCAACGTCCCGCAACTGCCGATCAAACACTAACGGCATGGACTCGCCTCCTCTCCATAGGCCCCTAGTTGTCGTCCTCTGAGGCCCTAGCCAAAGGAGAACGTGAACGGCTTGCCGCCAAGGGTTCCCGTGCCGGTGCCACGCATGCCCGTGGATACGAATGTGAAGGGGCCACTTGAGCCATCGCTACAGGTGAACGTCCCGCTGCCCTCACGGCGGTTCACATAGACGAAGTCGCCCTTGCACTTCCGCCCTTTGTTGCTGGTGATGGTCAGGTTGCCGGCACCGTCTGCGTAACCGGTGGCGCTGCCTGTGAAGGTCTCCGCACCATCCCCAGACTGTCCCGTCACGGGCAGAGTCATGGCGCACCCGCCAAGCATCACGCACGCGGCGAGCGCTGCAAGATTGTTCTTTTGCATTCTGAGACCCCCTTTGAACTTCGCGGCCGCATACAGCCACAGTATCGGTCGAGCCTCAAGCGGCCATTCAGACTGTCCACTGGACATGCTGCCTGTGGCCCATACTATGTGTTCAGCTTGGGGGACTCAGTATGATTTGGGATTTTTTGGGTAGTGTGCTGAGAGTTCTGCAAATTCGCTGAGAGAGGGCGGTCATGGCAGGCTGGTGATTGTTCACGTCACCTGATTCCCGCGAAGGAACGCCACCATGACCAAGACTGAAGATAAATCCGCCATAGCTGCCGTCAAAGACATTCTGCTTTCGAACCCGGACGGGCTGCATGAAGTGATCCGCGCGGTGATGCAGGAGGTGCTCGAGGCCGAGATGGACGAGGCGCTGGGTGCTTCGAAGAGCGAGCGCACGCCGGAGCGGCTGGGCTATCGCTCTGGGTATTACGGCCGCACGCTTGTCACCCGTGTCGGCAAGCTGGAGCTGCGGGTTCCGCAGGACCGGCAGGGGCGCTTCTCCACCGAGCTGTTCGAGCGCTACCAGCGTTCCGAGCGGGCCTTGGTGGCGACGCTCGCCGAGATGTACGTGCAGGGCGTGTCGACCCGCAAGGTCAAGGCGATCACGGAAGAGCTGTGCGGGCATGCGTTCTCGGCCTCGTCGATCTCGGCCATCAACAAGCGCCTGGACGAGAGCCTGAAGGCCTTTGCCGAGCGCCCGCTGCAAGAGCCCTTTGCCTACCTCATCCTCGATGCCCGCTACGAGAAGGTGCGCGAGGCCGGCATCGTCATGAGCCAGGCGGTGCTGATCGCGGTCGGCATCGACTGGGACGGGCGGCGCCAGATCCTGGCCGTGGAGATGGCCAATCGCGAGAGCCGCTCGGCCTGGAAAGACTTCCTCGTCGCGCTCAAGGCGCGCGGCCTCAGGGGCGTCGAACTGGTCGTGTCCGACGACCATGCCGGCCTGGTCGCGGCGATCGGCGAGGTGATCCCGGAAGCGGCCTGGCAGCGCTGCTACGTCCACTTCCTCAGGAACGCGCTCGATCACCTGCCGAGGAAACATGGCGACGACTGCCTGCAGGAGCTCAGATGGCTCTACGACCGGCGCGATCTCGCCGAGGCCAAGGCCGATCTTGCCGCGTGGCTGGCCAAATGGTCGAGCCGCTATCCCAGGCTGACGACGTGGGTGGAGGAGACCATCGAGGGCACGCTGACCTTCTTTCGCCTGCCGCGCCAGCACCACAAGCACCTGAAGTCGACCAACATGCTGGAACGCCTCAACGAAGAGATCAGGCGCCGCACCTATGTCGTGCGCATCTTTCCCAACGCCGAAAGCTGCCTGCGCCTGGTCAGGGCGCTGGCCGTCGAAACCAACGAAAACTGGATGGAGGCCAACCGCTACATCAACATGGACGACCTGCGCGAGCACAAGAAGCTCGCTCTGCGCCAAGCCGCATGACCAGCCTCGTGGCCGCCCCTTTTTGCAGAACTTGACGCACACGACCATTTTTTGGCGGGCTTGTGGGAGAGCTTGCGGGCGGACGCCCAGACGTGGTCCATGGTTGTCACCGCCGTTGCGACCATCGCGCTTGGCTTCTTCACCTGGGTGTTGGCACGAGAGACCAAGCGTCTCTCAAGGGCAACGGCACAGGCTCACGTTGTGGCCACCCTTGAGCCTAACCGCTGGTCTCTGATGCATGTTGACTTGATCGTCACGAATACAGGAAACGCAGCGGCGCATGACGTGGCGGTGGCTTTTAGCCCGGAGTTTGAGAGGGACGGCCATAAAGACAAGGGGCGGCCGTTGAGACACGTCAGCATCTTAAAGCCGGGTCAGTCAATGTCGAGCTACGTGGGCGACTACAAGGGCTTTCACGGGAAGACTTTCGAAGTCTCGACCAGTTGGAAGCACCATCCCCGCGAGCAAAAGCGCCAGTCCCTTAGCTATGAGCTATCCATGGGGGACTATAATGGCTATGGCCACCTAGGCGCTCGCTCCCCGCTCATTCAAATGGCGGAGCAACTCAAAAAGCTGCGGGAAGACTGGCAGTGGGTCGCGCGAGGATCGCACAAAATCAAAACGGACACCTATTCCAGCGATGACCGGGAAAAGGAGCGTAAGCGATACGAGGCAATGCGCAGGAGCGAGACGAAGCCTCCCAGGAAGCCACGGAAACCTAAAGGAGACGGCGGGGTCCAGGAATGAATTTGGGGCACCGGTTTGGGGCACCGCGAGTTGGTTGTCCTTCTGTTAATCTAGTTTTTTCAATAACTTGCCGATCTATCGGAAGTCTGGCGGAGAGAGGGATTCGAACCCGCTGGCCGATTCTCTCAGTGTGAAATACCCATTTCACACTAACCGTCGAACTCTCGACGACATTGAAGAAGTAGCGGCCCCGAGAACCGTTGCCGATAAGGGCACGCGCGATGCCGATGGCGAGATGCGACTTGCCGGCTCCTGTGCCGCCGATGAGGACGGCGTTGCGCCGGTCGGCAACGAAGGTGCCATCCGCGAGATCGCGGATAAGCGCCTCGTTGACCGGCGTGCCGTCGAAGTCGAACTCCAGCGGCAGCTTGGCGACGGTGAGCTGGTATTTGATCGAGCGGGCCTGCTTCTCGGATATCTCGGCCGAGAGCAGATCGCCGACGATCCTGGGCGGTTCGTGCTGGCGCTTGATGCCTGTCGCCATGACCTCGTCATAGGCGCTTCGCATGCCATAAGAGCTTTAGCGTCCCCATCAAGTCGAGAACCTGGGTGCTTTCCATCAGCTTGCCCTCCGAAGGCAGAGGTCACAGATTCGAATTCTGCCGGGTGCGCCAGTTTCTCTATATTTTTCAGAGACTTGTATAGCCAACGAACTGCTCGCTCCATATCTCGGCAAATGCCGCGAAAGCACCGAGGGAGCAAATCTGCCAATCGAGAATCCGTTTGCTCGGAGTTTAGAAGGTTATTGGCGATTCTGGCGTTAGTGTTGCGGTCTGTGACCAAGTGGCCTTCGGTTGACCTTTGCCCACGTGAGCAACGCTCAACATGACAAATAGGCTGGAAGCGGAACGCATCGCTGGCTACACGGTCTGCTTGATGGCGTCGCCTTCACCCACACCGCCTATGCGCTAGATCGAGATTCCACGAAGCGGCATTCGCACACCGACTTTTCCCTTCGGACCTCCGTTCCGCCGTCGATGCTATACTCGGTACCTTGGGGACTTAGCCGTCGTATCCAGCGGAACCTAGTGGCGCCGCGGTTGTTGGGTAAGGATGTCGACATTCGCATCCTCCAATCCGTCGCTGACAGCGATCACAGAAGTACTGGAAATAGCCTTTCTCCAAGAAGGTCCGGAGAGTGGCAGGACGACGTTGCTGCTTCATGGCTGGCCCGACGACGCCACCACCTGGCTCGGTGTCGCCCCGCGATTGTCCCAGACCGGAATTCGGACAATCACCCCTTGGCTTCGGGGGTTCGGCCCAACCCGGTTCTTGTCGCCCTCGACGTTTCGCGATGGCCGCATAGAAGCGCTGGCTCAGGATGCGCTCGACCTGATGGATGCGCTTGAGATAGAGCGCTTCTCGGTCGTAGGGCATGATTGGGGGGCGCGCATCGCCTATGCCTTGGCCGCGATCGCGCCGGCGCGCTTGGAAACGATAACGGCACTGTCCCTCGGTTATTCGCCCGGCGGGGCGTTTCCAGTGCCGCCATTCGAGCAATCGCGCGCTTGGTGGTATCAGTGGTTCATGTCGGTCGACCGTGGCGCGGAGGCGGTGGCCAAGGACCCGACAGGCTTTGCGCGCCTTCAGTGGCAGACTTGGAGTCCGCTTGGCTGGTTTGACGACGCTTCCTTCGAGGCTGTTGCTCGGAGCTTCGAGAACCCCGACTGGCTCGCGATCACGCTCAGTAATTATCGAAGCCGTTGGCGTAACGAGCCGCGCGATCCGCGCTACGACGAGTTGCACAGCAAAATCGCAGCCACGGAACGCCTTGATGTTCCGACCCTGATGATCCAGGGCGCGGCCGACGGTACGGTGTTGACGAAAAGCACCGAGGGCAAGGACAGGTTTTTCACTAACGGTTACCGGCGCGTTGTCCTGGATGGCATCGGTCATTTTCCCACGCGTGAGGCGCCGGATATCGTTGCAGATGCTGTCTTACAGCATCTCGAATCTAATCTGCATTGAATGAAAATGAGAGGTGCCTGACATGACAAGTCTTGCTGAGAGGACGCGGGTCGCGGAAGGAGCCGAAACGCTGTGGCGAATGATTGGATCGTTCGGCGGTGTCGGCGAATGGCATCCGATGCTGGCCAAGGTCACAAGCGAGGGCGAACAAAAAGGCAGCCTCCGTATCGCCGAAACCCGTGACGGCAGCCGACAGACGGAGCGGTTGCTTGAAAAGCAGCCGGGCCGCCACGCCTATCGGTACCGGATGGAAAAGACCGCGATGCCGGTTCGCGACTACGTTTCCGAACTCAGGGTCGAAGATAACGGCGATGAAACAAGCACCGTCGTCTGGTCGGCGGACTTCGAACCCACAGCAGACAAGGAAAAGACGGTCGAAGCGATCAGAGGCTTTCTCCGGGCCGGGCTGGACAACATCGGCACACGGTGCACCGCCGGCATGTCCAACCAACCGCCCACGGTGGTTGACGTGGTCGCCGACGGACTGGTCCGGCATGGCGTCGAATTCATCCTGGGACAGAGCGTGCCGACAGCATTGGTGCTCGCCTGCGAGGACCGCGGCATTCGCAATATCACCTACCGCGAGGAGAACATGGGTGGGGCGATCGCGGACGGCTTCGCGCGCGCCTCCGGCCGCGTGCCTGTTTTGATCTGCCAGAACGGCCCCGCTGCCGCGCTTGCGGTCGCACCTTTCGCCGAAGCCATGAAAGCCGGCACACCGATCGTCGCGATCATGCAGGAGGTGGACCGCTCCCACATTGGAAAGAACGCCTTTCAGGAATACGACCATAAGGCCTTGTTCGCTCCGGTGACAAAGTGGCTTCACGTCGTCGACAGCGCTGACGGCATCGACGATCATCTCGACCGGGCCTTCGTCGCCGCTGCCAGTGGCAAGCCCGGCCCGGCCGTGCTGATGTTGCCGGTCGATCTGCACAAAGCGCGCGCCGGCAAGGTCGGCCGCCGTGAGACACGGCTCGGTAACTGGCCGATCGACCGGCCACGCCCGGACGATGGCGTCATCGTCGAGGCGGCGAAACTCATCAACGACGCCCGCTTGCCGATCGTCATCGCCGGCGGCGGCGTGCACAGTTCGGGAGCAGGCGAAGCGCTACTTCGTTTTGCGGAGAAAGCTACCGCGCCCGTCGCCACGACGAGCATGGGCAAGGGGGCGATCCCCGAGACACATCCACTGGCCATGGGCGTAATCGGCAATCTTACAGGGCCAGGTGGGCTCGGGCGCCAGACCAAGCCGCTCGTAAAAGAGGCTGATCTGGTGCTGCTGATCGGCAACCGCACCAACGAGGACGGCACGGACGGCTGGTCGCTGATTGCGGACGATGCGCGCGTGCTTCACATTGATATCGACCCGCAGGAGATCGGCCGGAACTATGAGGCGGTGCGCCTGCTCGGCGATGCACGTGCGACGCTCGACGCGCTCACAGATGCGCTCGGCAGCCATGCACGGGATCGCGGTGCGATCGAACGCCGTATCGCGTCTGCTTGGGAAGCGTTTGAGGATGAACGCGCGCCGTTCTTGGCAGACGCCGAACCGATCCGCGCCGAACGCGTCCTTGCTTCTATCCAGAAGCGCCTCGGGCCGGAGACCGTGATCGCGGCGGATGCCAGCTATTCGTCGAGCTGGGTGGCGGGTCAGCTTCGCACGCGTCATGCAACAACGCGTGTGATCTCGCCGCGCGGGCTTGCAGGCCTCGGCTGGGGTCTGCCGCTCGCCCTCGGCGCCAAGCTGGCGCGACCCAATGCAGACGTTATCGTCGTGGTTGGCGATGGCGGTTTTGCGCATGGTTGGGCGGAAATGGAAACCGCTGTGCGGATCGGCATCAAGGTGACAGTGGTCGTGCTTAACAACGGTGTCCTCGGGTATCAAAAGGACGCCGAGATGGCCAAGTTCGGCCGCTACACCGCGGCAGGACACCTCGGCCATGTGGACCACGCCTCAATCGCGCATGCCTGCGGCGGCTATGGGGAGCGCGTGGAGCATGCGCGCGACCTCGACGCCGCGTTCGATCGCGCGGCCGGGTCCGACAAACTGGCCTTGCTCGACGTGCTGACCGATCCGGGAGGTCATCCGCCCATTGCGCTTTATGACGGCACGCTCGATCGGTTGGAGAACGGACACGTGATCCAGAATCCAGTGCCGTAGAGAACGCCGTCACAGCCAAGATGGGCGGCCCGTGTTGAACGAATTTGGTTCGCGCTCATGACGAAATACATCGAAACGCCATATCTCAATCTCGCTTATGAAGAGGCGGGCAATCCGCAAGGAAATCCGATCGTTTTAGTCCATGGCTGGCCGGACGACGTACGCTGCTGGGGCAAGATCACGCCTGAGCTTGCCAAACTTGGGCATCGTATTCTTGCCCCTTACTTGCGCGGCACCACCCCTACGACTTTTCGCTTGGAGGAGACGCTGAGAAGCGGAGCTATTTCGGCGCTGGGTCAGGACTTGGCGGATTTGATTGACGGTCTCGATCTCCGCGATATTCTCGTGGTGGGCTATGATTGGGGCGCCCGAGCCGGCTACGTCGTCGGCGCGCTGTTTTCCGAGCGGGTGCGGGGACTCCTTGCGATGTCCGCTGGCTATGCCACATCAAAGCCCGTCCGCGACATGTCCTACGACCTGGCGAAGGCCTATTGGTACGAATGGCTGGTGGCCACCAAGCAAGGCCGCGAGGCGATGGACAAGGACAGGCGTCGTCTCTGCCGCCATCTTTGGCGGACCTGGTCGCCCGCCTGGAGGTTCGATGAAGCAGAGTTCGAGGCTACGGCCGCCTCCTGGGAGAACGGCGACTGGGCTCCGATCAGCATTCATGCCTACCTGCAGCGCTGGGGAGAAGCCGCGGGCGCGCCGGAGCATGAGGAGCTCGAAAAGCGGCTGCTCGAAAATCCGCCTATTCGAGTGCCCACCGTGATGCTGCAAGGCGCCGATGACGCCGACAACTTTCCGGAGACGTCCGAGGGCAAAGAGCGGTTCTTTGTCAGCTCTTACGAAAGACGTGTGCTGCCGGGCGTAGGGCATTTCATCCCGCGGGAGGCACCGGATGAGGTGCTGACTGCCATTCGACAACTGTTGTCGGACACGGCGGCAAGCGATGTCAGACGAAGCTGAGGTGACGGCATTAGGCTCCGAGTCGACTGGTCGGCTGACGGGTTTGGAGAAGGGTCTGCCCGGCCTCGGTCACGACAGGGTCGACCTTGCATCCATCGCAGGCGCCGGCTGGAATCTCCTGCGCGGCGATCTTCCGCTGCCCGCATGCACCCTCGGCCGGAAAGCGCTGGAGCACAACAGCAAGCGGATGCTCCGCTTTCTCGAAGCCTTTGCGCCCAACATCGTTCTTTGCCCTCACGGCAAGACGACGATGAGCCCACAACTGTTCCAGAGGCAGCTTGCCGACGGCTGCTGGGGAATCAGTCTTGCAACTTTTCATCAGCTCCGCGCAGCGCGGCGCCTTGGCTTCGACCGCATCTTCTATGCGAACGAACTCGTCGGACTTCAGGAGATCGCCTTTGTTCTCCAGGAACTGGGCGCCGATCCTGCATTCGATTTCTATTGTCTCGTCGACTCAATCGATGGCGTCGAACGGCTGCGCAGGAGCGCGGAGCAATCCTCGCCAGGTCGCCCGGTGCAGGTCCTTGTGGAAGGAGGATTTCCCGGCGGCCGCTGCGGGGTTCGAACAGTTGACTCAGCCTTAGATGTCGCGCGTGCGGTCCATGCGAGTTTCCCTCACCTTTGTCTTGTGGGGCTGGAGGGATACGAGGGTGTGCTGCAAACGAAGCCAAAGGACGAACGGCAAACCGCCGTACCCTCATTCCTTGACATTCTCCTCGAGATGATCCGGGCCTGTGACGCGGAGGGTCTCTTCAATGCCCGCGATCGGATCATGCTCAGCGCCGGTGGCAGTTCCTTTTACGATCTGGTCGCCGATATACCGCGCTATTTACAACTCAGCAGGCAGGTACAGATCGTAATCCGGAGCGGATGCTATCTGACACATGATTCCGGACTGTATGCGCGGTTATTTGAGGATCTGAAACAGCGTAACGATATAGCCCAGGCGACCCACCTTTCTTTCGAACCAGCATTGGAGATTTGGTGCCACGTCCTTTCGACCCCTGAACCGGATCGAATTGTCTTGGGTGCGGGGCAACGGGACTTCGGTCATGACGCAGGACCACCGGTGATGTTGAAAACGGCACAACGAGGGGTTTGCACCCGGCTTCTCGCCGCAGGCTCCTACGAGATTGCGATCATCAACGATCAGCATACAACCATTAAGCTGCCAGTCGGGCACGGGCTGGGGATCGGCGACATGGTTGCATTGAGCCCGTCACATCCGTGCACGACCTTCGACAAATGGCGCCTGATCTACGAGATCGATGACAGCTATAATGTCGTAGGAGCGATCGAGACGTTCTTTTGAGAATGCGCTGCGTGCATTCGTTGCCGCACGGGGTCCTCCTTGGTGCCGGGCACGAGCAGCAGGGCTTTGTGGTCAGCCAAGATGCTCAGGCCGCCAGCACCGCCTCGCGTCGGGGACCCAGATACAGTAGCTCGGCGATCCGTCGACGAACAAGTACACCACCTCGAACTCGGCAAGATCGGGCTGGTAACCGCCTCCTATTCCGCCCACAACCGCTCCGTGGTCTCGCTCACCGCCGTACGGGTGAGCAGCGACCGGGCGCCCATTAGTTCCGTCCTGCCCAAGTGCTTTGATACAGTGAAATCGGCTCACTCAATGGTCCATCTGATTAGCCACTGTCATTAATCGATAAGGAGCATACCGTTGACAGTCTCAGCGCATATGGTTGATTTTACGCACATATTTCAACAGCTATCAAGACGATAGGCTCGGCCTCTCAGATTCCTCCTGGATTATCTACAGGGATTAATCAAGAGCTTGAAGCCTGTCGGGAGCACCCGCAAGCTGATGAGCCAGAGCTCGGCACAATTTCACCGCTTGGTTGATCGTGGAGGTCTTCGCTTCGAGATTTCCATTGATGGCCGGCCTGTCGAGGTCCAAGCAGGCGATCTCGCGATCACCGCCATCCTGCTCCACCAGCCCGCAGTGCGTCGGTTTGAATTCGGCGACGGTGTCCGGGCGGGATTCTGCCTTATGGGTGCTTGTCAGGACTGCTGGGTGAAACTCGGGGATGGGCGGCGGGTGCGCGCATGCGACACCGCGGTCGAGCCTGGCATGCGGATTGAAACCGGACTGTTCCACGCCAGCAGAGAGCATCGAAATTGACTGCCAGCATCGTCATAGTTGGCGCCGGCCCTGCCGGCGTTAGAGCAGCCGAGGTGCTCGCACAGGCTGGCCTTCGCCCAATCGTTTTGGATGAAGCCAAGCGCCCCGGTGGCCAAATCTATCGTCAGCCGCCGGCAGGCGCCGAGCGCGATGCCGCCAAGCTCTATGGAAGCGAGGCGGGCAAAGCCAGGGCGATACATGCCGCGCTTGCCCAGTTCGGGGACCGAATCGATTATCGACCTAACACGCTGGTTTGGAACTGCTTCGACCAGAAACTCAATACGCTCAGCAATGGCGCGCAGGGGATTGCCCCCTACAATCGCCTCATTCTGGCAACCGGTGCCTTCGATCGCATCATCCCCTTTCCCGGCTGGACCCTGCCTGGCGTTTACACCTTGGGCGGGGCCCAGATCGCGTTGAAGGCGCAAGGCGTCGCGGTAGGCAAGCGCGTAGCGCTAGTCGGCGGCGGCCCACTGCTGCCGCTGGTCGCCAGCCAGTATCTGGAAGCCGGCGGCGAGGTCGCGGCCGTGATCGATGTCACACCCTTTTCGGCGAAGGTCAAAGCGTTGCCCGCGATGATGGCGCTGCCCTCTTATGTGAAACGCGGCATGGCCTATCTGCGAACGATCCGCAGGCATGGGGTAAAGCCAATCTATGGCGCCAAGGCACTCGAAGTGATCGGCGATACACATGTCGAGGGGCTGAAATGGCGCGACGGCAGCGGCCGCTGGCACCAGGTTGCTTGCGATGCGGTGGCTGCGTCCTTCGGATTGAAGCCGGAGATGCAACTAGTCGAACTCGCTGGCTGCGACCTCCGCTTCGACGAGCCGACACGACAATGGTTGCCGTCAGTCCGGGACGGCGGGCGAAGCAGCAATTCCAATGTCTATTTAGCCGGTGACTGCGCGGCCATCGGCGGAGCCGATGTGGCGGAGTTGACAGGGCAGCGCGCGGCTTACTCGGTCTTGCAGGATTTGGGCATCGCCTCGCCGGCTGCGGAACGCTTGTCAGCAATCCAGGCGGAACTCGATTGCCATGCCCGCTTCCGCAGCGCCATCGATGCTGCCTATCCGTTCCCCGTCCATCTCGTCGGGCAGATGCAGGACTCGCTGATGGTTTGCCGTTGCGAAGGTGTCACCGTCGGCGAACTGCGTGCGAACATCGTCAAGACGGCCGCCCCCGAGGTCAATCGGCTGAAGGCGTTCACGCGCGTAGGCATGGGACGCTGCCAGGGGCGGGTCTGCGGCGCGATGGCCGCTGAGATACTCGCCGAGAAGAGCGGGCGGCCGCTAGCGGAGGTTGGCCGCCTGCGGGGCCAGCATCCGGTCAAGCCAATTCCGATGGTTGTTTGAGGAGGCGGCGATGGAAAAGCTGACGGTTGACGTTGCGATCATCGGAGGCGGCATCGTCGGTTCCGCAACGGCCTTGGCACTGCGCAAGTCTGGCATGAGTGTCGTGTTGCTCGATAAAGGCATGTGCGGCGCGCAGGCCAGCGGAGTGAATGCGGGCGGCGTGCGACAGCAGGCGCGTGACGAAAGCGAGCTTCCCATGACACGGCGTGCGGCCAAGATCTGGCCTCGGCTGCATGAGGTTCTCGGCGAAGACATCGAGTTTAGGCAAGTCGGCCATTTGCGGCTGGCGCGCTCGGAACAGGATGTGCAGATGCTGGAAGACTACGCGAGGATGGCGCACGACTACGGCCTCTACCTTCAACTTAACTCGGGCAAGATCACCCAAGAGATGTTTCCCTGGGTGAGCCGCAAGATCGCGGGCTCCTCGCTCGCGGTCGAAGATGGCCACGCGAACCCACGCCTCGTCACCCCGGCCTACAGCCGTGCGGCGCGCGCGCATGGCGTCGACATACGTGAATTTACGCGTGTCGAGCATAGCGCCTGGACCGGCAGCCACTTCGAAACCTCGGCGCCCGAACTTATGGTGAAGTCGAAATATCTGGTCAACGCCGCAGGCGCCTGGGCCGGAAAATTCATCGAGCTGTTCAATGAAAGCGCGCCGTTGACGCTGCGCACGCCGAACCTCTTCGTCACCGAACCCGTTTCCTACTTCATGACCAAGTCGATCGCCGTTTGTGGCGGCGCGGTCTACTTTCGCCAGGTGGAACGCGGCAACGTCGTGCTCGGCGGCGGTCCGGGCTGGGGCGATCTTTCGATCGAGCGCGCCCGCAACCGCGCCGACACCACGCTTGGTCAATTCCAACGCGCCATCGAGCTGGTGCCCGAGCTTTCGGGCCTGCAGATAATCCGCTCCTGGAGCGGGCTAGAAGGCGATCTGCCGGACAAGCTGCCGATCATCGGACCCAGCCAGACCACGCCCAACCTCATCCATGCCTTCGGCCTGTGCGGCCACGGCTTTCAGCTCGGACCGGCGATCGGGGAAATCCTGTGCGAAGTCATCCGCGACGGCCGCTCCGAGACGCCGATCGATGCCTTCTGCATCTCGCGCTTCGACAAGGTCGAGGAAAAGAAGCTGGCAAACGCCCGCTAACGCCAGCGCGACCGGCACGGTGTGCCGCGCGCAAATTACAAAGGAACGGTGCAATGAATATAACCACGGCGCCAAACCGTGATGAGAACGCGCGCGCCTGCATCGCGACCGAGACCATCTACCGAATGGCTCCGGGCGAGATCGACAGTCCGCTCGTCTTCGACGTTTCCCGAAGCGGTACGACCTATCCGCCCGAATTCATGCCCCCGGCTTCATTCAAAAGCCTGCACACCAAAATCTCGCCCTATGTCGAGCGTGTTGTGCTGCCCTGCATCGCGGAAGGCGCGACCGTGCTTATGGCGCAGTTTCCGCCGACCTATGTCGATCCCAACCGGCCTGAAGACGACATCGATCCGGACCAGATCGACGGCGCTTGGCCATCGCCGGTGAAGCCATTGCCGGCGTCGATAAAGTCGGGGTCAGGACTCATCCATTCACTTGGGGTCAGTTACAAGCCCCTCTACGAAGAAAAGCTGGCTGTCGCGGATGTCAAGCGGAGGATAGATGATTACTATCTCCCCTATCACAGCAAGCTTGGCGAACTGCTCGCGGAGAAGCGCGCTAAGTTCGGCCACGCATTCCAACTGAGCTGTCATTCGATGTCGTCCATCGGACCGCAGGACGGCATCAAGCGTCCCGACATCTGCCTTGGCGATCTCGACGGGACAACGGCCATGCCGGCCTATGTCGAGCTCGTTGCTTCCGTTTTCCGCGATCGCGGATTTGAGGTTGCTTTCAATAAACCATTCCGTGGCAACGAATTGCTGCGCCGTCACGCTTGCCCGAAGACGGGCATCTACAGCCTCCAGGTGGAGATGCGGCGAGACCTCTATCTCAACGAACACACACGTGAACTGCATGGAGGATTGAAGGTTCTGCAAGACTGCTTCGTCGAGATCGCCCGACGTGTCCGGATGATCACGTAACATCCGGCCGAGGCGCCGCAACTCCAAACAAACATCAAATAAGGGGGAATTTAATGACTATCAGAAGTTTGCTGCTTGGCTCTGTGGCCGGGTTGATCGGAATGTCTGGCGCCTATGCTGCGGACGGCCCAGTTGCCGGACCGGAACCAGCCGAATATGTCCGGGTCTGCGACGTCTATGGCGCCGGCTATTTTTACATCCCAGGCACCGAAACCTGTTTTCGTCTCGGCGGCTATATCCGTTTCGACGCCAGCGTCGGAGATGGCGGCCGTGTCTTCGATGGTCGCACGGCAACGGACGCGCAGTACGGCGATCCGCAGCACGCCTTGAAGGTCAATACGCGTTTCACATTCAGGACCTGGACCGGACAGGAAACCGAACTGGGCACGCTCAAGACTTTCACCGAAACGCGGTTCAACTATCCGAACGGCGGCCCAACCAATCTCACGCTGAACTTCGCCTGGATCCAACTCGGCGGACTGCGCGTCGGCAAGGACGAGTCGACCTATGATTCCTTCGTCGGCTATGCCGGCAATGTCATCCAGGACACAATCATCCCGTACGGCATCAAGGACACGAATCTGATCAGCTACTATTTCGACGCCGGCGGCGGGTTCTCGGGCGTGGTTTCCCTCGAAGAGGGATCGGGAACCGACACGATCGACAGCTACGTCCCGCATGTCGTGCTCGGCGCGAAGTACAAGGGCGACTGGGGCGCGATCACCGGCGTCGGCGCCTATAACAGCAACTGGGAGGAATGGGCCGGCAAGCTGCGGCTTGACATCAAACCTGTCAAGAACCTGACGCTATTCGTGATGGCTGGCTACGGCACCGACGACAATGTCGACGCCAATTTCTACAAGCCATGGTCCGGCAAATGGGCGCTGTGGGGCGGCGGCTCCTATGCCGTCACGGACAAGACGTCCTTCAATGCCCAGATTACCTACACCGACGCCAGGGATTTCTCCGTGGCGGCCAATTTGGCTTACACCATCATCCCCGGCTACACGATCACGGCGGAAGTCGATTACTTCGATAATTTCGACATTGATGACAGCGACGCGGTCGGCGGCATACTTCGTTTCCAGCGCACATTCTGATCTCACTGGAAGCACGCTCTCCTCACGCTCAGGCGCGGGGCTTTTTTCGTTCAGTATTTGCCTGTCGGCCAGGCATCGTCGACCGGCTTCCAGACACGGCTGGCCAGCCTGAGGAAATTTCCGCCGAGAATTCCAACGATCGACTCGTCCGAATAACCGCGAGCCAGAAGCACATCCGGCAGATGGCGAAGCTCGCCCTGGTCGAAATAGTTCCAGGGCGGCGGCGGAACGTCGGCGGGATACGCGTCCCTGCGCTCGGCGTAGAGTCTGTAGAACACCTCCGGGTAGTAAACTGCGTCGAGACCCAGCGCGACATTGCTGTCGCCGACAAGACCGGCGATGTGGTCAATATGATCGGCGAGTCCCTCGACCGTGGATTCCTGGCTGGCGGTCAAAAACTTGCCGGCGCCGCATACACCGATCAGCCCGCCCTTTTCGGCGCAGGCGACAATCTGGTCGTCCTTGATGTTGCGAAAGGAGGGCAGCACGGCATCGGCGTTCGAATGCGAGAACATGACGGGCGCCGAAGAGCGGTCGATGATCTGCATCGAGGAATGGTAGCTCAGATGCGAGCAATCGAGGATCATGCCGACGCGGTTCAATTCATCGACGGCGCGCATGCCCAGCCGACTAAGCCCGCCGTCATTGACCTCGAAACAACCATCGCAGAAGCGGTTGCGCTGATTGTAGGCAAGGATCATGTGGCGAACGCCGAGCGCATAGAAAACCGGGATCAGTTCGACATCGTTGGCCAGCGGCCCCGCGCCTTGGAAATGGAAGCCGACGGCAAGACGGCCGGATCGTCTGGCATCGGCAATATCCTCTACTGTTTCGACGAAGACGAGATTGCCCGAAGCCGCGGTGCGGGCGCGTTCGGCAGCGATCAGACGCAGTGTGTCATGCGTCGTGGAAAAGTCGGTGCCCATGGTCAACGAGATGAAATTTATGCCGGCTTCGGCAACGTCATTCAGAGCCTTGGCTCTGCCATCAGGCGGGCCTGAACTCCATGGCAAGGTGAGATCGCAGACGATGGCCGACCGATAAATCGCCTCGGCCTTTTCACTGATTGTCTTTTCTGTCATTCGCAATCGAGATTGCCTATCCTTCGGTCGCTTGCCAAGCCTCGGCACGCGAAGATATATTACGAATAATGATGAATAATCCCATCGATATCAAGCAGCTACGCGTCTTCGAAGCGGTAGCGAGTGATCTTCATTTCGCGCGTGCGGGCGAACGTCTCGGTGTGTCGCAATCCTCGATAAGCCAGCAGATCAAAGCGCTCGAAGATCGCGTTGGTGTGAAGCTTCTCAACCGCACGACGCGCGCCGTGAAGCTTACGCCAGCCGGAGAAGCCTTCCTCGCCCAGATTCAGCAGGGCTTGGCCACGCTGGACGCCGCGCCGCGCATCGCTTCGCTCACCGCGCGCGGCGCGGCCGGAGAGCTGCGGATGGGTTTCATCACCTCCGCCATCGTCGACAGCTTACCGGAAGCCATCCACAGTTTTCGCGAGAAATACCCCGCTGTCACGCTGCAATTGCGCCATCTCAATTCGCGCGAGCAGATCGACGCCATCATGAGCCAGAAGCTGGACATCGGTTTCATACGGACCCCGATAAGGGAGCCTTCGCTTTACACTCAGTTGCTCGTGCGCGAAGGCTTCGTGGCGGTCATCAACGTCATGAATTCGCTTGCGACCAAGCCCGATTTCCGGCTCGCCGATCTCGCAGACCAGCCTCTGGTACAGCACAATCATCATCCAGAGATTCCCTATCAATCACGCCTTATCGCGCATTGCCAGCAGGTCGGCTTCCGGCCCTATGTCGTGCAGGAAACGCCGGACACAACGGGTATAGTCGGACTTGTGGCCGCCGGCGTCGGCATCGCCATTCTTCCCGCCTCGGTTACCAATTTTGCGCGTCATCCCAAGGTGGTGTTCCGGCCTCTGCATGAATTGCCGAAACTGGCCGAGATCGCGGCGGTATGCCGCCAGGAAGAAACCTCGGCGCGTGTCAAGAATTTCCTGAAAGTAATGAACGAATTCCAGGCGATACACGCGGAAGCGTGAACACAAAAAGCCGGCCCGTCTCTGGGCCGGCCTCCTTGCAGGACCTATGTTGCCGATCAATCCGGCAGGTTGAACTCACGGCGATGGAAATGATCGCCATGTGCCCACAAGAGCCGCACGCGCGTGGTCTTGTGGGTCGGTCCTGAGGCGACAAGCATCGACGGCTTCGGACCGGCGGCGACCTCGAGATTGGCGACGGTGCCGTCGCCCTTTAATGCCTCGACAAGGATGATCGACGGGTTTGGCGCATCCACTTCGTCCTTTTCCTCGTAGAAGGTCAGGTCCCAGGGCTTGTCCGGATTGACCGCAAGCTCGATGAAGGAATCGTGACCCATATCCATGATCGGGCCGCCATTGGGGCCGATCGGCGCCGTCGGCGTCTCGGTGTTCGTAAGGAGCGCGTATTGCGTCTTCCAGGCGCCGCCCTTGTCGACGGAAATGCGGGCATAGTTAGCCAGTTCGGTCTTGCCCGTCGCCGTCAGGGTGTTGGCGTCCGGGCCCTTTGCGACGGTCAGCACACGAACGATGAAGTCGCTGCCGATCGACTCCGCCTTGACCTGCTCGGGCTCCGGCGCGACTAGCCTCTTGCCGGATCCATCCAGGAACGAGAGTTGCCAAACGCCGTCAGCCTGGCGGGCGATTTCGACGGTGCAATCGCCGTCGATCTTGATGCGGTCTTTGCCGACCAGGGCTTCACTTGTCATGCCATTCTCCTTTGCTCTGCACTGACAACCGGGACGCGTTAGACCGCCACCCGGGGAACCATATCCATGCCGGAGTCGTGGCGGATCGCGCCGAGACCCGGAATGGTCTTAAGAAGCTTCTGGGTGTAGTCGCTGCATGGGCAGGCGAAGACGTTCTCAGTCGCACCCTCCTCCACCACAGCGCCGTTTTTGAGGACGATAATCCGATCGCTGACCTGGCCGGCGACGCGAAGGTCGTGGGTGATGAACAGCATCGTCAGACCGAACCTGTCGCGAAGCTCGCTCAAGAGCTCTAGCACCTGCGCCTGGACCGTGACGTCGAGCGCCGAGACGGCCTCGTCGGCAATTAGCAGATCCGGCTTGACCGCAAGCGCGCGGGCAATGCCGATGCGTTGACGCTGGCCGCCGGAAAACTCGTGCGGATAACGGTCGAACACATTCCGGCCCAGCCCGACGAGGGAGAGCAGCTCCGCCGCCTCGGCCTGCGCTTGGGCCTTGGGCGCGCCATGGGCGATCGGACCCGCTGCAACGCTTTCGATGATCTTCTGCCGCGGATCTAGCGAGCCGTACGGATCCTGGAACACGATCTGGATGCGGCGACGCGCATTCTTCAGAGCATCGCCCTTGAGCGTGAGCAGGTCGACGCCGTCCAGCTTGATCGATCCGCCATTGAGCGGCGTCAGCTTGGTCAGGCATTTGGCAATGGTCGATTTTCCGGACCCGGATTCACCGACAAGCGACACCACCTCGCCCTTGCAGACGTCGAAGGACACGTCGTCCAAAGCCACCAGTTGGCGCCGTTTCAGAAGTCCTTCGGCAACCGAATAGCGCTTGTATACGCCGCGGACCTGGATCAGAGGTTCGGCCCGTTGCATGGCGCAGGGACGGCAGGCGCCGAGACGCGGCACGGCATCGAGCAGGCTCCTGGTGTAGCTTTGGCGCGGCCGATGCAGCACCTCCTCCTTCGCCCCGAACTCGACCAGATTACCGTGCTGCATCACCGCGACATCGTCAGCGATTTCCGCGACGATCCCGAAATCGTGGGTTACGAACAACAGCGCCATGCCTGTTTCGCGCTGCAGGTCTGCCAGAAGCTCGAGCACCTGGCGTTGCGTGGTCACGTCGAGTGCCGTAGTCGGCTCGTCCGCAATCAGCAGCTTGGGCTTCAACGCCACCGCCATGGCGATCATCGCGCGCTGCCGCTGCCCGCCCGAGATGCGGAAGCTGTAGGAATTCGCGATGCGACGCGGATCGTGGATACCGACGCGCTCCAACAAAGCATGCACGCGGTCGCGCATTTCCGCCTTGCCGACCAAGAGCCCGTGCGCGCGATAGACTTCGGCGATCTGGCGACCGACGGGCATGATCGGATTGAGCGCCGTCATCGGCTCCTGGAAGATCATACCGATCTCGCGGCCGCGAATGCCTTGCCATTGACGCTCGCTGAGCGACGACAGATCGAGGTCGCCGAGGCGGATCGAGCCAGAGGTCGACTGGCGCAGGAACTTTGGTTGCAGGCCGGCGATGGCCTGACCGGTAACCGATTTGCCGGAGCCGGATTCCCCCACCAGGCAAAGTGTCTTTCCAGCCTCGACGGAAAAGGAAATGCTGTTGACCGCGAATGGCCTGTCGGCGCCGGCAGGCAGGCCTATCTTCAGGTTTTCGACTTGCAGCATTGGCAGCTCACAACATGCTGTGGCGACGACCGCTGAGTGCGCGTCCGATACCGTCTGAAATAAGCGTTAGGGCAAGAACCGTGATGAGCAGGGCTAGCCCCGGAAACACGCTCATCCACCAGGCATTGCGCAGTTGGCTCTGCGACATGCCGATCATCATGCCCCAGGAGATTTTGTTGACGTCACCCAGGCCCAGGAAGCTGATGGTGGATTCGGTCAGAACCGCGCTGGCGACCTTGAGCGAGGCGATTGAAATGATCGGTCCCAGCGCATTGGGCAGCATGTGGCTGAGGACGATCTTGCTGTGGCTTTCGCCCAGCACCTTGGCAGCAAGTACGAATTCACGGCTACGCAGCGAAAGAAACTCCGCCCGCATCAGCCGCGCCACCGGCGGCCAACTCACAAGCGCAATTGCCAGCACGACCGACCACATCGAAGCGCCGAGCACCGCGACCAGGACCAATGCCAGCGCCAGGCCCGGCATGGTCTGGAGGAATTCCGTCAGACGCATCAGAATGTCGTCAATCAGGCCGCCAGCATAACCTGCGGTGCCGCCGACAATGGTGCCGATGCAGATCGCGGCAGCCGCGGAGATCACGCCCACCAACAGCGATACGCGTGCCCCGTATATGACACCGGACAGGACGTCCCGTCCGAGCATGTCGGTACCCAGCCAGTGATGCGGCGATAGGGGCGGCAGATAGGGTGGGGCACCGATCTCCCACGGGCCGAATGGCGAGATGACGGGCGCCGACACGGCGACGAAAGCGAGGGCAAGAAGCAGGCCGGTGCCGATCGTCAATTGCCAGTCGCGCATGCGCAACGGCAGGGCGCAGGCTAGCAATGTGCGGGCATGGTTCATTTTGCCAACTCTATTCTGGGATCGACGATGGCGTAGAGGACGTCGGCGACGAGGTTGAGCAGCACGACCATCGCCGCAGTGGTCAGGAATACGCCCAGCAGCATGTTGTAATCACGCTGCATCAGCGCCTCGTACCCGAGGCGGCCGATTCCCGGCCAGGCGAAGATGGTCTCGACCGCGATCGATCCGCTCACCAGGCTGCCCGCCTGCAGCGAAGCCATCGTCAGAATGGGCAGGATCGCGTTGGGCAGCACGTGCCGGCGTATGATCTCGCTGGAGCCCAGCCCTTTCGAGCGGGCGGTGCGCACGAAGTCGAGATGCATGACATCGATGACCGATGTACGCGCAAGGCGGACATAGACGGCAATGTAAAACAGCGACAACGTCACCGCCGGCAGCGCCAGGTGCCAGAGGAAGACGGCCGGGCCTGGATTGTCGCCATATTCGTAGCCCGTTCCCGAAGCTGGGAACCAGTGCACTCGCAACGAGAAGACGAGGATCAGCATCAGACCGATCCAAAAGACGGGAATCGCATAGAAGGCGAGCGTGACGATCCTGATGACATGATCGAGTTTGGTGTCGGGACGGGTCCCGGCGACGACGCCGAGCCCGACACCGACCAAGAGTGACAGGATGAAGGCAGAGCCTGTCAACGCCAGCGTAGCCGGCAACCGTTCGACGATGAGAGACAGAACGTCGCTCTGAAGTCGGTAGGAATATCCGAGATTGAACGAGAGCGTATTGACCAGGTAGGTCTTGAGCTGGAGCAGCGTTGGCTGATCCAGCCCGTAGACGTGGCGGATCGTGTTGACGAACGCCTCATCGGCCATGCCGCTTTCACCGGCGATAACCGTCGCCGGATCTCCCGGGACCAGGCGGATCAGGATGAAGTTGAGCGAGACGACGCCGACCAGGATGCCCAGCGCCTTGATCAATCTCGCCCCGATGTAGGATATCATCTGCACCGTGGCCTCATTGATCGAGGTAGGCCTGGTCCCAGGCTCCGCGCGGACCGAACCCGTCCGTCACGAGATTGTGCACGCTCTTGTGGTAAATGGTCAGCCGATCGAGATCGAGCAGCCAGATCATCGGCGCATCCGCGACCAGCTCGCGCTGGATGTCGGCGTAGAGTTTGCCGCGCTTTGCCGGATCCATCTCCACTGCCGCTTCGTCGTACCACTTGTCGACGTCGGGGTTCGAGTAGCCGACGACGTTCGAGAACGGGCTGCCCTTTTTGATGTTCGAAGAATGGTAGTAGCTGCGGCTGCCGATGCCCGGGTCGGCGAGCTGGCCGAGGGTGAAGACGGCAGCGTCGAAATTCCAATTGGAGAGCCGGTCATAGCAGGTGCCAAGATCGGTCGTCTGCAGGTCCGTCTCGACCCCAATTCCTTTCCAGGCTTCCCGCACGTATTCGGCCAGGCGATCATAGGGCTCACCGGGAAGAACAAGGAGGCTTACCTTTACCGAATTGCCTTTTTCATCGTGGCGCATGCCGTCAGAGTCAGCCTTCAGCCCCATATCATCAAGTAGCTTCTTGGCCTTGCCTACGTCGAAATCATATTTCGGCACGTCCGGCGTATAGTAGGGAATACTGGCGCCGATCGGTCCCGTGGCGATGCGTCCGAGTCCGCCCCAGATGTGGTCGAGCACGAATTGGCGGTCGACAGCATAAGACAGCGCCTGCCGAAACCGCGCATCGCTCAGCAAGGGTTTGCGCAGGTTGAATTCAACCATTGCCTGGGCGCTGTAGTACTCCCAGCCCTTGGGCGTCATTTCAATGTCGGCATTGGTCTTGAAGCGGGCGATGTCAGTGCTGCTCACCTCGAGTGAGGTTGCAACTTGCACGTCGCCCGTTTCCAGTGCGATGCCTCGCGAAGCCGCATCTGGCATGATCCGGTAGGTGATCGAGTCGAGGTCGGGACGGTCCTTGTTCCAGTAGCTGTCGTTGCGGACCAAGCGGATATAGGAACCCCGCTGCCATTCTTGCAGCTTGAACGGACCGGTGCCGATAGGCTTGGCATTATGCGGATTGGTCGCGTAGTCCGTGCCCTCGTAGATATGCTTGGGCATCATCGGCATTTGCTGGCGCGGAAACACCATCAGGAAATAAGGCACCGGCCGCTTGAGGGTAATGACCACCGTCTGCGCGTCGGGAGCCGTCACTGACTTTACCTGCTCCAGCGCCTGCTTGGCCGCGGCGTTGGTCTTCGGCAGCATTTCCGACAGGCTGAAGACCACGTCGGCGGACGTGAAATCCTCGCCGTCGCTCCATTTCACGCCGGGCTGAAGCTTGAAAGTGTAGGTCGATCCGTCGGGCGAGACTTCCCAGGCCTTGGCCAATGAGGGCATCGGCTTCAGGTCGGACGAATAGTTGAGCAGCCCCTCATAGATTTTGCCCGAAACGAGCTGGGTATCACCCGCGCTCGGAAAAGCCAGAACCAACCCTTTTGGGTCTGCGCGCAAAACCGAAATAAGATTGCCGCCTTTGTTTTGCGCGAAGGCTGGCCACGAAAATAGCGCACAGACGGTAAGAACGGCAACGAGCCCCTTCGTTGTTGACGGAACGCGTTTCATCGGATTCTCCATTTTATTCCCCTTATTGTTTTTGTTGCCTGTAGCGCCGAGTCTTCGCTCGGTTCGCAGGTCGCGCCCTCGCTTTGGAGAGTGGCGGCTGCTTGCTTGCTCTCAAGCCTCTTTTGACGATTTCTGCTGGATCGGGATGCCTCACTTTTTCTCAGCTAGGTTGGTTCATTTTGTATTTCGTTCCCGTTTATAAATCCATTACCGGATCAAATGAATGGGAGATTGATGCAGCACGGTTATCTATGTAAACCCTAATTGCCATATGGAATTTAGACAAGGAACGAATTCTAATGAATGTGCAGGCTTCCCTAATTAATCTTGGTCGGATCGAGCCACTGGCCTGCCAGAACCTGATAGATGGCGAGCGCGTCGCGAATGGGGCTGCAAAGGAGCGGCGCAATCCGTCCGACACTGGGGAAGTCGTCTCGGTTGCGACGTTCGCCTCGCTGGACGACGTTGCCGAGGCTGTCGCGGCAGCGCGAGAGGCGTTTCCGAAATGGGCTCGCTTGCTGCCGCAGGCGCGAGCCGATTTGCTCGACACGGTTGGCTCGCTCATCGTTTCCCGGCGCGAGGAAATCGCGACACTGTTGTCGCGCGAAGAAGGCAAGACCTTGCCGGAAGCGCGCGCCGAAGTGACCAAGGCCGGTCAGTTGTTCAAATTCTACGCCGGAGAAGCATTGCGCCTGTCCGGGCGGCATGTGCGCTCGCTGCGCGAAGGCATAGACATCGATGTCGTTCGCGAGCCGGTTGGGGTTGCCGCGCTTATCACGCCCTGGAATTTTCCGATCGTCATTCCGGCCTGGAAGCTGGCGCCAGCGCTGGCTTATGGCAATTGCGCGGTCCTCAAGCCTTCGGAGTTGACCAGCGGTTGCGCGCAGTTGTTGTCGGAGATCATGGTCGAGGCCGGTCTGCCCAATGGCGTCTTCCAGATGGTGATGGGGGGCGGGGAAGTTGGCGCGGCTCTGGTATCCAACCCAGAAGTCGACCTTGTCAGCTTCACCGGCTCGTCCGTCACGGGCAGCAAGATCGCGGCCTCGATGAATGGCCGCAATGCGCAACTCCAGCTAGAGCTCGGCGGCAAGAATCCGCTGATCGTCATGGCCGACGCCAATCTCGAAGGCGCTCTCGATGCGGCGATCAAAGGTGCCTTCTATTCGACCGGTCAACGCTGCACGGCTTCCAGCCGCATCATCGTCGACGCCGCGATCCACGACCGCTTCGCCGAGACGTTGCTCGAGCGAGTCAAGGGTCTCAGGGTCGGGCATGCATTGGACCCGCAGTCGAACATCGGCCCCCTCGTCAGTGAGCAGCAGCGCGAGCGCGTGCTGCAGTCGCTCGACAACGCGAAGGCCGAGACCAGCGGCGAAGCTTGGGGCGGCTCACCACTTGAGGGGGCGACGCCCGGCCATTTCGTTCAGCCCGCGCTGTTCATCGGCACGTCGTCCGCCGATTTTGTGAACCGGCACGAGATCTTCGGCCCGGTCGCATCGCTGATCCGCGCGGATTCGCTCGACCATGCGATCGAGATCGCCAATGATACGCCTTACGGGCTGTCGGCCGGGATCTACACCGCCTCGCACGCCGCCATCGGCGAGTTCCGCCGGCGCAGCACTGCCGGCATGCTGATGATCAATCTGCAGACGGTCGGCACCGACTATCATGTGCCCTTCGGCGGTAACGGCGAGTCCGGTTTTGGCGTGCGGGAGATGGGACCAGAAGTGGTCCAGTTCTTCACCCGTTCGCGCACTATCTACGTCGCCGGCTGAGAGACACGCACAATGTCTGTACGCGGCGAAAGGTTGAGCCAGGGCATGGCCGCAGAGGTGCGGGAGCTTGTCTACCGGCCGCGGCTGGAGCGCGAGACGAAGCACGCGCTGGAACACATGCATGCCATCAACCAGGCGCATCTGCTGATGCTTAAGCGCCATGGCTTCCTCAGCAAGGACATAGCAGCGGTACTGGCCCGCGAGATGCTGGAATTGCAGCGGCAGGGCGCGGAGGCCCTGCCCAACGATCCGTCGCTCGAAGATCTCTATTTCAATTGCGAAACCGCTTTGATTGCCCGTACCGGCGTGGAGATCGGCGGCAGCTTGCATGTGGGCCGTAGCCGCAACGACATAGGGGCGACCATCGACCGCATGCGCGCGCGCCGAGAGATCCTTGACCTGATTGAGGCCGTCTCACGGGTCCGGTCCAGCCTGCTCGACCAAGCGGAGCGCCATGCCGACACCGTCATGCCTGGCTATACCCATCTGCAACCATCGCAGCCCGTCACCTTCGGCTTCTATCTTCTCGGCGTCGCGACCGCGCTGGCGCGCGACATCGAACGATTACGCGCGGAATACAGGCGCATGAATCTCTGCCCGCTCGGCGCCGGAGCTATGGCCGGCACTTCCTTTGCCATCGACCGGAACATGACGGCAGGGCTCCTGGCATTCGACGGCGTTGCCGAACACTCTCAGGACGCCGTCGCCGCGCGCGACTACATGCTTTCGCTGTCCGCGATCGGCGCCTCGCTGTCGACGACATGGAGCAGGCTGGCGCAGGATTTCTATGTCTGGACGACCGCGGAGTTCGCGCTGATCGACTTCGCCGATTCGGTCGCCGGCGTCTCCAGCATCATGCCGCAGAAGAAGAACCCAGTCGTCATCGAAGCCCTGAAAGCCAACGCCGGCGAGGTTATCGGCGACTATACCGCCATGCTTGCCACTATGCGCGCCAGCCATTTCACGCACAGCATTGACGCGACCCGAGCCTCGCTTAACCGCGCCTGGACGCTTTTCGAGACCTGCAGGTCCTCCATGACGCTGCTCGACCTGCTGGTTGCGGCCGTCATTCCGCGGGCGCGGCGCATGCGCGAATTGACCGCAAATAACTTCTCCACGATGACCGACCTTGCCGACTTCATTGTGCAGCGCCACGGGCTGTCATTCCGCGAAGCGCATCACATCGTCGGTTATGTGACGCGAAGAGCACTGGAGGAGAAGATCGCGGCGAGCGGGATCACCGCGGAAATGGTCACGGAGGCGGTCGAGATCGTCCTGCATCGCAGGATTGAATTCGGCGCCACCGAAATCAGCGACATTCTTGATCCGCAAAAGAGCGTTGAGCGCCGCATATCGCTGGGCGCTCCCTGTCCTGCCGAGACATTGAGAATGCTGGCGGCTCAACGCATGGTGCTTCAACAGGACGAAGGCTTCGTCACGGTCGTGAGACAGGTGCTTGCCGACAAAGCAGCGGCGCTCAAGCAAGCGGTCGAGGCGCTGGCCAGCATTGTGGTCGAACCTGCCGCGGCGACCGCCTGACGCACGTCGGAAGGAGCGAACTTTGAACATAGGCGAAGCGGCCAAGGCATCAGGTGTCTCGGCCAAAATGATCCGCTATTACGAGTCGACGGGACTGATCCGATCGGCGCATCGAACCGAAAGCAACTATCGCATCTATGGCGAGGACGAGGTGCATGTCCTGCGCTTCATCAAGCGCTCGCGCAATCTTGGTTTCTCTCTCGAGGAAACGTCCGTCCTGTTGGGTCTCTGGCGCGATAAGGGCCGCGCCAGTGCCGACGTAAAGCGCATCGCGAGCAGCCATATCGGCGAGCTTCAGAACAAAATTGCGGCCATGCAGGAGATGGTCGAGACATTGAAGCATCTCGTCAGTTGCTGCAGCGGCGATGAACGGCCGAACTGCCCGATCCTGAATGATCTGGCCAAAGCCCCCCGCAAAGCCGCAGTTGCATCACGGAAAGGCAACGGCTTGGCCGACGCTCAACGTGTGAATTCGTGCTCGCTGCCAAGGGATGCCGACAACGCACTCGGGGTGAAGAACGGGTCGGCGTGAAAATCGCCTGGCTTCATTCCGTGTTCCCGGCACAGCGCATCGACCGCGTCAACCATCGCTGGAGGGCCAGCGACATAAGCCTTCCAGCCCCGCTTGCTTCCGCTGAGATCGCCGGCGATCGCCTGATGGACGAAGCCAGACCGGTGCGGACCGGGAGCTCGGGTAGCCGACAGAACGATATGCATGGTCAACCGAGGATGCTTCGCCGCCAAACGCGAAAGCTGTTCGACGCCATAGATATCGCCAGTATCCCGAGCCCCGAAATACATATGGATCGGCTGATGCATTCTCGCGCTGACCGCTCGGTTGACGATCGAAAGGATCGGCGCCAGGCCGGACCCGCCGGCCACGCATAGCATCGGCCCGGTGTGATCTTCGCGCAGATAGGCCTCGCCATAGGGTCCTTCGATCGTCACCCTCAGACCCGGCCGCGTTCGTCCCGCTATCGCCGGGCTAACTTCGCCACCCGCGATAACGCGGACATGGAAAGCGACCTCGCCGTCGGCAGTTGGAGCAAAGGAATAGTCTCGTGCCGGCAGTCCCCGAAAATACAGACGGGCAAATTGACCGGGCGATGCTGCAAGCGGCTGCTCAGGCTTGAGCCGGATCTCGACGATGTCGTGCGTCAGCGGCTCTACGGCGCGGACGACCGCTGTTGTCCGGACGACCGGATGGCTTGCAGCCGGCCGAGCCAGCCAGCGGACCGCGACATCCGAGGACGGCCGGGCGCGGCAGGCGAGGATGAGCCCCTGCTGCTTCTCGGCTTCGGTCAGTGAGAAGGGCGTATGGGGCAACAGATCGACCTGCCCGTCCAGCAGCTGCGTCTTGCAGGAGCCGCAGCGCCCGGAGCGGCAGCCGTGAGGATAGGCGATGCCAGCGCCAAGGGCGGCCGAAAGCAAGGTTTCGCCATCCTCGACGGAGATTGTCTGCTCGACACCGGAAATCATAGCTCGATACGCCATCAGTGAGCTTCCGCCAATGTCGGGCTGATAGCCATTGCTTCACGAGGCGCGCCTGGCGAGCGAAACCGCCGCAGGCGGAGTGCATTGCCGAGCACGAAGACGCTCGACAGCGCCATGGCGCCGGCACCGATCATGGGTGAAAGCGCGATGCCGAAAGCCGGATAGAGCGCACCGGCCGCGACCGGGATGAGAAGCACATTGTAGCCGAAGGCCCAGAACAGGTTCTGTGCGATATTGCGCATCGTTGCCTTGCTGATCGCGATCGCGTCGATGACGCCACGCAAATCGCCGCCGACCAGCACCACATCGGCGCTCTCGATGGCAACGTCGGTGCCGTTGCCCACGGCAATGCCGATATCAGCGCCAACCAAGGCGGGCGCATCGTTGATGCCATCGCCCACATAGGCGACAGTCGTGCCACCTTTCTGCAATTGCCGGATCGCCTCTATCTTGCCCTGCGGCAGCACCTCCGCCAGAACGTGATCAAGGCCGATCTGGCGGCCAATGGCTTCGGCGGTGCGGCGGTTGTCGCCGGTGATCATCGCCACCTTGATGCCTGCTTGATGCAGGATGGCGATCACGCTTCGACTGGTTGGCTTCAGCGTGTCGGCAACCGCAATGACGGCCGCCATCTTGCCGTCGATGGCAGCATAGACCGGCGTCTTGCCGGCACCCGCCAACTCTTCCGCATCAGCGGCAAGCGCGGAGAGATCAAAACCATGAGCCTCGAAATTGTGCCGGGAGCCGACTTCGATTTTCTTCCCGTCAGCCACCGCTGCCACACCATGACCGGGACGGGCTTCGAAATTGCTGGCCGGCGGAACGGAAATACCCCGAGCCTCGGCGGCGCGCACGATCGCTTCACCGATCGGATGCTCGGACGACTTCTCGACCGCTGCGACGAGCGGCAGCACCATATCAGCATCGAAGCCGCTTGCAGTGACGATATCCGTCAGCTCGGGCCGACCTCGTGTCAGGGTGCCGGTCTTGTCGAATGCGACCACCGCTGCTCCCCGCAACTGCTGCAGCGCCTCGCCCTTGCGGAAGAGGACGCCAAGCTCCGCCGCCCTGCCAGTCCCGACCATGATCGATGTCGGCGTCGCCAGGCCCATGGCGCAGGGACAGGCGATGATCAGCACCGCCACGGCATTGATCATCGCGAAGGTATAGGCCGGCGAAGGTCCGAAAATCATCCAGATCGTGAAGGTGGCGACAGCGATGCCCATGACTGCCGGCACGAACCATCCCGTCACGCGATCGACAAGCATCTGGATCGGCAGTTTCGACCCTTGCGCCGACTCCACCATGCGAATGATCTGCGCGAGCATGGTGTCGCTGCCGACCTTCGTCGTACGGAAGCGAAAGCTGCCGGTGCGATTGATAGTACCGCCGATGACATCGGAGCCGACCGATTTCGCTACCGGCATCGGCTCGCCGGAGATCATTGCCTCATCGACGTGAGACGCGCCGTCGATCACCTTGCCGTCGACAGCGATGCGCTCGCCCGGGCGCACGACGATGATATCGCCCGGTACGACAGCGTCGAGGGGCACGTCGCGCATGACGCCGTCGCGCTCGACCCAGGCCGACTTCGCCTGCAAGCCGACAAGCCGGCTGATTGCCCGGCTGGTGCGGCCCTTGGCGCCGGCTTCGAGCAGGCGGCCAAGCAAGATCAGCGTGATGATGACAACCGCCGCTTCGTAATAGACGAAGCGCGCATTGAGCGGCAGCACCTCGGGGAAGAAGGTGGTCACCAGCGAATAGCCATAGGCTGCGGTCGCGCCCAGCGCGACCAGCGAATTCATGTCCGGCCCGCCGCGCAGAAGCGCCGGATAACCTTTCCTGAAGAAGCGCAGGCCCGGCCCGAACATGACGATGCTGCTGAGGACGAAGTAGACGAAATAGAGTGTGCGCATCGGTATGGCGCTCATCACCCAATGATGCATCGGGCTGTAGAGATGCGACCCCATCTCGACGACGAAAATCGGCAGCGTCAGACTTGTGGCGATCAGCAGATCGCGACGCAAAGCGTTGACTTCCGCCGCTTTGTTGTCGGTAAGCGGCAGGTCGGCGCCCGCGAGCTGGACAGGCATATAGCCGGCCTTTTCGATCGCGCGCGAGATCGCGCTCGGATCGAGCATCGTCAACGCCTCGATCGTGGCGCGTTCGGTTGCAAGGTTGACTGAGGCCGCGGTGACGCCTGGCACGCGCTTCAATGCCTTTTCCACGCGCGCCACGCACGAGGCACAACTCATCCCCTGGATGCCGATCTCCGTCTGCGTCTTGCGCAGTCCATAGCCGGCTGCCGCGATGGCTTTGCCGAGCGCCTCGGTCGTGAAGCCGTCCGCGACCGAAACATTCAGCCTCTCCATAGCGAGATTGACTGACGCCTTGTTGACTCCAGGCAACTTCGCCGCGGCGAGTTCGACCCGGCGGACGCAGGACGCGCACGTCATGCCCTCGACATGAAAGCTGAGCTCAGTTGTGTTCATGGTTGAATCCGGTCGCATGGAGATGAGAGGGCGCACGTCGTCGCAGCAGACAGCCGTCGTGCAATGCTACGGCTGCCTGCCTTGGTCTCAGATGGCAATGCGTTCGGGGCTGTAGCCGGCAGTGCGGATGGCTTCCATGGCGAGCGCCGCATCCCCATCGACAGTCACGCGAGCCTTGGATAGGTCGATGCTGAACTTGGCGTTCGGCAGAGTCTGTTCGAGAGCGCTGGTGATGACGCCGGCGCAATGACTGCAGGTCATGTCCGATACGTAGAGTGTGGTGCCGGTTGCGGATACCGATGCCGACGATGCGGCGACGGAAGGATGATGATCGTGTTCTTCACACATGGCTGTCTCCGATGTTCAAAATGAGGACAGCCACGAAACTGCAAGGTACCAGCATGGGAAGGTCAAGCGTTTTTTTGAATTTTTTGTGATTGCTGGAACGGATCGCGCGATTGGCGGACCGTTCCAGCATCACGACATCAATTGGAAACCGTGATGGCGCCTTTCATGCCGTTTTCGTAGTGGCCCGGGATGAGGCAGGCGAACTCGAAGCTGCCGGGCGTCGTGAAGGTCCATATGATCTCGCCGCTGGCGCCTGGCTTCAGGCGCATTGCATTGGGTTCATCATGTTGCATGTCCGGCATCTTCGCCATCATCGCCTTATGCTCCTGAATGCCCTCGTCGGTGTCGATGACGAATTCGTGGTCGATTTCACCGTCGTTCTTCAGCTTCAGCCGCACCGTCTCGCCGGCCTTGACGTCCAGCGAAGCGGGTTCGAACATCATCGAGCCGTCGCTCATCTCCATCATCTCGATGGTTACGTCCCGGGTCGCATCATTGGCCTTTCCCGGCATACCGACATGCTTGTGCTCCCCGGTTCCGGAGGCGAACACTGGTGTCGCGAGCAACGAAAATGCGGCCGCGGCGATCATCATTCGTTTCATCTAGTATCCTTCTTTGTTGTCTCTCAAAAAAATGCGTGCGCTAGCCACGCTGCAAGATGCCAACGTGGGAAGGTCAAGCACATTTCGGCGCTCACTCGATCGAACTCCGTCAACGCGCCGGTCGCGGATCAAGGCCGGTCGACTGCCCGACCGAGCAGGCGCATGGCGTTGAGCGTCACCACCACCGTGGCGCCGGTGCCGGCAAACACCGCGATCCACAAGCGATAGTTGCCAGCAGGAAAGCCCAATTGGACAAAGGTGGAAAGACCACGCTTGCCAGATAGGCTGCAACAAGCAGCATCCCTGCTGTTGCGGCAATCCTGGCTTTCGGCGACTGCCACCACCAGCGACGCACCGGCGCGGGCGATGACTCGCCTTCGTTTCCCTGTGTAGCCAATCCGACACGGCGTGCGGCATAGCCGAGAGCATTGAGCTTGGCTTCGACGGCGCTGGTGTTTGTCGATCGCTCATCCAGCCCCAATGTCAGCGTCTCGTTGCTTACGGAAACCTGGACGTTGGAGATACCAGGCAGCCGCTGCAGCGCATGGCTGATGGTGGCTGCGCAGCTTTTGCAGTCGATACCCTCCAGCTCCCAGACCAGCCGATCGCTAAAGGTCGAGGCCGGGACAACTTTGGGATCCGCATTGCCACGCGCGGCGTGCTCGTGACTGCAGTCGGGACGATGGACGTGACCGGATGCGGCAATCGCCGGACGGAACGACAATTGCGGCTGAAAACCCAATTGACGAACCTTCTTTTCGATCGCCGCGATATCGGTCGCCCCTTCATCGAGCAGCAGCGTCATCGTCTCCTTGGTCAGCGACACAGCCACGTCGGAGGCCCCTGGCATACGCTCGACGGCCTTCTTCAGTGTCGCTGCGCAACCGCTGCAATCCATTCCTTCCACCTTGAACACGAAGGGGCGTGCTTCCCGGACAGATCGCTATGCGTATTGGTTGCGGTCATGGAAATGGTCTCCTGCGGGCGGCCGGAATGAGGGCCGATCTCAATTTGCAAGAAACCTGCATCCTCTAGCGGCTATAGCTTCAAAGAGAGAAATTCGGATCGAGATCATTTTTTTCCGAAGGCCTTGACGATACCGGGGTGGGGTATTCTATTTGACGTATGAGACACGAAAGCCATACTGACATCATCAAGCGATTGAAGCGCGCGCGCGGCCAGATGGACGCGTTGATCGGCATGCTTGAGCAGGATCGGGACTGCGTCCTGATCGCACAGCAACTGCACGCGCTGGAACGCGCTGTCGCCAGCGCCAAGCGTACCCTAATCCACGACCATATCGACCATTGCCTAGCCGAAAGCGCAAACGGCAAGCCGCACAGTCATGACCATGCGCACCCGCACCCGGCCACGATCGCCGAGTTCAAGGAAATCACCAAGTATCTGTAAGTGAGGCGGATGGTAAGGTACGTCCGGCCGCCATCGGCTGACCCTTGTGCTTTGCTGCGGTGACTCAGAAGAACATCTTCGACGCTACGCAACCGCCGAGCAGGCCGATTGCGAAGAGAGCGACGATCAGCCCAAGGTGCTTTTCAAGCAAGCGTCGCAAGGGGTCGCCGAAGCGGGTCAGCAAGCCCGCGAGGACGTAGAAGCGCACGCCGCGTGTCACGATGGACAGGATCACGAACCAGACAAGATTGTAGCCGGCGAAGCCGGAGGTGATGGTGACCAGCTTGTAGGGGATGGGTGTCAGTCCCTTGAGCAGGATGATCCATTGCCCGTATTCGGCGTAAGCCTGGCGGAACGCCTCCACTTTCTGGCCGTAGCCATAGGCGTTGATCAGCCAAGTGCCGACCGAATCGTAAAGCAGCGATCCGATAGCATAACCTAGAATGCCGCCGATCACTGAAGCGATGGTGCAAATTCCGGCATAGAGCCAGGCCTTATCGCGTTTTGCCAGCGACATCGGGACAAGCAGCACGTCCGGAGGGATCGGAAAGAATGAGCTTTCGGCGAAGGAAACCGCAGCCAGTGCCCAGATGGCTCCAGGGCGTCCAGAAAGCGAAAGGGTCCAGTCGTAAAGGCGGCGCAGCATGGCAACAAATTGGTGGGCGGCGCTTCCAGAGGAAGCGCCGCTGGGAGGATGAGGCGGCGCCGAAGCGCCGCCTGGCGGAGGAATCGGCCGTGGCCTAGGCTGCGTGGCCCTGCAGCAGGTGAGAGTAGCCCGAATAGGCGGTGAAGAGACCAACGGCGATGATGACCGCGCTGGAGAAATAGGGCACGCGATCGGCGAAGGCGTCAAAGCCTTTCCACTTCTTGCTGGCCTTCTGCATTCCCCAGGCTGCCACCGTCCCCGAGAACAGGAGCGTCAGCGCGAGCCCTATGCTGAAGCACAGCACAAGTGTGAGACCGAGCGAGAACTGTTTGAGCTGGAGACACAGCACCAGCACGGTGATGGCGGCCGGGCATGGCAGCAGGCCGCCGGTCAGACCGAACATGATGACCTGTCCGGTCGTCACCGTGCGCCCAGCGAAACGCTTCTGGATGTCCATGGCGTGCGAACGAGCATGGGCATCCATTGCCTCCATGTCGCCGAGGTCGAGTTGTCCTGCCGCCGCTGGCTTGGCGGCGCCATGCGGCCGGAAGCTTTCGTAGTAGACGTGCTCATGATCATCGTGATCCCAGGTAAGCACGATGTCGAAGGACAACGGTCCCGGAACGGCATCGATCGTCTCCAGGTAGTCGCCCTTGGTCAAGAAGCGGAACGTCTGCTTCGAGCCGTCGTCACGCTTTGTGTCCAGGATCAGTTCCTTGGCGGCCGGCGGCTTCTTATCGACGCCGCGCATATTCTTGAATTTGGCGCGAAAGCGGTTCGAGCCGCCTTCATTGACCAGCATGAGATCGACCAAGCCGTGACCAGTGTCGATCACGCGTGTCTGGTTGGATTGAGCCTTCTGCTGATAGGCGAGGCGCGCCTTGGTGTCCTGCTGCTCGCGATACGTGCGCAGGAGCATCCACAGCGCAACACCGACGATGAGCACGCCGGATGCGAGCAGGAAGTAGGGCTCGGTTGCCTCTGCGGAGAAACTCGGCCCATACCAGATGCCGGCCAGCGCGACGAGCCAGACGATGGCGGTGTGCGAGACCGTAGCGGCGATAGCCAGCAGAAATGCCTGCCACACCGTTCCGCGCACCGCGATAATGAAGGCAGCCATCATAGTCTTCGAGTGCCCGGGCTCCAGCCCGTGCAGAGCGCCAAGCAGGATGGCGCTGGGTATAAAAAGCCAAGCGTTCGTTGCTCCCTGCTGGAGCAACTGCGAAAAGTCGGTCATGCGAAAAATCTCCCGTAAATGTCGCGTCGCCCCTGACTCGCCGGGAGCGAACGAGGTCAGGGCTGGTGTGATCAATCGTCGCCTAGCCGCTGAGTCGATAGCCTGACACGTCAGACCTGGCCTCGCTCGCTCCGGTTCTCGCTGCTCTTGAAAGCAGCACCGTCCGAACCCGCGTGTATACCATACGGGGTATTGTATATTGGGCAAGATCACCGCCTAATCGAATGATTAGCCGATCGAAACAATCCTGTAGTCAGGTATCGGATTTAGCCGGCGTCAGTGCTCGTCGTCGCACAGCTCATGATTAGCGAATGCCTGGATCACGTAGCAATCCTTGACCTGGTCGCCGTGGCAATGTGCCGAAATCCGCGCCAACTCGCGCTCGAGCCTGCGCAGTTCGGCTATGCGTTGGCGCACCACGGCAAGCTGCTCGGCGGCAATGCGACCGGCATCGCCACATGAGCCTTCCGGACCCGCGCTCAACCGCAGAAGTTCGCGAATTGTCTCAACACTGAGCCCGAATTGACGAGCGTGCTTGATGAAGGACAATCTGTCCTCTTCGCTGCGGCCATAGCGTCGCTGATTGCCTTCCGACCGCTCGGCCGCATCGATCAGCCCCATCTGCTCATAGTAGCGAATGGTTGGAACCTTGACGCCCGTCCGGCGGGCCAGATCGCCGATGGCCAGCATTGCAAGTTCTCGTCTGTTTCTCGTGGACCATCGGCCTTTCCAGCTTATCGGTCAAGCAAGCACGAGCTTCGAAAGTGGACTCGACGTGCCGGAAAATATAGGGTACCTCCCTATATTATGAGTCACACGATCAAACACAAGGCCAAGCTTCTAGGCCGTGTCCGCAGGCTCAAGGGCCAGATGGAAGCGGTCGAGCGCGCGCTCGAGGCCGAAGCGCCATGCACCGAGGTGCTGAACCTGGTCGCCTCGATCCGTGGCGCCGTGAACGGGCTGACGGCCGAGCTGATCGAGGACCATGTGCGTGAGCATGTGGTCGCCGGTCCTGACGCGACCGCGCGTGCCCGCGGCGCCGACGAACTGATCACCGTAGTGAGGACCTATCTGAAATGAGCCTGCATCTCGACGTCCGCGGCCACGACCATGTGTTCCTCGGCGATGCCCATGAGCGCAACGAGCGCCGCACTTGGTTCGTCATCGCCTTGACGGCGACGATGATGGTGGCCGAAATCGTCGCCGGCACGATTTACGGATCGATGGCACTGATTGCCGATGGCTGGCATATGGCGACGCATGCCGCGGCGATGCTGATTGCGGCGCTTGCCTATCTCTATGCCCGTAAGAATGCTCGCAATCCGCGCTTCACATTCGGCACCGGCAAGATGGGAGACCTTGCCGGCTTTGCCAGCGCGATCGTGCTGGCGCTCATCGCCCTGATGATCGCTTGGGAGAGCTTCCTTCGTCTGAGGTCGCCCGTGCCCATCGATTTCCCGCAGGCCATTGCCGTTGCCGTCATCGGTCTGATTATCAACCTGGTCAGCGCGTGGCTGCTCAAGGACGACCATCAACACGGCCATGGCCACAGCCACCACGAACATGCCCACGACCACCACGATCATCAAGCGCATAGTGGTGGCAGCGACAACAATCTGCGCGCGGCCTATGTCCATGTCCTGGCGGATGCATTGACCTCGGTCCTGGCGATCGAGGCACTGCTGGCGGGAAGCATCTACGGCTGGCTTTGGCTCGATCCCGCGATGGGTCTCGTCGGCGCCCTCGTCATCGCACGCTGGTCATGGGGCCTTATCCGTGACGCCGGCGGCGTGCTGCTCGACTATCTGTCGCCCGCGGAAGATCTGCCCGAAGAGATCCGCGCAGCGATGGAGACCAATACCGACCGCATAACCGACTTACATGTCTGGCAGCTCGGTCCCGGCCACCACGGTGCTATAGTCTCGCTGATATCGAGTGAGCCGAAAGCACCCTCGCACTATCGCGAGAAGCTGGCGCACATTCACGATCTTTCGCATGTTACTATTGAGGTCGAGTCCGCAATCTAATCACGCGCTTCGGCAAGGTGTTTCGCGACGCCTTTAGCGGCACGACCTATCTCGAATTTTGCAACAGGCGCAATGCGCCCAGCGCGCTGCTGTTGCAGCAGATGATGCGCAAGACGAGAACGGCCGCCGCTGACACCGCCATCTTCCAGATTGCCAATGGCCCGGCCGTCGACGAGATTGTCAGGGCTATCGGCGCGGGCGGTCGGCGTCGCGTCCAACCCCGGATGGCGGACCCTTTTCAGGGCATGCAAATGATGGAGAGGAAGCTACGATGTAATGCCTTGCTCGGCATCCCTGCGTTGTAGTCGATGATGTCCGCCTTCGAGAAGCCGCACAGTTGACCTCATGACCAATGGGGCGCGAAGCAGACGTTTCGGTAGGAAGAAGCCCAATCATGCTGCCGAGCGTTCACTAGCCCTCGCTCCCGATGTCGGCTGCCCTAGGAAATGTGCGAGTGCCGCCTTCCTGGAATCTCGATCCAGCGCATAGGCGATGTGGCTGAAGGCGACGCCGTCAAGCAGGCCCTGTATGTAGCCAGCGATGCTGTCAGCCGCCATGATGAGAGCAGTGTCCACGGTATGGACATAGCGGCTGGTCACAGTGCCTCGTGAGTGCCCAACCAAGGCGGCGATGGTTGCCTCGGTGAACCCAAGGTCGTTTCCAATGCTGGCGAAGCTGTGCCGCAGAACATGCGGCGTGATGTCGGCCAAGTCAGTATCCTTGAGCAACTTCGTCCATTGCCTGGGGAAGCTCCCGAACGGTATGCCGTCCTCCCAGCCGGGAAAGACGTAGACTTCAGCATCCTGTTCCTCGTCGCGGCGAGCCTCGAGGTATTCCTGGGCCGGCAAGCCGATGGTACGCACCGATGCTCCCTCTTTGCTGTCGGCAAGGCGCAGGCAACTGCCCTCGATATCGACTTCTCCCCAACGCAGACCGATGACTTCGCTGCGCCGGCAGCCCGCCAAGGCTATCACCCGGATCAGTGCTGCGGTGGTCTCGTACTGCCTGTCCTCGGCCGCCTTCCGCAAAATGTCGCCAAGCGTGCGGTATTCCTGTTCGCTGAGGCGGCGGGCGTTGACCTGGTCCTTCGGCTTTCGCACACCATGGACAGGGTTCTGCTCGACGATGTCGAGTTCGACCGCGTAGGTGAGAATGCCGCCAAAGAGACCGATCGTCCGGGATGCCGTGCCAGCCCCTCCACGCACGATTGCTCGCCCACGCAGCTTTTCCGTCTTCACGTTCGCACGGGTATTGCCCGTCATAATGTCCTTCATGGCCTGCATTATGTCGGACTTGGCCAAAAACCCCGCACCCGTCGACGCCCGAGCAGAGGAACGATGTGGCGCTCTATGCGCCCGACATCGGTGGAGATCGTCGTGGCCTTCTTAGGCCGCCCGCGCTTGCCGAGCACAAGGCCGTTCCTCAGATCCTCGAGATAGCGGGTGCAGAGTTCCTTGGACGGTGTGCGGTGCGGATCTGACGCATGGATTTGCGGACCGCGTCGAGAAAGGCGCGGCTGGCGTTTTCCATCAGATACCATCGATCAGCGACCTGGATCGCCTTTGGCAGCGCCCTGGCGGCGGCCAGGGAGTAGCCGCCGCCGCGGTCGCGGGCGACGACCTTGATCTGCGACTGTTCGAGGAGCCAAGCCTCGGCGGTCGCAGGTTCCCGATCGGGCAACAAGGCGATCGTACGTCGCCGCTCCAGATCGCAGATGATCGTGCCATAGCGCTGGTTGCGCCGCCACGCCCAGTCGTCGATCCCCACCACGGCTGGCGGGACGAAGCCGGGGGTGGCGCGCCGCCTGACCACGCGCAGCAAGGTGTCGTTGCTGACGGGTAGCATCAGCCTGCGCGCAAAGCTTGCAGCCGGCCGCCCGCCAAGAGCCAGCGCGAGATGATGGACGATATGGTCAAGGCGAGCGGTCCGACGGGACCAGGGTGCCAGGACATCGGTATCGAAGCGCTCGGCGAAGATCTGCCGCGCGCACGTCACAGCGTCACAGCGGAAGCGCCGGACCGTTAAGACGAGCCGGACTCGTCGGCAGGTCGGCCAGCCCACGTTCGTATCGGCTGTGGACCCGATCGGCGATTATTCCACAATCCGGGCACCGCCCCGTTGTCGCACTTGGCCGCGCCGCGATCATCAAGAATCGTGCCTCCGCCAATTTGCGCGGTCATGCCGAGAGCATACCGTCCGGTTCCGGCGCCAAGGACGACATGACCGCTTTCTGCACCTTACCTGGATCGACGTCCTCCGCGATGGGTCGTACTGTCAGCAGAGCTAGTTCGTCGAGCAGAGATCGGAGACTACCGTAGGAGCCCTGGCCGCTAACATCGTGACAACGCTACGTCGATCTTGAACCCCCAGTGCTCCAAGAACTGACGCTTGCTGCTGATCTGAGTGGTCTTGTCGGACTGGTCTATCTCGAGCCAATTGAGCTCTGACAGACTCGCCAGCTGCGTGACAAAGTCTGCTGCTGAGACACGTCCTTGGTTGTTAATTGCGCGCGAAACAGTGGCAGCGATTGCAGCTGTGACGTCCTCGTTGCAGAGCTGCGTTGCTCCGTTGTTATCGACGACCGCGCAGAAAACGAGATTGTAGATTTCATCGAACCAGCCTTCACCGTCCTCGATGAAATCATCTTCCTTGAAACGCCGTACCAGATGATTGAAGTAGTTGATGAACGCGACAGGCACCTCTTTCTGTCGCTCCCTTCGCTTGACCTGGTGGGATAGCCAAACGATCAAAGCGCTTTTGGTGATGATATCAGGACGGGTCCGAACGACACTCGGCATTGTAGTCTCCATAGATTTTGGGGTGGAGAGGACACTCGGGTTGCAACCTTGTCCTCATGCAACCAACGCGGCGACAACTCGAATGGAGATAGAGATCCTTCTCTTCCCACCAGTCGCGTTGGTCATGAGTCCTTTACGGTGGGGTGCTTTCGAGCCGGGTATCGTGCGCGCAACACCCCAGCAATTGGCGAGGCTACCTGCGATCGAGGAGAAGCCGACAACACCCGATCAGCGCGATGACGGTCATGGCCCAGTGGCGATTTAGCCCCGCCGCGGGAGCGAACGTCGAAGCTGTTACTCAAACAGCCGGTCGAGGCGCAGCGCGGCTTCCCTGTCTTGCTTCTCCAACGTGCGTCTGGCGGCCTTCTCAGCCCGTTCCAGAAACGCTGCACCCTTAACGCCGCCGAAAGCTAGGTCCGGGATCGTTCGAGTTCCCATGATCCCAACCATCCGAACGGCATTGCCGGGGCGGATCTCGCGCTTTTTCTGCCTGAACCGTCCGGTAGCTACCGTGAAGATCTCCCCGGTCTCCCCATTAACATCCTCTGTCTTCATCGGGTACACGTTGTGCTCGGAGCAGGGGGCCTTGAGAGCGTACCATACCCGCCCGAGGATCTCGTCGGCCGTGAATGTCGCAACGTGCCCTGCCGGCACGCCTGGAAGGAGGGAGGGGCATCGCTTGGTGACCCTGTCCACGCGTTCTTTAACGGCTTCGCGTTTGACCCCCCAGACGATGGCGTGAACGTGCCAAGAGACCACTATCTCCCGGGCGATGCCAGCCTTAGCAAGGTTGGGGTAGATCGCAGCCTCTACACAGGCGACGAAGTGACATTTCCCGAGGTGACGCCTGGTCCACTTGATGATGCGCGCGACATCCATGGCCGAGGCTTGGGAGATGGGGACAGCAAACCTTGCTGGCGCCAGGGTGACGAAATGATACGTAGCTTTCTTGCCCTTGTTGTTGATTATGCGCTTGAAGGTCCTGTACACGGATTTAGCGAAGGCGATGCGTGACCTTTTGTTGATGGCGTACAGGCATTTGGCCTCCCTTTCGAGTAGCGCATCGCGTAGGTCGATGTTCAGAAGCTCCTCGCCTAGCGGGGTAAGAAGTTTCTTGGCGATAACCTCATCGATTTTATCATGTGTTTTGATAAAAACGCTCTTAGTTAGTATAGGCTCTCTTTTCATTGCGGGTGCCTTAAAAAAAATAATAGCTATATGACCATATAACCAAATAACTATAGTCATATAAAACATATAGCTATTATTATTATTACATATGTTATATGCATCATGTAATTAGTGTATTACAATACCTTATGCCGCTATCACCTTGTATATTTTGATTTCTAATGCACCGCTTTTGGTTTTTTTGATCTTGGCAGACATCCTGAATTTCGTTCCGGCCGCCATCCCTGAAATCTTCTTCGCCATCTGCCTGTTTTCCAGTTTGAATCGATACGCTGGGGCCTTTCCCGATTGCAACGCTGCCTTTTTTTCCTTTTTTAACGTTGCCCCGACCTCGGCTAGGCGCTTCAAGCCGCCGTCACTGACGATGGATGCGACTTCTTGCGGGGAGGTGCCGCGGGCGAAAAACGGCTGCAGCAGCCGATAGAGGCGGCTGGCCCGTCTCGTCGCTCGTTTGCCATCAAATCCCGCAGCGATCCTGGCAGTCGCGCGCAGTGCGTCTTCTGGGTGACGTAAGCGCGGTGCAACTCGCTTCCGATCTCGCCATTCGCGGTGCCCACAAAACTCCTTCCACGAAGATTTATCTTCGACAAGGAGTCGGGCGGCTGCGTAGACCGCGATGGTCGATTCTCTGACGTGGTGATGATATGCCTGCGACAGTGCACCAAGCTCTGACCGAAGCTTGATCAACACGTTTGCGACGCCGTCCTGCTTTCGCAGGTTTTTTCCGAGTTTCCTGATGTCGTCGTGACTGCGAGCATTTTTGAAGGTCCGCAAGATGGACCTTCCGCTGTTGCCTTTCGCGTCGATCGGCGCAACGCGGATTTCCTTCTGACGTGATTTCACGGCAGTTCCTTTCGTTTGTTGAAATTGATTTTTTGCTGAGATCGCCGAATGAGTGAACGTCGTTCGACGGGATCATTTACGATGAGCGGAATCGCTGTCGGACTAAGCTAAACGATGAAGCGAATTGCGCGTTGCGGTGCGTGCGCATGTGCAGCTGAATGACCGACATGAGTAGTGCGGTTCTGACTAGTTTGTGTCTGAAGATTCTGATGTCGATAAACGCATTGCCGCGTTTTCGAACGCGATCACATCGCTCATGCGATATCGCACGGATGAGCTGATTTTCAGAAATGGGATTCCATTTCCGGCGACGCGTTTGTTCTGTAGCGTCCTCGTTGAAACGCCCCAGCGAACTGCTAGTGCTTTCTCGTCAATCAGGCGATCGGACAACGCATTTTCAGCTGCGTCGATCTCAGCTTTTTTGGATTGAGTTTGCTGCACAACGTGTACTCCTTTGTTCGAGTGCACACGTCCTTTACGGCGGCGAAAATCGTCGAAATCACGCGCGGAAATTCGCGCGCGCATAAATGCACATGACGCGGGTCATCGCGGAATTGCGCGCACCAAGTTGGGATTTCAATTTTCGTTAGTTTGCTAAATTCCGCGCGCGTCGAAGTTCGCGCGATTGATTTTCCATCCCATGAAAACGGCGGTCTTTACGGCGGCGAAAATCGTCGACGTCACGCGCAGAAATTCGCGCGCGCATAAATGCGCACGATGTGAGTTATCGCGGAATCGCGCGCTCCAAATTTTCCATGCCAAGTTTTGTCTGCTAAATTTCCGCGCGGGTTCACATTAGTGCGATTCATTTTCATCGAGGTGGAAACGGCGGTCTTTACGGCGGCGGGAATTAGGGGAGTTGAATGACAAATTTGCGCAGACACAAATTTCGCGCAAACCGCGTCAGCGCTGAATCTCAATCAGCATTTTTTTTGAAATTTCAGCTGCCACCGCCTCTGCAGCAGATGCCAGCGCAGCGTCTGGCCGATGAATGTATCGAGAGGTTACTCCGCGACCTCTATGACCGAGTAGTCCGGCAATTGTGGAATCCGAATACCCCAATCCTGAAGCGACCGATGCGAATGTGTGACGGAGGACATGACATGTCACGCCTACCAGCTCTGCGGATGTGAAGAGGCGCGGGGCTTCTTTGTTCAGTCCTTGGTAGTTTGAAATCCCCTTGGCGCCAGGGAACACGAAGGGAGACGACTCAACGACGGCTTGCTTGCTAATCAAGTCCGAGGCCGGACTCCCGATGGCCCGCAAACTGTATCCCGATTTCGTATCAGAGAGTCGGAGGCAATGCTGGTCGAGGTCAAACTCGGACCAAACGAGTTTGGTGATCTCGCTTGATCGGCAGCCAGTCAGGCAGAGTAGCTCGATAATTACCAGGGCATAAGGATGAAAGGCTTTGTCGGCTTGGTCTTTGCCTTTTCGGAGTTGGGTTCCCAGCGCAGCTAGTTCGTCATCGCTGAGGAAGCGCTGTTTTGCCTCGCTGCGGAACCGTCGGACGCCATGGACTGGGTTCTTGTCAATGATGGCTTCGTCGACGGCCCACGTCATTATTCCGGACAAAAGGTCGGCCACCCGGGCTGCGGTGGCGGCTCCGCCTGTAACCCTTGCTCGACCTCTTGCCTTTGTTTTGACGTCAATTGCCGACTTGCCTAGGGCTACGTCTTGGATCAGGCGCTTAACGACCTTGGCGTCGACCTCAGTGACTGCTGTGGTGCCGATCAGCGGTTTGATGTGTCGCTCGATTCGGCCGATATCAATTTGCAGGGTAGAGCTTTTCTTGGGCCTATTGAACCTTGTCAGAATGGCACCCGCGTTTGCCACTTCCATATACCGGTCGCAAAGGTCCGAAACCGAAAGTACAGGCGTTGCGTCTTTGGCATCGCGTTTGGCTTGGCCAGGATCGACTCCGGATGCGACCTGACCAAAAAGCCTTTTGGCCTCTTGGCGCGCCTGGTCGACAGTCCACGGAGATCCAAACCGTCCGATCGTATACCACCGCTGGCGGCCGTCGATCGCGTATTTGATCACGAACACCGCATCGCGCCGCTGTTTACGAACACCGAAACCGACAACGCTTCCCTTTCCCGAGTCCCAGAGGACGGAGTTCCCAGGGAGTGTGTCTACATCCGTCTTCGTGATGGCCATGATTCCTTCCCCCTAGCTACAAACTAGCAACTAGTATCGCGGGAAATGGCGGGGGCCACAAGGTAGCGCGACATGAAATAACTGAGTGAAAACAGTATCACAGGGGCGGAGGAGGGAGCGTAGAGTAACCAGTCCTCTTCGTTTACACCGAAGATGTCGGCGGTTCGAGCCCGTCATCGCCCACCAGCCTGCCGGACAAGCTGAAGCAGAATGCGGCGACGGCCCTCGCTGGGGCCGCCACCTTATTGCGCGCCGGGTTCAGGCGCGACTACTGCCTGACGTAGCAGCGCTTGTGAGCGCCAGGAGCGGGATCATCGCCAAAGGCGTCGTTGCCGCATCTGACACCGTTCCTGAAAACATCCTGCGTGTACTGGCCGCGTGCGCCGTATCTGACCATCGCGCGGCCGCGGAAATCGCAGAACTCACCCTCCCTGGCGCAGGCGGCCCATCCGCTGCGGTCCGGGCGGGAACCGTAATCGTCGTCCCCGTAGTCGTTGTCGCCATAGTCGCCGCCACCGCGCGCCACGAAATAACAAGCCTTTTCGCGGCCGGGGGCGGGGTCGCCAAACAGGCGATTCGAGCAGGGCACAGCCTGACGGTCGAAAAACCGTGCGGTGGTTCGCCCCCGCGCGCCGTAGATCACTTGGGTGGGGTAGGGCAAGCGACATATGCCGCCCTCATTCGCGCATCGCCGCAGTTGCTGCGCCGAGGCGGTGGCGGGGAAAAGGGCGGACGCCGCGGCGACCAGCCCGGCCAGACATATGAAGGCCAGCATCGTTCGGATCGAGACGTGAAAAGTTTTTGACACGAATTGTCTCCCGGTTCGGTTGCACGCCGGCATTCTACCGCAGGCCGAATAAATGCGCGATGAATGCCTGGTTGCCTCGGAAGCCTGACATTTATTTCGATGTGAGCGCAGCGCGCCGCGGTCCGACCGACTGGCTCAGCATTTGATCCGGTTCAGTACAGGCCCTGCCTATGCGTCGGCCTGGCTGATTGCCGGCCGCCAAAAGCATCGCGATGGTGGGCGGTGGGAGAAAGCCCGCGGCTCATTCCCGACCAGATCGATCCCGATGAGGAGAAAAGATGATTGAGCTGCCTTTTGCCCGCGAAGAGTACCAGCGGCGGCTCGCGAGAATCCGCGCCGAGATGGCAAAGCGCGGCATCGAGCTCCTGATCGTCAACGACGTCGCCAACCAGCACTACATCACCGGTTATGACGGCTGGTCGTTCTACACGCCCCAGGTGGTGCTCGTGCCGATCGAGGACGTCGAGCCGGTCTGGATCGGCCGCGCCATGGATGCGGCCGGCGGGTTGCTGACGGCCTGGATGAAGCCGGAAAACGTGGTCGGATTTCCGGAGGACCATGTCCAGCGCGCCGATCGGCATCCCATGGACTGGATCGCGGCGTGGATCGTCGCCAAGGGCTGGGGCAGCCGCCATATCGGCGTCGAGCTCGAAGCCTATTATTTTTCGCCGAAGGCACATGCGCAGCTCGTCGCCGGATTGCCCAATGCGAAATGGAACGACGCCGACCTGCTCGTGAACTGGATCCGCGCGGTGAAATCGGCGCCGGAAATCGCCTATCTGCGCAAGGCCTCGATGCTGGCCGAAGCAGCCGTCGCGCGCGCATTCGAAATTATCGCGCCGGGCGTGCGCGAATGCGATGCGATCGCCGCCATCCAGGCAGCGCAGATTGCCGGCAGTCCGGATTTCGCCGGCGACATCACGGCGCTACCGCCGACGATCCTCGGCGGCGAGAACGCTTCCGCGCCGCACATCATGTGGAGCGACAGGCGGTTCGGAAAGGACGAAACGATCGCGCTCGAACTGGCCGGCGTCTGCCGCCGCTACGCCGCCGGGCTCGCCAGGACCATGCAGCTCGGCAAGACGCCGACCCGCGTCGCGGAAACGGCAAAGGCGGTGATCGAGGGCATGGATGCGGTGCTCGAAACCGCACGTCCGGGAACGGCCGCTGAGGCGGTCGAAGCTGCCTGGCGCAAGGTCATAGAGCGTCACGGGCTGAAGAAGGAATCGCGCATCGGCTATTCCATCGGCGTCGCCTATCCGCCGGATTGGGGCGAGCATACGATCAGCCTGAGGCCTGGCGACAAGACGGTGCTCCAGCCCGGCAATGTCGTTCATTCCATCCTGGGCATGTGGATGGACGGCTGGGGCATCGAGATCAGCGAAACCATTCTGGTAACCGATACCGGCAACGAGACGCTGACGAAGTTCCCGCGGGATATCCATGTCAAAGCCTGACTGGCCGGCGCGAGCGGTCCCGCGGCCGGTATCGATGCCTGGATTCTTGATCGGATGATCGAGATCGGGCACGGCGCCGGTTTGGATCAGCCGGTCAAAGGTACTGCGCGACCTTCTTGCCAACGGTGAGGAAGCGCAGCGGGTCGACCGCCTCGCCATCGTGGCGCACTTCGTAGTGCAGGTGCGGACCCGTCGAGCGGCCGCTGCTGCCGGTCTTGCCGATGACGTCGCCGGCGGCGAGCTTCTGGCCGACGCTCACATCGATCTCGCTCAGATGTCCGTAGCGTGTGGCAAAGCCGTTGCCGTGGTCGACCTCGACCATGCGGCCGTAGCCGCCGGCCCAGCCGGCTCTTGTGACGACGCCGGCGGCGGTGACCTTGGCCGGCATGCCGATCGGCGCCCTGAAATCCATTCCCGTATGCAGGGCGGCGCTGCCCAGGATCGGATCGGTGCGCACGCCGAAGGGGCTGGTCACCGTGTGACCCGGGGCGGGATTGGCGAGCGGCAACTTGCGCGCCTCTTTCTTGACCTGATCGAGCGCATCGAGCGCCTCGTCCAACTCCTTGACCTTGCTGTCGAAACCCATGGAGGGATCAAGCGGAACCAGCGGGCCGCCGACATCGCTCTTGTTCAGTTCACCGTCGACCGGCAGGCCGGCCGCTTCCAGTGCCTGCGCTATGGCATCGGCATTCTTGTAGGCGTTGTTGGCAAGCGTGGCGATGCGCGAAAGCTGCTGGCCCTCGATGGCCTTCAACGAGGCATTGATCGAAACGAACAGCTTGTCGGCGCGATCGGCCGCCGTTTCGCCGTCCAGCGGATCGGACCGTGTCGACCAGAGCGAGAAGGGCCTTGTATCGCCGGCGTCCAAGGATGCGACGGAATAGGTCGGCGCCTGCGAAACGCTGCCGGTGACCTCGGCGTGTTCATCGGGCTTGGGCGTCGCCGCGTTCGTCGCAGGCGTGTCGCCGACCTCGTTCTCGGCGCGCTCGAGGATCGGCCCAAGCCGTCCGTGCCGCTCGCTGAGCTGGGTCTGCCTGGCCAGCAGCTCGCTGACCTTGGTCTCCATCAGCTGCTGGTCGAGAAGCTGGCGGCTGGTGATGCGGTCGACCTGGGCACGAAGGGCCGAGATGCGGTCCTCATAGGCCTGCTGCATGCGCGCCTGCCTTGCCGTCGTGGCGCCGATCAGGTCGTCGCGCAGCACCAGATAGGAAGTCGCGAGCAGATAGCCGATGGCGATCGCCGCCAGCGCCGAGCCGATGAAGGCGGCGAGCCAAGGGCGGATGGTGAAATGCCTTATCTCATTGCCCCTGGCGATGATGACCGTGTGCGGTTCCTTACGCCTGCCGAAGACAGCTGACTGACCGGTTGGTTTCACGGGGACCAAGCTTTCGTTACGGGACCAACGACAAGCCTGATTACACATTATTAGGGTTAACAAAGTTTTGCCGGCCGCAGCGTCTGAAACACCATCTCGCGCTTTGCGGGTGGGAGGTTGCAATGGCCGGGCTGACGGCCGACGATACCGCGAAAGCGTGCGCCTGCTTCTAAGGTATGTTGATATTCAGGTGATGCCGGCCTGCAAACGCCAGTTTACTGCGCTTCCGGTGCTCACGTACTTAAGTACGCTCCGCTCCGGTTCTCGAAAACCGCCGTTTTCGGCGCGGCCTGACCTGAATCTCAACACACCTTAGAGCGCGCGCACGGCCTCAAGCACCTCTTCGGCGTGGCCTTTGACGCGAACCTTGCGCCAGATACGGGCGATCCGCCCGTCCTTGCCGATCAGGAAGGTGGCGCGCTCGACACCCATATATTTGCGCCCATACATCGTCTTTTCGACCCACAAATGGTAGGCGTCGATCACTTTGCGCTCCTCGTCAGCGATGAGATCGACGGTGAGATCGTGCTTCGCCTTGAATTTGTCGTGTTTCTTCACGCTATCAGGCGACAGCCCGATCACCACGGCACCGGCCTTCTCGAACCCCGGCTTCAACTGCGAGAAGCTGATGGCCTCGGCGGTGCAACTTGTGGTGTCGTCCTGCGGATAGAAGTAGAGTACCACGGGCTTGCCCAGGAACGCCGCGAGGCTGAGGGAGCCGCCGCCGTCACGCGGAAGATCGAATTGCGGCGCTGCGTCGCCCACGTCGAGGTCAGCCATATCGATGCCCTTGTTTGCGGTTACGCGCGGGAAATCATCGATATAACGTGAGGCGGGGATTCGTCCACGACGAGTTCGTCACAACGGAATATTGCTTGGATCAGGAAGCACCGCAGCACGAGAAGATCAGGTTCAGGCGTGACGAGATCACCGACCTGGCGAGGCTTCCGTCCGCGTGCAGCGTGCCGCCGCTCGGCCGGGCAGCCGTGCGGCGGCGTTTCCGCATCCTCGGCCGGGTGTTTGCCGGGTTTTGCGCGCTCATGCTTCTGGCGGCGGCAGGTGTCTATGTCCTCGGCGCCTCCGGCATCGGCACGGAGCGCCTGCGGACCGAGGCGGAGACAGCCATCGAGAAGCTGGCCGGCGTCGATGTCAACGTCGCCGTCGGCGCGGCTCGGCTGACGCTGGACGGGTCGAGCTTCGTCGCCCTGCAGGTGAACGATGTCAGCCTGAAGACGGCCGACGGCAAGCCGATGGCCGATATCGGACGCGTGCGTTTCGGCATGCGCCTGCTGCCGCTGCTTTCGGGCGACGTCCGGCTGACGAGCGCCAGATTTTCCGATGCCCATATCGTGGTGGCCGCCATGCCCTCCGGCGGCAGCGACTGGACGGCGGCGCTGCGCAACGCGGATGGCCTTGTCGACCCGGAGAAAGTGTCGGCGGCGCTGTTTTCGGCCGTCAATGACGCGCTTGATGCCGTGCGCGAGGATTCGATGCGACAGATCGATCTGCGCAATGTCGAGTTCAAGCTGCCGGACACCGGACTGGTCAAGCGCGTGACCGTCGCCTCGGCGACCGTCGCCCAGACAGGCATGGGACGCATACAGGTCTCCTACGATGCGGATGTCGACGGCCGGCACGCGACCTTGACCGCCTCGGCGACGCGCGATGCGACGGCAAGGCGCATTTCGTCGCTGGACGCCAATCTCGAGATAGAAGGCGCCCCCGGCGAGGGCAGTTCGACCGAGGCCGCTCCGGCGGCCGACGGCGGCAGGCTGGGTTCGATCGCATTGAAGCTTTCCGGGTCGGAAGCGTCGGGCGACAACCCATCGCGCCTGGCGGCTTCGCTCTCGCTCAACGGTTCGGTGCTCGACCTGGACGAGCGCGGGCTGCTGCCGACCGATGTCGATGTCGATGCCACGCTGGTGGCCGGTTCGAACAAGATCTCGGTCGACCGGCTGCTGATCAGGAGCAGCCGCTCCAGCTTCAACTTTGCCGGATCGATCGGGCCGAAGCCGGCAGCTGCGGGGGAGGAGCCCGCCTACCGCTATGATCTCACCAGCGACGGCTCGACGCTGGCGCCTTCGGAATCGCCGGAACCGGCGCTTCAGTTCCTGGCCCGTATCGCCGGGGTCTACCAGCCGAAGAGCCGCAAGCTCGTTGCCGAGCAGATCGGTGTGCGCTCCGGCGGACCGGGCGAGGTGCTGGGCGCGGCCACCGTCGCCTTCATCGACAACGGCCCGCCAGGGGTATCGCTGTCGCTCAACGTGCACGACATGCCGGTCTCGCATGTCAAGCAATTGTGGCCGTGGTTCTCCGCCCGCAACGCGCGGCTTTGGGTGCTGGGCAATCTGTTCGGCGGCACGGTGACCGACGCCAAGCTGCAGTTCCAGGTCGCGCCGGGGCGCCTCGGCAACGGCGTGCCGCTTACCGGCGACGAAGTGTTCGGCCGTTTCCAGATCGAAGGGTCGCGCTTCGATACCGCCGGGCGCATCCCGCCGGTCCGCGACGCCGTCGGCGCGGTTGCATTCCACGGCAACGACGTCGATGTCACGCTCTCCTCGGGCAGCGTCTATATGCCGAGCGGCCGCACCGTGGCGGCAAGCGGCGGCACGCTGACGGTCAAGAACGCGAATCGACCGCTTGTGATCGGCGGGCTCAACATCGACGTGGCGGGCGAGGCGCCGGCGATCGCCGAGCTAGCCTCCTATGAGCCGATCAATGCCATGCGCCATGTCGGACTGGCACCGGAAGACCTGTCCGGCACCGTCACCGGCCATGTCAGGGCGGATATTCCGCTGACCAAGGGCATGGACACCTCGAAGCTCGATTGGCTGGTTTCGCTCGACTATCAGGACCTGTCGCTGGCGAAGCCTTTCGAGGACCAGACGGTCACCGAGGCCGATGGCTCGATCACCGTCGGGCCGAAGCAGGCGGTGATTTCCGCCGAGGCCAAGCTCAACGGCATTCCGTCCGAGCTCGACCTCGTCGAGCCGCTCGCCGATGACGGGCCGGCGCGAAGCCGCAAGGTTACGTTGGTCCTTGACGACAAGACGCGCAACGCCAGCATGCCTGGACTGTCGGACCTGCTTTCGGGAACCATCAAGGTGGCGATCGACAAGAGCGGCGAGGGCGCCCAGCAGGTTTCGGCGGACCTGACCAATGCCAGGCTCGACATTCCGTGGGCAGGCTGGAGCAAGGGCGCCGGCATTCCCGCCAAGGTCGCTTTCGACATGGCGAAGTCCGGCAGCACCACCACATTGACCGATTTCGCTCTCGACGGAAAAAGCTTCTCGATCGACGGCAATGTGACACTGGTCAACGGCTCGTTGTCCGCGGCCCGCTTCAGCAAAGTCGCGTTGAACAGAGGCGACGACGTCGCCGTTTCGGTCAAGCGTTCCGGCAAGAGCTACGCTGTCGATGTCAGCGGCGCGTCGCTCGACGCCCGCTCGCTGATCAAGCAGTTCACCTCGGACGTCGATACAGCCACGAAGGGCGCCGGCAGCGACGCGATCTCGGTGAGCGCCGATGTGGCATCGCTGACCGGTTTTCATGACGAGGTGCTTTCCAACCTCAGGCTCGAATACAGCGCCGCCGGATCGCGGGTGAACGGGCTAAACGTCACCGCCGCGGCAAGCTCGGGCGCCGCGATCGCGATCAACAACACCACCAGCGAAGGCGGCCGCGTGCTCAGCGTCAAGTCGGCCGATGCCGGCGCGATCCTGCGTTTCCTCAATGTCTACGAGCATATGGAAGGCGGCGCGATCACGCTCTCGCTCTCCGGCGCCGGCGACGGGCCGATGAAGGGTCAGGTGGATGCCCGCAACTTCTATGTGGTCAACGAGCCCAAACTGGCCTCGATCGTGTCGACAACGCCGGCCGGCGACACGCGCAGCCTGAACCAGGCCGTCAAAGGCAAGATCGATACGTCCAGGGTGCAGTTCGAGCGCGGCTTCGCCGAGATCGACAAGGGTTCCGGCTATCTGAAACTGGCGAACGGCCTGCTGCGCGGCCCGCGCATCGGCACGACCTTTCAGGGCACGCTCTACGACCCGAACAACAACATGGACATGACCGGCACCTTCATGCCGGTCTATGGTCTCAACCGCATCTTCGGCGAGCTGCCTTTGTTCGGGCCGTTGCTGGGCAACGGGCGCGACCGCGGCCTGATCGGCGTCACCTACCGTTTGCGCGGCAACGCCAACAAGCCGACGCTCAACATCAATCCGCTATCGGTGGTGGCGCCGGGCATATTCCGCTCGATCTTCGAATACAGGCAGCAACCGTCCCAAACTGCGCAGTAAGTTCGGCCGATCAGTTCGGCCGCACCAGCACGTGCTTCTTCTTGCCGAGCGAAAGCTTCACGAGGCCTTCCGGGCCGAGATCCTGAAGCGTGACGACGCGGCGGTCGTCGGTCAGCGGCTGGTCGTTGACGCGCACCGCGCCGCCCTGGATGTGCCGGCGCGCCTCGCCGTTCGAGCCGGCTAGCCCGGCGCTTACGAACAGCGCGAGAATGCCGATCCCGGCTTCGAGGTCCGATTTGGCTACCTCCATGCTGGGCAGAGTGTCGGCGAGCGCGCCTTCCTCGAAAGTCTTGCGCGCTGTCTCGCTTGCGGTCTCTGCCGCATCGCGGCCGTGAAGCATGGCGGTGATCTCGGTGGCGAGGATCTTCTTCGCCTCGTTGATCTCCGAGCCGTCGAGCTTTTCAAGGCGCGCCACCTCGTCGAGCGGCAGGGTCGTGTAGAGCTTTAGAAAGCGCCCGACATCGGCGTCCTCGGTGTTGCGCCAGTACTGCCAGAATTCGTAAGGCGAGAGCATGTCGCCATCGAGCCAGACCGCGCCCGAGGCGGACTTGCCCATCTTGGCGCCGGACGAGGTGGTGAGCAGCGGCGTGGTCATGGCGAAGAGCTGCACGCCCTCCATGCGGTGGCCGAGGTCGATGCCGTTGACGATATTGCCCCACTGGTCGGAGCCGCCCATCTGCAGCCGGCAGCCGACGCGCTTGTAGAGCTCGACGAAGTCGTAGGCCTGCAGGATCATATAGTTGAATTCGAGGAAGGACAGCGACTGTTCGCGATCGAGTCTCAGCTTCACGCTATCGAAGGCAAGCATGCGGTTGACGGAGAAATGCCGGCCGACATCGCGCAGGAAATTGACGTAGTTGATCTGCATCAGCCAGTCGGCGTTGTTGACCATGACCGCGTCGCCCGGGCCGCTGCCGAATTTCAGGTAAGGCGCGAAATTGCGGCGGATGCCGACCAGATTGTCGTCGATGTCCTTGGGAGTGAGCAGCTTGCGCGCCTCGTCCTTGAAGGACGGGTCGCCGATCATCGAGGTGCCGCCGCCCATCAGCGCGATCGGCCGGTGGCCGGTCTGCTGCAGCCAATGCAGCATCATGATCTGGATCAGCGACCCGGCGTGCAGGCTCTTGGCGGTGGCGTCGAAGCCGATATAGGCGCTCACCGTTTCCTTGGCGAAAAGCTGGTCGAGGGCGGATTCATCCGAAATCTGATGGATGAAGCCGCGCTCGCTCATGATGCGCAGGAAATCGGATTTGAAGGCGGACATTTTTTCTTCCTGGAGGTCGCCGGGCGCTTGGCCATGCTTGATATGAAGGCGCGCGTTTAGCATCCAAGCGCGATCAGCAAAAGTGGAATCCGGTTTTGCGTCCGATCGCGCTTCAACCAACAAACACGCGATCAGCAAAAGTGGAATCCGGTTTTGCGCTCGATGGCGCTTCAACCGACAAACACGCGATCAGCAAAAGTGGTTTCCGGTTTGCGCCCGATCGCGTCCGATCGCGTGCAGCGCGGCGCGTCCTTGCTTCGCCCTTTTTGCTGGCGTAATGAGGCGCCGCGCAAAGACACGGCGCCATGCACCGCGACGGGGCCATCCCGCAGTTTCAGATCGGAAAAGCTCCCGCGATGAACAGGAACACCCTCTTCCTCTTTCTGTTCAGCATCGTGATGACCGTCAGCGGGCTTGCCAGCCTGCCGCCGGTGGACCGCGATGAATCCCGCTTCGTCCAGTCGACCAAGCAGATGGTCGAGACGGGCGACTATGTCGATATCCGCCTGCAGGATGTCACGCGCTACAAGAAGCCGATCGGCATCTACTGGCTGCAGTCGGCTGCCGTGGCGTTGAGCGGCGAGGGGGCCGTGGCGCCGATCTGGGTCTATCGCCTGGTCTCGATGCTTGGCATCGCGCTCGCGGTCGTCGGCATCGGCTGGACCGGGACGAAACTCTTCGGCGCCAGTGCCGGGCTGGCCGCCGGCCTGATGATGGCGGCGATCTTCGCCACCGCCTTCGAGGGGCGCGACGCCAAGACCGATGCCATGCTTCTCGCCTGCTGCGTGATAGCGCAAGGCGCGCTGGCGCAGGTCTATTGGGCAGCCAAGCGCAACGATCCGGTTCCCGGGCATCTGCCGTGGATTTTCTGGATCGCGCAGGGCTTCGGAATCCTCATCAAGGGCCCGGTTTCACCACTTTTGTCGCTGCTGACCGCCGCGGCACTCTTTGCCTTCGACCGCGACTGGCGCTGGCTCCTCAAGATGAAGCTGGTGCGCGGCGTTGGCATCGTGCTGGTCATCGTGCTGCCGTGGCTGATCCTCATCACCTGGAAGAGCGGCGGGGCCTTCTTCCAGGAAGCGGTCGGCAAGGACATGCTGAACAAGGTGGCTCAGGGCGAGGAGTCACACGGCCTGCCGCCCGGTTTCTACATGCTGACTTATTCGCTGTTCATGTGGCCCTTCGGGCTGATCGCGGTCGGCGCCGGGCTCCAGGCTATCAACCGGTTTTGGGACGATCCGCGGCTGCGCTTCTGCCTGGCCTGGTACATCCCGTTCTGGCTGGTGTTCGAGGCGATCCCGACCAAGTTGCCGCATTATGTGATGCCGGCCTATCCGGGCATGGCGCTTCTGGTCGGCTGGCTGCTCACCTTGCCGGCGGAGAAGGCCAACGCGCCACTGAAGCGCTGGCAGACATGGCTGTGGTGGGCGACGGCTTTCGGCCTTGCCGTGGTGGCGATCGGCCTTGCCGTGGTCTGCGTCGGCGCGCCGCTTTACCTCGCCAAGACCTTCTCCTGGTGGAGCATACCGGCAGCGATCGCCGCTCTGGTCACCGGCTATCTTGCCTTCCCAAGACAGCTGCAGGTGTCGCTGCCGCGCATCGCGGCGATCGCCGTCGGCGCCGGCATCACCTTCAGCCTGCTGTTCGGCGTCATCGCGCCGTCGCTGAACCCGATCTGGCTCGGCCCCGCCGTCAAGGCCGCCGTCGACGCCAACCGTCCTTGCGATACCACCGTGCTTGCCTCGGCGAAGTTCCAGGAGCCGAGCCTCGTCTTCCTGGTCGGCACCAAGACCGTGCTGACCGACGTCGAGGGCGTGGGGCAACATCTGCTCGCCGATCCGTCCTGCGCGCTTGGGCTGGCGCCGATCAAGGACGAGCAGAAGCTTACCGATGTGCTGGCCGCTCAGGGCAAGTCGGCAAAGCGACTGACCGAGATCGACGGCATCAACTATTCGTCGGGAGACAAGCTGTCGCTCGGGCTTTACCGGGTGGCACCGTGATGAATAGCGTCAGGCGTCGAATGTCCCTATAAGCGCCAAGCCATGTCCGCCGCGCCGCCCCTTGCCCTCTACCGCCGCTCGCTCGGCAATTTCCACGACACGATGTCGATCGTGAAGCGACGCTTTGCCGTGCGGCCGGCGCGCTATCCGAAAATTTTGTGGGGCATCTGGCTCATAGCCTGGGCGCTGCTCACCGTCGCGATCTTCCTGCGCCTCGACGCCGGCGCGGGCGAGATGCGCGGCGAATGGTCCCCCGGCTTCGTACGCTTCACCGATTTCTTCACGCAATTCGGCCTCGGCGGTTGGTACCTCATTCCGGCGGCACTCTGCCTTGTCGCCGCCAATCTGACGGATTGGCGCGGCCTGTCCCGGCATGGCCGGATGATCGTCTACAACTGGACGTGTTTCGCGTTCCTGGTGCTGTGCGCCGTCGGCCTGTCCGGTCTTGCGGTCAACCTACTGAAATACGGAATCGGCCGCGCCCGGCCGCTTTATTTCGACAGTTTTGGCGTCCTGTCGCTGCATCCTTTCGCCATGGATGCGCGCTTTGCCGGTTTCCCGTCCGGCCATGCGACGACGATGGGCGCGGTCTTCGGCATCCTGCTGCTGCTGTTCCCGAGGCGCTGGACCATCGCGCTGGCGGTCACGGCCTGCATCGCTTCGACACGCATCTTCGTCGGCGCGCACTATCCCAGCGATACGGTCGCGGGCTTCGGGCTCGGACTGGCGTTCGCGGTGCTATCGGGACTTATGTTTGCCCGGCTCGGCTTCATCTTCGGCCAGACAGGCTCAAAGCTGCCGGTGCGCAAGCGGACATTCCGGTTGGTACCGTTCCGCGCGCCAAGAAGCAGGGCCTCGACGGCCGATTCGGTCGAGCCCGCCGTCGATCAAACCCAGATTCCTTAAGACGCCTTGACTGGCGCCTCCGCGCTTAGCGAAGCCGCTTCGGCCTCGGATCGGCCAGCTCGCCCGCCAGGCGACGGTCGAGATAGTCGGCGCACTCCTGGATCAGCAGCTCGGAATCGTTGGCGAAGAAATGGTTGGCGCCTGGGATCGTCTTCTGGGTGATGGTGATGCCCTTTTGCGTGTGCAGCTTGTCGACCAGGCCCTGCACATCCTTCGGCGGCGCCACCTTGTCGGCATCGCCATGGATGATGAGGCCGGACGACGGACAGGGCGCCAGGAACGAGAAGTCGTAGGTGTTGGGCTGCGGCGCGACCGAAATAAAACCCTCGATCTCGGGGCGGCGCATCAGGAGCTGCATGCCGATCCATGCGCCGAAGGAATAGCCGGCGACCCAGCAGCTCTTCGAATCCGGATGAAGCGACTGCACCCAGTCGAGCGCGGCGGCCGCGTCCGACAATTCGCCGGTGCCATGGTCGAACTCGCCCTGGCTGCGGCCGATGCCGCGGAAATTAAAACGCAGCGTGGTGAAATCGCGCTTCTGGAACATGTAGAAGAGGTCGTAGACGATCTTGTTGTTCATCGTGCCGCCAAATTGCGGGTGCGGATGCAGCACGATTGCGATCGGGGCGCTCTTTTCCTTCGAAGGCTGATAACGTCCCTCCAGGCGACCAGCCGGACCGGCGAAAATGACCTCAGGCATAAAATACTCCACATGGCATATGAATGCGCTAGCCCAGAACTTTCCTGATCCCGACTCACCCGCGGTCCACATCTTCTGTGGCCTTGACGCCGGGCGAGCGGGTTCCTAGAAGCTAGTTTAGAATTGTTCAAAACTGGGAGGCCGAAACCCTATGGTCCGGCCGCCCGCGCCGCAAGCCGGGTAAATAGGACGGCTTGCCTTGCAATTTCAAGGAAATAACGCGCTATCCTGGCGGGATAGTCGGCGGAAGGACGAACTGAGCGAAAATGGCCGCAACCCGCGCCTATCTCGACTACAACGCCAGCGCGCCGCTCATTGCGGAAGCGCGGGCAGCGATGGTCGGCGCGCTCGATGCCGCCAACCCGTCATCGGTCCACGCGGAAGGGCGCACCTCGCGCCGGCTGGTCGAGGACGCGCGCCGCGACGTGGCGCGGCTGGTCAACGCCAGGCCTGAACATATCGTCTTCACGTCCGGCGCCACCGAAGCCGCCTCGACGCTGCTTACGCCCGACTGGCAGATGGGGCGCGGTGCTATCCGCATGAGCCATCTCTACGTCTCGGAAGCCGACCATCCCTGCACCCTGAATGGTGGACGCTTCGCGGTGGCGCAGGTGACGAAGATCGGCGTCGATCGGAACGGCATTGCCGATGTCGAGGCGCTGGCCGCCGCGCTCGGCGCGCATGACAAGGTCGCCGGCCTGCCGCTGGTGGCGATCCACGCCGCCAACAACGAGACCGGCGTTATCCAGCCGATCGGGCGCATCGGCGAGATCGTCAAGGCCGCCGGCGGGGTGCTGGTCGTCGACGCCGTGCAGGCTGCCGGGCGGATTCCGCTCGATATGTCAATTCCTTATGCCGATTATCTGATCCTGTCCTCGCACAAGATCGGCGGCCCGAAGGGCGTCGGCGCGATCGTGGCGGCATCCGACCTGATGATGCCGCGCCCGCTGATCAATGGCGGCGGTCAGGAGAAGAGCCACCGCGCCGGCACGGAAAACGTCGCCGGGATCGCCGGTTTCGGCGCCGCGGCGCGTGTCGCGCTGGCAGGTCTCGCCGACATGGACGCCATCGCGCGCCGGCGCGACGAGGTCGAGGCGATCGTGCGGGACCTTGCGCCGGACGCGGAAATCTTCGGAAATGACGCCGCCAGGCTTGCCAACACGACATTCTTCGCTATTCCCGGCGTCAAGGCCGAAACGGCGCAGATCGCCTTCGATCTTGCCGGCGTCGCGCTGTCTGCGGGTTCGGCCTGCTCGTCGGGGAAAGTCGGGCCAAGCCATGTGCTCAAGGCGATGGGGCATGGCGACAGCCTGGGCGCGCTGCGGGTCTCGATCGGCCGTGCGACGGGCGCCGACGATATCGTGGCGTTCCGGGCGGCACTGGCCGGCATCGTCGCCCGCCGCGCGGGCAAGGAAGAAGCCGCCTGACGGCGGAGCATCGGAGCGAGAAACGCCTTGCGGTTCCCGGATTTCTGCTGCTCGAACAAGAATTCAGGCTTTAGGGCCTGGTAGAGCCGTGCGTTTTGTTCTGGCCGGGTGAATTTCCGGCGGATACGCACTATATGGAGCTTACTCCGCCGCGAGTCCCTCCCTGGGACGCGATTTCGGCGGTGCCATAGTTTGAAAACTGCCGGGCCTTGACCCCGGCGTGGATGGAGAACGCTGATGCCTGCTGTGCAGGAGACGATCGATCGGGTTCGAAAGATCGACGTCGACCAGTATAAATATGGATTCCAGACAGAGATCGAGATGGACAAGGCCCCCAAGGGCCTTAGCGAAGACATCATTCGCTTCATCTCGGCCAAGAAGGATGAGCCGGACTGGATGCTGGAATGGCGTCTGGGGGCGTATCGCCGTTGGCTGACGCTGGAAGAGCCGACCTGGGCGCGCGTCCACTATCCGAAGATCGATTTCCAGGACATCCACTACTACGCCGCGCCGAAGAGCACGCCGGGGCCGAAGTCGCTGAGCGAAGTCGACCCTGAACTGCTCAAGGTCTATGAAAAACTCGGCATTCCGCTCAAGGAGCAGGAAATACTGGCCGGCGTGCAGAAGACCGATGCCTCGGAGCTCGAGGAAGCCAGCGACAACGTCTACAAATCGGGCCGCGTCGCGGTCGATGCCGTGTTTGATTCCGTTTCCGTGGTCACCACCTTCAAGAAGGAGCTGGCGCAGGCGGGCGTCATCTTCTGCTCGATCTCGGAAGCGATCCGCGAGCATCCGGAGCTGGTGAAGAAATATCTCGGCTCGGTCGTGCCGACCTCCGATAATTTCTACGCGACGCTGAATTCGGCGGTGTTCACCGACGGCTCGTTCGTCTTCGTGCCGAAGGGCGTGCGCTGCCCGATGGAGCTGTCGACCTATTTCCGCATCAACGAGAAGAACACCGGCCAGTTCGAGCGCACGCTGATCATCGCCGAGGAGGGGGCTTACGTCTCCTATCTCGAAGGCTGCACGGCACCGCAGCGCGACGAGAACCAGCTGCACGCGGCGGTGGTCGAGCTGATCGCGCTCGACGATGCCGAGATCAAATATTCGACGGTGCAGAACTGGTATCCCGGCGACGCCGAGGGCAAGGGCGGCATCTACAATTTCGTCACCAAGCGCGGCGATTGCCGCGGCGACCGCTCGAAAATCTCGTGGACGCAGGTCGAGACCGGTTCGGCGATCACCTGGAAATATCCGAGCTGCATCCTGCGCGGCGACGATTCCAGCGGCGAATTCTATTCGATCGCGGTGTCGAACGGCTACCAGCAGGTCGACAGCGGCACCAAGATGATCCATCTCGGCAAGAACACGTCGAGCCGCATCATCTCCAAGGGCATCGCCGCCGGCTTCTCGCAGAACACCTATCGCGGCCAGGTCTCGGCGCATCGCAAGGCGACCAACGCGCGCAACTTCACCAATTGCGACTCGCTGCTGATCGGCGACCAGTGCGGCGCGCACACCGTGCCTTACATGGAAGCCAAGAATTCGACGGCGCAGTTCGAGCACGAGGCGACCACCTCGAAGATCTCCGAGGATCAGAAGTTCTACGTCATGCAGCGCGGCATCCCCGAGGAAGAGGCGATCGCGCTCATCGTCAACGGCTTCGTCAAGGACGTCATCCAGCAGCTGCCGATGGAGTTCGCGGTCGAGGCGCAGAAGCTGATCGGAATCTCGCTTGAAGGTTCGGTGGGATGACACCCAATTTAAGCCATTTTGCTCCGTCGGTCGCGCCAAGTTCTGCGCCGTCATCCTCGGGCTTGTCCCGAGGATCTACTGACGTCTCAAGACTGATTGCGCCACATCGTCCCTGGGCGGCAGATCCTCGGGACAAGCCCGAGGATGACGGCGTAGCGCCCGAGGATGACGGCGCCTTGCGTCGTTCGGCTGGGGGAAAATGACCGGCTTCGTGTACATGATGTCCGATAAGCCGCGAGGCGTGATCTACATTGGCGTAACCAGCGATTTGCATGGGCGAGCGTGGGAGCACCGCAATGATATTCATCGGGGTTTCACTTCGAAGTACAAGGCGAAGAATCTGGTTTGGTTCGAACAGCATCCGAATATCGTTCTGGCGATCCAACGTGAGAAATCCTTGAAGCGATATCGCCGCGAATGGAAGGTGAATCTGATTGAGGGCTTAAACCCGACCTGGCTGGATTTGTATGAGAGCGTTGACGAGATCGAGAATGTCTATCGGCCTCATCCGAATACGAGAATGTGGAGTAATTACAATTGAGCTTTCGGCAATGCGGTCGTCATTCTCGGGCTTGTCCCGAGGATCTGCCGACCAACGAGAGTGTAGAGTGGTCAGGACCGAGGAACGGTAGATCCTCGGGACAAACCCAAGGATGACGCGTCTAGCGCCTGCGGATGACGCGCCTAACGTCCCAGGGACGGCGCGCTTGGTGCCCGAGGATGACCTGACGCAGTTGGTTAAGAATTTGGCCGCGCAAACGGCTACGAATAGGACGAACAGAAATGCTTGAGATCAAGAACTTGCACGCCCGCATCGTCGATGACGGCACCGAGATCATCCGCGGCCTGAACCTGACGGTGAAAGCCGGCGAGGTCGCCGCCATCATGGGTCCGAACGGTTCGGGCAAGTCGACGCTGTCCTATATCCTTGCCGGCCGCGAGGACTATGAGGTCACCGAGGGCGACATCCTCTACAACGGCCAGTCGATCCTCGAAATGGATCCGGCCGAGCGCGCCACCGCCGGCATCTTCCTCGCCTTCCAGTACCCGATGGAGATACCGGGCGTCGCGACCATGGAATTCCTGAAGGTCGCGATGAACGAGCAGCGCAAGGCGCGCGGCGAGGAGCCGCTGAAGGTGCCGGAATTCCTGAAGCGCGTGAAGGAAGCCGCCGCCTCGCTTAATATGGATATGAACATGCTGAAGCGGCCGCTCAATGTCGGCTTCTCGGGCGGCGAGAAGAAGCGCGCCGAGATCCTGCAGATGAAGCTGCTCGAGCCCAAACTCTGCGTGCTCGACGAGACCGATTCCGGCCTCGACATCGACGCGCTGAAGATCGTCTCGGACGGCGTCAACGCGCTGCGCTCGCCCGACCGCGCCATCGTCGTCATCACCCACTACCAGCGCCTGCTCGAGCACATCGTGCCTGATACGGTTCATGTGCTCTACAAGGGCCAGGTCATCAAGTCGGGCGACAAGTCGCTGGCGCTCGATCTCGAGGCCAACGGCTATGCCGGCGTGATCGGGCAAGCCGCGTGAGATGGGAGCGGTCGAGGCGAAAGTCATGAACATGCATGCACAGCCCCAGCGGACCTTGGCCGAGACGGCGCTGATCGACACCTTCGGCGAGCGGCTGTCGCTGCTGCCCGGCGACGGCGCGGTGATGGTCAAGCGCGACGACGCGATCGAGGCGATCAAGCACGGCCTGCCGACGCGCCGCGTCGAATCCTGGCATTATACGGACCTGCGCCGGCTGCTCACTTCGGTGCCGGCTTTCGAGGCCGGCGCCGTCGTCAAGGCACTTGCGCCGATCCTTGAAGGCTCGGCCGTGCTGCCGGTGCTGAACGGCGTCTCGCAGACGAAGCTGCCGGAGATCGACGGCGTGACAGTGCAGCGCCTGTCGGAGAAGCTGACCGACGGCAGCGTCGCGCCCGGGCTCGATCCCTATGGCAGTGACGACGCGATCGGCGCGCTGAACACCGCTTTCGTCGCCGACGGCTATTTCGTCGACATCGCCGATGGCGCCGAGCTGGAAAGGCCGGTCGAATTGCAGAACCTGCAGGCCGGTGGCCAGTCGCATGTGCGGCTCTTCGCGCGTGTCGGGGCCGGCGCCAGGGCAGTCATCGTCGAGCGTCAGACGGGTGAGGCAAGCGAAGACGGCGAGGCGCTCGTCTCTTCGGTCAGCCAGCTCGTGGTCGGCGACGACGCCGAGGTGACCTGGCTGATCGTGCAGGAGCAGCCGGACACGGCCACGCATCTCGCACAGTTCAAGGCGCATATCGGCAAGGATGCCAAGCTGACGCTGTTCGTGATGAACGCTGGCGGCAGGCTTGTTCGCCAGGAGGTCGTCGTCAGGACGACGGGCGAGGGCGCCGACTTCAAATTGCGCGGCATTAATCTTCTCGCCGGCGACACCCACACCGATGTGACTATGGTGCTCGACCACGCCGTGCCGCACACGACGTCGACCGAAGTGATCCGCAACGTAGTGACTGGCAAGGCGCGCGGCGTCTTCCAGGGCCGCATCAACGTGCATCAATACGCGCAGAAGACCAACGCCAAGATGGCCTGCAACACGCTGCTTCTGTCGGATGACGGCGAGTTCTCGACCAAGCCGGAGCTGGAGATCTTCGCCGACGACGTCGTCTGTGGCCATGGCGCCACCGTCACCGAGATCGACCACGACCATCTGTTCTACCTGATGGCGCGTGGCATCGACGAGAAGTCGGCGCGGGGTCTTCTGGTGAAGGCATTCGTGGCCGAAGTGATCGAGGAACTGGACGACGAGGCGCTGGTCGAAGCGTTGGAAGCGCGGCTCGACGGCTGGTTTTCGACGCACGGGTAATTGGTACTGACGTCATCCTCGGGCTTGTCCCGAGGATCTGCGGCGTTTCGGAGTAAAGTGATGGTCGATTCCGTCGATGAGAAGGCGATAGATCCTCGGGACAAGCCCGAGGATGACGGCCGCCTGTACGACGTCGAGGCGATCCGCCGCGACTTCCCGATCCTCTCGCGCCAGGTCTATGGCAAGCCGCTGGTCTATCTCGACAACGGCGCCTCGGCGCAGAAGCCGAAGATTGTGCTCGACACCATCCAGCACGCCTATTCCCAAGAATATGCCAACGTGCATCGCGGCCTGCATTTCCTGTCGAATGCGGCGACCGACGCCTACGAGAATGCGCGCAAGTCGGTGCAGCGGTTTCTCAACGCGCCGAGCACCGACAACATCGTCTTCACCTCCAACACCACCTCGGCGATCAACACCGTCGCCTATGGCTGGGGCATGCCGCGGATCGGCGAGGGCGACGAGATCGTGCTGTCGATCATGGAGCACCATTCCAACATCGTGCCGTGGCATTTCATCCGCGAGCGGCAGGGCGCGAAGCTCGTCTGGGTGCCGGTCGACGATCTCGGCGCCTTCCACGTCGAGGAATTCGAAAGGCGCCTGACCGACCGCACCAAGTTGGTCGCCATCACCCATATGTCCAATGCGCTGGGCACGGTGACGCCGGTCAAGGAGATCGTGCGCATCGCGCATGCGCGCGGAATTCCTGTCCTCGTCGACGGCAGCCAGAGCGCCGTGCACATGCCGATCGACGTGCAGGATCTCGACTGCGATTTCTTCGCCTTCACCGGCCACAAGGTCTACGGCCCGTCGGGCATCGGCGTGCTCTACGGCAAGAAGGACAGGCTGGAAGAGATGCGGCCCTTCATGGGCGGCGGCGAGATGATCGAGGAGGTGACGGAGGACATCGTCACCTACAACGAGCCGCCGCACCGTTTCGAGGCCGGCACGCCGCCGATCGTGCAGGCGATCGGCCTGGGCGCAGCGCTCGATTATATGGAGAAGGTCGGCCGCGAGCGCATCGCCGCGCATGAGGCGGACCTCAAGACTTACGCGCATGAGCGGCTGCGCGCCATCAACTCGCTGCGCATCTTCGGCGATGCGCCCGGCAAGGGCGCCATCATCTCGTTCGAATTGCAGGGTATCCACGCGCATGACGTGTCGATGGTGATCGATCGGCAAGGTATCGCGGTCCGGGCCGGAACGCATTGCGCCCAGCCGCTGTTGAAACGCTTCGGCGTGACCTCCACATGCAGGGCATCGTTCGGCATGTATAATACCAGGGCCGAAGTGGACGCTTTGGCCGAGGCGCTGGAAAAGGCGCGAAAGTTCTTCGGGTGACGATGATGGACGACGTGAGCACCACCGCGGAAAAAGCGCCGGAAACGGCCGCGAACGGCATCGTTTCGGCCTCGGCGATCCCCGCCGACGAGCTGGCGCGGCTGACCGACGATATCGTTTCGGCGCTGAAGACCGTCTACGATCCGGAAATCCCGGCCGACATCTATGAGCTCGGCCTCGTCTACAAGATCGATATCGAGGACGACAGGTCGGTCAAGATCGACATGACGCTGACCGCGCCGGGCTGCCCGGTGGCCGGCGAGATGCCGGGCTGGGTCGAGAACGCCGTCGGCGCCGTGGAAGGCGTGTCCGGTGTCGAGGTCGCCATGGTGTTCGATCCGCCATGGACGCCCGACCGCATGTCGGAAGAGGCGCAGGTCGCGGTGGGGTGGTATTGAGGCCTATAACCTTGCGCCAGTCATAAAACTTCACCATTTTAGGTGAGAATCATTCGGCAGGCCTTGAACCTGCATGGAATGGAGTAGGAAAGAATGGGACGCTTCGCCGTCATCACGATGACCGACAAGGCCGCCGACCGGGTGCGCGAGATCGTCGCCACGCGGGAAGGTGCGCATGGCATCCGGCTCGGCATCAAGAAGGGCGGCTGCGCCGGCATGGAGTATACGGTCGACCTTGTGACCGAGCCGAACCCCAAGGACGACCATATCGAGCGCGACGGCGCGCATGTCTATGTCGCGCCGGAGGCGGCACTTTTCCTGTTCGGAACCGAGATGGATTTCGAGCAGACGACGCTGCGCACCGGCTTCACCTTCAAGAATCCGAACCAGAGCTCGGCCTGCGGCTGCGGCGAGTCCGTCGAGCTGAAGCCGGCCGACCTCAAGGCGCTTGCCGAGGCACGCGCCTCGGCCTGACCAGGTCCGCCAGTGCTTCCACTCAGTCCGGCAGCGCGGCGACGACGACAAGCTCGACGACGAGGTCAGGCTGCGCCAGGGCGGCGACACCGATCACCTCCGATGGCGGCGGGTTGTTATAGCTGCAGTGCTTCGGGCAATGTTCGGCAAAGAATTCGTCCAGCACGTCCAGACGAAAGTTGGGCGAGCTGAGAACGCCGCCGGACGGAAAAGGCCCTTTGACGTAGAACGTCACCTTGACCAGGTAGTCGAGCGAGCTGCCGAGTTCCTCCAGATCCGACTTGACGTTGGCCAGGATTTCGCGCCACTGCGTTGCCGCGTCGCCGACAGCGCCGCCCTGGTGTTTCGAAGGATCGTAGTCGTCGACCGTGGCGGTGTTGCCGGACAGAAAAACATATCCCTTGGCGTCCGAGACGACCGTTCCCTTGCCCCAAGGCATCAAACGATCGCCTTTGAATTTCTTGTGCGTCGTGAGGTTCATTTCTGCCTCCTGTCGCCAGATGCTTGTCTTGATACAATTCCGGGCGGAAAACCGCTGCGCAGCTTTGCGGGAATTGCCCTAATCAACCCACATGCCGGTTCGCTTGTGCCAGTCGGCGATCGATTCCTCTGGATAGACGTCGAATACCTTGTCGTTCTTGCCGACGACCGGCTCGACCCAGTTCGCCTTGTATTTCAGCATCAGATGCACCTTTTCCGGCGGTTTCGGCAGGTCGGTGTCGATCGCCGAAGCGAAGGGGTGAACGAGGTCCGGCCAGGTCGGGTCGTAGAGCCAGAGTGCTGCGCCGCATTTCCGGCAGAAATTGCGCTCGCCGGTAGAGACCTCGCAATGCGGGTGCTCGTCATCCTCGATTTCGGCGCGATAGACGCCGAGGTTGCGCTTGCCCTTGATATCAAGCGTCTCGTAGTCGGCGCCGAGATTGATGGCGAACCCGCCGCCGCCTTGCTGCTTGCGGCAGATCGAGCAGTAGCAGAGCATGAACGGCACGGGCGTGTGGCTCTCCACCTCGAAGCGGACGGCGCCGCAGCGGCAGGAGCCCTTGAGCAGGACGGGCATGACGGGAACTCCGTTTCCAGATGTCAACCTGTCAGCATGCTTTTGGTTGCGGCGATGACAAGGCCGGTGACGGATGAGATGATCGCGGCATGGACAATGCGCGTCTTGAAGAACTGTTCGAAAGCCTGGGACCTATCGCCATCCGAAAACTGTTCGGCGGCAAAGGCATCTATTGCGACGGCGTCATCGTCGCGGTCGTCGTGCGTGGCGAGCTGATGCTCAAGGCGGACGAGGAGAGCATCCCAGACTTCGAAGCCGCCGGCTGCCGCCAGTGGACCTATACCGGCTCGCGCCACGGTAAGGAGGTGGCGATGCCCTATTGGAGCGTGCCCGACGAGGCCTTCGACGATCCGGACGAGATGGCAGTGTGGGCGCGGCGCGCCTATGAGGCGGGACGAAGGGCGGGGAAGTGAGAATTAGAAATGCTGGCGGGACAGCACCCCCCTCTGGCCTGCCGGCCATCTCCCCCGCAAGGGGGGAGATCAGCAGCTCATCCGCTGGCTCTCGTTTTTCAACGTCGGCGATTGGCGAAAGCCGAGCGACATCCAATCTCCCCCCTTGCAGGGGAGATGTCCGGCAGGGCAGAGGGGGGTGTGAAGGAACTCGGCCATTGCGGTTGGCCGGGCTGCCGCAACCTGAATGTTCTACAGCGCCTTTGCGATCTCCGCCGCCAGCCGCGCATTGTTCTCGACCAGCGCGATGTTGGTCTTGAGGCTGCGGCCGCCGGTCAGCTCCAGGATCTTCGACAAAAGGAACGGCGTCACCGCCTTGCCGGTGACGTTTTGCGCCTCGGCCGCTTTTTGCGCGGCCTGGATATAGCCGTCCATCTCGGCGGCCGGGATTTCGTCATTTTGCGGCACCGGGTTGGCGACGAGGATGCCGCCGCCCAAGCCCAGCGCCTGACGCGTGCGGTAAAAATGCGCGATGTCTTCCGGCGCATGAAGGGTTAGCGGCGCGCGGAAGGGCGACTGCCTCGACCAGAAGGCGGGCATCGTCTCGCAGCCATGGCCGATAACCGGCACGCCGCGCGTTTCCAGCACTTCCAGCGTCTTTTCGATGTCTAGGATCGCCTTGGCGCCGGCCGAGACGACGATGACCGGCGTGCGCGCCAGCTCGTCGAGGTCGGCAGAGACATCGAAGCTTTTCTCAGCGCCCTTGTGGACGCCGCCGATGCCGCCGGTGGCGAACACTTTTATGCCGGCCATATGCGCGGCGATCATGGTCGCCGCAACCGTGGTGCCGCCGGTGCGCGTTTGAGCGACCGCGAAACCGAGATCGGCGCGCGACAGCTTCATGGCATCGCCCGTCATGGCAAGCGATTCGCGCTCGCCGTCGGAGAGGCCGATCTTGATCCGGCCGTCGACCACGGCGATCGTCGCCGGCACCGCGCCGCCATCGATGATGATCTGCTCGACCTTGGCAGCCATGGCGCCATTGTCGGGGTAGGGCATGCCGTGGGTGATAATGGTGCTTTCCAGCGCCACCACGGGCCGGCCGGCGGCGAGCGCCTCCGCCACGGGCGGATGGATGTCGACAAAGGGGCGGGCGGTGTCAGGCGTCATGGCTGTCTCCGATCCGAAGGGATTGCTTCGGCAGTGGTGGCCCTATGCCACTTCCCGCGGCTCCGGCACAAGGGCAAGCGCCTGCGTGAAGGTGGCGATCGTGAAGGACGGCACGGCCTGCGGGCTCTCTATGGCGAGCATCGCCGCGGCAAGGCCTTCGCGCAGCGCGGCGCGCAATGGCAGGCCGCGCAGCAAGGCGGCGACGATTGCGCCGGTCAAGGCGTCGCCGGCGCCGGTCACGTCGGCCACCTTGCGCGGCGCGGGCGGGTCGATCTCGAAGATGCCGGTGTCGTCGAAGCCCAGCACCGGAGCGCTGCCGGACGTGACCACGCCGGCATTCAGGCCTGCGCGCCTGAGCGCGTCGACAAGGGGCTTGCCGGACGGCTCGGCGCCGATCAGCGCGGCAGCTTCGCGACGGTTCATGAAGAGCAGCGACAGATCGTCGAGCAGTGCCGCCAGGCGGACGACCTTGGCCGGCGAGACGGCGATGGCGAAGACCGGCCGGCCGCCGGCAAGCGCCAGCAGGCGCTCCAGCGCGGCCGTCGGCAGGTTGGCATCGCACAGGATGGCGTCGGCGGCGGCGATCGCCTCGCGCACCTTGGCGCGCCTGATTTGCTTGGGGAAGGCAAGGTCGTAGAGCGCCATGTCAGCCAGCCCGACGATCAACTCGCCTTCGGCATCGATCAATGCCGTATAGCTGGGCGTCGTGCGGTCGAGGAACACCACCGAAAGGTCTTTTATCCCCGCGCTGTCGATGGCCGAGGCGACCGTGTCCGCCGCAGCGTCACCGCCACGCACCGAGATCAGCGAGGCCGACACGCCGCGCTTCACCACGCTGCGCAGCGCGTTGAAAACCACGCCGCCGACGTCCTCGCGCATGATGCCGGGATTCGAAGCCGCGGGCACATAGACGCCCGAGACCTGGCCGCGCCGGTCGATATGGGCGCCGCCAAGCGCCAGGATTGTTGGGGATGTCGGCATTTCGGGTCGGTGGCTTTCGTTGGTCGTGCGGCTGCGCACACTAGAGCGTTTCACGGAATCGCTGAACTGCCCTAAGTCTTTATCCTGGACGGAAAACCGCTACGCACTTTTCCTGCAATTGGTCTAGGTTTCCTCAGGTCGCCCTGCAATCGGGGTCGCGATTCGGACGGCCGGATATCGAAATCTCTTCTGGACCGGTGGTTGCACCCCGTACCAGCCCTGGTGAGACAAAAATAGAACAAATCCAGATATTGATTATTTTTCAGATATTTGTTGCCCCTTGCCAAATGAGAACAAAAAAGGTACAAAACAAGCAGGGATCACGGATTGTCCGGCCTTCATTGACGACCAAGGGGTGATGTATCATGGCTCAGAATTCTTTGCGGCTTGTAGAGGACAAGGCAGTGGACAAATCAAAGGCTCTGGACGCGGCGCTGTCGCAAATCGAGCGCGCGTTCGGCAAGGGCTCGATCATGCGGCTCGGCGCCAACGAGCAGGTGGTCGAGATCGAAACCGTGCCGACCGGCTCGCTCGGCCTCGATATCGCGCTCGGCGTCGGCGGCCTGCCGCGCGGCCGCATCATCGAGATTTACGGGCCGGAAAGCTCGGGCAAGACGACGCTGGCGCTGCACACGGTGGCGGAAGCCCAGAAGAAGGGCGGCATCTGCGCCTTCGTCGATGCCGAGCACGCGCTCGATCCGGTCTATGCCCGCAAGCTTGGCGTCGACCTCGAGAACCTTTTGATCTCGCAGCCCGACACCGGCGAGCAGGCGCTGGAGATCTGCGACACGCTGGTGCGTTCGGGCGCCATCGACGTGCTGGTTGTCGACTCGGTGGCGGCACTGACGCCGCGCGCTGAAATCGAAGGCGAGATGGGCGATTCGCTGCCCGGTCTTCAGGCTCGCCTGATGAGCCAGGCGCTGCGCAAGCTGACCGCCTCGATCTCGCGTTCCAACACCATGGTCATCTTCATCAACCAGATCCGCATGAAGATCGGCGTCATGTTCGGCTCGCCCGAGACGACCACCGGCGGCAACGCGCTGAAATTCTACGCCTCGGTGCGCCTCGACATCCGCCGCATCGGCTCGGTCAAGGACCGCGACGAGGTCGTCGGCAACCAGACCCGCGTCAAGGTGGTGAAGAACAAGCTGGCCCCGCCCTTCAAGGTGGTCGAGTTCGACATCATGTATGGCGAGGGCGTGTCGAAGACCGGCGAGCTGATCGATCTCGGCGTCAAGGCCGGCGTCATCGAGAAGTCGGGCGCCTGGTTCTCCTACAATTCCCAGCGCCTCGGCCAGGGTCGCGAGAACGCAAAGCTGTTCCTGCGCGACAATCCCGACACGGCGCGTGAGGTCGAGCTTGCATTGCGCCAGAATGCCGGGCTGATCGCCGAGAAATTCCTCGAGAATGGCGGCTCGGAAGGCGGCGACGACGGTTTCGAGGACGAAGCCGGCGCCCTGTAAAGTGCGTTTACGCCTGGGATTTTGCGCTCTGCGCGACCCGAGGGCGGCCGAGGATAGTTGGTTGGCTTAGCCGGAGTTCGGCCACAATCCTGGTTTATCGTCTTATGCTTATGTAATCGAGTTCTTGTATTGCGTAACCCGAACCGCCGGCCTTCGTGCCGGCGGTTTTGCGTTTCGCGGGCAGCGCTGAACCGCCGCTCGTCGGCCAATTGGCCCAAAGCGCGTCGCGCTGCAATGAACTCACGCGGTGCGCCTTGATCTTTGTTTATGCATGTCGTTTTCCCAAAACCGCTTGCGCAGTTTTGACCGACACGCCTGTTTTGCGTGTTTCTGGACAGGCACAAGAGCTATCGCTAAAAGGCCAATCTATCTTCTGAAACACCAAAGCCCATTTGCCGCCGGCCGGGCCGGCGGTTCTTGCGAAAAAGGCAGTATGCAATGAGTGGCGTGAACGACATCCGGTCGACATTCCTCGACTACTTCCGCAAGGAGGGCCACGAGATCGTCGCCTCCAGCCCGCTGGTGCCGCGCAACGATCCGACGCTGATGTTCACCAACGCCGGCATGGTGCAGTTCAAGAACGTCTTCACGGGCCTGGAGAAGCGTCCCTATACGCGGGCCTCTACCGCGCAAAAGAGCGTGCGCGCCGGCGGCAAGCACAACGACCTCGACAATGTCGGCTACACCGCGCGCCATCTCACTTTCTTCGAGATGCTCGGCAATTTCTCGTTCGGCGACTATTTCAAGGAGCGCGCGATCGAGCTTGCGTGGAACCTGATCACCAAGGGTTTCGGCCTCAAGAAGGACAAGCTGCTCGTCACCGTCTACCACACCGACGACGAGGCGGCGGCTTACTGGAAGAAGATCGCCGGCTTCTCGGACGATCGCATCATCCGGATTCCTACCTCGGACAATTTCTGGGCGATGGGCGACACCGGCCCCTGCGGCCCGTGCTCGGAAATCTTCATCGATCGCGGCGAGCATATCTGGGGCGGACCGCCCGGCAGCCCGGAAGAGGATGGCGACCGGTTCCTGGAATTCTGGAACCTGGTGTTCATGCAATACGAGCAGGTGACCAAGGATGAGCGCGTCGACCTGCCGCGTCCCTCGATCGACACCGGCATGGGCCTGGAGCGCATGGCCTCTATCCTGCAGGGAGTCGAAAGCGTCTTCGAGACCGACCTGTTCAAGCATCTGATCGACGCCGCGTCCTCCGCGCTCGGCCAGGGGCCAAGCCAGGAGAACGTCGGGTCGTACCGCGTCATCGCGGATCATCTGCGCTCAACCTCGTTCCTGGTGGCCGACGGCGTGCTGCCGTCGAATGAGGGGCGCGGCTATGTGCTGCGCCGCATCATGCGCCGTGCCATGCGCCACGCGCAGCTGCTGGGCGCCAAGGAGCCGCTGATGTGGCAGCTGGTGCCGTCGCTGGTGCGCGAGATGGGCCAGGCCTATCCCGAGCTCGTGCGCGGCGAGGCGCTGATCACCGAAACGCTGAAGCTTGAGGAAACACGCTTCCGCAAGACACTGGTGCGCGGCCTCGGCCTGCTTTCGGACGCGACCGAGACGCTCAAAGCCGGCGACATGCTGGACGGCGAGACGGCCTTCAAGCTCTACGACACCTATGGCTTCCCGCTCGATCTGACGCAGGATGCGCTGCGCCAGCGCAGCATCTCGGTCGATATCGCCGGCTTCACCGACGCGATGGAGCGGCAAAAGGCCGAGGCGCGCGCGCATTGGGCTGGCTCGGGCGAGGCCGCGACCGAGACGGTGTGGTTCTCCGTGCGCGAAAAGACCGGCGCGACCGAATTCCTCGGTTATGAGACTGAAGCTGCGGAAGGCATCGTCCAGGCCCTGGTCAAGGACGGCAAGACCATCGACAGCGCGAGCCAGGGTGATGCGGTCGCCGTGGTCGTCAACCAGACGCCGTTCTACGGCGAATCCGGCGGCCAGATGGGCGACACCGGCGTGATTTCCGGCGAGGGTTTTTCAATCGAGATATCGGACACGCAGAAGAAGGCCGATGGCTTGTTCGTGCATCTTGGCAAGGTGGCCAAAGGCACGGTCAAGACGGGTGATGCCGTCGAGCTGAAGGTCGATCATGCCCGCCGCTCGAGGCTGCGCGCCAATCACTCCGCGACGCATCTCGTCCACGAGGCGCTGCGCGAGGTGCTGGGCACCCATGTCGCGCAGAAGGGCTCGCTGGTTGCGCCCGAAAGGCTGCGCTTCGACATCTCGCACAACAAGCCGATCTCGGCCGAGGAACTCGAAGAGGTCGAGCGCATGGCCAACGAGATCGTCGTGCAGAACAGCCCGGTGACAACGCGGCTGATGTCGGTCGACGACGCGATCGCCGAGGGCGCCATGGCGCTGTTCGGCGAGAAATACGGCGACGAGGTGCGTGTCGTGTCGATGGGCACCGGCCTGCATGGCGCCAAGGCCAATCGTCCTTATTCCGTCGAGCTTTGCGGCGGCACGCATGTGAAATCGACCGGCGATATCGGCCTGGTGCGCATCCTGTCGGACAGCGCGGTGGCGGCCGGCGTGCGCCGCATCGAGGCGCTGACCGGCGAGGCGGCGCGCAAGCATCTGGACGAACAGGACAGGCGGCTGAAGGCCGCGGCTGCGACCCTGAAAATCGCGCCGGCCGATGTGCCGGCTCGCGTCGAAACATTGCTTGAGGAACGCAAGAAGCTCGAAAAGGAGCTTACGGAAGCGCGCAAGAAACTGGCGCTTGGCGCCGGCCCGGCCGTATCCGATGCTCCGCCCGCCAACGAGACCGTCGCAGGCGTCGGCTTCCTCGGCAAGGCGGTCAGCGGTGTCGCGCCGAAGGACCTGAAGCCGCTGGCGGATGCCGGCAAGAAGACGCTCGGCTCCGGCGTGGTCGTCTTTGTCGGCGCCGGCGAGGACAACAAGGCAAGCGTAGTCGTCGGCGTCACCGACGATCTGACCGGCCGCTTCAGCGCCGTCGATCTCGTCCGCGTCGCGTCCGCCGCGCTTGGCGGCCAGGGCGGCGGCGGCCGGCCCGACATGGCGCAGGCCGGCGGCCCCGACGCGTCGAAGGCCAATGACGCGATCGCGGCGGTGAGAGCGGCGCTGGAGGCAGCTTAAGCGAGCGGGTTTGAATTTACCGCACGCTTGGCGCTGTCCCTCGACCGTCCTGATTCTTATCAGCCAGCCTTTTCAGTCCGCGCAAAGCTCGGCCGTCCAGCTATTCGCGCGTACCAATCCCGGATATCCGCAAAGCGCGCCAGCAGATCGCGCCCTTCCTCGACCTTGAGGAAATAGGCGATGATCGGCGCCGCGTGCAGGTCGGCCAGTGTCAGTTGCTCCCCGAGCAGCCACGGGCCCTTAGCCTTCAGCGAGGTCAGAACCTTGAGCACGTTCTCAGCCTGACCAAGGCCGGCGGCAATCAGCGCCTCATCAGGCGGCACCTTCTCCAGCCGCTCGACCGCCACGTCCCAGACCATGGCGCGATAACCATAGGCGTCGAGCATGCCGCTGATCTGGACCGTCCTGGCGCGGCCGCGCGCGTCGGCCGGCTGCAAGGCCGGGCCGTCGAAGGCTTCGTCGACATAGCGCGTGATCGCACCGGTCTCGAACAGACGAAAACCGTCGTGCTCGAAGGCCGGTATGCGGCCGAACGGATGATGCTCCAGATACCAGGCCGGAATGCCCGCGGCAGCGAAGATGTCGAGCGGCACCAGCTCGTAGTCGACGCCTTTCTCCCCTAGCGCCATCCGCGCGATGCGCACATAAACGCTGTAGTCCGCGCCGTAGAGAGTTGGCTTGGCCATCGATCAGCTCTCCCCTCCGCTCGTCGGAGTACCAAAAAAGAAGGCTCCTTCCGGAGCCTTCGGTATGCCGAATGTGGGTTTACCCCATGGCCTTCTGCAAATTCTCGTCGATCTTGTCGAGGAAGCCGGTGGTCGAGAGCCAGGGCTGGTCGGGACCGATCAGCAGCGACAGGTCCTTGGTCATGAAACCGCTCTCGACGGTCTGGATGCAGACCTTTTCCAGCGTCTCGGCGAAGCGCTTGAGCTCGGCATTGTCGTCGAGCTTGGCGCGGTGGGCGAGGCCGCGCGTCCAGGCGAAGATCGAGGCGATCGAATTGGTCGAGGTTTCCTCGCCCTTCTGATGCTGGCGGTAGTGGCGCGTCACGGTGCCGTGTGCGGCTTCCGCCTCCACCGTCTTGCCGTCCGGCGTCATCAGCACCGAGGTCATCAGGCCGAGCGAACCGAAGCCTTGCGCCACGGTGTCGGACTGCACGTCGCCGTCATAGTTCTTGCAGGCCCAGACATAACCGCCCGACCATTTCAGGCTGGAAGCGACCATGTCGTCGATCAGGCGGTGCTCGTACCAGAGTTTCCTTGCCTTGAACTCGGCCTCGAACTCCTTCTCGTAGACTTCCTGGAAGATGTCCTTGAAGCGGCCGTCATAGGCCTTGAGGATGGTGTTCTTGGTCGACAGATAGACCGGGAAGTTGCGCAACAGGCCGTAGTTCAGCGAGGCGCGGGCAAACTCGCGGATCGACTCGTCGAGATTGTACATGGCCATGGCCACGCCGGCGCCCGGCGCGTCATAGACGTCGTGCTCGATCACCTGGCCGTCTTCGCCGACGAACTTGATCGTCAGCTTGCCTTTGCCGGGGAAGCGGAAGTCGGTGGCGCGGTACTGGTCGCCGAAGGCATGACGTCCCACGACGATCGGCTTGGTCCAGCCCGGCACCAGGCGCGGCACGTTCTTCATGATGATCGGCTCGCGGAAGATGGTGCCGCCGAGGATGTTGCGGATGGTGCCGTTGGGCGACTTCCACATCTTCTTCAGCTTGAATTCCTCGACGCGCGCCTCGTCGGGGGTGATCGTCGCGCATTTCACGCCGGCGCCCCATTTCTTGATGGCATTGGCAGAATCGATCGTCACCTGATCGTTGGTTGCGTCGCGGTGCTCGATGCCGAGGTCGTAATATTCCAGCTTCAGGTCGAGATAGGGGTGGATCAGCTTGTCCTTGATGAACTGCCAGATGATGCGGGTCATCTCGTCGCCGTCGAGTTCGACGACCGGGTTCGCCACCTTGATCTTCGCCATGGAAAGAATGCCTCGTTGCTGGGGATCTGAACGGCCTTGCCCGCATGGCTTCGGCCGGGGATGCGGAGCGTATATCAAAGGCTTTTTCAGCGCGCAAACCGCGATCCGCGCCGGGGCAGACGGGTGCCGCTGTTGTGAATGCTTCATTTTCCGGTCCGGATGTGGCAGGGGACGCCGAAACGCCGCAAACCCCGGTTACCCATAACCCATGCCAGCCATCGAAGACACGACCAAGACCGCTTCCGCCGGACCGGCGATCATCCTGGTCGAGCCGCAGCTCGGCGAGAATATCGGCATGGTCGCGCGGGCCATGGCGAATTTCGGCTTGTCCGAGCTCAGGCTGGTCAACCCGCGCGACGGCTGGCCGAGCGAGAAGGCGCGCGCGGCCGCCAGCCGCGCCGACCACGTCATCGACGCTACCAGGGTCTTCGACGATCTGCCCTCGGCGGTCGCCGACCTGAACTTCGTCTTCGCCACGACAGCGCGCGAGCGCGACGGCTTCAAGCCGGTGCGCGGTCCGGTGGAAGCGGGCAGGGCGCTCAGGGCACGTGTCGAGGCGGGCCAGCGCACCGGCATCCTGTTCGGCCGCGAGCGCTTCGGCCTTTACAATGACGAGGTCGGGCTCGCCGACGAGATCGTCACCTTTCCGGTCGATCCCAGCTTTTCCTCACTCAACATCGCCCAGGCGGTGCTGCTTATGTCCTATGAATGGATGAAGTCCGGCCTCGCCGACGAGACCCAGACCAACTTCTCCGGGCCGGAGCTGGAGCCGGCGCCCAAGGAGCAGCTGCACAGCCTGTTCGCCTATCTGGAAAACGCGCTGGAAGCGCGCGGCTATTTTCGCCCCGAAGAAAAGAAGCCGAAGATGGTCGACAATCTGCGCGCGGTGCTGACGCGCGCGGGCTTCGCCGAGCCCGAACTCAAGGTGCTGCGCGGCATCATCTCGTCGCTCGACAGGTTTTCGCCGGCCATGCCGCGGGGCGATGGCTCGCCCGGGGACGATCCGAGACGGTTGCCGGCCGGCGCGCACAGTCGCGCCAAAGACGAAGAAAGTTAAGATCGGTAAGCTGCGAGCATTTGAAGTAACCGAATTTTATTCGGTTGCGCCTCATCCTTGCTGCAATAGTGGGGGTGGCACATGTTTACGTCCAATATTGGTCGACTGCGCTTTTTCCTTTACTCTCTCGGTCTCGCCGTAGCCGAAACCGTGGTGATCGTCATCTGCATTGTCAGCACGATCGGCTTCGAAGGGCTGATCAATTCAGGACCCGGCCCGGCGCGCCAGGGCATGGCAGGCGCGGTCCTCGTCGCCTCCCTCATCTTTGTCGCGCTTCGCGGCAACATCGCCTCGTGCCGCTCCCGCGACGCCAACGGACGCCGCTGGATCCTGTGGGCCTACATTGCCCTTTCCGCCGTCTACGCCCTTCTGCAAGCAGGCGTGCTGCTGGTCGTCAAATTCGACGATCCCGAGAGCATTCCCGGCGGGCTGAACCTGCTTGGGCTTTCGGTATTCGGCCTCTGGTGCACGATCTGGTGGGCGAAGCCCGTCGCGGGCAGCAACATCGATGAATTGACCGATGTCTTCGACTTCGATGGCCCGCTGCCGGCATCGACGCGCGCTGCACGCACCTCTGTGCCGGCCGCTCCACGCGCCGCGGTTGCCGCTTCAGCCGCTCGCATTCCGCCCGCGCCGCAGCCCTTCGGCAGGCCGCGCCCCGCCGGCTTTGGCAAGCGCGGGATATGAGTGAGACAGAGCATGATGTCGTCCGAAAACCGCTTCACACGTTTCGGCATCCTGCTCTAGCGACTGCGCGAAAGCTGCTCGCATTCGCCTCTTCAAGACCACGATCATTCGCGATAGAAGCGCGTCGGTCCAATTCCGGGCCTGCCGTTTCTCTTTGTTTTGACGCAATTCCGGACGGAAAACCGTTTCACACTTTTCCTGGAATTGCTCTGGTAACCGGATGACAATGAGCGATCGATCAAGCCAGCGCCCGATCCTGATGTTCGATTCCGGCGTCGGCGGGCTGACGGTGCTGCGCGAGGCGCGCGTGCTGATGCCCGACCGCCGCTTCGTCTATGTCGCCGACGACGCGGCTTTTCCCTATGGCGCCTGGGAAGAGCCGGCGCTCAAGGAACACATCCTTGCACTGTTCGGCAAATTGCTCGACCGGCTCCAGCCGGCGATTTCGGTCATTGCCTGCAATACAGCCTCGACGCTGGTGATTGACGCGCTGCGCGACAAATTCCCCGGTCATCCCTTTGTCGGCACCGTTCCGGCGATCAAGCCGGCCGCCGAACGCACCCGCTCCGGCCTGGTGTCGGTGCTGGCGACGCCCGGCACGGTCAAGCGCCAATACACGCGCGACCTGATCAGCAAGTGGGCGCAGAAATGCCATGTGCGCCTGGTCGGCAGCGACCGCCTGGCGGGGCTCGCCGAGATCTATATGCGCCAGGGTTTCGTCGACGAAGAAACCGTGCGCGCCGAAATTGCGCCCTGCTTCATCGAGCGCGACGGCAACCGCACCGACATCGTCGTGCTTGCCTGCACGCATTATCCGTTTCTCGCCAACCGCATGCGCAAGACCGCGCCCTGGCCGGTCGACTGGATAGATCCCGCCGAGGCGATTGCGCGGCGCGCCATGTCGCTGCTTGAACCCGTTGGGGAGACATCCGGCGAGAGCGAACCCGATCTTGCCGTTTTCACCTCGGGCAAGGTGGATTTCGCCACCAGACGGCTGATCCAGGGCTTTGGACTGACCGCACCTTAGTGCTCAAAGCGGCTGACCGGTCTCGAAGACGATGCTGCGTTGATCCGGATCGGCCGAGACCAGCTTTAGCGTTAGGCTGTCTCCCTGCCGGAGCCCTGAGGCCCTTACGCTGGCAACGACAGGCATATCGGCAAGCTGCACGCGCACGCCATGATCGACGAAGTCGGTGACGACGGCCTTGAACGTCTCGCCCTCATGTCCCTTGAGCATTACGGCCTCGGCAAGGTCGATGGCAGAATGATTGATCTGTGAGGCGCGGGCATCCGCACGCCCCATCACCTTCGGCAATCTGGCGAAGGCGTCGGTGACGGCCTGCGGCACGGGCTGGCCGTTGGCGATCGCCAGCGCGCAGCGCACGACGTAGCGGTCGGCCAGCCGCCTGAGCGGCGCAGTGGCATGCGCGTAGGTCGCGGCCATCGCCTCATGCCAGGGGACGATGCCCTCCTGATAGGGTTGGTAGGACGCGCCATTGCCCGCGCGGCGGATTTCCAGCATTAGCGCCGCCTGTTTCGGGTCGGCCGGATCGAGTGTGCGTTGATAGTCGCGCAAGCTGGTGGAGGCTGGCCAGGACAGGCCGAGCGCCTGTGCCGCGTTGCGCAGCCTTTGCACCTTGGAGGCGTCCGGCCCCGACATCACCCGGAACAACCCGGTCTTGTGCGCCAGCATGGCGTCGGCAATCGCCATATTGGCGGCCAGCGAAAGCGCTGCATTGTCCTGCTCGGATTGCAGCAGCGGCCTGAACGAAAGCCGGAACGTGCCGTCGACGAGCCTCTCCACCTCCTGCTCGGGCGGATCGACGCGCGAAGCGCCGCGGCGCTCTTCGTTCGTCGCCATGCGCCGCGCCAGTTCCGCGAAGCCGGCCGGAACGTCGGCGGCCTTGACGCTGTCATAGGCGAGCTTGGCGCGGCTTTGAATGATTGCCCGCTCCGCGCTGTCCAGCTTCACCCCGCCGTCCTCGGCGATCCGAACCGTGAAGACGACCGTCGGACGCGGTCCATCGGGCAACAGGCTCGCCGCAGCCTCGGCAAGCAGCGGCGGGTAGAGCCCGGCCTTGCCGTCCGGCAGATAAAGCGTCTCGCCTCGGTTCCAGGCTTCGATATCAATCGTATCGCCGTCCTCGACGAACCAGGCCACGTCGGCAATGGCATAGTGCAGGAGAAGACCGCCGCCGCTGACCTCGATCGAGAAGGCCTGGTCGAGATCGGTGGAACTCGCCGGATCGAGTGTGACGAAGGGTATTGCCGTCCGGTCGGCATGCTGCCCGGGCACACGCTTTGCCGCCGCCTCCGCCGCGGCCACTACCGCAGTCGGAAATCCATCCGGCACATGGAATTCTGCGCGGATTTTCGCAAGGCCGGTGGAGAGCGCCTGTGAGGGATCGTTTAGCGATTTCATGCAACCGTCCTACACTGGCATTCCGGGCGCGGGAAGGCTTGCCGGCGATACAGCCAAGGCCGGCTGTCTGACGAGCGGCTCAAGCGGACCGGCGGGCCGAGCCGCTGCCGCTGGAACTGCCGGTTCAGCCCGGCGTTTCTTCTCACAGCAAAGGAGAAATCGCCATGCCCGCCAAATCGCAAGCCCAGCAAAAGGCTGCCGGCGCAGCGCTGTCCGCCAAGCGCGGCGAGACGAAGAAGAGCGAGCTCAAGGGCGCTTCGCGCGAAATGTATGAATCGATGAGCGAAAAGCAACTCGAAGAGTTCGCCGAGACCAAGCGCAAAAGTCTGCCCAGCAAGAAGTCGTAGGTCGAATGAAAGGGCCGCGGCGTCGGCCGCGGGCCTCCGTCAACCCCTTTTGGCGCAAGATGAGCTAGCGGCGCCACCAGCAGCGTTTGGTCTTGTAGCGGATGACGTGGCGATGGCCGTGGCGCCAGACCACTCTTTTCGTCACCACGACGCGGCATATTTGCCTGTGGCCGCTCCAATGCCTGGCCATGGCAGGTTCCGGCGTCATGACCGCCATAGATCCCGCCAATACAGCGGCCCCGGTCAGGGTAAGGAAGAACTTCTTCATGGGAATTCGGACTCCTCTGCTCCAGTCCCTTCATTAATTGGCAGAGCAGCGCGGCTCCTTGAAAGCACAAGCCGCTCTGCTGCCGACGGCCTTCGCCACAACCGGCACCGCACGCCACGCGGGAAATGTATCGGGTTGCGACCCGCGCTGCCAGCCGTAAGCTTGACACCGGTTAAATCTCTGTTTAACAGGCCACCAACACCGGGTGGCGACGCCCGGTGGTTTCTTTTGACGTGTCCCGTGGGTTTTCCGTCGCTTTGCGTGGAAAACCCTGTCAGGTCTCGAAAACGGAGGCCAGAGGAGGGCGCGTTTCCTTCGCCCGGAGCCATGGGGTTCCGGGTATATTGTTTTGAAAGGGAATGCGATGAGCAAGCGCGAATCCGCGAAATACAAGATCGACCGCCGTCTCGGCGAAAATATATGGGGCCGTCCGAAGTCCCCGGTCAACAAGCGTGAATACGGCCCCGGCCAGCACGGCCAGCGCCGCAAGGGCAAGCTTTCCGACTTCGGCCTGCAGCTGCGCGCCAAGCAGAAGCTGAAGGGTCACTATGGCGACGTTTCGGAAAAGCAGTTCCGCAAGGTCTATGAAGAGGCCAACCGCCGCAAGGGCGACACCTCCGAGAACCTGATCGGCCTGCTCGAGTCGCGTCTCGACGCGGTGGTCTACCGCGCCAAGTTCGTGCCGACCATCTTCGCCGCCCGTCAGTTCGTCAACCACGGCCATGTCAACGTCAACGGCAAGCGCACCAACATCGGCTCGTATCGCTGCAAGCCGGGCGACGTCATCGAGGTGCGCGAGAAGTCGAAGCAGCTCGTCATCGTGCTGGAATCGGTCGGTCTCGCCGAGCGCGACGTGCCGGACTACATCGAAGCCGACCACAACAAGATGACCGCGACCTTCGCTCGCGTTCCCGGCCTTTCGGACGTTCCGTTCGCCGTGCAGATGGAACCGAACCTGGTCGTCGAATTCTACTCGCGCTGATCGGTATCAATCAGCCGCAGCATCCAAGGCCGCCTCTTGAGGCGGCCTTTTCTTTGGCGGTCAGAGCCATTCACTTTGGCCGCATTCATGCGACGCCATGTGATTTCACTCGGCTGCAAAATGCTCTAAAGCCGAGCGCTGACAACGCGGAGCCGGCGCCATGAACATGCTGCCAGACCTCAAATCCATCGATTCGATCGACAACGAGACAGAGGGCGGTTTCCACCCGCTGTTTCGCGACGTGCCGTCCTCGGTCGAGTTCAACAAGCTGCGCAAGCGGCTGTTGAGGCTCACCCGCCAGGCGATTGAAGATTTCGCCATGGTGAAGCCGGGCGAACGCTGGCTGGTGGCGCTGTCGGGCGGCAAGGATTCCTACGGCCTGCTGGCGCTTTTGCTCGACCTCAAATGGCGCGGCCTGCTGCCGGTCGAACTGCTTGCCTGCAATCTCGACCAGGGCCAGCCAAATTTCCCGAAGCACATCCTGCCCGACTATCTCAACGCCAACGGCATCGCCCACCGCATCGAATACCAGGACACCTATTCGGTGGTGACGGACAAGCTGCCGCAGGGCAGCACCTATTGCTCGCTTTGCTCCCGGCTGCGGCGCGGCCATCTCTATCGCATCGCGCGCGAGGAAGGGTGTTCGGCGCTGGTGCTTGGCCATCACCGCGAGGACATTCTCGAGACCTTCTTCATGAACCTGTTCCATGGCGGGCGTCTCGCCGCCATGCCGCCCAAGCTTTTCAATGACGAGGGCGACGTCATGGTGCTGCGGCCGCTCGCCTATAGCGCTGAGGCCGATCTCGAAAGATTCGCCTACGCGATGAAATTCCCGATCATCCCGTGCGACCTGTGCGGTAGCCAGGAAGGGCTGCAGCGCAACGCCATGAAGGCGATGCTCGACGACATCGAGAAGCGCATGCCGGGCCGCAAGGACACGATGATCCGCGCCATGGCCAATGTAAGGCCCTCGCATCTCCTGGACAGGAAGCTGTTCGACTTCGCGGGCCTCGACGCAAACCCAGGACAAGACATTTCCGATGCGATTTGACGATAACGCGATCGACTGGTTGGCCGAGCTTCTCGCCGACGCCGCAAACGCCGAAATCATGCCGCGCTTCCGGCGGCTGGGCGAGGGCGACGTGCGCCAGAAGACATCCGCCGCCGACCTCGTTACCGAGGCGGACGTCAACGCCGAAAGACTGATCACCGCGAGGCTGCGCGAGCGCTTTCCCGACGCCATGGTGGTCGGCGAGGAAGCCTGCTCCGACAACCCGGCGCTGCTGTCGGGGCTTGGCGATGCCGCGCTCGCCTTCGTCATCGATCCGGTCGACGGCACTTTCAATTTCGCTTCCGGCGTGCCGCTGTTCGGTGTCATGGCCGGCGTCGTCGTCAATGGCGAGACCGTCGCCGGCATCATCCATGATCCGGTGGGCAAGGACTGGCTGATCGGCGCCAAAGGCGCCGGCAGCCATATCCGCCATGCGCATGGCGCGCTGGAGAAGGTTCGCGTCGCGGCGCCGGTGCCCATGTCGCAGATGACCGGTTCCGTTTCCTGGCAGTTTCTCCAAGAGCCTGAACGCTCGCGGCTTGCCCGCAACCAGACCAAGACGCTGTCGCAATTCGCCTATCGCTGCGCGGCGCATGAATACCGGCTTCTGGCCAGCGGCCATGCCCATTTCGTGCTCTACAACAAGCTGATGCCCTGGGATCATCTGGCGGGCGCGCTGATCCACCAGGAAGCCGGCGGCCATGTCGCGCGCGTCGACGGCAGCGCCTACCTGCCGTCGCATGTCGACGGCGGCCTTCTGGTGGCGCCGGACAAGCAAAGCTGGGACGAGTTGCGACGCGAGCTCTGGGCGGAATAGGGGCCTGTGCCGGCTCTGGCCGGCAAAGCTGCCGGCCACACGGCATTTAATGCAGATCGGTGACGTGCCCTGAAACGGGGGGATTTTGAGGCTGGAACATCCTGCCCCGCTCGGCAATCAGGATCATCAGCAGAGCCGCGACCGAGACACTGCAGAAGCCGGCGGCCAGAGGCGTCACCGTGCCGTTATAGGCCTGGCCGATCAGCGCGCCGATGATGGCTCCGAGGAAGGTCTGCATGAAGCCCAGGATGGACGCGGCGGTGCCGGCGAGTTCGCCGAGCGGCTCCATGGCCAAGGCGTTGAAATTCGCGCCAAGTCCGCCGAACGGCAGCATCGCGCCGGCAAAAAAAGTGATGAACAGCCAGAGCGGCATTTTCATTTCGAGCGAGACGACGAGCCAGGCAAGGCTGATGCACAGGAAGACAAGCAGCGCGCCTTGCGACAGGCGGCGCATGCCGATCTGTCCGACCAGCCGCGAATTCAGATAGTTCGAGAAAGCAAGCACGCCGGCGACGCCGGCAAAGATCAGCGGGAACAATTCGCCGACATGGAAAACGTCGATATAAATCTGCTGTGCCGAGCTGATGAAGCCGAACATGGCCGCGAAGATGAAGGTGCTGGCAAAGGCGTAGCAAAGCGTGAGGCGGTTGGTGAGCACGATGCGGAAGCCGCCGGCGACGGAGCTCACCGTCAGCGGCCGGCGATATTCCGGATGCAGCGTCTCGGGCAGGCGCAACAGAGCCCACGCCGACACGACCAGCGCGCCGACGGCCATGGTCACGAAAATCCAGTGCCAACTGGCAAACAGCATGACGAACTGGCCGATGCCGGGCGCGATCACCGGAATTGCCATGAACACCATGAAGATCAGCGACATCACCTCTGCCATGCGACGGCCTTCGAACGTGTCGCGCACGATCGAGACGGCGATGACGCGGGTCGCCGCCGCGCCGAAGCCTTGTATCAGGCGGCAGGTCAGCAACAGGGCGAAACTCGGCGCGACGGCGGCGGCGGCCGCGGCGGCAACATAGACGACCAGGCCGATGACCAACGGCGCACGGCGCCCGAAGCGATCCGAAATGGGTCCGAAGAAAAGCTGTCCGCCGCCAAAGCCGAGCATATAGGCGGTGATGACATATTGGCGGTGGTTCTCGCTCTCCACGCCGAGCGAGGCGCCGATCTGCTGAAGCGCCGGCAGCATGATGTCGATGGCCAGGGAGTTGAGCGCCATGAGTGCCGCGCAGAGCGCGATGAATTCCCAGCGCGGAATGGGCAAGCTTGTTGCCGATTGCTGCGCTGCTGCCTGCTTGTCCACCGCGAAATCCGATTCTTCAAACGAACATGCGCCGGATTACCGGCGCATCCATTCGTTTCGTTCTCAAATCCGAGAACTACAATGCCGAGGTGGGGGCGGCCCCGGAAGTTACTGTCCGCCGGCCGGTCGCCGACACAATCCGATCAGGCGGCGCCTTTGACGCTGACGCCCTTTTCGACGAGGAAGTCCTGCAACTCGCCGGCCTGGAACATCTCGCGCACGATGTCGCAACCGCCGACGAATTCGCCCTTCACATAGAGCTGCGGGATGGTCGGCCAGTTGGAATAATCCTTGATGCCCTGGCGCAATTCGGCCGAGTCGAGCACGTTGACGCCTTTGTAGTCGGCCCCGATATAATCGAGGATCTGCACCACCTGGCCGGAGAAGCCGCATTGCGGGAAACCGGGCGTGCCCTTCATGAAGAGCACGACGTCGTTGCTCTTCACTTCATTATCGATGTAGTCGTTGATGCCAGTCATGAACAATCCTTTCACGCCTGTGGGAGTCAGGCTCGAAACATGTCCTTCAAATAAACCCATAGGTTGGCTGAAACAAGACGTTAGCCGTGACGCTGGCCCGATGGCGCAAGGGATAACGCGATTTTGGGCCAAGCCGCCACTTGCGGGCACGCCTGTAGCGGAAGCGAAGCAACCTTCAGTCCGGAACGCTGGTCTGCAGCGCCAGAGCATGCAGCACGCCGCCCATCTTGCCCGTCAGCGCGTCATAGACCATCTGGTGCTGCTGGACGCGGCTCTTGCCGCGAAAACTCTCGGCCACCACTTCGGCCGCGTAGTGGTCGCCGTCGCCGGCCAGATCGCGGATCGTCACCCTGGCGTCCGGAATGCCTTCCTTGATCAGCTTTTCGATGTCGTGGGCATCCATTGCCATGGCAAAATCCTGTTTCAAGCGGGCAGGCTGTATGTGACTCGGAGTGAGCCTAGAACCTTTCCAGCCCGGATTGAAGCCGTTCCGTCGCAGGAGGAAACCTAGGAATTATCCTGGCTCGGATGAACCACGCCGTCTTCGGTGATGTCATCGCGCGTCGAATAGGCGCGACCGAGGCTGAAGACCAGCACGTAGAGCGGGATGTTGATCAAGAGGCTGACGATCGGAAGATAGCTCGTCATCCGCCATGCTGCTGAGAAGAAAGCCTGACCGTAGCCGTCGCAGATCAAGGACGAGCCATAGTCCCAAACCGCCCCGACCACCGCGGCGACGGCAAAGAGCTTGATGCAGGTTGCGATGTGCCTTGCCCGCGCCGGCTCCGGAGAAAGCCTGTTCCACAGCACGAGGCAGGCGATTGGAACCGCGTAGATCAGGGTCTGCACGATGAGCATCGGCAGCGTGCCGTTTGCGGCCGCCAGGAACTCGGCGCGGGTTTCCAGCCGCTGGCAGACCTCGCTCGAGGTCGTCGACAGCAGGAACAGGACGAACGGTCCGAGAAACCAGAAGAAGAACAGGGACGGCCAGAAGACGACTGCGACCAGCGCCCTGGCGGTTAAATCATGTCGCATAAAAAAGGATTTATGCGACATGATTTAAGTCGCTTGTTGTAAGCATGTCTTTTTCCCGAAACCGCTGCACACTTTCGGGAGACATGCTTCTGGTCAACTGGCCTGGTCCATGAAGCGGGGGAACCAGCCCTCATGGGCGGCGGTCAATTCGCCGACCGGGATCGGCCGCGCGTCACCCAGCTTCAATTCACGTCCGCCGGTGGTGCCGATCCAGGGCGCGAAGATGCCGAGCTTGCCCTGCTCCTCGCGGATCTTGTCCCATTCATCGCTTTGCGGGTCGATCGAAAGCGTCAGCAGATAACGGCCTTGGTCTTCGCCGAACCAGACCGGAATCGGGTCGGTGCCGGTGAGGCCGGGGATGGTGGCGCCGATGCCGGAGGCCATCGCCATTTCGGCGAGCGCTACCGCCAGACCGCCGTCGGAGACATCGTGGGCCGATGTCACGATGCCGGAAGCGATCAGCGAGCGCACATGGTCGCCGACGCGCTTCTCATGCGCGAGGTCGACGGGCGGCGGCGGACCGTCGGCGCGGCCATGGATGTCGCGCATATAGGCGGACTGGCCGAGATGGCTGCCCCATGTCGGCGGCGCGCCGACCAGAACGATCATCTGGCCCTCGGCGGCGAAGCCGATCCGCGCCATCTTCGACCAGTCGGCGATGAGGCCGACGCCGCCGATGGTCGGGGTCGGCAGGATGCCGCGGCCGTTCGTCTCGTTGTAGAGCGAGACATTGCCGGACACGATCGGGAAGCCGAGAGCGCGGCAGGCATCGCCGATGCCTTTGATGGCGCCGACGAGCTGGCCCATGATCTCGGGCCGTTCGGGATTGCCGAAATTGAGGTTATCGGTGGCGGCAAGCGGCAAAGCGCCGGTCGCCGTCAGGTTGCGCCAGCATTCGGCCACGGCCTGCTTGCCGCCTTCGTAAGGGTCGGCCTCGCAGTAGCGCGGAGTGACGTCGGAGGAGAAGGCCAGCGCCTTGGTCGGGTGACCTTCGACGCGCACGACGCCGGCATCGCCGCCGGGCAGCTGTAGCGAATTGCCCTGGATCAGCGTGTCATACTGCTCCCACACCCAGCGGCGCGAGGAGAGATCCGGTCCCCCCAGCATCTTGAGCAACGCGTCGGCGACATCGGCCTTCGGCGCGTCGTTCGCGGCAAGCGGCGTTGGTTTCTTCGCCTCGACCCAGGGGCGGTCATATTCCGGCGCCTCGTCGCCCAGTTCCTTGATCGGCAAATTGGCGACCTCGTCGCCCTGATGGATGACGCGGAAGCGCAGATCATCGGTGGTCTTGCCGACAATGGCGAAGTCGAGACCCCATTTGCCGAAGATCGCCTCGGCTTCCTCTTCCTTCTCGGGGCGCAGCACCATGAGCATGCGCTCCTGACTTTCCGACAGCATCATCTCATAGGCGCTCATGCGCTCCTCGCGCACCGGCACCTTGTCGAGGTCGAGCTCGATGCCGAGGTCGCCCTTGGCGCCCATCTCGACGGCAGAGCAGGTGAGGCCCGCGGCGCCCATGTCCTGGATGGCGATGACGGCGCCCGACGCCATCAGCTCAAGGCAGGCCTCCAGCAGGCATTTTTCTGTGAAGGGATCGCCGACCTGCACGGTCGGACGCTTCTCCTCGATCTTGTCGTCGAATTCGGCCGAGGCCATGGTGGCGCCGCCGACGCCGTCGCGCCCGGTCTTGGCGCCGAGATAGACGACCGGCAGGCCGACGCCCTTGGCTTGCGACAGGAAGATGGCGTTGGTCTTGGCAAGACCCGCCGCGAAGGCGTTGACCAGAATGTTGCCGTTGTAGCGAGCATCGAAATTGACCTCGCCGCCGACGGTCGGCACGCCGAAGGAATTGCCGTAGCCGCCGACGCCCGAAACCACGCCCGCGACAAGGTGCCGGGTCTTGGGGTGATCCGGCGCGCCGAAGCGCAGCGCGTTCATCGCAGCCACCGGCCTGGCGCCCATGGTGAAGACGTCGCGCAGGATGCCGCCGACGCCGGTCGCGGCACCCTGATAAGGTTCGATGTAGGAGGGGTGGTTGTGGCTCTCCATCTTGAACACGACGCAATCGCCGTCGCCGATGTCGACCACGCCGGCATTCTCGCCCGGACCCTGGATGACCCGCGGCCCGCTGGTCGGCAGGGTGCGCAGCCATTTCTTGGAGGACTTGTAGGAGCAGTGCTCGTTCCACATCGCCGAGAAGATGCCGAGCTCGGTGAAGCTTGGCTCGCGGCCGACCAGATCGAGAATGCGCTGGTATTCGTCCGGCTTCAGCCCATGCGCGGCGACGAGCTCGGGGGTGATCGGCACGGAATTGGAAATGGTCATGAGCGGCGAGTTTTGTCCGTGGGAGAGGGGAGTTTCTTTGAGTCTCCTCTTATCGCAAGCTTTCGCGCGATACACCCCACCGGATGACGAAAAACGCCTGAAAACGGTCTCTGCCGGCTATGCTCAGCGCCTGGGAGCTTGCCGGTCTGGTCAGGAAAAACTGTCGTAGCCGGCGCGGCCTTCGTCGAGCAGGCGGCGGATGACGGCGACGCCGCCGGCGACATCCCTGCTTTGCCCCGGCTGCGACACGCCAAAGCGCACGCCGTGAAAGACCTGCTCGGAGCGGCCGGCCTTGAACTCGTCCTCGTCGTCGATGAGCACGCCTTGCGCCAGGCAGGCGTTCTTGAAAGTGCCGGACAGCCACGGGTCCGGCAAGGTCAGCCAGACGAAGGGCACGTTGTCGCGCGCCTTGAAATCAAAACCCGCCAGCACTTCGCGCACGATGGCGAGACGCGCCTGGATTTCGCCAATGCAGCGCTTGCGGATCTCGCCCGCCTGGCCCGATATCACCAGCCGCGTGCCGACCTCGGCCAGCAGGAAAGGCAGACCGCCGGTCATCATCTTGTGGGCGACGCGGATGCGGTGGCGGTAGGCCGGCGGGCAGGAAAGCCAGCCGCCGCGCACGCCTGCCGCGACCGACTTCGACAGGCCGCCGGCGACGATCGTGCGCTCGGGCGCATATTCGGCCAGCAGCGGTGTCGGATCATCGGTGAGTTCGCCGTAGAGATCGTCCTCGATCAGCGCGACATTGTACTCGCGCGCAATCTTGGCGATCGCCTGCCGCCGCTCCGCCGACAGCGTCACAAGCGTCGGGTTCTTCGCGGTCGGCATCAGGAACATCAGCTTTGGATGTTTCTGCGCGCAGACGCGCTCGAAATCATCCGGGTCGATACCACCCTCATCAGTCGAAACCAGTGCCGTGCGGCGGCCGATCAGCCCGGCGCTGCGCGCGATCTGCGAATAGGTAAGGTGCTCGAAGATCACGTAGTCGCCGGGCATGGTCAGCGCCGCGATCGCCGCCATGACCGCAGCATGGGTGCCCAGCGTCGGCACGATCGAATCGAGCGAGGGGCGGAAGGCATTGCGTGCCAGCCAGCGGCTTCCGGCTTCGTACCAGCGTTCGGGAAAATCCCGCGTATAGCTCGAAATGTCGTGCGGATGCTCCTGCGCCGTACGCGCCAGCATGTCGGCAATCACCGCGCCCTGGCCGACATCGGGGGCGGCTGTACTGTCGAAGCGCAGCTTGCCGCTCGGCGCGTCGATGGGGCGCGTGCCCTGGATGGCAGGTTCCAAATCCGGCTTCGGGTCTGCTGCGCGCTGGCCGAGCACATAGGTGCCGCGGCCGACTTCGCCGCTCACCAGACCGCGCTCGCGCAGCAGCTGATAGGCCCTGCCGATAGTGCCGACGGTCGTGCCCATGTCATAGGCGAGGTCGCGCTGCGGCGGCAGTTTTGCACCGGCATTGATGACGCCCTTGTCGATATCTGACTCAATGCTGTCAGCAAGGCGCTGATAGAGCGGACCGGAGCCAGAGGAAAGATCAGGGAGCCAATTTGTCATGGTGACAATTTTCTATATTGCACCGCGCGATGAGTCAATTCATATCGAGCCGGCGGTTGGAAAGGTACAATCGAGACAAGGCAGGACGGCAATGGATACAATCGACACAATTCGCTACGATAGCCCGGTTTTTCGCGCGCAGGTCGAGCCCTTGGCCCGTCGCGGTTTCGCCGGTCGTATGGCGGTTGTTTTCCGTTCCCTCGCAAGGCAGGTCAGCCATATGCTGGAGCGTCGGCGCGGCCGCCTCGCGCTGATGGAGATGACGGACGAGCAGCTCAAGGATATCGGCGTCTCGCGCTGCGACGCCCATCGCGAAGGCATCAGGCCATTTTGGGAATGACGGTCTATCTTCGGGTTGCGGGCTTTCTTCGCAACCGGCCGATGCCGTGATCGACAAGCACGGCGAGCACGCTCAATGCGATGAACAGGGCCGTCACGCCAAACGCCGAAACGGCAACGCTGGCCGCGCCGTTCTTGGCGACGTCCAGGAATGGGTAAGGTACTTCGCCGGCGAAGGACGCGCGCATCAGCGCGTAGGCGAGATAGACGACCGGGTAGATCATCCACCAGGGGATGTCGCTCCACTGCCGCCTGCCATCGGCGCCCGCCACCAGCCACCACAGCACGAACAGCACCGGCGTCACATAGTGCAAGAGGACGTCGCAGAGCAGGAACAAACCCTGCGGCTGCCAGAGCCTTGCCAGGATCGTGGCGTAGACGATGAAAACCAGAGTCATGGCCACGGCTACGCCAGTCCGCGTCCGCGGTCCGGCAAAGGCCGGGAACCACGCATAGCCGGCGGGTGACAGCAGCGAGGCGTGCACCATCACAGCGGCGATGTTGGTCAGGATGGTGAAGAAGCTGAAATAGAAGACGATCGAGCCGAGCAGGCCACGGCCTGCGGCCATCGATGCCGGGATAGTGATGGCGAATTGCAGAACAAGCGCAATCAGCCCGACAGCCAGTCCCGCGGTCTGCAGGAACCGGGCCATGACAATTTCAGGCGGCAGCCGCGCAGGACGGATTGCCGGCCTGCCAGCGGGCGAGATCGGAACCGATGCGCGCGCCGAGCGGCTCGTTCATCAGCGGGCCAAAGGCGTCGACGCGGCTGGAATTGCCCTGCGCCTGCACCACCAGCAGCGGCTTGCCGCCATAATGCTTGGCGGGCACCAGCAGGAAGCGCGGCGTGCCGCTGTAGGAATTGAGCTCGTTGGCCATCTGGTAGGTCTTGAAGGCCGGGTCCTTGCTGGCGATCCAGCATTTATGCGCCGCGATGGCAACCTGTTCCATTGCCAGCAGCGAGGCGCTCTTGCCTGAGGGAACCGGCGTCGTCTTGGGGCTGGACTGGCAGGAAGCCAAGCCAAGCGCGGCGGCGGCCAGGAGAGCAAGGCGAGCAATCGTCAGTCTCATGGTCAGTCCGCCCCCGCGTTCCGATACGATGTTAAAGGATCAGGCCGCGATGCCGAGCGCGCTTTCGAACAGCGCCCGTCCATCATTGCCGCCATGCGCCGCCTCGATCAGGTTTTCCGGATGCGGCATCAGGCCGAGCACATTGCCCTTGTCGTTGACGATGCCGGCAATGTCGTTGATCGAGCCATTGGGATTTGTGCCGTCTGCATAGCGGAACACCACCTGGCCTTCGCCTTCTATCCGGGCAAGCGTCTCGGCATCGGCGAAATAGTTGCCGTCATGATGCGCCACCGGCGAGCGGATGACCTGTCCGGGCTGGTAGCGGCGGGTGAACATGGTGTTGGCGTTGGCGATCTCGAGCTTCACCTGCCGGCAGACGAATTTCAGCGAGGCGTTGCGCATCAGGGCGCCGGGCAGCAATCCCGCCTCGACCAGAATCTGGAAGCCGTTGCAGACGCCGATGACGGTCACGCCCCTGGCCGCCTTTTCGGCGACCGCGCGCATCACCGGCATGCGCGCAGCGATCGCGCCGCAGCGCAGATAGTCGCCGAAGGAGAAGCCGCCCGGGATAGCGATCAGATCGACATCGGGGATTTCAGTGTCGGTCTGCCAGACGGTCGCCGGCGCCTGGCCGGAAATCTTGGTCAGCGCCGCGATCATGTCGCGGTCGCGGTTGAGGCCTGGCAGGAGGACGACAGCTGATTTCATTGTCAGGCGATCTCCACCGCATAGTTCTCGATCACCGTGTTCGCCAGAAGCTTGTCGCACATGGCCTTTAGGTCGGCTTCGGCCTTGGCCTTGTCGGTTCCGGTGAGCTCGATGTCGAACACCTTGCCCTGCCGCACCTGGCCGACGCCATCGAAGCCCAGCCCGGAGAGCGCGTGCTCGATCGCCTTGCCCTGCGGGTCGAGGACGCCGTTCTTGAGGATCACGGTGATACGGGCTTTCATCGATGCTCCTGGGCAGATCGTCGTTTAGGAAAGGCCTCCCATTGTCCGGCAGGCCCGTCAGTATTCAGTGCTTCAGGCCCTTGGGCGCCTCGGAAGAGGCGACGAGCACCGGGCCCGTCGGGCGCGGCGGCTCGTTCTCGTTGATGATGCCGAGACGGCGGGCAACTTCCTGATAGGCCTCGACAAGGCCGCCCATGTCGCGGCGGAAGCGGTCCTTGTCGAGCTTGTCCTGGGTGGCGACGTCCCACAGCCGGCAGGAATCCGGCGAGATCTCGTCGGCGACGACGATGCGCATCATGTCGCCCTCGAACAGGCGGCCGCATTCGATCTTGAAGTCGACCAGCTGGATGCCGACGCCGAGGAACAGGCCGGACAGGAAGTCGTTGACGCGGATGGCCAGGGCCATGATGTCGTCGATTTCCTGGGGGCTGGCCCAGCCGAAGGCGGTGATGTGCTCTTCCGACACCATCGGGTCGTCGAGCGCGTCGGCCTTGTAGTAGAATTCGATGATCGAGCGCGGCAGCACCGTGCCTTCCTCGATGCCGAGGCGCTTGGACAGCGAGCCGGCGGCGACGTTGCGCACCACCACCTCGAGCGGGATGATCTCGACTTCCTTGATCAACTGCTCGCGCATGTTGAGCCGGCGGATGAAATGGGTCGGGATGCCCATGCGGTTCAAATGGTTGAAGATGTGCTCGGAAATGCGGTTGTTGAGCACACCCTTGCCATCGACCACTTCATGCTTCTTCTTGTTGAAAGCGGTGGCATCGTCCTTGAAAAACTGGATCAGCGTCCCCGGCTCAGGACCCTCATAGAGGATCTTGGCCTTGCCTTCGTAAATGCGGCGGCGATTTTTCATCTGATTTTTTCTCTGGATCTGCGGGCAGGCGGCAATCGACCGATTCCTGCCCGTCTGCCTAAATTAGTATGGCGAAGGCGGCGTTCAATGCCGGTGTTATCGCAATCGCCTTGTTTGCTCAATCGGCAAATCCCGCGAATCAACCGCTTTCGGGACTGAAATGCCGCAGCGCAGCATGCGACGAAGCATATTGACCCGCTCGCGACCTTTTGGTTTGTGCTTGCCCATCACACATATTCACCGCCAAGCGAATCGGATTGATCGGAGGGACGTCATGAGCAGCATGAAAGACCGCGAAGAGGGCTTCGAGCGCAAATTCGCCTTCGACGAGGAGCTTCGCTTCAAGGCTGCGGCGCGTCGCAACAAGGCGCTTGGCCTGTGGGCCGCCGAGAAATTGGGCAAATCCGGCGCCGATGCCGAAGCCTATGCTAAGGAAGTGGTGGTCTCCGATATCGAGGAAGCGGGCGACCACGATGTTTTCCGCAAGATCCGCACGGATTTCGACGCGGCCGGCGTCGCCCAGTCCGACCATCAGATCCGCCGCACCATGGACGAGCTGATGGCGCAGGCGATCGAGGAGATCAAGAACAGCTGAGGCTGTGTGGGCATGATGTCGTCCGAAAACCGCCTCGCGCTTTTCGGCATCATGCGCTATCTCTTTGTTTTTACGCAGTTCTGGACGGAAAACCGTTGCGCATTTTCCTGAAATTGCTCTGACTGGACCAATCGACCGCTCGGCCAAACCGGGCAGTTTTTCTTTGCCTTCACATCGTTTCCGGCCAAAACTGCGGATTGTTCACAAGGAAACTTCCGATGTCGCTCAAGTCCCGCCTGGCCGCCGACGAAACGCTGTTCACAGCCTGGTCGGGCGTGCCGGACGCGCTGACGGTCGAAATCATCGCCAAGCAGGGTTTTGACGCCGTCACCCTCGACATGCAGCATGGCGGACATCATGAGGACAGCGTGCTGCGCGGCCTGGTGCCGGTGCTCGCCGCCAACAAGCCGGCGCTGGTGCGCATTCCGGTCGGACGCTTCGACATGGCGAGCCGCGCGCTCGATTTCGGCGCAGAGGCGGTGATCGCGCCGATGGTGAACTCCGTGGCCGATGCAAGGCAATTCGCCGCCGCGATGAAATATCCGCCGCTCGGCGAACGCTCCTGGGGCCCTACCTATGCTTTCCCGCGCCATGGCAAGGGCGACCATGCCGAATGGCTGCGCGACACGAACCAGCGCACTATGGCTTTCGCCATGGTCGAGACGCGGGCTGCCCTCGAGGCGCTGGACGGTATTTTGGATACGCCCGGCATCGACGGCATCTTCGTCGGTCCGTCGGATTTCTCAATCGCCTGGTCGAACGGCACCACCATCAACTCGACGCTGGAAAGCATGATGGAGACGGTCGCGTCGATCGCCGAGCGGACGCGCAAGGCCGGCAAGCATGCCGCGATCTATGTCATCGAACCGGCGATTGCCGGGCGCGTCGTGTCGATGGGTTTCCGGCTGCTCGCCATGGGCTCGGACCACACGCTGATTTCGCTCGGCGCGAAAACGCTGTTGAAGAGCATGCGGGATTCGATCGGCTCCTAGACGCCGATCAGGGTTCTTTCAGTTCCGTCAGGAATTTAGCGAAAGTCATCGAACCCTCGGGCCACGGGCCGAAGCCGGCGTCGTGGTTGAGATGGCCTGCCTCGCCGGCGTCGATGAAGAGCGATCCCCAGGCGGCGGCAATGTCCTCGGCGACCTCGAAGGCGCAGAACGGATCGTTGCGGCTGGCGATCACGATGGACGGAAAGGGCAGGGGATCGCGCGAATAGGGGCCGAAGGTCATCAGATGCCTTGGCCTGATTTCCGGATTGGAGACGTCGGGCGGCGCGACGAAGAAGGCGCCGGCGACCGGCTTCTTGAATTGCGGGATGGCCTGCACCGCCGCCGTCACGCCCAGCGAGTGCGCAACAAGCACCACCGGCCGCTCAGCCTCGTTGACCGCGTTCGCCACGCTCGCCGTCCAGTCCTCACGCACGGGTTTGGTCCATTCCGCCTGCTCGACCCGGCGCGCCGTCGACAGTTTCGACTGCCAGCGGGTCTGCCAGTGCTCGGGGCCGGAATTGGTGTAGCCCGGCACGATCAGGATATCTGCGTCTTTGACTTTCATGGCGCCGATGTAGCGAGCGGCCTTCTTGGCTGCAACCCTGTCGGAAAATTCGGAGCGATCACAATTGTGAACAACTTGTTCGATTCTTGCTCTCTTGTGTGAACGATCGCAATCGACGATTTGGAGGGGAACAAGGAACAATGGCTGGCGGCCACGACAATCCCATGCTGGGATAAGCGCTGCCCGAACGGAGAGTTTGATGAGCGAACTGCCTTTTGCCGCGACCACCCCGGTCAGCGTGTCGCGTGTCGGGCTGAAGGCGCGCGATGCCGAAAGCCTGGCGGCCTATTACCGCGCCGTCGTCGGCCTGCAGGAACTGGGCCGCGCCGACGGCGCGATCACGCTCGGCGCCGCCAATCGGCCGCTGCTGGTGCTCGAAAAGGATTCGTCGGCCAAGCCCGACGATCCGCGCAGCGCCGGGCTTTTCCATACCGCTTTTCTCCTGCCGTCAAGGGCGGATCTCGGCCGCTGGATCAGCCACGCCGCCGCCAACCGCATCGGCATCGAGGGCGCCTCCGACCATCTGGTCAGCGAGGCGCTCTATCTCACCGACCCGGAGGGCAACGGCATCGAGATCTATGCCGACCGCCGCCCGCAGGACTGGAAATGGAACGGCGACCGTATCGCCATGGCGACCGAGCGACTGAACCTGCCGGCGGTGGTGGGCAGCGTGCCGGCGGGCGATGCCGGCTGGCAGGGCGCGCCGGAAAACACCATTGTCGGCCATGTGCATCTGCGCGTCGGTCGGCCGGAAGACGCGGAGGCCTGGTGGCATGACCAGTTCGGCTTCGACACCGTCGCCAAATATGGCGGTCAGGCGGTGTTCCTGTCGTCCGGCCATTACCACCACCATATCGGCGCCAATGCCTGGCAGAGCGCCGGCGCCGGCCGCCGCGATCCGTCGCGCTCGGGCCTCGCCTGGGTCGAGATGCGCTCGGACAATGTCAAGGATGAGACGAGCCGTGAGGATCCCTGGGGCACGGTGATCAGGACGGTGCCTGGGAAGGCTTGAGCCGGCGTTGGTGACAGTGTCTTTCTCCCCGTCACTATACGGGGAGAAATGCCCGGCAGGGCAATGAGGGGCAGCGCCACGTCTTGAGATTGTCTTTTCAGCCACAAAGCCCACGGGTGCGGGGATTGCCGAAGTCGGCGCCGCCCCTCATCCGTCCTTCGGGCACCTTCTCCCCGTGAACGGGGAGAAGGAAAGGCCTCAAGCCTCTCCGAACACCCGCCTGAAGATCGTGTCGACATGCTTGGTGTGATAGCCGAGGTCGAATTTCTCGCGGATCTCGGCTTCGGGCAGCGCCGCCGTGACGTCCTTGTCAGCAAGCAGTTCCTCCAGGAAATCGGCGCCGTGTTCCCAGACTTTCATGGCGTTGCGCTGCACCAGCCGATAGGCGTCCTCGCGTGACAAGCCGGCCTGGGTGAGCGCCAGCAACACGCGCTGCGAATGCACCAGGCCGCGGAACTTGTTGAGATTCTTCTCCATGTTCTCAGGGTAGACGAGCAACTTGTCGACGACGCCGGTCAGGCGCGACAGCGCGAAATCCAGCGTTACCGTCGCATCCGGTCCGATCATGCGCTCTACCGAGGAATGCGAAATGTCGCGCTCGTGCCAGAGCGCCACGTCTTCCATCGCGGGCATGGCGTAGGCGCGCACCATGCGGGCAAGGCCGGTGAGATTTTCGGTCAGCACCGGGTTGCGCTTGTGCGGCATAGCCGACGAGCCCTTCTGGCCCGGCGAGAAATACTCTTCCGCTTCCAGCACCTCGGTGCGCTGCAGATGGCGGATCTCTATGGCGAGGCGTTCGACCGACGAGGCGATGACGCCAAGCGTGGCAAAGAACATGGCATGGCGGTCGCGCGGGATGATCTGCGTGGACACCGGCTCCGGCTTAAGGCCAAGCTTTGCCGCCACATGCTCTTCGACATAAGGCTCGATGTTGGCGAAAGTGCCGACGGCGCCGGAAATGGCGCAGGTCGCGATATCCTCCCGCGCGTGCAGCAGCCGTTCGCGGCAGCGCGAGAACTCGGCATAGGCCTGCGCCAGCTTGACGCCGAATGTGGTCGGCTCGGCATGGATGCCATGGCTGCGGCCGATGGTGACGGTGTCCTTGTGCTCGAAGGCGCGGCGCTTCAGCGCCGCAAGCAAGGCGTCGATATCGGCAAGCAGGATGTCGCTGGCCCGGGTCAGCTGCACCGCAAGGCAGGTGTCGAGCACGTCCGACGAGGTCATGCCCTGGTGGATGAAGCGGGCATCGGGTCCGACGAATTCAGCGAGATGGGTCAGAAAAGCGATGACGTCATGCTTGGTGACGCGTTCGATCTCGTCGATCTTGGCGACGTCGAATTTGGCGGCGCCGCCCTTTTCCCAGATCGTCTTCGCCGCTTCCTTCGGAATGACGCCGAGCTCGGCCAGCGCATCGCAGGCATGCGCCTCGATCTCGAACCAGATGCGGAAGCGGGTTTCGGGCGACCAGATGGCGACCATTTCCGGCCGGGAATAGCGAGGGATCATCCGTTTTCTAAGTCCTGCCTGGGAGAAAGCGTCGGCCGCGTCCTAACAGAGCCAGGCCCAATGCTCAACGCCGCTGCCGCGCAAACCAGATGCTGACCGCGACAAGTGTTGCAAGACGGTTCGTCATCTGTCTCATCAGCGTCATGCTTATCACGCCACGATGAACGAGACGCGCCGTGCGATGCATCCAATCCGGCGTTCATTGGTTATTGTCGGCCGTCTCGCATCCGAAAGGGCAAATCGCCATCCAGCGGAGAACCAGCATGAGCACCGACATCAGCAAGATACGCGGACACATGGAAGTAATCGGCGCCGACGGCGTCCATATCGGCACCGTCGACAAGGTCGAGGGTGACCGGATCAAGCTGACCAAGGCCGACAGCGGCATGGGCTCGCACAAGAACCATCACCATTACATTTCGCTTGCCCTGGTCGCGGAGATCGACGGCCAGAAGGTATGGCTCTCCGCGAATTCGGATGTCGCGGTCACCTTCGAGGAAGAAAAATCCGATCCGACTTGATTGGCCGTCAGCGCGACGACCAGACCGGAAACAAATCGCCCTCGGCCGGCGTCGCGGCATGGACGCCGCGGCTGATCGCGCGCGCCATGGTGGCGCCTGCCGCGGCGAACAGGTCGATCGCGGCATCGGCGCCGAGTTCGATGCCGCTCCTGCCGGTCGCCAAGGCAAACACGAGATCGCCGTCCGCCGGCGTGTGCGTCGGCCAGATCGCGCGTGCGAAGCCGTCATGCGCCGAAATCGCCAGTCGCTTGGCCGCGGCCTTGGTCAGGACGGCGTCCGTGGCGATGACGGCGATGGTGGTGCTGCCGCCTTCGACCTCGCCGCCCATTTGCCTGTCGCGGTATTTCAGCAGGATCTTCCTGGCATCTTCAGGCAGCGGGGCTGGGTAGCCGAGGCCGCCGAACTCGTCGCCGATCTCGAAGGGCGCCGCCCAGAAATGGCGGCTGCGGCCGACCGTCACCGAGCCGGTCGGATTGACGGCGGCGAGCGCGCCGACGGTGACGCCGCTGTCGAGCACGGTCGAGGCGGAGCCCAGCCCGCCTTTCAGGCCGGAGGTCAGGGCGCCGGTGCCGGCGCCCGCCGTGCCGATGGCAAAATCCACTGCTGCCGCCTGCACGGCCCCATAGCCGAGCTCGCGATAAGGCGGATAGCGGCCCCAATCCTTGTCGCCGCCATTGCGCAGGTCGAACAGGATCGCGGCCGGCACGATCGGCACGCGGAAGCCGCCGACCTCGACGCCGATGTCCTTTTCGCGCAGCGCCGCCTGCACGCCCGAGGCTGCGTCGAGGCCGAAGGCGGAGCCGCCGGACAGAACGACGGCATGGATCGTCGCGATCGAGTTCTGCGGCTCGAGCAGGTCGGTCTCGCGCGTGCCCGGCGCGCCGCCCAGCACCTGGACGCCGGCAACCGCGGGCTCGTCGCACAGCACCACCGTGACGCCGGATTTGAGCCTGGCGCCGGCGGCATTGCCGACGCGTAGGCCGGCAACGTCGGTGATCAGATTGCGCGGACCGGTGCGGAACATCACTTGTCCTCCAGCGGCACAAAATGCGTGCCGTCGAAGCGGAAGAGGCGGAACGGGTTCTGGCTGAGATCGCCCTTGTCGTCGAAGCGGACGGTGCCGATCGCTGTCGCAAAATCACGGCCGGTCAGCACTTCGCCGAGCGGCTGCCCAGTGCTTTCCGCACCGGCCAGCACGGCCTTGGCGACCTCGACCGCGGCATAGGCCGGAAGCGTGTAGCCGTCGGGCACGATGTTCTTCGCTGCGAAAGCCTGCACCACCTTTGGATCGGCGATCTCCGACCATTCCGGCGGGGCGATCATCAGTGTGCCGACGGCATAGGGCACATCGCCCGGCGGCGTGCGCAGGCTTTCGCCGCCGGCAAAGGTGATGCCGGCATCGAGCTGGGCGGCGTCGCGGCCCATGATGGCGATATCGTCGCCGTCGCCGCCGGCGAACACCTTGGTCGCGCCGGCCTTCTTCAGCCGGCCGATCAGCCCGATCTGGTTGTCGAGCTGCGGCCGGAACGTGTCGGTGAAGACCGGCTTCAAGGCAGCCTGCTCGGCCGCGGCGCGAAACGTCTCGGCCATCTCGCGGCCATAGATGGTGCCGTCATCGACGATGGCGAACAGATCATCGCGCCAGAGCTGCGTGAGCTTGGCGGCAACCGCGTTGCGCTCATCGTCGCCGCGCGCGCCGAGCCGGTAGACCGGCCAGCCGGTCTTGGCGCGCCGGTCGGTCAGGCTTTCCGTGCGCACGCCGACCGTGATGACCGGGATGTTGGCATCCTTCAGGATCGGCAGCGCCGCCTCGATGGCATCGGTGCAGAGAAAGCCCACCACGACATTGACCTTGGCGTCGACGAATTCCTTCGCCGCCGCGGCGCCGCCATCGGCGGTGCAGGCATCGTCCACGGCCTTGATCGCGATGCCGTTCGCCTCCGCCGCGAGGCTGGCGCCGGCCGCGATCTGCTTGCCGAGGATCGCCGATGGGCCGGAAAGCGGCGCGGCAACGCCGACCAGCGTCTCGGCGTCGGCGCTCGCGGCCAGCGACAACCAGAGCAGCACGGCTGATGTCGTCGTGAGAAGACGCATTCGGGCTAAGAGATCCTCCATGCCGGGAATACAGTCCCGACACTATTCCAGGAAATGCCTAAAGGCTGGCTAAGCGCCGCGCAACACGCGAATTTGCGGATTGCGGTCAAGCACTTCGCGCATGCTATGCAACTTGTGGCGTGCAATATGCCGCCATATATAACGAACTGGTTTCGACAGGTGGATATCGGGTGCTGAAGATCAATGACATCGGGCCGCAGCATTATCGCGATGCGATGGCGCATTTTGCCGGCCATGTGCATGTGGTGACGACCGACGGGCCCGGCGGCAAAAGGGGCGCGACGGTGATCGCCGCCTGTTCGGTTTCGGACACCCCGCCGACGGTGCTGGTCTGCCTCAACCGCGAGAACGCCAAGAACGAGGCTTTCGTCAAGAACGGCAAGTTCGCGCTCAACACCCTCGCATCGGACCAGGAAGCCGTATCGGTCGCCTTTTCAGGCATCACCGGCCTGCCGGTGGAGGAGCGCTTCGCGCTTGCCGAATGGGATGTGATCTCGACTGGCGCCCCGACGCTGAAAGGCGCGCTGGCCGTGTTCGACTGCGAGATCATCGATAGCAAGGACCTTGCCACCCACCGTGTGCTTTTTGGCAAGGTGACAGGCCTGCGCATCGGCGATAATTTGCGGCCGCTGATCTACCACAACCGCGGCTATCATTTTCTTTGAACGTGCAAGCGGGATCCACGGAGACAAGATGACCGCCCCGCGCCCCGCGCCGAAGACGATCGACGAAACGCTCGATCTTTTGACAGGCGCGGATTATGTCGCGGACCGTTCGCTGGCGACGGTGCTGTTTCTTTCACTGCGCATGAAGCGGCCCTTGTTTCTCGAAGGCGAGGCCGGCGTCGGCAAGACCGAGATCGCCAAAGTGCTGGCCGACACGCTCGGCCGCCGGCTCATCCGCCTGCAGTGCTATGAAGGACTCGACGTCTCCTCGGCCGTCTATGAGTGGAACTATGCCGCGCAGATGATCGAGATCCGCATGGAGGAAGCGGCGGGCACGGTCGTCCGCTCCGATATGGAGCGTAACGTCTTTTCCGAGAAATACCTGATCCGCCGTCCGGTGCTCGACGCGCTGACCGGCAAGGCTGGCGCGGCGCCGGTGTTCCTGATCGACGAGCTCGATCGCACCGACGAAGCTTTCGAGGCGTTCCTGCTCGAGATTCTTTCCGATTTCCAGGTAACGGTTCCGGAACTTGGCACGATCAAGGCGGAAGAGCCGCCGATCGTCATCATCACCACCAACCGGACGCGCGAAATCCACGACGCGCTGAAGCGTCGCTGCCTCTACCACTGGGTCGATTATCCGAACGCCGAACGCGAGCTGGAGATCGTGCGCCGCAAGGTGCCGCAGGCGAACCGCAGGCTTTCGGCGGAGGTCGTGTCCTTCATTCAGAAGCTGCGCCAGGTCGAGCTGTTCAAGGCGCCCGGCGTTGCCGAGACCATCGATTGGGCCGGCGCCTTGACCGAGCTCGACAAGGTGGCGCTCGATCCGGAGACCGTGTCGGATACCATCGGCGTGCTTTTGAAATACCAGGACGATATCGCTCGTATCGGCGAGGGCGAGGGCCGGCGCATCCTCAATGAGGTGAAGGCCGAGCTTTCGGCGGCGGAGTAGGGGCGATGCCGTCGCCGCGCCCGGAACCCAAAGAGGCGCTCGCCGATGGGCGCATCGCCGACAACATCGTCTATTTCGCGCGTGCGCTGCGCAAGGCCGGCATGCGCGTCGGCCCGGCCTCGGTGAAGGACGCTATCGAGGCAGTGCTTGCCGCCGGCATCGGCTCGCGCGACGATTTCTACTGGACGCTGCACGCAGTGCTCGTCTCGCGGCGCGAGGATCATGCTGTCTTCGACGAGGCCTTCCGCCTGTTCTGGAAATCGCGCGAGCTGATCGAGAAACTATTGGCGATGTTCTCGCCAGTCGCACCGGACGATCGCGAAAAGCAGAAGCCGCGGGCGGCCGAGAACCGCGTCAGCCAGGCGATGTTCGAGGGCCATCGGAAAAACCAGCCGGTCCGGGAAGTGCCGGAAATCGAGGTCGACGCACGGATGACTTTTTCCGGCAATGAGGTGCTGCGCGGCAAGGACTTCGCCCAGATGGATGCGGCTGAGATGGCTGAGGCCAAAAAGGCGATTATGGCCTTGCGCCTGCCCTTCGATCTGATCCGCACGCGGCGCTTCAAGGCGGGCGCGCAAGGGGGCCGCATCGATCCGCGCGCTATGATGCGCTCGGCCGCGCGCACCGGCGGCGAACTTATCCTGCCAAAATTCCGGTCGCAGCGCCAAGTTCATCCGCCGCTGGTGGTGCTGGCCGACATTTCCGGCTCGATGAGCCAGTACACCCGCATCTTCCTGCATTTCCTGCATGCGCTGACGGAGAAGCGCCGGCGCGTGCACGCCTTCGTTTTCGGCACGCGGTTGACCAACCTGACCCGCCAGATGCGCCATCGCGATCCCGACGAGGCTCTGGCCGAATGCTCGGCGGCGGTGAAGGACTGGTCGGGCGGCACCCGCATCGGCGACACGCTTGCCGAGTTCAACCGGCTGTGGTCGCGGCGCGTGCTGGGGCAGGGCGCCGTGGTGCTTCTCATCACCGACGGGCTGGAGCGCGACGACGTCGCCGGCCTTTCGCAGGAGGTGGAGCGGTTGCATAAATCCTGCCGGCGGCTGATTTGGCTCAATCCGCTGTTGCGCTTCGACGGTTTTGAGGCCCGCGCCCGTGGCGTGAAAGCGATGCTTCCCTATGTCGACGAGTTCCGGGCAGTGCACAATCTCGACGCGCTGGCCGATCTTTGCGCCTCGCTCGACCAGCGGCCGGCGGCTTCGGTCGACCCGCGCCACTGGCGGCAAGGTGGCAGGAGGCAGGCCGCGTAGCCATATGTTTCCTTGGCGGGAAACCAACGTTTACCGTAGGGATGACCAAGGCTCCTTGAAAAAACCGATTTTGCGAGAAGCGACGATGGATGAGAGCATTTATCTCGACGAGGCCCGCGATCCCCTAATCATCGCGGAAGGCTGGATGAAGGGCGGCAAGGATGTCGCTATCGCGACCGTGGTCGAGACCTGGGGTTCGGCGCCTCGCCCGGTCGGCAGCCATCTGGTCATCGACGCCGAGGGCAATTTCCATGGCTCGGTCTCCGGCGGCTGCGTCGAGGGCGCCGTGGTGACCGAGGCGATGGACGTCATCGACAGTGGCAAGGCAAAGATGCTGGAATTCGGCGTCGCCGACGAGACTGCCTGGCAGGTGGGCCTTTCCTGCGGCGGCCGCATCAAGGTCTATGTCGAAAGGCTGGGCTGATCACAGATGGATCCCTACGTCCTGAAGACGCTCAACGAAGAACGCCGCGCCCGCCGCGCCGCGGTGCTCGTCACCGACCTGGACGACGGCCGCGACCGCATCGTGCGCGAGGGCGACCATGTTGCGGGCGATCTCGGCGCGGAGATCGCCAATGCGTTCCGCACCGGCAGTTCACAATCGGTGGAGGCGGAAGGGCGGACGTTCTTTCTCAACGCGCATCTGCCGCGCCCGCGCCTCGTGGTGATCGGCGCCGTGCATATCAGCCAGGCGCTGGCGCCGATGGCCAGGATCGCCGGCTATCCGGTCGAGATCATCGATCCGCGCACCGCCTTCGCCACTCCGGAACGGTTTCCGGACGTTGTGTTGCATGCCGAATGGCCGCAGGATGTGCTGAAGCGCGCGCCGCTCGACAGCTATACCGCGCTTGCCGCCGTCACCCACGATCCGAAAATCGACGATTTCGCGCTGAAGGCGGCGCTCGACGCGCGATGCTTCTATGTCGGGGCGCTCGGTAGTCGCAAAACCCACGCCAAGCGTGTCGAACGCCTGCTGGCGCTCGGCGCCGATGCCGACCAGATTGCGCGCATCCACGCGCCGATCGGCCTCGATATCGGTGCCGCCAGTCCGGCTGAGATCGCCGTCGCCGTCCTTGCGCAGACGATCCACGCTTTCCGCTCGCGCGGTCTCGAAGCAAAAGGCGCCGTGGCGTGAAATTCGGGCCGGTGCCGATCGACGAGGCGGAAGGAGCGGTGCTGGCGCATGCGACCACCGCCGGCGAAAAACGCTTCCGCAAGGCGCACCGGCTGAGCCGCGAGGATATCGCGGTGCTCAAGGCGGAGGGCGTCGGCGAAGTCGTCGCGGCGGTTCTTGCCGCGGACGATTTGGGCGAAGATGCCGCAGCCGCGAAGATCGCCTCCGCCATGCGTCACCGCAACATCGAGGTCAAGCCGGCTGCGACCGGGCGGGTGAACATGCACGCCGGCGCTTCGGGCGTCTTTACCGTCGACGCCGCAATGATCGACGCCATCAATGCCGTCGATCCGGCCATCACCATCGCGACGTTGGCGCAGCACGCGCCGGTCGAGAAGGGCCAGATGGTGGCGACGGTCAAGATCATCCCCTTTGCCGTCGCCGCAAGCCTGGTGGACAGCGTGGTGAGGATTTGCGCCGGTCGCGAGATATTTGCCGTCAATGCCTATCGCCCCGTAACAGTCGGCGTCATCCAGACGATGCTTCCCGGCGTCAAGCCGAGTGTGCTCGACAAGACGCTGCGCGTCACCGAGGCCCGGCTGGCGCGTTTCGGCGGCCGACTGACGGCTGAACGGCGCACGCCGCACGACGTGGCGCCGGTCGCCGCGGCCGCAACCGCGCTGGCGCGCGACAACGACATGGTGGTGATCTTCGGCGCCTCGGCGATGAGCGACTTCGCCGATGTCGTGCCGGCCGCGATCGAGCAGGCCGGGGGTACCGTCGTCCGCGCGGGCATGCCGGTCGATCCCGGCAATCTGCTGGTGCTCGGAACGCTCGACGGCAAGCGTGTCGTCGGCGCGCCCGGATGCGCGCGCAGCCCGAAGGAGAATGGCTTCGACTGGGTGCTCGATCGCCTGGTTGCCGGGCTTGAAGTGACCGCGGGCGACATTGCCGGCATGGGCGTCGGGGGCCTCCTGATGGAAATTCCGACCAGGCCGCAGCCACGCGAGCCGGCGCCGCAGCCGGCAAGGTCGGCGATGAAAGTCGATATCGTGCTTCTGGCCGCCGGCCGTTCGAGCCGCATGGGCGGGCCGAACAAGCTTCTGGCGCTGTTTGACGGCGAGCCACTGGTGCGCCGTACCGCCTCCCGCGCGCTGGGCTCGAAGGCTGCCGCCACCATCGTCGTCACCGGCCACCAGCGCGAGCGCGTGCGTTCGGCGCTTGCTGGTCTCGGTGTGACGGTCGTCGACAATCCTGATTTCGCCGATGGCCTCGCTTCGTCGTTGAAGGCGGGTATCGCGAAGGTCGCGCCCGACGCGGCCGGCGCCATGATCGTGCTCGGCGACATGCCGGGCGTCTCGGCGGGGGACCTCGACAGCCTGATCGACGCTTTCCGCAGCTCCGACGGCCGCTCCGTGGTGCGCGCTTCGCACCAGGGCAAGCGCGGCAATCCGGTGCTTTTGCCGCGCTCGCTTTTCGCGGCCGTCGCGCAGCTCGAGGGCGATACCGGGGCGCGCCATCTGGTCGAGACCGAGGGTCTCGACGTCATCGACGTCGAGATCGGGCAGGGCGCCTCGATCGATGTCGATACGCGCGAGGCGCTGGAAGGGGCGGGCGGCGTTCTGCAGGATTGACAAAGCAGAGCCGAATTTCGCATGCCTCTCGGCATGGCTTTGCGTTATCGACTTTTCTTCGCCCTGATCGCCGCGACAGCGCTTTCCCTCTCGACGGCCGAGGGGCAAACGCTTTCGCTAAAATCGTTCAAGGACGATCTCTTCGCCTATCCGGCGACACTGTCGACCGGCGACAACGGCGCTTACACTGTCCTCGACTATCGCGAGATGCGCGACATCAACCAGCGCGACGAGGTACCGGAAAAGCGCGTGCATGCGCAATACACCGATCCCGGGGTGCGCAAGGTGCAGCAAGACCTGATGCTGAAGACCGATGCCGGCGATATCAGACATGTCGCGGTCGGCAGGACGGAAGGCGCGTCCATCATCGTGCTCTACCTGCACGGGCAGGGCGGCAGCCGCAAGCAAGGCGTTGACGACTTCACATTCGGCGGCAATTTCAACCGCATCAAGAACCTGATGGCCGCCAACAACGGGCTCTATCTTTCGCCCGATTTCCCCGATTTCGGCGACAAGGGCGCAGCGCAGGTCGCGGCGCTCATCGACCACTATGCCGAGACATCGCCGGACGCGAAGATCTTCGTCGCCTGCGGCTCGATGGGCGGGTTGATCTGCTGGAAGCTCGCCGCGCGCAAGGACACGGGCGGCCGCATCAATGGGCTGCTGCTGCTCGGATCTCTGTGGGACGACAGCTTTCTCACCAGCCCCGCCTTCAAGCGCCGCGTGCCGGTTTTCTTCGGCCAGGGCAGCCATGACGTGGTCTTCCCGGTGGAGAAGCAGGAAGCCTTCTTCCGTTCGATCCTCGCGAGGAAGGCTTACCCGACCCGCTTCGTGCGCTTCGAGACCGGCACGCACGGCACACCGATCCGCATGGTCGACTGGCGCGGCACGCTGAACTGGATGCTGACGAGGGCTCCCTGATTTCCTCTGCCGAGGCTCAAGGCGCCGTGTTGTAGTCGATGACCGTCTGCGGATTTTGCTCGCCGTCATAGGATGCATCGACGTCATACTGAACAAGCGAGAAATCGCCGTTGCGGAAGAGGTAGGTTCCCGATGACGAGGCATCCCCCACACCACGCCATTTGTTCGATGTGGTGATGGTTTTGGTGTTGTCGTCATAGTCCGAATTGGTCGCCCAGCCGCTGGTCTTGAACCCGATGATATGGATCGATTCGACCTTGCCTTCGCTGTTGTTGTTCTCGTAGCGGATGTCGAGATCCGGCTCGGTGAACTGCAACTGTGAGACGCCGTCGACATCGTCGGTGATGTAGGAGACCGCCGTCTCGTTGTAGGCGGCCATCGAGCAGAAGAAGCGGAACAGCCGCGTCTCGCGCTCCGGATCGCTGGGCTGGGCGTCCTTGTCCTTGTAATGGATGGAATGAGCCTCTGGCTCGCCGATCGGCTTGCCGTCCGGATCCTGCTTGTCGCATTGGTCGCCATAGGTGGCGAGGAAGGCTTTCTTGGCCTGTTCCAGGGCCTCGTCCTTCTTCGGCGGCGGCGGACCCTCGCCGCAGCTTGCCGGCACGGCGCTGTCGAAATCCTCGGTCGACGGCTTCAACGCGCCCTTGTCGATGAAGATCGGCTGAAAGGGCGGCTCCTGGATCTGCGCATTGACCTGGCGGACCGTGTAGCAGCCGGCGAAAACCTTGGCGTCGCCTTTCTTGTCGGTCGCCTGAATGGCGACCGGGACGCTGTAGTAGATGCTGCCGGCAGCACCGTCCTCCGAGATAGCGCCAGTCTTGACTTCGACGCTGTCGGTGCCGTCGTAACCCTTGACGAAGGCGTTGAAATCCTTTGCCGGCTTCGTATCGCCGAAATAGCCCCAGGCACGGGCGAATTCGTGACGGTTGATGGCGCTGTAAAGCGAGCGGACGACCGCATCGGCGCTTGATCGGTCATCGACATAGGGCGCATCCGCCGCGGACGCGGAATGCGTGAAGCCGGCCAATGAGAAAAAGACAGTCGCTGCGAAAGTGGCTCTTTTCATCGAATCCTCCGCTCGGTAACGAAAATACTACCACGGCGATTGCGGCGGCGCGGTGACGCCGTGGACAGGGCCGCTTGAAGAATCGTGGCGGGAGGCGCTAGTTCACGGCCCGCGGCGCTGGGCCGCGTGGGGAGATTGCCCGTGACCATTTCCATGTACGACATATCTGTGGGCGTTTTTTCCGCCAGGCTGAAGGCGCTGGCCAGCGTATTGACGGCGGCGGAGCAGAATGCCGGCGAACGCAAGATCGATCCGCAGGTGTTCCTCACGGCGCGGCTGGCGCCCGACATGTTCGCGCTGGCCAGGCAGGTCCAGATCGCCACCGACCATGCCAAGGGCGCGCCGTCGCGGCTCGCCGGGCGCGAGGTGCCGAAATATGAGGACAATGAAGCGAGCTTTGCCGAGTTGCAGGCCCGGATCGCCAAGACGCTCGATCATCTGGCGACGTTTGCGGCGGGCGATCTGGAAGGATCTGAGGACAGGACGGTCGAAGTGCGGCTCGGCGGCCGCGAAACCACGCTGCCCGGCCTGCAATATCTGCTGCATCTGGCGATGCCGAATTTCTACTTCCACGTCACCACGGCCTACGACATCCTGCGCCACAATGGCGTGCCGCTCAGCAAGCAAACTTTCCTCGGAAATCGTTGATTTTGAATGGCTTGGAGGTTTCCCGGGATTCCGGGAAACCTCTTTAGGTCAGCTCAGCGGATCGACATTTCGCGCGCGATGCGCGGAAAATCCGCCGGCTTGACGCCGATATCGGCGCGGTCCGCATTGCTCATCGCGTTCAGAAGCGCGAGCGCCGAGCGGTAACGCTGGTGTTCCTGCGGCCTCGGCCGAGCGAACATTTCAGTGAAGAACCCCATGACTCAGTTGCCCCAGTTGGTCCTCCCGACTCCAGCATATAGGCGATTTGTTAAAATTGTGCAGTGCAGCATTTGCATGGCTGCCATGCCGCGACAATTTTTCCCGCCACAATCGATTTTCCGTGAAACTTTTCGGCAGGCTCGACCGTAGGCACCCGTGCCGGCACATGGCTGGCTTTTTCCTCGCCACTCCTGGCGACCTTGCCGGACTGCACGAATGAGCAGTCCGGCTTTTTATTTTCCGATGCCGTCTTGTCCGATGCTGTCTTGCCGGGCGGAAAAAAGCTGCCAATTGTCAACATCGCCAGAATTCATTCTTAACGAGAGCGCCCTATCTTTGGCGCCATCACTGCATGCCGTCGCGACAGGGAGGTTGAGATCGGCACCGGGAACAAGCTCGATTTCGCTTCGTTGCTCGACGACCTGATCGTCGCCTCCGAGAAAGGCGAGGACGAGGGCGCCCGGCCGTCTATCCCGTTCGATTATCTTTCCGTTGCCGATGAATTGCATTCCGGCCGCATCAAGGTCGCCGGCGAGAGCGTCGCCGCCGAATATCGCGAGCAAGGCGCCGACCTTGCTGCCGAGTTCGCGGCACTTCTCGACCAGGCGAAACTGGCGCTTGCCGGCGAAGAGCACTGGCCGGAGGAGAAGCTGCCGCCGATCGATCCCGAGGCGATCGCCAGCGAGCTCGGCCTTGACCGTCCGGCCAAGAATGCCGATTTCGGCCGCATCCGCCGCAACTTCGCCTTCGCCAACCATCCGGACCGGGTCGCGCCGCACCTGCGCCAGCGCGCAATGATCCGCATGCAGGTGGCCAACATGCTGATCGACGAAGCCAAGCGGCGGGCTTTAGCCGGGGCCAGGCGGTAGTTCCCTCCATCAGAGACTTCAACTGTTCGCTTCGGCGACCCGTCGCAAGCCATCGAGATTGGCTGGAGCCTCTCCAATATTCGTCATTCTTGGGCGTAGCGACGCGAAGCGGAGCGCAGACCCAACGATCCATTCCGTGACCTTCAACGTAGAGTGCAACGGAGCAGAATTCTGTAATCGCTGCAACGCCTTAAGGTAACGGAATGGATTCTAGAGTCTGCGCGCGTCGCTTCGCTCCTTGCTCCGCCCTAGAATGACGAACTGACTGACGCTTCGGCCAATCTCGAAACTGGGCGACTTTGCAAAACGCAAGCGTTTTGCTCTATGTTCAACTTCCTCCCCGCGCTGTCCGCGCAACCTCCCGTCGGAGACATTTCATGCACAAACGCCGCCTCGGTCGGACCGATCTTCTTGTTTCGCAAATCTGTCTCGGCTCGATGACCTGGGGGCAGCAGAACAGCGAGGCCGAGGGCCACGCGCAGATGGATCTGGCGTTCTCGCGCGGGGTGAATTTCATCGACACGGCCGAGCTTTACCCGATCCCGCCCAAGGCGGAGACGCAAGGGCGAACCGAGAGGATCATCGGCAGCTGGATGAAGGCTAATCGCAACCGCGACAAGGTCGTCCTTGCCTCGAAGGTGGTCGGCCGCACGGCCAATACGTGGTTTCGGGGCGATCGTCCGTCGAAGCTGGTGCGCGCGGATATCTTCGACGCGGTCGAGAAGTCGCTGGCCAAGCTCGGCACCGACTATATCGACCTCTACCAGATCCACTGGCCGGACCGGGACATTCCGTGGGGTTCGAATCCGACGCGGATCGGAGCGGTGGCGCGCCGGGCCGATGCCGCAGCCGCGCCCGCAGACGAGACACCGGTTGCCGAGACGCTCGCCGTCTTCGAGGACCTGGTGAAAGCCGGCAAGATCCGCCATCTCGGCCTCTCGAACGAAAGCTCCTGGGGCGTCATGCGTTTCGTCTTCGAGGCCGAGAAGGGCTCCGGCCCGCGCGTCGCCTCGCTGCAGAACGCCTACAACCTCGTCAACCGCACCTTCGAGGTGAACCTTGCGGAGGTCTGCCAGCGCGAGGAGATTGCGTTTCTTCCCTATTCGCCGCTGGCGCAGGGTTATCTCACCGGCAAATACGATCATGGCGCGCGACCGCAGGGCTCGCGCTCGCAACTCTTCAACCGCGGTCAGCGCTACGAGACGCCGAACGCGGCGGAGGTGCTGCTTCAATACAATGAGCTGGCGCGTTCCTTCGGCATGGAGCCGGCGCTTTTCGCCAACGCCTATGTGGCGAGTCGGCCCTTCGTGACGGCGAATATCGTCGGTGCCACCAGCGTTGCGCAACTCGATATGGCGCTGTCCTCGGTCGATGTCGCCTGGACGGAAGAAATGCAGAAGGCGGTTGACGCCATCCACCAGCGTGTCGGCAATCCGTGCCCTTGAGCGGGAATCGTCGAGAAAAGACGGATCGTTGAGAAAAAACAGGGTGGTAGAGACGATGGCAGACTTTCCGATCGAGGCCGTGCGCGGCAGATTTCCGGCGCTTTCTCTGACTGATGAAGGCCATCGCCGCATCTATCTGGACAACCCCGCCGGCACGCAGGTGCCGCTGATGGTGGCCGACGCAGTCTCCCGCTGCCTGTTGACGACCAATGCCAATCTGGGTGGGTTCTTTGAGACTACGGTCGCGGCCCAAAAAGTGGTCGACGCTGCGCATGCCGCGATGGCCGATTTCCTGAACGCATCGAGCGTCGAGGAGATCGTCATCGGCGCCAACATGACGACGCTGACCTACCACATGTCGCGCACGCTTGGCCGTACGATGCAGCCGGGCGACGAGATCATCGTCACGCGCATGGACCACGAAGGCAATGTCTCGCCCTGGCTGCAGCTTGCCGAGGATCTCGGCCTCGTCGTGCGCTTCCTGCCGTTCGACGAGCGGAGCTGGCAGGTGGAGGAGGAAGCGCTCAAGGGACTGCTTTCAGAAAAGACGCGGCTCGTCGCGCTGAACTATGCCTCGAACCTCACCGGCTCGATCAACCGGGTAAAGGTGCTGACGGCGGCAGCCAAACAGGCCGGCGCGCTGGTTTATGTCGATGCCGTGCAATTCTCGCCGCATGGGCTGATCGACGTGCAGGCGCTCGGCTGCGATTTCCTGATCTGCTCGGCCTACAAATTCTTCGGGCCGCATATGGGCATTTTGTGGGGCCGGCGCGACGTGATCGACGCGCTCCAGCCTTACAAATGCCGCTGCTCGTCGAACGTCCTGCCCGAGCGGTTCGAGCTCGGCACGCCGCAGATCGAGCTGATGGCCGGGTTGACGGCGGCAATCGACTATTTCGCCGATCTCGGCGCTGCCGCCGGCGAGAGCGGATCGCGGCGGCAGCGGATCGCCAAGGCGTTCGAGGTCTCGATCGCTTACGAGAATACGCTTGCCCGGCAATTGATCGAAGGCCTGTCCGACATCGAGGGCCTGATGATCCACGGCATCACCGATCCGGAACGCCTCGCGGAACGGGTGCCGACCGTTTCCTTCACCGTCGAAGGCATCGCGCCGGAAACGATCGTGCGGCAGATGAATGCCGAGAACATCTTCCTGTGGTCAGGCCACAATTATGCGTGGGAGGTCGTCCACCAGCTGGGCATACCCGCCGAGCAGGGCGTCGTGCGCATCGGCATTGCACATTACAACACGGCCGCCGAGATCGAGGAGACGCTGGAAAGCGTACACAGCGTGATCGCGATGCTGCGGCAGCAGCGTTCTTAAGGCCGCCTAACGCTTGCCGCCGAAGCCGGTGAGGAATGCAGTGAGGTTGTCTCCGAGCGCATCGCAGAGATAGCCGCCTTCCTGGATGATGACCGTCGGCAGGCCGAGCCCGGCGATCGCTTCGCCGATGCGCGTGAAGCCAGGCGTCGTCACCGACAGGCCGCCGAACGGGTCGCTCTCGAAAGCGTCGAGGCCGAGCGCCACGACCAGCGCTTCCGGCGCGAAGGCGCGGATGCGCTGGACGGCCGTCGCCAGCGCTTCGAGAAAGGCCGCGTCGCCGGACTTGCGCGGCAGCGGCAGGTTGAGATTGTAGCCGAGGCCGGGACCTTCGCCGCGCTCGTCGGCATATCCCCAGAAGAACGGGTAGAAGCGCACCGGATCGGCGTGCAGCGAGACGGTGAGCACGTCGGGGCGGGCATAGAAGATGCCTTGCGTGCCGTTGCCGTGATGCAGGTCGACATCGAGAATGGCGACGCGGGCGGCGTTCTTGCGCAGCACCTGTGCCGCGACCGCCGAATTGTTGATGAAGCAGAAGCCGCCTGCGACATCGGCGAAGGCGTGATGTCCCGGCGGGCGGCAGAGCGCATAGGCCGAAGGCGCGCCGGCGATAACCGCTTCGGCGGCTTCCACCGCGCTCCAGGCGCTCCACAGCGCGCTGTTCCAGGTCTCGGCGGAGATCGGGCAGGCGGTGTCGGCCATGTGGTAGCCGGCCTGGCCGACCGCCGAGGCCGGGTAGGAGCCGTTGCGGGCGATCGGGTGGATGTTCGGGATGACTTCCGCCGAGGCGCCTTCGATGCGCTGCCAGCGCGCAAAAATGTGCTCGAGGAAATCGAGATATTCGGGCGTATGCACCGCCGCGATCGGGCCGAGCCCATGATTGCCTGGACGTTCGATCGTCAAGCCGGCCGATATTGCGCCGGCTAACAATCGTTCAATCCGCTCCGGCTTTTCCGGGTTGGGCTGCGGCGCGCCGCTGGAGAGGAAAGCTTTCGGGTGATGGCGCTTCTGCTCCTCGGCATAGAAAGCTTTCATCGTCATTCCTCCGGCGTATCGGCAAAGGCGAAAAAGGAATCGCCGACGATTTTCTGCACCTGCTCGTAGCTCGACCGGCCGATGCCCAGTCTTTCATAGAAGGCCTTGGCCGTCTCATTGTCGGTATCGACGGACAGCCTCAGATAGCCACCGCCCGCCGCGCGGCACTCCTTCGCCACGCGCCGCAGCAGTTTTTCGCCGATGCGGCGGCCGCGGAAGCGATCCTCGACATAAAGGTCCTGCACATAGACGCCGGGACGGCCCATCCAGGTCGAGAAGATCGGAAAATGCAGGCAAAGCCCGGCGAACTCGCCGTCAATCTCGGCGATCAGGGTCGAGAAAGCGGGATTGGCGCCGAAGCCGTAGCGGCGCAGATCCTCGGGCGTCGAGGTGATTTCCTGATGCGCGCCGGTATGTGTGCCGAGGCGCAGCAGGGCGGCATGGATGGTTTCGACATCGTCGATGGTGCCAGGGCGGAGGGTGATGGTTTGCGAGAGGTTGCTCACTGTGAGCGTGGCGCCCAGGCGCCTCCCTCTGGCCTGCCGGCCATCTCCCCCTCGAGGGGGGAGATCAGCAGCTTCGGCGCTGCCGCCGATTCTGCTACGTGCGAGATTTGCGAAGGCGGTCGTGACGGCCAATCTCCCCCCTTGTGGGGGAGATGTCCGGCAGGACAGAGGGGGGCGCGAAGGAACGCAAGCATCTCAGATTGGCCTTACCTCAAAAAGCCACCATCCCTCATCCCTCCACCGGCAGATCGAGTTCCTCCGCCAGCGCCTCGAGCGAATCTCCGATGATGGAAATCATCTCGCCGATCTGCTCGGCCGTGATGATCATCGGCGGCGCCACCATGAAATTGTCGCCGTCGACGCCGCCCTTGACCTTGCGGCCATAGATGATCAGGCCGCGCGCATAGGCGTGGTCGAGAAGGCGCTGCGTTGCCTTGCTGGCCGGATCGATCGGTCTCAAAGTCTCGGGATCGGCGACCATTTCGGCGCCGGTGAGCAGGCCCTTGCCGCGCACATCGGCGATGAAGGGGAAGCGCTTTTGCAAGCCCTTCAACTCTGCCATCAGCACGTCACCCATGGCAGCGGCGTTGGCGATGAGATCGAGCCGGTCCATCTCGCCGAGCACGGCGAGGCCGGCGGCGCAGGCGAGCGGATTGCCGGCATAGGTATGGCCATGCTGAAAGCCGCCTGAGGCCAGCAGCGGCCCGACCAGGCGCATCGGTGCGGCGAGGGCGCCGAGCGGTGCGTAGCCCGAGCCCAGGCCCTTCGAGAGGGCGACGATGTCGGGCCTGCAGTTCCAGTGGTCGCCGCCGAGGAACTTGCCTGTCCTGCCGGCGCCGCTCATCACTTCGTCATGGATCAGAAGAATGCCGTAGCGGTCGCAGATTTCGCGGATGCGCGGATAGTAGCTGTCGGGCGCGACAAGGGCTGCGGTCGCAGCACCGCCGACCGGCTCCATGATGAAGGCCAAAACGCTTTCCGGGCCTTCTGCGAGAATCTTCTCCTCCAGCACATCGGCGTAGCGGATACCGCGCTGTTCCAACGAGAGGTTGTCGCGGTCGCGCCAGGCTGTGGGCGCAGGCACCGTCGGCATGACCCGCATCATCGGCGTGAAGGTTTCGGCCAGCGCATCATCGCCGGTGATCGAAAGCGAGCCCAGCGTGCCGCCATGAAAGGACGGGAAGCGGGTGATCACCTTCCAGCGCTTGGGTTGGCCGGTGGCGACCGCCCATTGGCGGGCGAGCTTGATGCAGGATTCGGTCGCTTCCGAGCCGCCCGAAACGAAGAAGATGCGGTCCATGCCTTCGGGGAGTTTGCCTGCAAGTTTCCGCGCCAGCTCCTCGGCGGGCTCGTTCTCGAAATGCAGCCGGTAGGCGAAGGTGGTCTTGTCCATCTGCCGCTTCATGGCGTCGAGCACGTTGCGGTTGGAATGGCCGATATTGGCGACCATCGGCCCGCTCGAGCCGTCGATGAAGCGGCGGCCGTCCTTCGTCCAGAAATAGATGCCCTCGGCGCGATCAACGAGCGGCCGGCGCAGGCTGGAGAGGTAGAACAGATGCGACGGCGGCCGCGCTTCGGCCTCTGCTATGGGCTGGACTTCCGGTTTCGACATGTCAGGACTTTCCGAGGTAACGGTCGAGAACATTTTTGGTCACGCGTTCGACCATCGCGTCCTGCCTTAGCAGGCCGGCGACCCATTCGCAGCTTCCGGCGTGGAAGACCTCGCCTTTGCCGCGCGGGAAATTGACGATCATGCCGTTGCCGCGCTTGACCTTGTCGAGATTGGCGTCGCTCGCCTCGCCGAACAACGTCTCGGCGGTGAAGCGGCCGTCCTCGTCGGTGAGGAACTGGTCCTCGATCGGGATGTCGGCGCTTTCCTCGACCTGGCTCGCCATGCCGACCGCCAGCACCTGCAAGCCGTCCGGCGCGCCGCTGGTCGCGGTCGGGTAGGGCAGGCCGCCGCGGATCTCGAAGTCGAGCCCGTCGACCTCATAGCCATAGACATGGCTGTCGGCGCCGAGCAGGTCCCCATAATAGATGCCGGTGCCGGCGAAGGCCCAGTGCTCGGGCCGGTAGACCGGGAAGCCGCGCACGCCGCGCGGCGCGCAGCCGCCCCAGCCGGCATAGACGCCTCGGGTCGCATTGAGGCCGAAGGTGGCGCTGCCGGGACGGCCGATCTCGGGCGCTTCCCAGGAATTGGTGGCGCGGGTGACGTCGCCGCCGCGATAGGCGGGATCTTCCGCGCGTGCCTTGTATTTGTAGCAGACCTGGCGGCGGCCTTCGTCCTCCAGCCTCGTCTGCCACATGAAATTGCCGGCGAAGCGCGCCGCATGCCCGCCGCGCTCGACATAGGTGTCGACGGCGTCGCGCATCTCCCAGGTCCAGTATTCGTCGTGGCCGACGAAGACGACACAGTCATAGCCGTCGAGGATTTCGGGCGAGAAATGCAATTCGTGCTGGCTGGCGAGATCGACCTGATAGCCGGTGCGCTCGGCGAAGCGGAAGAAATGGCTGTCAAAGCTCGCCCAGCCTGAAGAGGCGTATTTCTTCGAATGCCCGGTGGCGAAAGCCCATTCCATGTGCGGGTAACGCGGCACGGTCTTCGGCGGCACCGCGACTTCCAGCGGTACGCGCGGCGCATCCTTGGGCAGCACGACGAAGCCGCGGCACCAGGGGCGCTGCGTCGAGACAGTCGTGGCGTATTGATCGCGGTTCGGGCCTGTGATGCCCTGATAGTGGTTCGAGCCGCCCCACGTGTTGTAAGCGAGCCAGGTGCCGGTAGCGGCGACCTGCAGCAGGCGGCCCGCTTTTCGGCCGGGCAGAGGTGTGACGATGAAGAGATGGTGGCTATGGATCGGCGTGCCGTCGCGGCCTTCGGTCGAGAGCGTCACGCGGTAAGCGCCGGACGGCCAGTCGTCGCCGACACGGAATTCGAACGAAGCCTCCCAGCCGCAGCCTTCGACCGAGCATTGGTCGGGCGTATCTTGCCAGCGCGCCGACAGGCCCGCGCCCTCGAAGACTTTTGTTTCGCCGTCGCCGTCGCGGATGACGGCAAGGCTGAATTGCGGCGTCGACGCGCTGACGAAGAGCGTTACCGTCTCGCCCGGACGATAGGAAAACCGGTCGCTGTAGCCCCAGATCTCGCCGCTGGAACCATCCATGCCCGGCCATTCAAAGTAATGGCCGCGCACCGCCTCGCGGCGCTGCTCGGGCGTCAGCCCGAAATCGGGGAATTCGGCGGGCAATTGCGTCAAGGGACACCTGAGATCACGAGGCCGTTATTGAGACCATTGGCCGGCCAAGCGTCAAATGGAAAGCATCGGGCCAGGGGCGCTCGCGCTTGGCCGCCGCCGGCAAACCAACTATTCATGCTGAGGCGACATTCTCGCCGAGGAGCCGACATGCTGCGTGTGCAAAAGGTCAAGGTCGACGACATCTACGTGCCGACGGCGCGGCGCAAGACGCTGCATCCCGAGACGGTGCGCCATCTTGCCGAGGATATTCTCGAAAACGGCATGAAGACCCCGATCCAGGTGCGGCACGACGGCAAGCGCCACATCCTGGTCGAGGGGTTGCATAGGCTCGAAGCCGCGAAATGGCTCGGCGAGACCATGATCGACGCTTATCTCGTGCAGGCCAAGCGCCACTGATACTCTTCCTGTGGAGTGGCCTGCCGAGGCGCTTCCACTCTCCCCGAATTATTTAGCGCGCCATGTCGGCTTGGGTTCTCCCACCGCGTCCTTGAGGCAACGCAAGCGGAGAGGAGACTGAAATGCCCAAGACCGTGTTTTTCGCCATCCTTGCTTCGGCAATGACCCTCATAGCCTCGCCGAGCGCAAAATCCGAGGAGACCAAGCCTGCCATGACCAGTGAAACCAAAGCTCTCTTGAAGCCGGAAAAATCCGGCCTGCTGCCGATCGACGGCGTGAACTACTACTACGCCGTCTACGGCAAGGGCGAGCCGCTGCTACTTTTGCATGGCGGCCTGGGTTCAAGCGACATGTTCGCGCCGATCCTGCCGAAGTTTGCCGAACATCGCACGGTGATCGCCGTCGACCTGCAGGGACATGGCCGCACAGCGCTCGGCGAACGGCCTTTCAGCCTTGGAGCGATGGGCGACGACATGGCGGCCATCGTCAAGGCGCTCGGCTACGACAAGGTCGACGTCATGGGCTATTCGCTTGGCGGCGGCGTCGCCTTCCGCATGGCCGTCCAGCATCCGGAAGCGGTGCGTCGGCTGGTCATGGTGTCGACCGGCTACGCCGCCAACGGCTTCTATGACGAGATGCGGCCGCAGCAGGCGCAGGTGAGCGCGGCGGCCGCCGAGTTCATGAAGGACACGCCGATGTACAAATCCTATGTCGCCGTGGCGCCAAAGCCCGAGGATTTCCCAAAACTGCTCGATGCGCTCGGCGCCTTCATGCGCAAGGACTATGATTTCTCGGCCGAAGTGCCGAAGCTGAAGATGCCCGTCATGCTCGTCTACGGCGACAGCGACATGTACAAGCCGGAGCATGAGATCAAGTTCTTCCAGATGCTCGGCGGCGGATTGAAGGACGCCGGCTGGATGCGCGAGCACCTGTCGCAGAATCGGCTGGCGATCATCCCCAACCGTACGCATTACGACGTGTTCTTCGCGCCGGAACTGGTCGCCAGCACGCTGCCGTTCCTCGACGGTGTCACCAAGGTGAAGACCTGGGACGAGATCGTCAGCGAATGAATCCCGGCCGCTGGCCGCCTGAGGGCAGCCGGCCACCAGCATCAGCTCAAGCGATCGCATCCTATCAATGTTTTTTGATTGACCCTGCCATGCCGGCCACTACGGTGCCCGGCATTTCCATGAGGCAGGTGTTCGGTGATGACCAAGTATGAGGGCGGATGCCTTTGCGGCGCGGTGCGCTACAGGGCCAAGGCCGAGCCGATCAACGAACGCGTCTGCCATTGCCGCATCTGCCAGAGAGCGATCGGCGCCGCCTTCAATGCGCGAGTTCTGTTTCGCATCGACGACGTGACCATCGAAGGACCGGTGGCGACGATCAATTCCACGCCAGACCTCAAGCGCGGCTTCTGTCCTGTTTGCGGCACGACTTTGTTCTCACGCCGCGATTCCAGGGGCATTCTCGGCGTCACCTCCGGATCGCTCGACGACCCGTCCCTGTTCAAGCCGGACATGCATTTCTGGACCGCCTCGAAGCAGCCCTGGGTGATGCTCGACGATGGCCTGCCGCAATATGAAGGCGCGCCGCCGACTTAGAGCTTAACCTTCTCCCCTTGTGGGAGAAGGTGGCCGAGCGAAGCTCGGTCGGATGAGGGGTGTTCCAGGGAATGCCAGCGTCTCACTCCGCTGGAACACCCCTCATCCGTCTCGGCGCATGCGCGCCGATCCACCTTCTCCCACAAGGGGAGAAGGAAGAATGCCTGCACAAAAATTTCATCTTCGATTCACGAGATAGCCGGCAAAGCGTCATTGGCGGGCCATCATTGGCTGCCTATCTAAGCGCCGTGCGGGAAGGCATCGAGGAGGCGACGGATGAGCGAGAGCATCAACACCCTGGACGAGCTTTTGAACGACCCGATGGTCCAACTCGTGATGGCGCGCGACCGCGTGCGCCCGGCCGAGCTTCGCCTGCTTCTGGAAAAGGCTCGCGAGAGGGCGAGCGAGGATTCCCGCATCGATCAGGCTTCGGTGCCGCCAGCGCATGTGGTGGCAAGAAGCTGCCTGAAGCAGTGGTTGTACCGCTGAGGCAACTCGAGGGAAATTGGTCAGCTCGAATTCGCGGGCAAGTAACTGTAATGGCTACGCAAATAGGCGAGCTTGAAGCCGAGCCGGTCGTAGTTGCGATAGGCCGGCCCGTCGCGGTCGGGGCGCGGCGCCTCGATATCGGCGACAAACAGTTTCGCGCCGGCGGCTATGCCGTCGCGGACCAGCCTTTCGCCAAGCATGGCGTCAAGATCGAAGCTCGGCGCCATGATGCCGGGCACCGGCGCGTCGATGCCGCTCCAGGCGGCCCCATCTGAGATGAAGAGCGAGCGCACGGCGGCGACCGCGCCCCTGCGTTTCAGCATGTAATGATGCCAGCCCTTGCGGCCGACAAGCGCCATCAGCCAGGGCGAGGTAGGGAGCCTGTATTTGGCATCGATGAAAGATGCCCATTCCGAAGCTGTCCTGGGCGTGACCTCCTGGATCACCAGATCGTCAACCGGGATCAGCGGGTCGCCCGGGAAAAGCGGTTCGTCCGGCAGCGGCGTCGCGTCGCGGTAGATGCGCTCCCAGCCGCCTTGCTGCTGCATCCCGCGCGCTTCCAGCCAGCATCTCAGCCGCGACGGCTCGTTATGCGGGCTGGTATAGAACCAAGGCCGCATGACGCCGGCCGCGCGGTAGTGCGCGAGCAGCGCGTCGACCTGTTCTTCCGTCGCCGACCCATCGACGCCGATATTCTTCACGCAGTTGAAATGGATGAACGGGATCGTCGTGCAGGTGGTCCACACAAGGTCGCCGTCGCTTGCGATCGAAAGCCCGTGCCGCGCCGCGAAATCCGCCGGCGCCGCTTCGTAGAGGTCGAGCCAGGCGGCGACGTCGGCGCGTTCGATGGCGCGGCTGAAATCGCGCGACACCGCCTCGATCGCGATGTCCGGGACGTGCGTTTGCGGCGGCACCGCTGGTTGCAGTTCCGAGAGGGCGGCTGTCGACATGGTGATGCTCCTCTGATTTGCCTTACAGTGTAAGATTAACGGATGATAATGTGGAGGCGGCCATTGTCAAGCAAGATTAGCGGCACCTTACAAATCCGTGAGTTGGAATCACGCTATCGTGAGGCTAAGCCTGTCTGCCAGGCTTTTCGAATGACGATTCACTTTTGCCTCGGGCCGGGGCGCTGGGAAAAGGATTGAGATGACCGACGTCTGCACTCAAGGACTGGACACCGGCTTTGTCGGCCTGGGTTACGCCAAGGTGGCGTTTCTGGGCATCGTGCAAGGCATCACCGAATTGCTGCCGATCTCGTCCACGGCGCATATGCGCATCGTGCCGGCCGTGCTCGGCTGGCAGGACCCCGGCTCGGCGTTCTCTGCCGCCATGCAACTGGCGGCGCTGGCGGCGGTGATCAGCTATTTCTGGAGCGATGTCAGGGACGTGCTGTTCGGTTCGGTTGCGGCGATCTCGCGCCGCGATTTCGGCGACCGCTATTTCCGCCTGGCGATCAGCATCGTGCTTGCCACCGTCCCGATCGTCATTGTGGGCCTCGCGCTTTCCGGCGTGCTCAACGCCTGCAATTCGCCGCTGCGGGGGCTCGCCGTCATCGGCTGGGCCTGTATCGCCATGGCGATCCTTTTGGCGCTCGCCGAGATCTTCGCCAGCCACAAGCTCGTGCTGCGCCAGGCATCGATCCTCGACGCGCTGCTGGTGGGCGTCGCCCAGGTCGGCGCGCTTATTCCGGGCGTCTCGCGCTCGGGCTCGACGCTGACGGCGGCGATGGGGCTGGGCTTCGCCCGGCCGGAGGCGGCGCGCCTGTCCTTCCTGCTCGGCCTGCCGGCCATCGCGCTGGCCGGCCTCAAGGAGCTCTATGAACTGCACAAGGTGCATCTCGATGCGCATGGCTGGTCGATCCTGGCCGTCGGCCTTGTCGTCGCCTCGATCTCGGCTTTCTTCGCGATATGGGGGCTGATGCGCGTGCTCGAGCGCTTCTCCGCCTGGCCGTTCGTCATCTATCGCGGCCTGCTCGGCGTGGTGCTGCTGATCGGCGTCGCGACCGGTTGGCTTGTCTAGAGGTCTCGGCCCACTCCGCTATATCGACGCCGCCGCCCGGGTGCGCTGATGGATCTTGTGACTCTGCTGCAATCCGTGCCGTTGCTGGCCATGCTGGTGAAATCGGCGGCGCCGGCGGCTATTGGCGCCGGCATGGGCCTAAGCCAATGGCTGGCGGCGCTGCCGCCGTGCCGCGACCAGGTTTTTGAGAACGCGACCTATCTGGTCTGCGAGGCCGATCCGAAGCATTTTTCCATCGAGCTGTTCTGGAAGAACAAAGATGGCGATCTCTACCGATCGCTGCACAATCTGCGTAGCGCGCAGCAGGCTGCGGGGCGCACCATGCTCTTCGGCATCAATGCCGGCATGTATCATCCGAACCTCGCGCCGGTCGGCCTCTATGTCGAGCGCGGCGAGCAGTTCACGCCGGCGAAGTCGGGATCGGGCACCGGCAATTTCTCCATGCAGCCCAACGGCATCTTCTATCTCAGCGCCGGCAGGGCCGGCGTTCGTGCGACCAAGGATTATCTGAAGCGCCCGCCGCGCGTCGACTATGCCACGCAGTCCGGGCCGATGCTGGTCATCGACGGCAAGCTGCATCCGAAATTCCGTTACGACGGCACCTCGCGCAAGATCCGCGATGGCGTCGGCGTGCGCGCCGACGGGGTCGCGGTCTTCGCGATCTCGAACGATGTCGTGACTTTCCACGAATTCGCGCGGCTGTTCCGCGACCGGCTCGGCTGCCCGAACGCGCTCTTCCTCGATGGCTCGATCTCGAGCCTCTATGCACCCGCGATCGGCCGCAACGACGATTTCTGGAATCTGGGGCCGATGATCGGCGTGTTCAGGCGCTAGCCAAGAACCGCTTCGGCACCATCCCGAATCATCCGCTCGCGCCAAAAGTAAATTTTGATTCAAACTTTGTTGGTAATTTCTCATTAGGAATGGCGTTTCCGGCGGCGCTGTCCCTGCCTTCGGTCTGTTTTGTTTTGCGTACAGGTCAAGATGCGGATTTTTGGCGTCGTCAGTTTCGTGCTCGCATCGCTTTGCCTCGCCGGCTGCTCGTCTACGTCCGGCGTCGATGCCTTGCAGATGCCGTCCAACGAGACGACGAGCTCGGTCGTGCGGCCAAGCGCGCCGGTGTCGAAGGGCGCGAGGACAGCCGCCACCGAAAGAACCGTCGAGACCGCGTCGATGTCGGGCGCCGCGCGCATCAAGCCGCCGGCGCCGTTGCTTGACGAAAGTAACGCGAGCCCTGACGACGAGAACTCGCGCCCCGGCGACGAAAATTCGCGCCCCTTCGGCCTTGCCGAGGAGGAGACGGTGAACTTCCCGGCGACGGACCTCCCGGACAGCGTCGAGCCGCCGGTGCAGGAGGCAGCGCTCGTCTCTCCGACGAAGCGGCTGTCGCGTGCCGCGCCCGCCATGCTCGCCGGTCCGGTCACCCGCTATGCGTTCCGCGACGCCAAGCCGATCAATTTCGGCCGCTCCTCGCCGCGCCACCTGGCCGTGCATGGCGTCGACGTCTCGCGCTGGCAGGGCAACATCAACTGGCAGAAGCTGCGCGCCCAAGGCGCCAACTTCGCCTATATCAAGGCGACCGATGGCGGCGACCATCTCGACCCGATGTTCATGAAGAACTGGCGCAACGCCGATGCCGCCGGGCTGAAGCGCGGCGCCTATCATTTCTTCTACTGGTGCCGCACCGCCGGCGAGCAGGCCGACTGGTTCATCCGCAACGTGCCGAAGGTCGACGGCGCGCTGCCGCCGGTCATCGACGTCGAGTGGAACGGCGAGTCCTCCTGCAAGCGGCGGCCTTCGCGTGAAAAGGTGCTGGAGAAAATGCAGGTGTTCATGGACAAGCTGGAGCGCCACTATGGCCAGCGGCCGATCATCTACACCAGCCCCGACTTCTATCGCGACAATCTGCGCGGCGCCTTCCAGGACTACCCATTCTGGCTGCGCGCGGTGGCGGCGCACCCGTCAAAGGTCTATCCGGACCGCAGGTGGCTGTTCTGGCAGTATTCCGGCTCCGGCCTGTCGCATGGCGTCAGCGGCCGCATCGACCTCAACGTCTTCCATGGCGACGAGCGCCAATGGCGCGCCTGGCTGGGCGGCGGGCAGATGGTGGCCGACGCGGATTAGGCGCTTTTTCCTTCTCCCCCTGTGGGAGAAGGTGGCCGCGAAGCGGCCGGATGAGGGGTGCTCCAGGGAACGCAGACCTTCGCAAACGACTGATGATCGCCAGCATCTCACTCCGCTGGAACACCCCTCATCCGTCTCGGCGCTGCGCGCCGACCCGCATTCTCCCATAAGGGGAGGAGGGGAAGCACCGGCGCCTCACGCGCGGGCGTCGGCCGGTGAGGTCGATGGCAATTTCGGCATTTCGCTAACCATGCGCTCACCCTGTCTCTTAGAGGTGCGGCAACGGGCTTGCGGTAACGTGTCCGTGATCGCATTTCGGAGAAGGTTTCGATGCGCAAACTGATTGTTACTGCCGCTTTGGTAGCCGCCGTCGGCTACGGATTTTTCAATTCGCACATGCGGGGCAGCGAGCCTAAGGACAATGTGGTCGCCTATTCCACCACCGACGAGGCGATGCAGGGCGCCAAGGCCAAGGGCCATTCGACGCTGCCGCGCTTCCATGAACTGATAGCCGCACGCACGCCCGGCACCTACACCGTGAAATTTCCGCTGACCCAGAACGGCGCCACCGAGCATATCTGGATGCAGCTTGTGGCTTTCAGCGACGGCCGCTTCGTCGGCCTGCTGGCCGACAAGCCGGTCAATGGCAACCAGTACAAGATGGGCGATCGCATGACGGTGGCCGAGGCCGACGTCGAGGACTGGATGATCCGCAACGGCGGCGACGTCTATGGCGGCTACACGGTGCGCCAGGCGCTGGCGGATATGCCGAAGGAACAGGCGGCGAAATACGGGATCGCGTTCAAGGATTGAGCGCTCTTCTCCTTCTCCCCCTGGGGGAGAAGGCGGCCGCGAAGCGGCCGGATGAGGGGTGTTCCAGCTTGATGGAAACCTTGCCGGTTGGGGGCGCCGCAGCAAGATCGCCAGCCTCTCACTCCGCTGGAACACCCCTCATCCGTCTCGGCGCTGTCGCGCCGATCCACCTTCTCCCACAAGGGGAGAAGGAGAGGGCGCTCATGCCTCGGCCTCGCGCGGTCGTCATCCTCGGGCTTGACCCGAGGATCCATTCCGTGACCACGGTGAAGCGTGCAAACGGAGCAGAATTCTGGACCGTTGCAACGCGTCGATGTAACGGAATGGATTCCAGGGTCTGCGCGCGTCGCTTCGCTCCTTGCTCCGCCCTGGAATGACGAAGCGGAGGGTTTGCCGTCACCTACCCCTCGTTGATCATCGCCTCGACGTTGTAGCCATCGGGGTCGAGCACGAAGCAGGCGTAGTAATGCTCCGCATAATCCGGACGCGGTCCGGGCGCCCCATTGTCGGCGGCGCCCGCTTCGAGCGCCGCGCGATAGAACGCATCGACCTCCGCCTTGCTCTTCACCCGGAACGCAACATGCAGATGGGTGAGCGGCGGCTTCTCGCCCGTCCGCTGGATCTCGAACAGGCAGCTGTTGCCGACATCGAACGCCCAGAACACGCCTTCCTTGCCGAAGGAGAGGCGATAGCCCAACGGCGCAAAAGCCGTTTCGTAGAAGAGCTTGCTCTTGGCGAGATCGCTCACTTCGATGGTGATGTGGTCGATCATAACGCCAATGCCAGTAGATGGTCGCCGTCGCGGGCGCAGTTGCTTTCAATCACATGTCGTCAATAGCCAGTTCAGCCATGTGCCGCAATTGGAGGAAAATCTCTAACTTCAACGTTATCGGTTTGGGCGATATCAATCGCCCTCTGATAAGCAACACGTGTTTCGTCATCAAAAACTTTATTGCCGAAGGCACAAAGGGCCTCTTCGACAATCTGGACGAGACCCAAGAACTCCTGTCTTTCAGAATGATAATTCTGCTTCAGATGGCGCAGGTAAAAATGCTTAAAGCCCTTGAGTTTGAACCCAATGGGGGCTCGACCATCCATGGCTAGGATCAGCGTCAGAAAGTCATCGATGCGCCGATAGACAGCCGGAACATCGCGCCGTACATACTCAAGACTATCGGATTGCTCATAGTAGATCGCGCAGGGCCGATAGCTGTCGGTAGACTTAATTCCGCGAACGTTTCCCATCGTGTCTGTTCACCACACTCGTCGTCGATAGCGCTCCGCGAAATCTATCGGCAAGGTTGATGCGTCATTGTGGGTTTCCACGAATTCCCAATGAGTGACGATACCGATAGCGCCGTTAGCTACCTTCGAATGTTTTCCTGCCGGACGGCCACTAGGATAGTCAAGCCGCACGTATGTTACATGTACTAGGTCATCCGGTACATGCGCCAGCTTGATCACGCAGCCCATATCCGGATCATAGACGAAGAATATGGCAGGCTTGGATACGAATGCGTAAAAATCGAAGCCAGTGCCATCGTCTCCCGCTGGGCGCTTGATACCACGAAAACAGGCGTGTGCGCTCGACAAGGACGACAGCTTTTGCGCCTCCGCGACCTTTCCCCATTTTGCCAACGCGTTATTCACAGGCGGTATTTCGCCAAGAACGACGCTCCAAAGATCAAGAAGTGGCTGCTTACGACCCAGTTCTAGGGCTTTGCGAGCGTCATGCTGAGCAATGCGATAGACGACATTCTCGTCTCGCCGATAAGGCGAGCGCCCGATGACGGCCGAAGGAATATCAAGCCATCGGGCGGGCACCTGCCCGCCCCCATGAATTACTCGGAATGGATGAGCAAGCTTGTCCATCGGCGACTATCCGTCGACCAAGCTCTGATCAGCTGCACCCGCTCGTGCTTCCACACGTGTCGCATTTCTCGCAGGTGCCGTTCCGCACCATGGTGAAGTTGTGGCACTCGGAGCATTCGTTGCCGGTGTAGCCCTGGAGCAGCGACTGCTGGCGCCTTGTCGCGGCGAGCTTCTTCGCTTCAGCCGCCTCGTTGGCGGCGGCGTCGGTGAACAGCGCCTCGGCGCCGCCGGCGGCTTCGGCTTCTTCTTCGACCATATCCTCGGCCAGTTCCCTGGCGCGCTCCTCATAGTCGCGCTTGTAGGCGATGGCCTCGTCGCTTGCCGGCTTCAGCGCCAGCACGTTGGAGCCCGAGAAGGCGGTGGGCGCCGCGCGGGCTGGGGCGGTCGACGGCCCCGAGCCGCCGAAACCCTTCGGGTCAGAACCCGCAGCGGACACCAGCTTCACCGGCGAGGCGCCGCGATAGAGGCCCTTGGAGAAGGGCGTCGCCTTGCCTTCGGTGATGCCGCGGCCGAGCGCGGTCTTGTCGAAGTCCGACTGGTCGACATGGGCGAGGTCGTGGCGGCCGAGATAGGAGACCGCGAGCTCACGGAACACATAGTCGAGGATCGACGTCGCGTTCTTGATCGCGTCGTTGCCCTGCACCATGCCGGCCGGCTCGAATTTGGTGAAGGTGAAGGCCTCGACATATTCATCGAGCGGCACGCCATATTGCAGGCCGAGCGAGATCGCGATGGCGAAGTTGTTCATCATCGCGCGGAAGGCGGCGCCCTCCTTGTGCATGTCGATGAAGATCTCGCCCAGGCGGCCGTCGTCGAATTCGCCCGTCCTGAGATACACCTTGTGGCCGCCGACGACGGCCTTCTGGGTGTAGCCCTTGCGGCGGTTCGGCAGTTTCTCGCGGTCGCGGTAAAGCCGCTCGATCACGCGCTCGACGATCTTTTCCGTCACCTGCACGGCGCGCTGCGCGGCGGGGGCGGCGATCAGCTGCTCGACCGCCTCGTCCTCCTCCTCGTCGTCATCGACGAGCAGCGAGGCATTGAGCGGCTGCGACAGTTTCGAGCCGTCGCGATAAAGCGCGTTGGCCTTCAGCGCCAGCTTCCAGGACAGCATGTAGGCGTTCTTGGCGTCCTCGACCGTCGCCTCGTTCGGCATGTTGATGGTCTTGGAGATGGCGCCCGAGATAAAGGGCTGCGCTGCCGCCATCATCAGGATGTGGCTGTTGATCGAGAGCGAGCGCTTGCCGATCTTGCCGCAGGGGCTGGCGCAGTCGAACACCGGCAGGTGCTCGGCCTTGAGGAAAGGCGCGCCTTCCAAAGTCATCGCACCGCAGACATGGATGTTGGCGGCGTCGATGTCCTTCTTCGAGAAGCCGAGAGCCGGCAGCATCTCGAAGGAGATGTCGCCGAGCTGCTCGTCGGTGAAGCCGAGCGTCTCCTTCACCCAGTCGGCGCCGAGCGTCCACTGGTTGAACACGAACTTGATGTCGAAGGCCGACTTCAGCGCCGCGTTCAGCGCCGCGATCTTCTCATCGCTAAAACCCTTGGCCTTCAGCGAAGAGGGGTTGATGCCGGGCGCCTGGTTGAGGTTGCCGTGGCCGACCGCATAGGCCTCGATCTCGGCGATCTGGCTCTCGGAATAGCCCAGCGTGCGCAGCGCTTCCGGCACGGCACGGTTGATGATCTTGAAATAGCCGCCGCCGGCGAGCTTCTTGAACTTCACCAGCGCGAAGTCGGGCTCGATGCCGGTTGTGTCGCAATCCATGACCAGGCCGATCGTGCCGGTCGGCGCAATCACGGTTGCCTGCGCGTTGCGGTAGCCATGCTCCTCGCCGAGCTCGATGGCGCGGTCCCAGGCGGCGCGGGCATGCTCGGCCAGCGCCTGCTGCTTCAGGTCGGAGGCGACCAGCGGCACCGGGTTGACGGCGAGCTTCTCGTAGCCGTCCTTGTCGCCGTAAGCGGCGCGGCGGTGATTGCGCATGACGCGCAGCATGTTCTGGGCGTTGCGGTCATAGTCCGGGAAGGCGCCGAGCTCGGCGGCCATTTCGGCCGAGGTCGAGTAGGCGACGCCGGTCATGATGGCGGTGAGCGCGGCGCAGATGGCGCGGCCCTCGTCGGAATCGTAGGGAATGCCCGAGGTCATCAGCAGGCCGCCGATATTGGCGTAGCCGAGGCCGAGCGTGCGGTAGTCGTAGGAGAGCTTGGCGATCTCCTTGGACGGGAACTGCGCCATCATCACCGAGATTTCGAGCACGACGGTCCATAGGCGAACGGTGTGCTCGTAAGCGGCGATGTCGATCGTGCCGTCTGCCTTGCGGTAGGGCAGGAGGTTGATCGAGGCGAGGTTGCAGGCCGTGTCGTCGAGGAACATGTATTCCGAGCACGGGTTGGAAGCCCGGATCGCACCGGCGGAGGCGCAGGTGTGCCAGTCGTTCATCGTCGTGTTGAAATGCAGGCCCGGATCGGCGGAAGCCCAGGCGGCGTAGCCGATCTTTTCCCATAGGTCGCGCGCCTTCAGCGTCTTCAGCACCTTGCCGTCCTTGCGGGCGGTGAGTTGCCAGTCGCCATCGGCCTCGACGGCGCGCAGGAAGTTGTCCTTCAGCGACACAGAATTGTTGGAATTCTGGCCGGAGACGGTGAGATAGGCGTCCGAATCCCAGTCGGTGTCGTAGGTCTTGAACGACATCGAGGTGTAGCCCTGGCGGGCGAACTGGATGACGCGGTAGATGTAGTTCTCCGGAACGGCATCTTTCTTGGCCGCCTTGATCTCGCGCTTCAGCGCGGTATTCAGCGCCGGATCGAAGCAGGCGTCGTCATGGCCTTCGCAATTGACGCAGGCCTTCATGATGGCTTCGAGATGCTTCTTGACGATCTTGGAGCCGGTCACCAGCGAGGCGACCTTCTGCTCCTCATTGACCTTCCAGTCGATGAAATCCTCGATATCCGGGTGGTCGGCGTCGACGATGACCATTTTTGCCGCGCGGCGCGTCGTGCCGCCCGACTTGATGGCGCCCGCCGCGCGGTCGCCGATCTTGAGGAAGCTCATCAGGCCGGACGAGCGGCCGCCGCCGGAAAGCTTTTCGCCCTCACCGCGCAGCATCGAGAAGTTCGAGCCGGTGCCGGAGCCGTATTTGAACAGGCGCGCCTCGCGCACCCACAGGTCCATGATGCCGCCCTCGTTGACGAGGTCGTCCTGCACGCCCTGGATGAAGCAGGCATGCGGCTGCGGGTGCTCGTAGGAGGACTTCGACTTGGTCAGCTTGCCGGTAAAGGGGTCGACATAGAAGTGGCCCTGGCTCGGGCCGTCAATGCCATAGGCCCAGTGCAGGCCGGTGTTGAACCATTGCGGCGAGTTCGGCGCGACGCGCTGGGTGGCGAGCATATAGGCGAGCTCGTCGCGGAAGGCGCGCGCGTCTTCCTCGGACTTGAAGTAGCCGCCTTTGTATCCCCAGTAGGTCCATGTGCCGGCGAGGCGATCGAAAACCTGGCGGGCGTCGGTTTCCGAACCATAGCGCTCGGCCTCGGGCAGCTTGGCGAGCTCGGCCTCGTCGGCGACCGAACGCCACAGGAAGGAGGGAACGTCGTTCTCCTCGACCTTCTTCAGGCGCGCCGGCACGCCGGCCTTGCGGAAATACTTTTGGGCCAGGATGTCGGCCGCAACCTGGCTGAACTGCGCCGGCACATCGATATTGTCGAGGCGGAACACCACCGAGCCGTCGGGATTCTTGATCTCCGACAAAGCCTTGCGGAATTCGATCTCCGCATAGGCGGACTGATCTGGCTTGGTGAAGCGACGCTCGATGCGCATTGGTCCCGTTCCTTTGTGTCAATATATAGCGCCTTTCCCAAGGGATTGCTGCCCCACATGGCGAAAAGCGCAGTCCGCCGTTTGCCGGCATCGCGGGCGACGCCGACACTCTCTCGTCGCGCGCGCCGCCATGCAGACAAGCAAACGCCTTTCCAGGCGCTTACCCAGGTTGCCGGCCGACCCGCGGGTCCCTCGAACTGAAACTTTTGTCGATTCCCTCCGTGGAGGGAGGTTCACACTATCTAGCGTCGAGCCTGCCTGCAAACACTAAATATAGTGTTAACAGATCATTTTTTCCAGGCCGACAATTCTCCCTTTCGCCCACCCAAGCCCTAACGATCCCAACGCTTCCGCCGGCCTCGTGAACAGGCGGAAATCCGGGCAAAACGCACAAAATCCGGGAAAAAAGACCGGCCTCAGAACTCTCCGGTCGCGCCCGCTACAGGAGCGCATGGCCTATAAAAAGCGACTCGTTCCGACCCGTCAAGGATTCGTTTGCGTAGCTTTTATGACCCCAACATCTTGTGTGTCACATATGTGGATAACGGGGACATGCGAAGCCCGGCTTTGCAGGCGCTTGACGCGGTGACCGGCCAGGCGGGAAGCCGTGTCGGGCCGATGGCTTTTCATTTTAGCTTGCTTGCACTATCTGTTGCGTTCGCGCGGGGGCGCGCCTTGTCAACACCAAAAGCATCCGCTACGCCCCGCTCATGACAGTTACCGTACGTTTTGCCCCATCGCCGACCGGCCGCATCCATATCGGCAATGCGCGCACCGCGCTGTTCAACTGGCTTTTCGCCATGAACAACAAGGGCCGTTTCATCCAGCGCTTCGACGACACCGACATTGCCCGCTCGACGCAGGAATATGCCGATTCCATTCTTTACGACCTGCATTGGCTGGGCATCTTCCCGGATGTCACCGAATACCAGTCGCGCCGCTTCGAGATTTATGACGCGGCGGTCGAGCGGCTGAAGGCGGCGCGGGTGCTTTATGCCTGCTACGAGACGCCGGAGGAGCTTGATCTGCGCCGCAAGGTGCGCCGCACGCGCGGCCTGCCGCCGGTCTATGGCCGCGAGGCGCTGATGCTGACGCCTGAGCAGGTGGCCGAATACCAATCGGATGGCCGCCGGCCGCATTGGCGTTTCCTGCTGCCCAACTACACCAACGACCCGCTGCAGCCCGAGCGCACCGAGATGCGCTGGAACGACCTGGTGCGCGGCGAGGAGACGGTCGACCTCGCCTCGCTGTCGGATCCTGTCCTGGTGCGCGAGGACGGCACCTATCTCTACACGCTGCCCTCGGTGGTCGACGACATCGAGATGGGTGTCAGCCATGTCATCCGCGGCGACGACCATGTCACCAACACCGGCGTGCAGATCGCCATCTTCAAGGCACTGGGCGCCGAACCGCCGGTCTTCGGCCACCACAATTTGCTCACGACCGTGTCGGGCGAGGGGTTGTCGAAGCGCACCGGCGCGCTGTCGATCGAAAGCCTGCGCGAGGACGGCATCGAGCCGATGGCCGTCGCGTCGCTGGCGGTGCTTGTCGGCACGTCGGAAAATGTCACCGCCGCGCATGATCTCAACGAGCTTGCCGGCCATTTCGACCCGGCGGCGACGTCCAAGTCAGCGTCCAAATTCGACCCGGATGAGCTCTTCGTGCTCAACCGTACGCTCATGCATCGCATGTCGTTCGAGGAAGCGCGCGACCGGCTGATGGTGCTGGGCATTTCCGGCGACAAGGCCGAGCCGTTCTGGCTTGCGGTGCGCGGCAATCTCGACCGCCTGTCGGATGCGGTCGCGTGGTGGCGTATCCTGAGCGAGGGTCCGCAGGAACCGGCGGAATTTTCCGGCGAGGACCGTGACTTCCTCAATCAGGCGTTCGACGTTCTCCCCGAGGAGCCGTGGAACGGCACGGTGTGGAAGGACTGGACCGGCAAGATCAAGGACGCCACCGGCCGCAAGGGCAAGCCGTTGTTCATGCCGCTGAGGCTGGCCCTTACCGGGCGGACTTCGGGGCCGGAGCTTTCAGATCTATTGCCGCTGATGGGTCGGGAAGGAACGCTGGCCCGACGACCCTGACCTTGCGCTGATCGGGCGGCAGCGCCGAGACCGGCGACACCGGCACCCTGGTGGTCAGCCGCCTGATCGCGTCCTGGTCAAGCCCGCCTTCGGCATTGGCGAGTGTTTCCGGATCGGCGCCCGGATCGGGTTTGACCGCCGGCTTCGGAACGAAGGGCGCTGCCTCGCCGTTCGGCTGCGATTGTTCGGGATCAGGCGGGTTGCCGCCGATGATCGTGAAGTTGCCGGCCTGCGCGTTGCAGCCGCAGGTAGGCGGGCGCGAGTAATTGGCCTGTTTGTAGAGATAGGCGGTCGATAGTTCGCTATAGGGTTGACCTGTCGCCGACGAGGTCATCGAGCCAGAGTCGTCGTCGATTCCACGCGAATAGAAGACCTGCATCTCGGTACCTGGGCAGCTCGATTCGCAATTCTTCTGGTCGCGCTCGAAGTCGCCGATGGAAGCGGCATTCGACATCGGGAAGAAATAGCCGTCGCAGCTGCGCACGCATATCGTGTGGAACTCGCCGCCCAGCCGGGGCAGGTCCATGCCGTCCGGCTGGTTGATGACGCGGCGGATGTTGCGCACGCTCGGATCATCGCGCGGCACCTCCGTCGAGCCCGGCATATCGGGGGCGTCGGGTGTTTCGAGCTGCTGGTCCTGGCGGCCGAAAAGCTGCTCGAACAGATTGCCGCCGCCATTGTCGCGGGCCGCCTCCCGAAGCGGCGCGCGGCGCGGCGCGATCTCGTCGTCGCGGCAGCCATTGGCATCGAGCGCCGCCAGGATGCGGCTGCGGTCGCGCCGCGTGCCGCCGGCGGCCAGCCGCTCGCGCTTGGCCTGCAAGGTGTCGAGATTGGCATTCATGCGCTCTATCGCGGCGTTGATTGCGGCGCATTGGCTGACATTGCGCGAAAACAGCGTGAAGCCGCAACCGGCGTCGCTTGCCCGGCCGCGGGCCTTGGCAAGCTGCTCACTCTGGCGCTGGATGGCATCATCATATTTGCGCACGATGCCGGGGCCTCCGCCGCCACCGCGGGCGGTGGCGAGTTCAGCTTCGAGGTGCCGGCATATGCGAGAGGCGGCCTGGGTTTCAGCGACGGCGACAGCTGAACCTGCAAGCGCTGCAAGCAGCGTCGCAAGATGCATCAGCTTCAGCCCCTTCATCCGCCTGGAATCCCGATTGCCCGTGGCCGGAAGACTATCGCGTTCGTGGTTAACTGTTCGCTATGCCGTGAACCCATAAATCTACCGGGCGGACGGCTTGGCAGAGTCCGCTATGCACCGATAGCAACCAAATTCTGCAGCGCAGTCTGAAATGACGCGAGGGGCCAGGAGCTGAAGTCGAGGCCTCACATTTGGAATGCTCGCGCGTCAGATTGCGAATATCTTTCCGACGGCCAAGGGTGCCACGGTGCTGTCACCATAGGCGTTCGCGAGGGCATTCACCGCCCGCCAGCCCGTGCAATGGCCCGGCGCGATCAAGGTAAGACCGAACGTTCCGATGTCGCGCACGGATTCGGCAATGATCTTCTCGTTGCCGCCCGCCAAGTGGAAGCCGCCAGCAACAGCATAGAGTGGGATCGCCGGGAAACTGGACTGCGCATGTTTGAGAACGTTGATAATACCTGCGTGCGAGCAGGCCGTGAGTACGACAATGCCTTTGCCGCCCACGTGAACGGCCAGAAAGCGCTCGTCCATGATGAGCGGATCATCTTCCCAAGATTGGCCGTCCTCGCTCAGCCGCTTGTGGCCGGGGAACCCCTTCTCGTAGCTCGTCATGCGGGGAATCTCGCCACTTACTAGAAACATATCGTCGAGCAGGACTTGCGCCTCGGTCGTGACGACCGGGACGGCTCCCTTCGCAGCGAGATCGTCCGGCGAGGGGATCTCGCGGATGGGAAGTAATCCGCCGCCCGTGAGCGGCAAGGCGCGCTGGCGGAACATGCCGGGGTGCAAATAGCAGGGAATCGCGCGGCCGCCGTTTGCTTTGGTGATGAGGTCAAACGCAATCGGCAGCCCGCCGGCGTGGTCCCAGTGCCCGTGCGAGAGCACCACAGCATCTATGCTGGCGAAGTCGATGCCCAGCCGGGCCCCATTGTATTCGACCGCGAACTCCACCGGACCGGCATCGAACAGAACAACGCGGCTCGCCGCGCCGCGAAACGCTTTGACGACGACTGCCAAGCCGTGATTCGCACAACATTGGCAGCGGCCGGACAATTGTCGCATGCCCGCCCGCATAAGTGCCGTCCACTCAAGCGTGACATACGGCGGGGCCGTGGACAAGCTATCGGTCAGATTGTCGATCAGGATCTGAAATTCCAACCGATCCACGGGCTGCAAAGTGGGCATGGGCGGTTTCCCCCGTTCGGCCGCATGAGACTCTCTTCCGAGCTATGCGTCCTCAGGCCGAGGATAGAGTCTACCACATTAGCGAGCGGAAACGGCGCTCCAAATGGGCTCAAGAACAAGCTGCCAATGTCGGGGTCGGGTCATTGGCGATCGGGTCGCGCCAGTAGCAAGTCCGGCCAAATCCGCCATGCCGCCGAAAGCGGAAGTAAATTCAGAGCATTAGTGGCACAGCGGTAGGATGCGGCCGGTTGATGGCGCGGCCCCGACACAATTGCGCTTTGTCGCGCCGCCTCAATTCAAGTCGACGAGCGCCTGCGCCTTGTGCGCTGCCTCGACCACCGCAAGCGCGGTCATGTTGACGACGCCGCGCGAGGTTACGGACGGCGTCAATATATGCGCGGGCTTGTCGGTGCCGAGCAGGATCGGCCCGACATGCAGCGCATCCATCATGGCGCGCAAAGCCGTCAGCGTGATGTTGGCCGAATCGAGGTTCGGGAAGACCAGAAGATTGGCTTCGCCCTTCAGCCGCGAATGCGGATAGACGCGCTGGCGCAGATGCTCCGACAGCGCGGTATCGGCATGCATCTCGCCGTCGCACTGCAAGCCGGGCGCGATGCGGCCGAGGATTTCCGCCGCGCGGCGCATCTTCAGCGCGCTCGGGGAATCGCGCGAGCCGAAATCCGAATGCGACAGAAGTGCTGCCTTCGGCTCGATGCCGAAGCGCTGGATTTCCTCCGCCGCCAGCACCGTCATCTCGGCGATCTCCTCCGCCGTCGGATCGACCGAGACATGCGTGTCGGTGAGGAAGATGATGCCGCGCTGGGAGATCAGCATCGATAGCGTCGACAGGTCCCGGTCCTTGATGCCGGCGCGGGGCCCGATGATCAGCGCGACATTGCGCAGATGCCGTTCGAAGCGACCTTCGAGGCCGCAGACCATGGCGTCCGCGTCGCCACGCTTCAGCGCCAGGGCCGCAATCACCGTGTTGTCGGTGCGCACCATGGTGCGCGCGGCCTCGGTCGTTATGCCGCGCCGGCCGGCCAGTTCGATCAAGAGGTCGACATAGTGGCGGTAACGCGGATCGTCCTCCGGATTGATCAGGGCGAAATCGACGCCCGGACGGATGCGCAGGCCGTAACGCTTCAGCCTGACCTCGACCACATGCGGGCGGCCGATCAGGGTCGGTTCGGCGATCCCTTCCTCCAATACCACTTGCGCGGCGCGCAGCACGCGCTCGTCCTCGCCGTCGGCATAGATGACGCGCTTGGCGCTCGAGGTTTTGGCGGAGGAGAACACCGGCTTCATTACCAGGCCGGAGCGGAAGACGAAGCGGTTGAGCTTGTCGATATAGGCGGTGAAATCGGCGATCGGCCGCGTCGCGACGCCGGTGTCGCAGGCAGCCTTCGCCACCGCCGGCGCGATGCGCAGGATAAGGCGCGGATCGAAGGGCGAGGGGATCAGGAAATCGGGGCCGAAAATCGGCGTCTCGCTGGAATAGGCGCGCGCCGCGACATCCGAAGGCTCCTCGCGGGCAAGGGCGGCGATCGCCCGCACGGCCGCCATCTTCATCTCCTCGTTGATGGCGCTGGCGCCGCAATCCAGCGCGCCGCGGAAGATGTAAGGAAAGCACAGCACGTTGTTGACTTGATTGGGAAAGTCCGAGCGCCCGGTGCAGATCATGGCGTCCGGCCGCGCGGCGCGCGCAACTTCCGGCATGATCTCGGGATTGGGATTGGCCAGAGCCAGGATCAGCGGTTTCGGCGCCATGTGCTGTAGCAACTCCGGCTTCAGCACCCCGGCGGCGGAAAGGCCGAGAAAGACGTCGGCGCCGGAGATGACGTCGGCCAGCGTGCGCGCCTCGGTATCCTTCACATAGGGATCTTTCCAGCGATCCATCTCTTCGACGCGACCCTTATGGGCGACGCCGAAACGGTCGGTGACCCAGATGTTTTCCACCTTGGCGCCGAGCGAGACCAAAAGGTTGAGGCAGGCGAGCGCCGCCGCGCCCGCGCCGGACGTGACGATCTTGATGTCGGAAATCGCTTTGCCGGCCAGTTCCAGCCCGTTGAGCACCGCGGCTGCGACGATGATCGCGGTGCCATGCTGGTCGTCGTGGAAAACCGGAATACCCATGCGGGCTTTCAGCCGCTCCTCGACCTCGAAACATTCAGGCGCCTTGATGTCCTCGAGGTTGATGCCGCCGAAGGTCGGCTCGAGCGCTGCCACCGTCTCGACCATCCGCTCGATCTCCGGCGCGTCGATCTCGATGTCGAAGACGTCGATGCCGGCGAACTTCTTGAACAGCACCGCCTTGCCTTCCATGACCGGCTTGGAGGCGAGCGGGCCGATATTGCCGAGCCCAAGCACGGCGGAGCCGTTGGAGACGACGCCGACGAGGTTGGCGCGGGCGGTGTAGTCGGCGGCGGTGGCGGGATCGTCGCGGATCTCGAGGCAGGGCGCCGCCACGCCCGGCGAATAGGCAAGCGCCAGGTCGCGCTGGTTGCCGAGCGGCTTCGTCGCCTGGATCTCGAGCTTTCCCGGTGTCGGGTGCTTGTGGAAGAAGAGGGCGGCCTCGTCGAGGTCCGACCGGGCCGTTTTCTTGTTCTCGCCGTCCATCCGGTCCTCCCTCTGTTCCTGATTTGGAGCCTTTTAGCATGTGCCGGAGAGTTTTCGCGACGGCAAATAGCGGACTGCGGCCTTCACAATGCCGGAGCGGAAATAATCAATCGATCCCAGATGGTTGGGCTGCGAGCCTTAAGCCTTTGGATCGGCGGCGGTCAGAACGCGCTGACGTAGAGGCCGCCGTCGACCGGGATGTTCTGGCCGGTGAGGTAGCCGGCATGGACCGAGCACAGGAAGGCGCATATCTGGCCGAATTCCTCCGGCGTGCCGAGACGTTTTGCCGGCACGTCGGCGCTGATGCGGGCCTTGCGCGCGGCGGCCGCGGCCGGGTCTTCCGGAGTGCCGGCCTCGTGCGGGCCGCGCAGCCGGTCGGTGTCGAGCTTGCCGGGCAGCAGGCTGTTGATGGTGACGTTGCGGTCCATGACCGTGCGCGCCACGCCGGCGAGGAACGAGGTCAGGCCGGCGCGCGCGCCGGACGACAGGTCGAGACCGGGGATCGGCACATAGACCGACAGCGAGGTGATGTTGACGATGCGGCCGAAGCCGCGCTTTGCCATACCGTCGATAACCGCCTGGATAAGCTCGATCGGCGTGACCATGTTCTGCGTCACGCCCTCAAGGATCTTGGTGCGGTCGAGCTCGCGAAAATCGCGCAGCGGCGGGCCGCCATTGTTGTTGACCAGAATGTCGGGATCGGGGCAGGCGGCGAGCATCGCTTTCTGCACCTCGGGCTTCGACACGTCGCCGGCAACTTCGATGACATCGACGCCGAATAGATCGCGGATCTCCTTGGCGGTCTTGGCCACGAGTTCGGCGTTGCGGCCGTTGACGACGAGGTCGACGCCGGCTTCGGCAAGCGCCATGGCGCAGCCTCGCCCCAGTCCCTTGCTCGAGGCGCAGACGATGGCTTTCTTGCCGCGAATGCCGAGATCCATGACGGTTTTCTCCTGATTGTGTTGCGCGCAAGCTAGCGCCTGGGCTGGACCAACCGCAACCGTCATACGGTTGTTGCATGAATCGGGGCATAGGCACGCGAAAGCAAAGGGTAAAATCGTGATGTCCGACCCAGAGCCCCGCACTTTCCGCGCCCTGTTCATTTCCGACGTGCATCTCGGCTCGAAAGCGGCCAAGGCCGATTTCCTGATCGACTTCCTGCGTCATCACGACGCCGAGATCATCTATCTGGTCGGCGATATCGTCGACGGCTGGCGGCTGCGGCGCAACTGGCATTGGCCGCAGAGCCACAACGACGTGGTGCAGAAGCTGCTGCGCAAGGCGCGCAAGGGCGCCTCGATCACCTACATCGCCGGCAATCACGACGAATTCGCTCGCCAGTTCCAAGGCGTGCATTTCGGCGGCATCGTCGTCGCCGACCGCGCCATCCACGAGACCGCCGACGGCCGGCGGCTGCTGGTCATCCATGGCGACCAGTTCGACACGGTGGTGCACAACCAGCGCTGGCTGGCCTATCTCGGCGACTATGCCTATGACTCGGCGATGCTGATCAACCGCGCGGTGACCAAGCTGCGCCACCTGCTCGGCCTGCCTTACTGGTCGTTCTCGTCATGGGCGAAGGTCAAGGTGAAGAAGGCGGTGAACTTCATCGGCTCGTTCCAGACCGTGCTTTCGGAAGAGGCGCGGCGCTCGCATGTCGACGGCGTGATCTGCGGCCACATCCATCACGCCGCAATCGAGAACTATGGCGATGTGCAGTACATCAACACCGGCGACTGGGTGGAAAGCTGCACGGCGGTGGTCGAGCATTTCGACGGCCGCATGGAAATCCTGACCTGGGCGCATGTGCTGCCCGAGGCGTCAGCCGGCAATGAAGCGCTGGTGCCGGTCGATATCATCGACCTCAAAGGCAGGGCGGCTCAGGCGGCTTGAGCGCAGCTGCCTTTTCCCGGTTCAGCCTATTGTCTTCGCACTCAAGCTGGCCGCGCTCGCTTCCCCAGGCCCTTCCGTCAACAGCTTAGCCCTCGATCGATTGGTCCAGCCGGTTCCGTCACGCTTTGCTGCATGTTAGGGATCGAGACACGTTGCATGGGAGTCGAATGCAGCGAAATTGGATCGATTCATGTCGCTGCCGCCGCTATCGCCCGAACAGCTTGTTAAGCCGAGTCATTTCGAACTGCGCATGAGCCTGATCTTCGCGACCTTGTTCGTCTCGCAAGGCACGCATCTGCCTTACTTTCCGCTCTGGCTGCAGGCGAAAGGTTTTCATGCCGAGCAGATTGCGGTCATCCTGGCGGCGCCGATGTTCCTGCGCGTGTTGACGACGCCGATGCTGACCGCGCTTGCCGACCGGGCCCGGGATCGCGCCGATGTCTATATCGCGGTGGTTGCAGCCTCCATGGTCATCTCTGCCGGCTATTTCCTGCCGGCTACCTATGCCGTCGTGCTCGCCGTGTCGCTGCTTTTGACGATCGTCTGGACGCCGCATTCGCCGATGGCCGATTCGCTGGCGCTTTCGGGCGTGCGCCGTTTCGGCTCGAACTACACGGCCATGCGCAAATGGGGCTCGATCTCCTATCTGTGCGCCAATGTCGTGGGCGGGTTCATCCTGGCGGCCACCGGGCCGCAGACGGTCCCGGTCATCATCTTCATTGCGCTCGGCGCGGCCCTGGTCGCGGCGCTGCTGTCGCCGCGCATGGGACGGCCGCGCAAGGCCTCGCCGCTGTCGGCGACCGAGATCCAGCATAAGGCGCCGAGCCTGTTCAATGCCTACTTCCTCTCTTTCACGCTCGGCGTCGGCATCATCACCGCCAGCCATGCCTTCCTCTACGGCTTCGTCTCGATCTACTGGAAATCGATCGGAATCGGCGATTCCGTCGTTGGCCTGCTATGGGCCTGGGGCGTAGTGTCGGAAGTCTGCATGTTCGTGTTCTTCAACCGTATTTTTGCTTCCATCTCGGTCGCCAGGGTGATGGTGATCGCCGGCATCGGTTCGATCGTGCGCTGGATCACCTTTCCGCTGGTCTGGCCGCTCGGTCTGGGCGTCGTCGGCTTCTTCGGCGTCCAGACGCTGCATTCGGTATCGGTCGCGATGGTGTTGATCGGCCTGCAGAAGATGATCGGCGAAACGGTCTCCGAAGAGCGCACGGGCGCCGCGCAAGGCATCGCCTATTTCTTCAACGGCTTCTTCATGGCGGCGGTGACGCTCGCTTCAGGCCCGCTCTATGACCGTTTGGGCGTCGACGGTTTCTGGGCGATGATCCCGATCGCGGTCGTCGGCATGGTGCTGATAGGCCTAGCTTCCCGTTCAGCCCCAAAGCACCCTGTCGGGAGGTGAAACCAGCGATCCCCGGTAGACGAGGCCGGGCTCGCGATCTCGTGCCAGCAGCAGCGGACCGTCGAGATCGACGAAGTCGGCGTCCTGCGCGAGCAGCACCGCCGGGGCCATGGCGAGCGAGGTGCCGACCATGCAGCCCACCATGATGCCGAAGCCGAGTTCGCGCGCGCGGTCGCGCAAGTTCAACGCCTCGGTCAGGCCGCCGGATTTGTCGAGCTTGATGTTGACGGCGTCATAGAGCCCGACCAGCGCATCGAGGTCCCTTGCCGCATGCACGCTTTCGTCGGCGCAGACCGGCACCGGATGCGCGATCCGGCGCAGGATGTCGTCCTTGCCCGCCGGCAGCGGCTGTTCGACAAGCGCGACGCCGTGCCGCGCGGCGAAGCCAAGGTTCGCCTCGACATTTTCGTCGGTCCAGCCCTCGTTGGCATCCAGGATGATGCGGCTTTCGGGAGCGGCTTCCGTCACCGCGCGGATCCTTGCCATGTCGCCGTCGCCGCCGATCTTGACCTTGAGCAGGGGCCGCGCGGCATTGGCACGCGCTTGCGCCGCCATGGCGTCCGGTTCGGCGAGCGACAGCGTGTAGGCGGTTTCCAGCGGCGTCATCGGAAGGGCCGCAATTGCCGCCGCCACCGGCGTCCCGGTCAGCTTGGCCTCCAGGTCCCAAAGGGCGCAGTCGATGGCGTTTCGCGCGGCGCCGGCCGGCATGGCCGCGAGCAAGGCGATCCGGTCGATGCCGGCGACGATCGGATCGCGCATGGCCTCGATGGCCGCGCGCACCCCCTCCATGGTCTCGCCATAGCGTCTGTAGGGCACGCACTCGCCGCGCCCGGAACGTCCCCCGTCAGCGATCGTTACGGTGATGACTTCGGCCTCGGTTTTGGATCCGCGTGAGATGGTGAAGGTGCCGGCGATCGGGAATCGCTCCATTTCGACCGAAATGACACGCGCCATAATTTTCTTCTCCGGCTGTGCGACACCGGTCTGCCGGCAAATCGACACGCCAGTCCGGTCACGCTAAACAGGACGCCATGTTGACCATCCGCAAACGCGACGCAAGCGGCGAGCCCAAGGACGCCGAGCACCGGCCTCGCATCGCCGTGGGCGAGGAAGGCGGCGTGCTGGGCTGCGCCTTTTCCGGCGTGTGGACGACGCGCACCGTGGCGCTGGTCGATGCCGACATGCGCAAGATCGAGCAGAGAAGCGGCGCAAAACAGCTGATGCTCGACCTTTCCCACATTGAAAAGATGGACACCGCCGGCGCATGGCTTATCGACCGGTTGGCCAGCGCCTTCGAGAAGAAAGGCGTCGAGGTCCATTTGCAGGGACAGAGCGAGATCGCTTCGATCCTGCTCGGCGCGGTCGGCGATGCGGTTCGCCGGGAGCCCGAATCGGGTCCGTCCGGGCCGCCCAACATCATCTTACGCGCGCTGGAGCTGGTTGGCCGGCGGGTCTACGAGATGCGCGACGATTTCTTCGCCTCGATGAACATCCTCGGCGCCACGATCCGCGGCGCGCAGATGAAGCTCGGCCGCGGCCACGCGGTCAACCCGGCCGCGATCTTCAACCAGATTGATCGCATGGGCGTCGGCGCGATACCGGTGGTGGTGCTGATGTCGGCCATTGTCGGCGCCATCGTCGCCCAGCAGGGCGCCTACCAGCTCAGCTATTTCGGCGCCAACATCTTCGTCGTCGACCTCGTCGGCGTGCTGATCCTGCGCGAGCTCGGCGTGCTGATGACGGCGATCATGCTCGCCGGCCGTTCGGGCAGCGCCATCACCGCCGAGATCGGCTCGATGAAAATGCGCGAGGAGGTCGACGCGCTGAAGGTGATCGGCCTCAATCCGATCGGCGTGCTGGTCTTTCCGCGGCTCGTCGCGCTGGTGATCGGGCTGCCATGCCTCACGATCATCGCCAATTTTGCCGCGCTCGGCGGCGGCATCGTCGCCGCCTGGCTCTATTCCGACATCCCGCCGGCCGCGTTCATCGACAGGCTGCGCGTCGCCATCGACCTCAGCACCATCTTTGCCGGCCTGATCAAGGCGCCGTTCATGGCCCTGATCATCGGCATCATCGCTTCGGTCGAGGGCATGAAGGTCGGCGGCAGCGCCGAATCGCTGGGCCTGCACGTGACCGCGTCGGTGGTGAAGTCGATCTTCGTCGTCATCATCCTCGACGGGCTTTTCGCCATGTTCTACGCAGCGATCGGGTTCTGAGATGGCGAACGGCAACGGCGCCACGGCCGCGCAGGACACGAATGACGACGAGATCGTGCTTTCGGTTCGCGATGTCACCGTCGCCATCGGCGACAAGGTGATCCTCGACAAGCTCTCGCTCGATATCAAGCGCGGGGAAATCCTCGGCTTCGTCGGCGCTTCGGGCGCCGGCAAGTCGGTGCTGTTGCGCACCATATTGGGACTGATGCCGAAGCAATCGGGGACGATCAGCCTGTTCGGCGTCGACGTCGACAAGGCCAGCGACGCCGATCGCCTGCGCATCGACATGCGGCTTGGCGTCCTCTTCCAGCATGGCGCGCTGTTTTCAGCGCTGACGGTGATGGAAAACGTGCAGGTGCCGATGCGTGAATATCTCGACCTGCCCAAGGCGCTGATGGACGAGCTGGCATTGCTCAAGATCGAGCTGGTCGGGTTGCCGCCCGACGCCGCGCTGAAATTCCCGTCCGAACTGTCCGGCGGCATGATCAAGCGCGCGGCGCTGGCGCGCGCCCTGGCGCTCGATCCCGACATCGTCTTTCTCGACGAGCCGACCTCGGGGCTCGACCCGATCAGCGCCGCCGAGTTCGACGAGCTTGTCGTCAAGCTGCGCGACACGATGGATCTGACCGTCTACATGGTCACGCACGATCTCGACACGCTGTTTACCGCTTGCGATCACGTGGCGGTGCTCGGCAAGAAGAAGGTGCTGGTCGAAGGCACGATCGACGACATGCTGAAGAGCGACGAGCCGTGGGTGAAATCCTATTTCCGCGGAAAACGCGCCCGGCAACTTGATCTTGCGGCGCGCGCATAGCCATAAGTGGGGCGATGGAAACAAGAGCCAACTACGTAATCGTCGGCATCTTCACGCTGGGCGCGATCCTGGCGGCCTTCGCCTTCGTCTATTGGACGGCCGCCATCGGCAATAGGGGCGAGACGGCGATGCTGCGCGTGCGCATCCCGGGCTCGGCTTCCGGCCTCAGCCGCGGCAGCCTGGTGCTGTTCAACGGCGTCAGGGTGGGTGACGTGAAGAACGTCTATATCGACGGCGACGATCCGACCGTCGCCATCGCCGACGCCGAAATTGCCCGTTGGACGCCGATCACCAAATCGACGCAGGCCGATATCGGACTGACGGGCCTCAGCGGCCAGGCCAATATAGAGCTCAAGGGCGCCGATCCGAAGGAGACCAGGCTGCTCGACGAAGCGGAGAAGGAAGGCAAGGTCGCCGAAATCGTCGCCAATCCGTCCGCGGTCACCAACCTTTTGCAGACGGCGCAGAACATCTTCACCCGCGCCGACAAGGTGCTTGGCGAGCTCGAAGGCTTCACCAAGGACGTTCGCGGTCCGCTGACGCAGACGGTCAAGAACGTCGAGACCTTCTCGGACGCGCTGGCCAAGAATTCCGACGGCATCGACAAGTTCCTGTCGGCGGTGAGCTCGCTTTCGGATCAGCTGAAGAATGTCTCGGGCCGGCTCGACAGCACGCTGAAGGCCGCCGAAGGCCTGCTCAATTCCGTCGACAAGGACCAGATCAAGAGCATCGTGGCCAATGTCGATACGGTGACGACGAACCTGAAAGAGACCTCGAAGCAGTTCGACACCGTCATCGATAACGTCAACACGGCGGTCGGCTCGATCAACGACTTCGCCAAGCAGACGCAAGGTGCATTGGCCAAGGTCAACGGCGTGCTCGACGGCATCGATCCGGCCGACGTCAAGGCCGCTTTGGCCAACATCCAGAAGGCCAGCGCCAACGCCGACAAGGCGGCGTCCGACATCGCCAAGGTCACCGACAAGATCGCCAACCGTTCCGACGACATCAACGAGACCATCAAGGACGCCCGCCAGCTCGCGCAGCGCCTCAACGACGCTTCGGTGCGCGTCGATGGCATCCTCAAAAAGGTCGACAATCTCCTTGGCTCCGGCGAGGCCAACGGTGTCATGGCCGATGCCAGGGCGACATTGAAATCCTTCAAGCAGGTAGCCGACACGCTGAACTCCCGCCTCGGCACAATCGTCGACAACCTGTCGCGCTTCTCCGGCCAGGGCCTGCAGAACGTCGAGGGGCTGGTGCAGGACAGCCGGCGCTCGATCAATCGTATCGAGGAAGCGGTAACCGATCTGAGCCGCAACCCGCAGCGCATTCTGTCCGGCGGCGCCGGCGAGGTCCGGCAGTTCGATGGAAGGGCACGGCGTTGACTTCGGCCGCCGCGACCGTCAAGAAATGAACCGCAAATGCGGGTTGATCGTAAGATCCGGGGACAGCGGGGATCACGCGTGAAGTCGATCGGGGTGGTTGCGGATAGTTTGAGATCGTCCGCCGCAGCGTTGCTGGTGCTTGCGGTCGCCGGCTGCGCGGCCCTGGGCGGCAAGCCGGCGCCGCTCGACACATTCGAACTGTCCGCGCCGTCGCTCGATGTGCGTGCCCACAGCCGCCGCCAGATCCTGATCGCCCAGCCGTCGGCGCTCAAGGCGCTGGACAGCCAGAACATCGTCATAAGGCCTTCCGACCGGTCGATCCAGTTCCTCAAGGGCGCGCAATGGGCGGACCGGCTGCCATTGATCGTGCAAGCGAGGCTGGCCGAAACCTTCCAGCGCTCCGGCAGCTTTGCCGGCGTCGGAAAGCCAGGCGAGGGGCTGGCGATCGACTACCAGATCATAGTCGAGGTGCGCTCCTTCGAGGTGCGCGTCAATGGCGGCGAGCATGCCGATGTCGATCTGTTCGTGCGCATCCTGAACGACCGCAACGGCGAGGTGCGCGCCTCGAAGAGCTTCACCGCGAGCGCCCCGGTCTCTGGCAGCGGCAATGCGGCTTACGTCAGCGCGCTGGACGGCGCCTTCGGTCAGGCGGCGAAGGATATCGTCCGCTGGACGGATACGGTGATCTGAGGGAAATGGCCGTCAGTTTTGTTCAAAGGACGCTTTCGGTCGACGGTAAGGAGGTGACCTGCCGTTTCTTTTTGCCCGAGTTCGAGCAGGGGCGAGATTTCCAGTGCCGATATGAAATAGCGTGGCCCGAAGGTTCACGTTCTCGAAAAGCTTACGGGATCGACCAAGTGCAGGCGCTATTGCTCGCGATGCAAATGGCACATACTGACCTTCTATCAGAACGCGAAAATAGTGGACGCAAAGTACTATGGCTTGATCAGCGAAGCCTTGGATTGCCTATCGCGAACTCAATTCGTGATTTGGACCCCGACGGCGGTTTCTGACCGTGAGTCAGATAGAAAAAGGCGGGCTTTCGGCCCGCCTTTTTCGTTTCTTTTGATCAAGCACTGGCTCAGTGCAGCCGGCCGCTGGCATGGGCCAGCATGGTGTAGACCTTGCCGGTGTCGGACGTCAGGTAGGTCTGCGCCATGATGTTGTCGCGGTCGTTGCGCGAGACATCCTTGAGCAGCTTCTCGAAATCCTCGCAGTAACGGTCGACCGCGGCGCGGAATTCCGCCTCGGCCTGATACTTGCGGCGGATCTCGTCGAAGGTCTGCTGGCCCTTCAGCGTGTAGAGGCGACGGGTGAAGACGTCGCGCTCGCCCCGCCGGTAGCGGTTCCAGAGCTCGATCGAGGCGTCATGGTCGATGGCGCGGGCGATGTCGACGGAGAGCGAGTTGAGCGACTCCATGACATGCAGCGGCGAGCGCTGGGCAGGCGTCGCGCGCGGCGCTTCCACCGGTGCCGCCGGCCGCAGCTCTTCCTCACGCGAGGCATTGGTCAGGAGGTCGCGTACCCATCCGCCCTGCTGGGGCTTGCCGTTCGGATCGCGGCGCGGCGCCTCGGCGGGGCGTTCAAGGTCGAGCGTGCCGCGCAGCGTGGTCTCGGCGAGCGGCGCCTGCGGAGCGCGGGCCGTCGGTTGCGGTTGCTGCTGTGGCTGCGGCGCCGGGGGACGGCGCAGCGGCGGTTCGGCGGCCCGGGCCGGCGCCTGCGGAGCAGGGCGCAGACCGCGTGGCTCGCCCTGTTCGCTGCTGCCGCTGCGGCCGGATTTCGCAACGATATCCGACAGTTCCTTGAGCGCATTGATCTGTTCTGCGACAGCGCGACGAATGGCCGAGGTCGATTCCTTGGCCTCCTCCGGCATCTCGATCACGCCCTTCTTCAGCTCGGCGCGGGTAAGGTCGAGCTCGCTCTTGATCGAGCCTGCGGTGCGACGCATCTCTTCGGTCGCATCGGCGAAGCGGCGTGTCGCCGAATCGACGACGTCGGCGATGGCGGTGCGGATCTTTTCAGCCGATTCCATCGTGCGGCCCTCCGCGGTCTGCATCGTCTGGCCGACGAGGTTTTCGAAGGAGCGCATCACCTTCTCGAGGTCTTCCGACTTCTTGACCAGGCCGACGGCGAGGTCTTCCAGCGAGGACTGACGCTCCAGCGTGTGCTCGAGATTGCTTTGCGCGGAGCTGAGCAAATTCGAGGCGCTGGAGAGCAACCGGCTGTGCTCGTCGAACTTGGTCGCGATCGAGGCCACCTCGCGCAGCGTGGCCGAGGACAGGTCGGTGAGCCGCGTCGTATTGGAATCGACCAGACGCGCCGAACTGGCGAAAGTCTGGGCGGCCTTCTCCGTCGTCGTGGCGAAGCTCTGTGTGCTGCCGGAGAGCCGCTCCTCGACCTGGCCGAGATTGACGGCAGCCTGGTCGATCAACTGACCGAGCTGCGCGCTGGAGGTCGTCATGCGGCCGATAAGATCGGCCACGCTGTCGGCAAGCGACGAGCGGGCGCCTTCGACGGCCGACAGCGTCTCGGCCGTGCGGCTGGCGAGAGCATTGACGAGGTTCGTGTTCTCGCTGCGCAGCTTCTCGGCCGCCCGTTCGGTGACCTCTTCCATGCTGCGCTGCAGCTCGGAGCCGCCCTGCGCGAAGCGCTCGACCAGCGGCTTGGCCGTCTCGTCGAGGATTTTCGCCATCTCTGCCGAACGCGCCGCGAGCATGGTGTTGAGCTCGCGAGTGTTGGCGCCGATCGTGCGCGCGGCCTCGTTGGTGCTCTGGCCGATATGTTGGCCGACCGCAGTGAAGGTCTCGGCGATGACATTGGCGCGCGAGATGAGCTGGGCCTCGGCGCTGGAGACCTGCTCGTTGAGCTTCTGGCCCATGGTCTCGGCGGTGTAGGCGAAGCGGTTTTCCACGCTTGCCACCTGGTCCTCGACACGGGCGGCCGCGGCCGAGGCGCTTGCGGCCAACCGCTCGTCGGCTCCGGCCAGCGCCTGCTCGATCTCGCGGGCATGCACGGCAAGCTCCTGCCCGGTCTGGCGGGCACGGTCGGCGACGCGTTGTTCGGTCGCCGCGAAGGCGCCGACGATCGTGTCGGCATGCTCGCCGATGGTCGAGGTGCTCGAGGCGATACGCGACACCAGACGGCTGTCGGCGTCGTCGAAGATACGGGCAATTTCGGACGCCCGCGACGACAGTGCTTCCGAGCCCTCGGCGATACGCGAGATCAGATGCTGGTCGGCGCTGTCGAAGATGCGGCCGAGGTCCGAGGCTCGGGCGGCCAGCGCTTCGGCCGATTCGCTGATGCGCATCGAAAGCCGCTCGTCGGCGCCCTCGAAGTTGCGCAGGATGTCGCCGGCGCGGGCGGCCAGCGACTGCGCCGTCTCGACGGCGCGGGCAACCAGCTTCTGGTCGGCCGCGTCGAAGGTGTTGGCGATGTCGCCGGCGCGTGCGGCCAGCTTGTCGGCGGTTTCCTCGGCGCGGGCCATGAGCGAGTTCGAGGCATCGTCGGCGCGCGCCATCAGCATGTTGGACGTATCCTGGGCGCGCTCGTGCAGGCGGCGGTCCGCGGCCTCGAAAGCCTGCGCAATGTCCTCGGCCCTGGCAAGCAGCGCGGCGGAAGTCTGCTCGGCGCGTTCGGCGATCTTGCGGTCGGCGTCGCTGAAAGCCGCACCGGCCTGCTCGTGCAGGGTGCTGGTGATTTCCATGACCTTGTCGCGCAGCGCGCCCGCCACGAAGACCGCGGTCTTTTCCAGCACGCCGCGGACATTGTCGACGCCGGTCGACAGCGCACGCTCCATGGTGCCGGCGCGCTCCTCGATGACACCGGTCTGCCGGCTGAAGGCCTGCTCGATCTTCTCGACATCGGCGGCAATCGCCGCCGAGATATCGCTGCTTCGGGCAGCGATCTGGTCAATATGGCCGGAAACCGAACGGTCGACGTCCTTGCGCGCATCGGCAAGCTTGACGAGATCGTCCTCGAGGGCCTTGGCCAGAATGTTGCGGCCCTCGGACAGCTTGCCGACGTGGCCGGCGATGACGTCGTCGATCTCCGAGCGGCTTTCCGTCAGCTTCTGGAGGTCCGCTTCGAGGGCGCGCTTAAGGATATCGCGGCCTTCGGCGAGCTTCTCGACCTGGCCGGCGACCAGGCCGTCGATCGAGGAACGGCTTTCGGCGAGCTTGGCGAGGTCGGCTTCCAACGCACGCTTGAGGATGTCGCGGCCTTCCGCGAGCTTCTCGACCTGGCCGGACACCAGGCCGTCGATGCCGGCGCGGCTCTCGGCGAGCTTGGCAAGATCGTCCTCGAGCGCCTTGGACAGCGTCGCACGGTTCTGCGACAGTTGGTCGGCATGGGTCTGCATGAGGCCGCTGGCATTAGCCATATCGGTCTCCAGCGCACGCGAAAGCTCGGCGCGGTGACCGGTGATCTTCTGCGAATGATCGACGATCGCGCCCTGGATGGTGTTGAGGTCGGCTTCTAGCGCGCGCTTGAGGATGTCGCGGCCTTCGGCGAGCTTCTCGACCTGGCCGGCGACCAGCCCGTCAATGCTGGAGCGGCTCTCCGCCAGCTTGGCGAGATCGTCCTCCAGCGATTTCGACAGCACGGAACGGTCCTGAACGAGCCGGTTTTGATGGTCGGCGATGGCGCCGCTGACGGCCTGCAGGTCGGTTTCAAGCGCTTTCGAAAGCTGTGAGCGATCTTCCAGCACCCTGTCCGAATGTCCCGCTATGGCTCCCTTGATGGCGTTGATGTCGGCTTCCAGGGCACGCTTGAGGATGTCGCGGCCTTCGGCGAGCTTCTCGACCTGGCCGGCGACAAGGCCGTCGATCGAGGCTCGGCTTTCGGCGAGCTTGGCAAGGTCGGCTTCCAGCGTCTGCGACAGCAGGCTGCGGTCGTCGGCGAGCTTGCCGGCGTGGCTGTCGATCAGGCCGCGGATGCCGCTCAGATCGCTTTCAAGGGCGCGGCTGAGCTCGCCGCGGTCCTCGGCGAGCTTGGTCGAGTGGGTCTCGATCAGGCCGCGGATGCCGATGATGTCGGTCTCGAGCGCCTTGGCGAGCACGGCGCGGCCCTCGGCGATCTTCTCGACCTGACCGGCGACAAGGCCGTCGATGGAGGCGCGGCTGTCCTGCAGCTTGTTGAGATCGGCCTCCAGGGCGCGCGCCAGGATATTGCGGCCCTCGGCCAGCTTCCCGACATGGCCGGCGACCATTTCGTCAATCATCGTACGGGCTTGGACGAGCCTGCTGGAGTCTTCGTTCAAGACCTGGGACAGGCGATTGCGGCCTTCTTCGAGCTGCTCCAGATGGCTGCCCAGCGACGCATCGATGGCGGCGCGCGACTCGTTGACTTTGCGCAGGTCTTCTTCCAGCGCGCGCGAGATCAGGCCGCGGCCTTCGGCCAGCTTCTGCACCTGGTTGGTCACGGCGGCATCGATTGCCACGCGGCCTTCGGCGAATTTCGCCAGGTCCTCCTGCATGGCGGCAGCCATGCGCTCGCGACTCTCCGAAAGCGCGCGGCTGTGGTTCTCGACGGCTTCCTCGATGCCGACACGGGCATCGGCCAGCCGCTGGATGTCGGAATCGAATGAGCGCGACACGACATGCCGGGCCGCTTCCATGCGCCCGGCGAAGTCGGTGGCGCGGGCTTCGAGCATGGAAGAGGTCGACGAGATGATGTCCGCCATGTCGGCGCCGATCTGCGTCTTGCCCTGATCGATCATCGACGTCAGCTGGTCCTTGCTGTCGGCGAAGGTGTGCGCGATCTCGCGGGCGCGCTCGACCAGCGTCTCGTTGATCTGGCGGGCGCGGGCCTCAAGGGCGGCGTTGAGTTTCTGCGTGCCGGTGTCGAGCGCTTCGGCGCGGGTCTGGAATTCGCTGATCAGCGCCTGACCGCGCTCGGCCAGCGTCCGTTCGATGCCGCTGAGGCTCGTCTCGAACTCCGAACTCAAGGTGCGCGCCGCGCCGCCGAGCAGCGAGACCATGCCGTTGGTGCGGTCGTCGAGCAGGTCGGTCAGCGAGCGTGTAAGGCCATCCGTGGTGTCGGTCAGCTTGGCGATACGGGTGTCGAGGAGACTCGCGAAGGCCTCGCCGGAGGTCGAAAGACGGTCCGTGATGTTGTCCAGGCGCGATTCCACGGAATCGAAGATCGACGTCGAGCTTTCATTGATGCGGTCGATCAGCGTGTCGCCGGAATTGTTGATCGTCATCGACAGCTTGGTCGACGCGTTGAGGATCGAGTCGCGGATGATGTCGCTGGCCGAGCCGATCTCGTCGCGCAGCGTCTCGTGAGCGCTGGCGATGGAGGCGCGCACCCGCTCGGCATGGGTGACGACCGCCTCGCGCTCGCTGCCGAGACCGTCGACCAGCGAACGGATGCGGGCCTCGTTCTCGGAATAGGAGCGTTCGAGCTGGCTTACTTCGCCGTGGACGAGCGTTTCTAGCTCGACCGCGCGGGCCAGGGTGCGCTCGATGCCTTCGCCCATGGCCGCCACCTCCCGGCGAACGGCCTGGCCGATCATCATGACACGGTCCTGGGCGAGGTTTTCGGGCTCCGCCAGGCGGAAGGCGACCTCGGTCATAGATTGCGCGGCGAGGCGCATTTCCTGCGCGCGCCGGATCATGGCGGCGAACGCCCAGAACAGGATGACCGGAACGATCGCGGCAACCGCCAGGCCGATGAGCTCAGGACGGGCGAAGAACTGGTCGAAGGTACGGATGTTCCAGATGCCGGGGCCGAACAACAGGTTGGCCAGGCCGCCGGCGCCGGCGATCCAGGCCAGCGAGATAAAGGCGATCACCCAGTAGACGGTGCTGGACGCACGGCGATTGAGGCTGTGCAGCAGCGTCTTGTAGTCCTTCTGGCGGTCGTCATTGGCGGGCGTGAAGCCGGCGGGAGGCGTAAAGCCGGACGGCTGCCCGTTGCGCGACTCGACCGGGCGCAACTCGGCCGGCTTGGCCGCGGGCGTCCTGGGAGGCTGGGGGCTGGCAGGCTGGGGATTGTTTGCGGGCTCCGTCCTCTGGCTGCGCCCTTCGCGCGCTAGCTCGTCGGCCGCCGCCGAAATCTGCGCTTCGAGATCCTCCATCGACGCCGCCATGTCGAGGCCGCCTTCGTCGCCGTTAAGGTCAAGGTCAAGCGCCTTTTCCAGTTCCGCGGCCACGTCATTCTCGAGAGACTTCGTCGTCGTTGGTTTCTTAGCCATGCCTTCGCTACCCTGTACTAGCTGCCGCGGGACTTATGATTTTGGCCTGATTCTGGCCCGATTCTGGCTTGTCTATCCCGCGCAGGAGGCTGAAAAATGGACCTTCGTATCGTAATGACACACAGGGGTAAAGAAAACATGCATTCCGGGCGATACGTAAAACTTTAAATATAAGGTTAACGGAGACGTGATCCGGCTGCCTCCGTGACAACATTTTTCCTCTGCAGTCGTTAACCCGTTGGCGACCGGGAGCGCCTATTTTCGTGGGCCCGTCTGCCCGCTTGATGGAGTTGCAGTGCGTATGCGTGGCGAAAGTGGAATTGCGTTTTCCATGCCGGGGGGCGACGCCTCCGGAACGGCTGGAGCCCGACCGGTGGATCTCGGCCATCTGGCACGCCAGACAATGGGCGACCGCGACCTCGAACGCGAGGTGCTGGCGCTGTTCGTGCACCAGTCGCTGTCGGTCCGCGACCAGATCGCGGATGCCGACGCCAGGCAAAGGGTGCTTCTGGCGCATGGCCTGAAGGGCTCGGCGCGCGGCATCGGCGCCTTTGCGGTGGCCGACTGCGCGGCGATCATCGAAACCCAGCCGGAAAACGTCCGGGCGCTTAAGCGGCTCAGCACGCTGATCGAGGAAGTGCGCGACTTCATCGCCGGCATCAGCCGCTAGAGCGGTTCAGCGTTTCATGGAATCGCTGACTCGCTCCAGCTCTTTATTTTTACGCAATTCCGGACGGAAAACCGCTGCGCACTTTTCCTGGAATTGCTTGAGTATCCCACCTTTCTGAAAAACGTCATTTCGTGGCGCTTTCGCGCCGCAGTTGACTTGTCCGGCAGAGTGATTATCTCGGCTGCGACTCCTCAGGTGACTTAATGACCAAGCTGACTTACATCGCCCATGACGGGACCCGGTTTGACGTGGAAGCCGAAAACGGCTCGACGGTGATGGAAAACGCGATCCGCAATGCGGTTCCGGGCATCGAAGCCGAATGCGGCGGCGCCTGTGCCTGCGCGACCTGCCATGTCTATGTCGACGAAGCCTGGACAGCGGAGGTCGGCGAGCCGGAGGCGATGGAGGAGGACATGCTGGATTTCGCCTACGAGGTCCAGCCGAACTCACGCCTCTCCTGCCAGATCAAGGTGCGCGACGCGCTGGACGGGCTGGTGGTTCGGGTCCCCGCGCGCCAGGGTTAAGACGCGTCGATATTCAGGTGAGGCCGGCCTGCAAATGGCGATTTCCTGCGCTTCCGGTGCTCACGTACTTTTAGTACGCTCCGCTCCGGTGCTCGGAACCCGCCATTTTCGACTCGGCCTGACCTGAATCTCGACACATCTTGGCTGCTTCCCAATATTCTTTCGCGCCGGCAGCTTGGCAGCGGCCGATAGCTCATGCAGTCTCGCCGCATTCCCAATCAGGGCGCAGCGCATGACCGATACCATCAAAACGGACGTTCTCATTGTCGGGGCAGGGCCGATCGGCCTGTTCGCCGTGTTCGAGCTCGGCCTGCTCGACATGAAATGCCATCTGATCGACATTCTCGATCGTCCCGGCGGCCAATGCGCCGAGCTCTATCCTGAAAAGCCGATCTACGACATTCCAGGCTGGCCGACGATCTCCGCGCAAGGCCTCGTCGACAAGCTCATGGAGCAGATCCATCCGTTCAAGCCGGACTTCACCTTCAACCGCATGGTGTCGAGCCTTGAAAAGCTGGAGGACGGCAGTTTCCGCGTCGCCACCGACGAAGGTGAATTGTTCGAAGCCAAGGTGGTGGTGATCGCCGCAGGCGGCGGCTCGTTCCAGCCCAAGCGTCCGCCCATTCCGGGCATTGAGGAGTACGAAGGCAAGAGCGTGTTCTATTCGGTCCGGCGCATGGAGGAATTTCGCGGCCACGATCTCGTCATCGTCGGCGGCGGCGATTCCGCGCTCGACTGGACGCTCAACCTGCAGCCGATCGCCAAGAGCGTGACGCTGGTGCATCGCCGCCCGGAATTCCGGGCCGCGCCCGACAGCGTCAACAAGATGTATGCCATGCATGAGATGAAGCAGCTCGAATTCCTGGTCGGCCAGGTCAGCGGCCTTGCCGGCGGCGGCGGTCAGCTGTCGTCGGCGACCATCAAGGGCGGCCCGGATGGCGACGTCGAGGTGCCGTGCACCCGCATGCTGCCATTCTTCGGCCTCACCATGAAGCTCGGGCCGATCGCCGAATGGGGCCTTAACCTGCATGAGAACCTGATCCCGGTGGATACCGAGAAGTTCCAGACGTCGATCCCGGGCATCTTTGCGGTCGGCGACATCAACTGGTATCCAGGCAAGCTCAAGCTGATCCTGTCAGGCTTCCATGAGGTGGCGCTGATGGCGCAGGCCGCCAAGCGGATCGTCAGCCCGGGCGAGCGCATCGTCTTTCAGTACACGACCTCGTCGACCAGCCTGCAGAAGAAGCTCGGCGTGCATGATTAAGGCGTATTGATATTCAGGTGATGCCGGACTGCGAACGGCAGCTTCCTGCGCTTCCGGCCTTCGCCGGCCGAAGCACTCACGAATGGCGGGGCGGCTAAAATAAGGCTACGGCCGGCGTAGGCCGGTGCTCACGTACTTCAAGTACGCCCCGCTCCGGTTCTCGGAAACTGCCCTTCTCGACTCGGCCTGACCTGAATCTCAACACGCCTTCAAGCGATCTACTCCGCAAGCGCGGGCGCGGTTTGCTCGTCGTGGCCGCGCAGTTCTTTTTCGGGCATCAGGGCCAGCGTGATCAGCGCCAGGACGAGCGTTGCTCCGGCGGCGACGAATATCATCACGAACGGCAACGCCGATGCCGGATGGATATGCGTCTGCGAGCCTTCTGAGGACAATGGCAGTCCGTAGCCGAGCGCGACGGCGCCGAGCATGGCCACGCCGAGCGCGCCGCCCAGCGTGCGCAGGAAGGTCAGGACGCCCGTCGCGACACCGAGATGCGCGCGATCAACGGCATTCTGGACCGAGACGGTGGCAACCGGGAATGTCGTTCCGCTGCCCAGGCCAATCAGAGTGGTCAGGATCTCCACCTCGAGCAGCGAGGCGTGTTCCGCAATGGCACTGAGCACGCCAATGCAGACGATGGCCAGGCTGACGCCAATCATGGCGATGCGCTTGTAATGGACAAAGCGCGGGATCGTGCGGCCGCTGAAGGTCGCGCCGGCGACCGTGCCGAGCAGCAGGCCGAGCATCGCGGTGCCGGATTCGCTGACCGAAAGCCCGACGACCGATTGCAGATAGACCGGCAGGTATACCGAGGCGCCGATATTAGCGGCCTGCAGCAGGAACATCGATAGCGTGCCGGCGAGCACGATCGGGTTGCTCAAGACTTCCAGCGAGATCAAAGGCTCGGCCGCCTTGAGCAGCCTGAGCGCGAAGAAGGCCCAGAACACCACCGAACAGGCAACCAGTCCGAGGATTTCGCGGGAAAACCAGGGATAGGCGCTGCCGCCCCAGCTGAGCGCCAGGAGCAGAAGCGTCGTGGCGACAACCAGCAGCACGGCGCCCAAGCCGTCGATGCGATGGTTCTTGGCCGCGACCGGCAGCTTCTTCAACGGGTTGTTGATGATGGCCATGGCCAGGAAGCCGATCGGCAGGTTGATCCAGAAGATCAGCGACCAGTGCAGATGCTCGGCAAACACGCCGCCGAGCAGCGGGCCGGCGACGCTGGCGACCGCCCAAGTGCCTGCGATCCAGGCCGCATAGCGGGCGCGCTCGCGCGGCGGCACGAGATCGCCGATGACCGTCTGGGCCAGCGCGAAGAGACCGCCGCCGCCGGCGCCCTGGATGGCGCGGCCGATGACCAGCACCAGCATGTTGGGAGCAAGCGCGCTGACCAGCGACCCGAGCAGGAAGACGAGGATGGCGGCGTAGATGACGGGGCGACGTCCGTAGACATCGGAAATCTTGCCGTAGAGCGGCGCCATTGCGGTCGCGGTCAGAAGATAGCCGGTGACGATCCACGGCAGATATTCGGCATGGCCGAGCGCGCCGGCGATCGTCGGCAGGGCAGGGGCTACGATGGTCTGATCAAGGGCCGCCAGCAGCATAGACAACAGCACGCCGCCGATGATGGCATTCTTCTCGCTCTCGCTCATCATCGGCGCGGCTTTCGGCGCCATCGTCCGGTTCTCGACGGTCTGGTCCATGCGTCATTCTTTCAAAGGCTGGTACTTGGTGCGCCAAGACAGCTTTGGCCGGTCGCACCTGTCATTTCTCATTGTGGACCCGAGGCTTTGGCGCTTCGAACCCGCATTATGTCGTTCGATATAGGCCGATTTCGACCATCACTCGAAAGTTTTTCCGGTCTGGCACCATGCTTGGATGAAATTGGCCCCGGACAGGGCTCGGCTCTCAAGTCAAGGCGGCGGCAACTGGCCGGCTTCGACACGCTCCATCCGGTAGCGCATCAGCCGAAGGATACGGCTTTCGAAATTGACGCTCTCGACGCGGTCGAAGCGGACCTGGTCCTGATCGTGCATGGCGAGCTCGGCTACCTGGACCGCGGCGGCGTTGAGCTTCGCCTGCTCGCAGGTCTTTTGCGGCGGGATTGCCTTCAGCGCATCCTCCAGCAGGCGCGCGTGGTTCTTGGCGATCTCTACATGGCGCTCCTCATGCCGCTTGATGTCGGCAGAGAGCGTGTCCCAGAACAGCCTGACGCCGGGATCGGCTTTGCGCGGGCGCCGCCATTCGGGGAGGATCACCTTGACCTTCACGGTGACGGCCGCGTCGGCGACACGGCAGGACCCGGCGCTCTGCGCGTAGCTGATGCGGGTGGCGAAGGCCATTTGGGTGGCGCCGGGATGCCGCGACCCGGTGCTCTTCACCTCGGGGCCGTTTTTCGACAGCTGGTTCTGGATATCGTCGAGCGTGCGGCCGCCGACGCTGAAATAGCTGTAGGTCTTGACCAGACTGGCCGCGCCTGCCGGCATGGCGGTGATCGAGAGCATCAGGGCGCAGAGCAGCGATCGGTTCATCATATTGCCTCTTCACGCACCTTGCTTTAGGGCCGTCGCCAGCGCAACGGAATTGATTTCGCGCGGATCACGCATGGTTGATGGACAATGACGACAAGGCGATGGCAGCTGGCGCATGGACGCTATCTCGACCTCGGCCCGAAGGCGGTCGTCGCGGGCATCCTCAACGTGACGCCCGACAGCTTTTCGGACGGCGGCCTGTTCGTCGCGCCCGAGAAGGCGCTGGAGCAGGCGCGCCGCATGGTCAAGGAAGGCGCGGCGATCATCGATGTCGGCGGGGAGTCGACGCGGCCGGGTTTTGCCCCGATCACAGCCGAAGAAGAGCAGGCGCGCGTGCTGCCGGTCATCGCGGCGCTCGCCGCTTCCGGCGAGGCGCTGATCTCGGTCGACACCTATCGCGAGGACACCGCGCGGCTTGGCGTCGCCGCCGGCGCCCATATCGTCAACGACGTCTGGGGGTTGCAGCGTGAGCCGGGCATCGCGCGCGTCGCCGCCGAGACAGGCGCCGGGCTCGTCATCATGCATACCGGGCGCGAACGGCAGAAGCTGCCCGACGTGATCGAGGACCAGTTCCTGTTCCTGCGCAAATCGCTGGAGATCGCGCGCGCCGGCAATGTCGCCGACAGCCAGATCGTGCTCGATGCCGGCTTCGGCTTCGCCAAGGAAACGGCGGAGGAAAACCTCGACCTGATGGCGCGGTTTTCCGAGCTTCAGGCGCTCGGCTACCCGTTGATGGCCGGAACCTCGCGCAAGCGCTTCATCGGCACAGCCACCGGGCGCGATCCCGCGGAACGGGCTGCCGGCACGGCGGCCACCAGTGTCATCCTACGCTTGAAGGGAGCCGACCTGTTTCGCGTCCACGATGTCGCAATCAACGTGGATGCGCTGGCGGTCACCGATGCTATGCTTCAACGCGAAAACGAGCTTCCTCCCGGACACTGATCATGTACCTCATCCGCATGAAGAACTGCGCCTTCTTCGCCCGCCACGGCGTGCTGGACGAGGAGGAGACGCTTGGCCAGCGTTTCTACGTCGATGCCGAGCTGACGGTCGAGCCGAGCCGGCCGCTGACCGAGGATTCCATCGAGGACACCGTCAATTACGGTGTCGCCTTCTCGGTCATCGAAAAAATCGTGACCGGACATCGCCGCTTCCTGATCGAGGCGCTGGCGCTGGAGGTGGCGAAGGCGCTGACGGCGCGGTTCTCCCAGATCAGGAAAGCCGCGATCACGGTGCGCAAGCCGAACGCCCCGGTGCCGGGCGTGCTCGATCATGTCGAGGTGACCGTTGTCTGGCCAGAATAGCGCCGTCTACCTCAGTCTCGGCGGCAATCTCGGCGACCCGGGGAAGTCCATGGGCGCGGCATTGCGCATGCTGGATGGCGACGACGCGACGCGCGTCACCGCCGTCTCGTCGCTCTACCGCACACCGCCGTGGGGCAAGCTCGACCAGCCCGATTTCCTCAATGCCGCCGCCGCGATCGAGACGGCGCTTTCGCCACGCGCGCTGCTTGAGCTTTGCCTCGATGTCGAGAAGCGGCTGAAGCGCGTGCGCGAGGAGCGCTGGGGGCCGCGCCTCATCGATATCGACATCCTGGTGTTCGGCGACCGGGTGATCCACGAGACCGGGCTCGAAGTGCCGCATCCGCGCATGCTGGAACGTGCCTTCGTGCTGGCGCCGCTGGCCGAGATCGCGCCAGGGCTTTCGGTCGGCAGCAGGAGCGTGTCGGAACGGCTCAAAGCCGTCGATACGTCCGGCATCGAGCGGCTGCCTTCGGGCCGGGAATGGTGGCACGCTTAGGTCAGCCGGGAGTTGTGTCTGCTGGTGGAAGACGAACCCTGGCTGTGGCAATCATCCATTCGATCATTTCCAAAGGCACTTCGGGCTGAAATAGCGTAACCGTCATCTTGCCATCGACATCTGAGAAGAAAATCTCACCCACCACGCGTTGATCCTGGTCAGCAAGCTCAAGATACATCCCATCGCGTTGGAGATCGCTGCCGATAGTGGCTTCATAACTTTTGCCTGCAAACTCAATCATTTCGCAACGCTCCGCGCGGCCGTCATCAGCCCGAAAACCCGCCGCCGTCCAGAAAGGCCTGCTCCTCGGCGGTCGTTGCGCGGCCAAGTATGCGGTTTCGGTGCGGAAAACGTCCGAAGCGCCGGATGATCTCCAGATGCTCATCGGCGTATTTTAGATAGTCAGGCGCCCTGGCGACCGTTAGCTCGACCGACCTTTCCTGGTCCGCCAGCACTTCGGAATGCTCGAAGGGCAGATAGAGGAAGACGCGAAGCAGTTCTTCCAGCTCGAGGTCCTGACCGGCGGCGATCGCCCTGTCGGCGAAGTATCTGGCGAGCGGATCGGTCGCGTACATGTGGCCGGTACCGCGGAAGCAGTTGCGCGGGAACTGATCGAGCAGGATCATCAACGCCAGCGATCCTTCGGCATGCGCATTCCAATCGTCGCATTCGCGCCGCGCCGCGGCGTAATGCAGCTCGAGAAAGCGGCTGCGGAAATCGGCGTCGAAAGCGTCGCTCTTTTCGAACCAGGCGTCCTCGCCGGCGTCGCGCCAGAATGTGATGACCGAAAGCGCTCGCGGATCAAGCTCTGCCATATTTGCCCCTCAGTTCTTGGTCTCTGCCTGGTTCAGCACGACGGCGGTTTCCTGGTTCAGCGCGCGGCCGGCGCGGCGTGGCTGCGTCAGCGGCGTCGGGATCGGCGTGCCGATATTGCCCTTGAGGAAACGCTGGCCGGCGCGCACGCCCTCGGCCAATTGCGTCTCGAAGCGCGCTTCGTCGCGGCGTCGCACATCCTCCATGACTTCGGCGACCTCCTCGGGATCGACGCCAAGCGCCTCCAGCGCGGAGCCGCCGAAGACCAGCGCCGATTCGAAGGTCTCGCGCAGCTGATAGTCGACGCCGGCGCGCACGAGTTGCAGCGCGGTGCCGCGGTCGAAGGCGCGCGCCAGGATGGTGACCAGCGGGAATTCGGCCTTGATAAGCTGGGCGATGCGCACGGCGGCGTCCGGCTTGTCGACGCAGATCAGCACCGCGCGGGCGCGCCCGGCGCCGGCCGCATGCAGGATGTCCAGCCTTGTGCCGTCGCCGTAATAGACCTTGAAGCCGAAATCGGCCGCCGCCTGGATCATCTCCACCTCGTTATCGATAATCGAGACGTCCATCCCGCGCAGCAAAAGCGGCTGGCTGGCGATCTGGCCGAAGCGGCCGAAGCCGATGATCAGCACGCTGCCGGTAAGGCCGTCGGCAATGTCGACGCCGTCGAGCGACTGCTCGTCGCGCGGGGTGAGGTAACGGAGCGCCACGATCGCGAGCGGCGTCAGCACCATTGAGATGATGACGATGGCAGTCAGCGTGGCGTTGGCCTGGCCGTCGATGATGCCGACCGCGGCAGCGGACGAATAGAGCACGAAGGCGAACTCGCCGCCCTGCGCCATGAAGACGGCGCGTTCGAGCGCCTCGCGATGGCCGCTCTTCAGAATGCGCGCGACGACGTAGATGCCGAATGCCTTCATGACCATGTAGGCGACGACATAGATGGCGATGAGCCGCCAGTTCTGGGCGACGACGCCAAGGTCGAGCGACATGCCGACGGCGAGGAAGAACAGGCCGAGGAGGATGCCGCGGAAGGGCTCGATATCGGCTTCGAGCTGGTGGCGGAAGGTCGATTCCGACAAGAGAACGCCGGCGAGGAAAGCGCCCATTGCCATCGACAGGCCGGAGAGCTGCATGGCCAGGGCCGAACCCAGCACCACCAGCAGCGCCGCGGCGGTCATGACTTCGCGGGCGCGGGCGTCGGCCAGGATGCGGAAGAGCGGATTGAGCAGGTAGCGGCCGGCCACGACCAGCCCGACGATCGCGGCGATGCCGATCCCGACTTCGGTCAGCCGCTCTGAAAAACTGGTCTCGGCGCCGCCGGGCGCAAGGAACGCCACCAGCGCGAGCAGCGGCACGATCATCAGGTCTTCGAGCAGCAAGATGGAGACGATGCGCTGACCTTTCGGCGTGGCGATCTCGCCGCGCTCTTCGAGCAGTTGCATGACGATCGCCGTCGATGTCAGGACGAAGCCGGCGCCGGCGACGAAGGACTGCGCGATGGGAAAGCCTCCGGCCAGTCCGACGAGAGTGAGCAGGACTGCGCAGACGCCGACCTGCAGCGCGCCGAGTCCAAAGATCTCGCGGCGCAGTCCCCAGAGCCGCGACGGCTGCATCTCCAGCCCGATGATGAACAGGAACATGACGACGCCGAGCTCGGCGACGTGGAGGATCGCTTCCGATTCGGAAAAGATGCGCAGGCCGAACGGACCGATGACCACGCCGGCGGCGAGGTAGCCGAGGATCGAGCCCAGTCCCATGCGCTTGAAGATCGGCACGGCGACGACGCCCGCGGCGAGCAGCGCCACAACCTGCACCAGATCGCTGCTCGACGCTTCAACTGCCATGCCTGTCGTCCCGTTGATCGACCCACTCCTTGCATGCCCCGGGAGCGAGAGGCAAGGGCGCGGAGACTGGCTGGAAGAGTAGGGTGCCGTTGAAGCGGCCTCCGCTTGCCTGCCGGACGTTCGGCATATACGATAGCAGAATGCCTGACTATTCGTCCCGCCCGCCTCTGCATATCCCGATGGATGCGCTCAGCGAAGTCCTACAGGACTTTCGCTTGAGTGGGGTCAACTATGGCCGCTGCGAACTCCGGCATCCATGGAGCATCGCCTTTCCGCAACAGAAGCTGCTTCGCTTTCACTTTGTCGGCCAGGGTCCATGCTGGATCTATACCGAAGCGGAAGGCTGGCAGGAGTTGCGCGACGGCGATCTGGTGCTGCTGCCGCAAGGCATCGCCCATCGGCTGGCCAGTGGGCCGGACGTTGTCGGCGACTCGCTCGAGAGTTGCCATGTGACCAAGTTGGGGAGCAATGTCTGTGAGGTGGTGCGGGAAGGGACGGGCGCGACAAGCACCCTTTTCTGCGGCTCCATGGCCCTGGGCGCCTGTGCGCTCAATCCACTGATCACGTTGATGCCAGCAATTATCAAAGGGTGCGATGTGGCCGGCAACGATCCGGTCGTCGGTCCTTTGCTGGCGGCTATGACGGCCGAGGCCGCGCAACCGCAGATGGGCAGCGCCACGATTCTGTCCCGTATGGCCGACTTGCTGACGGCCCGGCTTATCCGCTGCTGGGTCAATTGCACTGGAGCTTCGACCACCGGTTGGCTCGCCGCTATCCGCGACCCTCATATCGGCCGCGCGCTGGCAGCCATGCACCGAGACCCCGGCCATAACTGGACCCTGGAAAGCCTTGCCGGTCTGGCAGGCCAATCGCGCTCGATTTTCGCCGAGCGCTTCAGCGCTGTATTAGGAGAGGGTGCGGCACACTATCTCGCCCGTCTGCGTATGCAGCTTGCCCGCGAGTTGCTGGGGCAAAATGGCCTGTCGGTTGCCGAGGTCGCTACCCGTTTGGGCTATGATAGCGAAGCATCCTTTGCGCGCGCGTTCAAACGCATCACCAATGTCTCGCCAGGCGTTGTGCGCCGCACAATTTCCGGACGAACGGACATGAATTTCGGATTTTAAGGTACATATCATCCGAGAAGACTCGTCTATTGAAGACCTCCAGACTTTGGAGATCTTTCAGTGACAGACACAACATTACAGCTTGAAGACGCGGCGATAGACCTCGATGACGCCGCGCCAGCCCCGTGGAACGCAGCCACCTGGTTTGCGGTCATTTCATTGGCGGCCACCAGCTTTGCCCTGGTATCAGCCGAATTCCTGCCGGCAGGCCTGCTGACGCCGATGGCGCGGGACCTCGGCATCAGCGAAGGAACCGCCGGACAGGTCGTCACCGCCACGGCTTCGGTCGGCGCGGTGACGGCCATGTTGAGCAATGTTCTCATCGGCCGATTGAACCGCAAGACGGTGCTGGTTGGCCTCAGCGCCTTGGCGGTCGGTTCCAACCTCCTTGCCGCGCTGGCGCCCAATTTCTGGCTGTTGCTGCTGGGCAGGGCCGGGCTCGGAATCGCTCTCAGCGCATTCTGGGCACTCTCGGTTGCCGTCGTGGCTAGGCTGGTTGGCGCCAATGCGACAGGTCGGGGCATGGCTATCGTCACCCTCGGCGTCTCGCTCGCCACCATTGCCGCGCCATCGGTCGGCGCGTTGATCAGCGACTGGCTGGGATGGCGCAGCGCCATGGCCTTGACAGCGGGGCTGGCCGTGATTGCCATGCTGCTGCAGTTGGTAAGCCTGCCGACCCTGCCTGCCACGGCCAGCAATAGTCTTGCGGATGTATTTCGGCTGACACGGCGGCGTGGCATTCAACTCGGCATGCTGGCCATTCTTTTGCTGATGACAGGGCATTTTGCCGGCTCGGTCTATGTACGCCCCTTCCTCGAACATGTGACGCTCCTGGCGACCGCGCCAATTGCCCTGGCCTTGCTCGGATTTGGCATCGCCGCTGTGATCGGCAATATTGCCGGCGGCCGCATGGCCGATGCCAATATCCGCATGGCGCTCGCGGGCAACGCCGCATTGATGGCGTTTGCGGCGCTGGCATTGGTGCTTTGGGGCGTGCACATCGCCGTCGCCTTCGGATTCGTCGCGCTTTGGGGCTTGGCCTTCGGCATGGCGCCGGTCGTGCTGCCGACCAATCTGTCCCGCGCGGCGCCTGATGCGCTGGAAGCGGCGGGTAGCCTGATGGTCGTCTCCTTCCAGGTTGCCATCACCATCGGCGCGGTTGTCGGCGGCTATGTCGTGGACACCTATGGTGCCTCGGGACCCTTGACCCTTACCGCCGTCCTTGCCGTGGCGACGGCCGCGCTGGCACTTCTACAGCCTCGCGGCGACTGAACCTTGCTCCGGCTGACCTGGGCAGCCTATATCCGGCGAGTCGGCCGCCGCCTTTTTCTTGCGCGGCGCTTCGGAGGAGATGCACTACGCGATACCCATCGCGCGCTTATGGTCGGCGATCTCGGCGAGCAGCCAATCCTGGAACAGGCCGGTGCCTGGCTTGTTCCCGATGCTGCGGCGCTGGTGCAGGTAGATTCCGGCGGGATAGGTGTGGCGGGCGCTGAACGGGGCGACAAGCTTGCCTTGCTGCAGAAGGTCCTGCGCCATCATGGTGTCGGCCAAAGCGATGCCCGCGCCGTTTATCACCTCGCGCATGATCAAGGTGCAGTCATCGAGCGTCGTGCTGGATTTCGGCGTGGCGTCCAGAACGCCTTCCTGTTCCAGCCAGCGCCGCCAGCGCATGCTCTCGCATTCGTGGATCAGGTGATGATTGACCAGATCGGCGGGCGTTCTGAGCGGCACCGGTCCCTCAAGCAGCGACGGCGCGCAGACCGGCGTCAGAACGAGCGGGATCAGCAGCGTCAGGGCCGGGCCGGCCTTGTAGACGAACTCATCGACAATGGCCAAATCGAAGTTGGCGCGCTTGCCCGACGTCGAGATCTCCAGGTCCACGGACGGATGCAGCTTGCGGAAATTCGGCAGCCGGTCCGCCAGCCAAAGGTTCAAAACCGCCGGCACGCAGAGCACCCTGACCCGCTGCGTCCTGCCGTGACCATGGACGAAGCTGACATCGTCGGTGGCGCGCCAGATAGCCTCGAATGCTTCGGAGAGGCCGCGCGCATAATATGAGCCCCTGATGGTCGGTGTGATCTGGCGAAAGCCGCGCTCGAACAGATCCTGGCCAAGGTTCTTCTCGAGCGCGCGGATGTGGCGGCTGACGGCCGAGGGCGTCAAATGCAGCTCTTCCGCTGCATCCTTGATGCTGCCGAGGCGCGCGGCGGCTTCGAAAGCGCGCATGCCGTTGAGTGAGGGCAGGGCCATTGGCCGATCATGAAATGTCAGTTGAGTTTTTGTCAATCGACTTGGGCAAAATTGGCGTTTGATCGCCCGGCCGGTTCGGGGATACCCAAAAGGCAAGAGCGACCAAGTCGCCGTCATAAAACAATTATTTGGGTACTCCGATACCATTCCCCAACGGCGCGAACCGGCCTGACCGGTTTCCACCGGTGGCAAGAGAGGCTTTGCGTGTGACGCAGCCGACTTGGCCGGAGCCGCCCCGCAAATGGGAGAACGAGTTTTATGCCTCAGTCGCCGGTGCCGGTCTTTGAAGCGGCTGACGAGATTTCCGGGCAAGCCTCGGTCGTCGTGATCCTGCAAACCGCTCAAACAGGTTTTGGGCCGCGGGCAGGGGCACTCGACGCTGAAATGGACGGGATCTTGTCCCGCGCGTGTTCCGAGCCGGGCGCGCTTGAGGAGTCCGGCGCCTGTGTCGATGTCATCGCCCCCAAGGCCATGTCGGCCCGGCGCGTGGTGGTGCTGGCTTTGGGCAATGCCGAGGCTGTAACCACGCTTTCCCTGGCGCGGGCCGGCGGTTTGCTTGCGGCGCATCTGGAAGGCAAGGGCGAATGCGCGGCCACCCTGATACTGGACCCGCTCGCCGGTGTCGACCTGCCCGCAGCGGAAACACTGGCGCGAGTCGCGCTCGGCATGCGGCTGCGGCGCTATCGTTTCGACCTGCGCAACCGGCGTCAGGGAGCCGGCGCCGACCGCACTTTGCGGGTGCAATTGATCGGCGCGGCCGGCCCGGAGCTGAAGGCGGCGCTGGCGCGGGTCAATGCCATCGCCGACGGCGTCGAATATGCGCGCACCCTGGTCAACCTGCCGCCGAACCATCTCCACCCCGACAATTTCCATGACCATCTGGAGCCGCTGCGCGAGGCCGGCATCGATGTCGAGATCCTGGACACGGCGCGGCTGAAGGAGCTCGGCATGAATGCGATCCTGGCCGTCGGCTCCGGCTCGGCGCGACCGCCGCGCATCGCGGTCCTGCGTTATCGCGGCAAGGGCGCTCCCGCGCAGCCGCTGGCTTTCGTCGGCAAGGGCGTCTGCTTCGATTCCGGCGGCCTGTGCATAAAGCGCGGCGAGCAGATGTTCGACATGAAGGCCGATATGGGCGGCGCGGCCGCCGTGGTCGGCCTGCTGATCGCGCTCGCCCGCCAAGGCAGCCCGGTGCATGCCGTCGGCGTGCTCGGCATTGCCGAGAACATGCCGTCCGGCACCGCGCTCAAGCCGCGCGACATCATCACGACGGCGTCGGGCCAGACCGTGGAAGTGTTCGACACGGATGCGGAAGGCCGACTGATCCTGGCCGACTGCCTCTATTATGCCGCCTCGCGCTTCAACCCTTCGGTGATCGTCGACCTGGCCACGCTGACCTATTCGGTGATGCGGGGCCTCGGCTCGGTCTTCGCCGGCCTTTTCAGCACCGACGACACCATCGCCTCGCGCATGATCGCGGCCGGGGAAAAGGTCGGCGAGCGGTTCTGGCAGCTGCCGCTCGACCGGGCCTATGACGAGGGGCTGCAATCGCCCTTCGCCGATATCCGGCATCACGCCAAGGACATGGAAGACGGTGACGCGCCCTATGCCGCGGCCTTCCTGCGCAACTTCACCGAAGACCGCCCCTGGGTGCATCTCGACATAGCCGGCAAGGAAATGGCCGACAAGGACCGGCCGCTGGGCCGGGAGGGCGCCACGGCCTTCGGCGTGCAGATGCTGGAAGAGTGGGTGCAGTCCGGTCTGGCGGCGAGCTAGGCGACATCAAGATGCCTTCAACCACACAAGGAGCCGAGATGCCGTCCGAGATCGTCAGCAAGGAAGGGCGGGCCGGCTTCGGCGCCTACGAAACCTGGTACCGGATCAGCGGCGCGCTCGATGCCGGCAAGGCTCCGGTCGTGATCCTGCATGGCGGGCCGGGTGCTGCCCATAATTACGTCGATGCCTATAAGCTTCTTGCCCGGGGCGGCCGTGCCGTCGTCCACTACGACCAGTTGGGTTGCGGCAATTCCACCTTGCTGCCGGCAAAGGGCGCCGATTTCTGGACGCCCCAACTCTTCATCGACGAGCTGGAAAACCTCATCGACCATCTCGGCATCCGCGGCGGCTTCCATGTGCTGGGTCAAAGCTGGGGCGGCATGCTGGGCGCCGAATATGGCGTGACCCGGCCGAAGGGCCTGAAGTCGCTGACCATCGCCAATTCGCCGGCGTCCATGAAGCTCTGGGTCGAGGAAGCCAACCGGCTGCGCGCCGATCTGCCCCAGGACGTGCAGGACACGTTGACCCGTCACGAACAGGCCGGCACGACGGACGATCCGGCCTACCAGGAAGCGACGATGCGGTTCTACGAACAGCATGTCTGCCGGGTCGTGCCGTTCCCGCCCGAGGTGACGGAAACCTTCGCCCAGATCGTACGCAATCCGACCGTCTACAATGTGATGAACGGGCCGAACGAATTCCACGTCATCGGCACGCTGAAGAGCTGGAGCGTCATCGACCGCCTGCCGGCCATCGAGGTTCCGACACTCCTCCTCTCGGGCCGTTACGACGAAGCCACGCCCGCGACCGTGCAGCCCTTCAAGGACGGCATCAAGGGATCGCGCTGGCAGATATTCGAGCATTCCAGCCACATGCCGCATGTCGAGGAGCAGGAGCTCTGCATGCGTGTGGTGGGAGACTTCCTGGACGACAACGACAACAGAAAAGGGGAATGACAACATGAAGAAACTGCTTTTGGCGGCGTCGGCCGCGGCATTGCTGGCCGGCTCGTGGCTCGCTCCGGCGCATGCCGAATATCTCAAGGAACACCGCGGCGGCACCATTCGCCTTCTCGCCCGATCGGCGGCCGGAACGCTCGATCCGCACATCAACTACACGGACCAGGGCTGGCAGATGTACCAGCCGATCTATGACGGCCTGGTCGCCTTCCGCAAGGCCGAGGGCGTCGAGGGTTTTTCCATCGTTCCCGACCTCGCCGAGGCGTTGCCCGAGGTCAGCAATGACGGCAAGACCTTCACCTTCAAGCTGCGCAAGGGCATCAAGTTCTCCAGCGGCCAGGACCTCGGCGTGAAGGACGTCGTCGCCTCCTTCCAGCGCATCTTCAAGATTTCCGGGCCGACCTCGGGCACCTTCTATGCCGGCATCGTCGGCGCCGACAAATGCCTGGCCGACACCAAGAGCTGCACGCTGGAAGGCGGGGTCGTCGCCGACGAGGCGGCCGGGACGATCACCCTCAATCTCACCAGGCCGGACGCCGAGATCCTCTACAAGCTTGCCTTGCCGCATGCCGTGATCATGCCGGCCGACACGCCGGCCGAGGACATGGGCTCCAAGCCGATCCCCAGCACCGGCCCCTACATGATCTCGGCCTTCGATCCCAACAAGGGCATGACGGTTTCCCGCAACCCCAATTTCAAGCAGTGGAGCGAGGAAGCCCAGCCGGACGGCTATCCGGATGTCGTGCAGTATGATTTCGGGCTGTCGGAAGAGGCCGCCGTGACGGCGATCCAGAACGGCGAAGCGGACTGGATGTTCGACGCGCTGCCCAGCGACCGCCTCGGCGAGCTCGGCAGCAAATCCATGGACCAGTTGCATATCTCGCCGCTTTCGGCGTGGTGGTACGCGCCGCTGAACACGCGCATGGCGCCATTCGACAACGAAAAGGCGCGCCAGGCCGTCGCCTATGCGGTCGACCGCAACACGCTGGTCAAGCTGTTCGGCGGCAAGGTGCTGGCTTCGCCGGTCTGCCAGGTCCTGCCCCCGGACTTCCCAGGACACGAGGACTATTGCCCCTTCACCAAGAACCCGGGCGCCAAATGGTCGGCTCCGGATGTCGACAAGGCCAAGCAGCTCGTCGAGGGATCGGGCACCAAGGGCCAGAAGGTGACCATCATCGTCGAGGACACCGCCATCTCGCGTTCCATCGGCGTCTATCTGCAGAGCGTGCTGACCAGCATCGGCTATGTCGCCGACGTCAAGCCGATCTCGTCCAACCTGCAGTTCACCTACATCCAGAACACCAACAACAAAGTGCAGATGTCCGTCACCCAGTGGTACAAGGACTATCCGGCGGCGTCGGACTTCCTGAACATCCTGTTCAGCTGCGCTTCCTATCGCGAAGGCTCGGACGCCTCGATCAACATTTCCGGCTTCTGCGACAAGGATATCGACGCCCAGATGCAGAAGGCGCTGGACCTCGGCGTGACCGACCAGAAGGCAGCCGACAAATTGTGGGCGGCAATCGACAAGCAGGTCACCGACAAGGCGCCGGCGGTCGGGCTGTTCACGCCGAAGCGGCTTGATTTCGTCAGCAAGCGCATCGGCAATTTCAAGTTCAACCCGCAGTTCAACTGGATTATCACCCAATCCTGGGTGCGGTAAGGGGCCTGGGTCCAGTAACGAACCGCGGAAACACATATCGTGTCCAGCCAAGTCGCCGCCATGCCGCGCAAGACGCGAGGGCCCTGGGCCGTCGCGTTTGCGAAGCTGGCAACGGACAGGGCCGCCATGGCGTCCCTGGCCGTGTTCCTCATCATCGTTCTCGCCTGTTTCAGCGCGCCGCTTTACGCAAAATGGGCGGGCACGGATCCGTTCGCCTCGACGCTCGACGCCGTCATCCAGATCGACGGCGCCGACGTTCCGGTGATGGAACAGTCGACCGAGGGACTGGGGCTTGGCTACACGCCGATCGGTCCGACATGGCAGCTCGGCAATTATTTCCTCGGCGCCGACAGCCAGGGCCGCGACGTCATGGCAAGGTTGCTCTATGGCGGGCTGAACTCGCTTTTGATCTCGGGCGCAGCCACCATCTTCACGCTGATCGTCGGCACGATGGCGGGACTGATCGCGGGTTATTTCGGCGGCATCACCGACACGGTGCTGTCGCGCTTGCTCGACGTGCTCTGGGCGTTCCCGATCTATCTGCTGGCGATCTCGCTTTCCATCGTCACCATCGCGCAAGGCATCGCGATCGGACCGATCGAGATCCAATCGGGCAGCCTATGGCTGCCGATCATCATCATAGGCATCGTCTATATACCCTATGTCGCGCGCCCGATACGCGGCCAGGTTCTGGCGCTGCGCCACAGCGAGTTCGTGTTCGCCGCGATCAATCTCGGCGTGCCGGGCTGGCGCATCCTGTGGCGCGACATCCTGCCCAACATCACCACCACGCTGATCGTCTTCGTGCCGCTGATGATGGCGCTGAACATGCTGACGGAATCGGCGCTGTCGTTCCTGTCGATCGGCGTGCAGCCGCCGGCCGCAAGCTGGGGCACCATCATCCAGGACGGACAGGCGCTGCTCTACACGCGGCCCCTGGTGGCGCTGGTGCCTGGGCTGGCGATCGCCGTTTCCGTCATGGCGCTCAACGTCTTCGGCGACGGCCTGCGCGATGCGCTCGACCCGCGCTCCAAGGTCCGGTTGGGGCGCGACTGATGTTTTATGCCATCCTTCGCCGCTTCGGCCAGATGCTGTTCGTGATGTTCGGCATCTCGGTCATCGTCTTCCTGATCTTCTTCGCCACGCCCGGCGCCGATCCCGCCGCGCGCATCGCCGGCCGCAACGCTTCTCCGGAAGTGCTGGCCGCGGTTCGCCACAGCTTCGGCTTCGACCAGCCGCTCTACGTGCAATACACGCGCATGATGGAGAAGATATTCGTCACCGGCGACCTGACCTCCTTCGTCAATCGCGGCTGGAAGGTGGTGCCGGCCGTGCTGGATTCGATCCCGGTGACGCTTTCGCTGGTGTTCGGAGCCGCGATCCTGTGGGTAGTGGTGTCGATCGTCATCGGCATCGTCGCTGCGGCCACCCGCGACAGCTGGCTGGACAAGCTCCTGATGGCGCTGGGCCTGCTCGGCATCTCAATGCCGGTCTACTGGCTGGGCGAGGTGATGAACCTGATCACCCAAAGCCGCTATCACGACAGCTGGGCGTTCTCCTGGGTGCCGCCGCTCGGCTACAAGAATTTTTCCGACGATCCGAAAGGTTGGTTCCTGACGTTGGTCATCCCATGGATCACGCTCGCCATCCTCTATATCGGCATTTACGGGCGCGTGCTGCGCGCGGCCATCATCGAGTCCATGCAGGAAGATTATATCCGCACCGCCCGCGCCAAGGGCCTGTCGGAGACCCGCATCCTGTTTCGCCATGCGCTGCGCACCTCGCTGATCGCCTTCGTCACGCTGTTCGGTCTCGACTTCGGCGCGCTGGTGGGCGGCTCGGCTTTGCTGACCGAGGTCGTGTTCGGCCTGCACGGCATCGGCAAGCTCACCTATGACGCGCTGCAGAATCTCGATTTGCCGATGATCATGGCGACGGTCATGTATGCGTCCATGTTCGTGGTGATCGCCAATGCGGTCGTCGATTTCGTCTACATCCTTCTCGATCCGCGCCTGAGGGCATCATGATATTGTCGGTGCGCGATCTCAAAGTGTCCTTCCGCACGCATGACGGGCCGGTACGGGCCATCGACGGCGTTTCCTTTGACCTGGAGGAAAGCGAGATCCTCGGCGTCGTTGGCGAATCCGGCTCCGGCAAGACGGTCTCGCTGCTCGCCGTCATGGGGCTGATTACCGACCCGAACGCCACCATCGAAGGTTCGATCCGCTACAAGGGCCGCGAACTGGTGGGACTGCCGCCGCGCGAGCTGAGGCGCCTGCGCGGCAACGAGATCGCGATGATCTTCCAGGACCCGATGACGGCGCTGACGCCGGTCTACACGATCGGCTGGCAGATCGCCGAGCAGATTCGGGCGCATCGGGGGTTAAGCAAGTCCAAGGCGATGGAGCGCGTCGAGCAGTTGCTGGCGGAGGTGAATTTTCCCAACCCGCACGAGGCGATGTCGCGCTATCCGCACCAGCTTTCCGGCGGCATGCGGCAGCGGGCGGTGATCGCGATGGCCTTGTCCTGCGATCCGGCGCTGCTGGTGGCCGACGAACCGACCACCGCGCTCGACGTCACCGTGCAGGCCGGCATTCTCGACCTCGTGCGCAAATTGCGGGCGAAGCACAAGTCGGCGGTGGTCTTCATCACGCATGACATGGGTGTGGTCTCCGAGCTCGCCGACCGGGTCATGGTCATGTATGCCGGCCGTGTGGTGGAGCGCGGCACCCGCACGGAGCTGTTTTCCGATCCGCGACACCCTTATACGCGCGCGCTGCTTGGCTCGATCCCGCCGCTGACTGGCCAGAAACCGCGCCGCCTGCCGGCCATCCCCGGTTCGCCGCCTTCCTTGCTGCGGCTGCCGCAAGGCTGCGCCTTCGGCCCGCGCTGCCCGGTCCGCTACGAGCCTTGCGAGGCCGGCAAGCCGGGTCTCGGCGCGAGCGCGCACGCCGTCGCATGCTTTCGGGTGGCGCAGGCATGAGCGAGCCGATGATAGACACAGATCGCCCGATCCTCGAGACGCGTTCGTTGGCAAAACGCTTTTCGATCGGCACCCGGTTTTCCGCCGAAGGCAGGCGGACCGTCCACGCGGTGGACAACGTCTCGCTGACCGTGCGGCGCGGCGAGACGGTGGGCCTGGTCGGCGAATCCGGATGCGGCAAGTCCACGCTGGCGCGCTGCCTGGTGCGGCTCTACGACATCACCGACGGCAAGCTTTTGTTCGAAGGCGACGACATCACCTCGAAGTCGCTGTCCGAGCTCAGGCCGCTTAGGCGGCGCTTGCAAATGGTCTTCCAGGATCCCTCGGCCTCGCTCAATCCGCGCCGGCGCGTCGGCGATCTCGTCGCCGAGCCGCTGCGTATCCACGGCAAGGTTTCGGCCAAAGAGATCGCCGCGCGGGTGGCGGAGCTGTTCGAGCTGGTCGGGCTGTTGCCGGACCATATGATGCGCTATCCGCACGAATTCTCCGGCGGCCAGCGCCAGCGCGTCGGCATCGCGCGGGCGATCGCGTTGAACCCCGACCTTGTCGTGCTGGACGAGCCGGTCTCCGCGCTCGACGTGTCGGTGCAGGCCCAGATCGTCAACCTGCTCGCCGATCTGCAGGAGAAGCTGAAGCTCACCTATGTCTTCATCGCCCACGATCTCTCCGTAGTGCGCCAGGTCTCGACGCGCATCGCCGTCATGTATCTCGGCTCGATCGTCGAGGAGGGCCCGGCGGAGGAGGTCTTTGCGACACCCGCCCATCCTTACAGCCAGGCGCTGATCTCGGCGGTTCCCATCGTCGAGACGACGCCTGCGGGCGCGCGCAAGCGCATCATCCTCACCGGCGACGTGCCGAGCCCGCTGAAGCCTCCGTCCGGATGCCGCTTCCATCCGCGATGTCCGATCGCGGCGGACCGGTGCCGCTCGGAGCGGCCGGAACTGAAGGAATATCGTCCAGGCCGCAAAGTGGCCTGCCACTTCCCGACTTTGACTTGATCTATCTATTTTCGCGAGCGTGGGCGCGGGCTGCCGGAACGCGCCGGATCAGTTCTTGGCGATGGCGCCGACTTCGACCGAATCGACCCGCTTCAGGCTCATGCCGATCACCGGCACCAGCTGATTGTCGACGCGCACGGCCACCGTCACGGTCATCGAATTGCCGTCGGGCACACGCGCCTGCATGACACCGTTCAACTGCTTGCGGTTGATGGTGAAGACGACCTTCTGGGCGTCGACGACATTGCCGCCGACAATGTCCATGCCGCTTTCAGTCGAGCCGCCCATGAAGTTGCCCCGATAGCCATCGCGCCCCTTGCGCTCGACGCTGGCCGACATCTTTTGCGTGAACACGCCGACCCTGCAGCCGCCGTCAAGCGTCATGCCGAGCTTGCTGGCGGGCGTCGAGCCATTGAAATCGCAGGTGAATTTGGTGCCTTTGTACTTGCCGGCGATGATCTCGCCGGGACCGACCCATCTGCCTTCGACGGAGCGGAAAAACTGCTTGTCCGGCTCTGCGCCAACGGCCTTTTCGACGAGGCCGAGCGGCGTGGCAATCGCAATGGCGGCAGGTAGGACGCAGGACAGGATCACGCTTCTCATCGACGACACCCGGCACGAAAGAGTCTATTCTTGGAACCGGACCGACCATGCAGAAGATTGGTTAATGCTTCGTCACCCGCGGTGGGTCGCGCGTTTACCTTATCGGTCGTCCTGGCCGTTCTTTCGTGCCGCGAACGACGTCAGCGCCGAGAGGAAATCGCCGAGGCCCGGGCGCTTCACGGCGATGAACGGCAGGGGGCGGGCGGTTTCCATCGCGGCGATGCCGATGCGCGCTGTCATCATGCCGTTGACGACGCCTTCGCCGAGTTTTGCCGAGAGTTTTGCGGCAAGCCCATGGCCGACGATCTGCTGCACGAAACTGTCGCCCACCGCGATCGAGCCGGTCACCGCCAGATGCGCGAGCACGCCGCGCGCCAGCCGGAAGAAGCCGAGCGTGCCTGGGCGGCCGCCATAGAGTTCGGAGAGGCGCCGGATCAGCCGCCCGGCCTCGAACACGACATAGGCGATGTCGACCAGCGCGCGCGGGCTGACCGCCGTTATGAGGGACACGCGCTTCGCCGCCTCCAGAATCATGGCTTTGGCGCGGGCATCGAGAGGCGACAGGATCTCGGTCTCGGCCAGCCGCACCAGATTGGCGCCGTCGATGATCTCGCCGCGCAATTCGGCCAGCGAACGGCGGCCGGCGGCGGTCTCGGGTTTTGCGGCGACGAAAGCCGAGAGCTCGTCGACCAAGGCGCGCGCCGCCTTGGGGTCGTCGCGCGCCACGGCATCGAGGGCCCGTTTCTGCATCTTTTCGACTTCGGCAAGGCGGGCGATGGCGAGGAATTCGCGGATGAGGATGACGAGCAGCGAGAGCAGCGCGATCGCCGCCATGCCGGCCGCCAGCCAGCCGAGCCATTCGGCGCGCGCGAATAGGTCGCGGATCAGCTGGTCGGCCCAAAGGCCGACCGCCAGCGAGACGAGCACGCCGAGAGCGCCGAAGAACAGCCGGGAAAGCAGCGAACGCTTTCTCGGCGCTGTCGCCGGCGGCGGGACCGCGGTCTCGACATCCGGCTCGTCGAAGATGTCGACTTCCGAAGGGATCACGACCGCTAAATCGCCCCTCGCGGCACGTGGCCTGCGCGCCGGCGGCTCCTCTGCGGCGCTATTTCGCTGTGGTTGCGGCGGCGCTTCGGTCTCGGGCTCGATGCGGAAGGCCGCCGGTTTGCGGGGCGCGGTCATGCCAGATGATCTCCGATCAGGAACTGCAGCGCGCGGTCTAGCCGGATATGCGGCAAGGACAGCGTGACGCCTTCGGCGGTGCGTTCGAGCTTCGGCGGGCGGAAACGCACGAAGCGGATCGCCGGTTCGGCGCTGTCCGCCGGGGATCCGGAAACGTCGAACACGGCATCCACCTTTTCCGGCAAATCGCCTGGGAAGATGGCGGTCTCGGTCTTTCCGTCGAATGTCTCGCCGTTGATCGTCTCGCTTTTCAGCGGCATGCCGATGATGACGGGGAGCGTCTCTCGCCCCTGCTTCACCGTGCCTTCGCGGGTCGAGCGAACGGCGGCCATGGCGACGACATCGACGGCGGCGCCGCTGAAATTCGCCCGCGCGACGGCGCGGTCGGTCAGCCGGCGCACGATCGCCTGCAGCCGGTCATGGCTTTCGTGGTGCAAATGGTCTGCCTTGGTCGCGGCCACCAGAATGCGGTCGATGCGGCGCGAGAAGAAGTCGGTCAGGAAATTGCCCCGTCCGGGCCGGAAGCAGGACAGGATCTCGGTCACCGCGCGCTCCAGATCCGCCATGGCGGCCGGGCCGGCATTGAGCGCCTGCATGGCGTCGATCAGCACGATCTGCCGGTCGAGGCGGGCGACGTGCTCGCGAAAGAACGGTTTGACGACATGCGTCTTATAGGCCTCGTAGCGGCGCTCCATCATCGCCCGCAGCGATCCGGAGCGCGGCCGGCCTTGCGACGGCGTCAGCAGCGGCGCGAAGGTGAGCGCCGGCGAGCCTTCGAGATCGCCCGGCATCAGGAAACGGCCTGGCGGCAGCGTCGACAGCGCGCGGTCGTCGAGCTTGCACGCCTTGAGATAGGCGGCAAAGCTTTCGGCCAATCGCCGGGCGGTCATCTCGTCGGCGTCGGCATCGGGATCGATGGTGGAGGCCAACTCACGCCAGGCCTGCGACAGGTCGCAGCGGACGGGCAGGGCGGCCAACTCGACCGCCTCGCGCGAAAAATCGGCGAAGGATTTGCCGAGCAGCGGCAGGTCGAGCAGCCATTCGCCGGGATAATCGACGATGTCGACCGACAGTTTTCCAGCGGAAAACAGACGATTCCAGCCGGAAGCCGACTCATATTCGATGGTGAGCCTGAGTTCGGAGATGGCGCGCGTGGAGTCCGGCCAGACGCGCTCGTTCACCAAAGCCGCGACATGATCTTCATATTGGAAACGCGGAACGGCATCGTCCGGCTGCTCCTCAAGGAAGGCGCGGCCGATGCGGCCGGACTTCTGCGCCTCGAACAGCGGCAAGCGACCGCCATGGATGAGATTGTGGACGAGGGCTGAGATGAACACCGTCTTGCCGGCGCGCGACAGGCCGGTGACGCCAAGGCGCATTGACGGAGAGAAGAGCCCGGCGGCGCGGCCCGACAACGTGTCGAGCGCAATCCTCGCCTCGTCGGTAAAACTGGTCAGCGATGATGCCAAATCAGGCCTCTGGTTGCGCGTCAGCGCCCGATATAGGCCCTGGGCCGTGCGTTTGAAATGGCCTCAGAGGTCGGCCGGCGTGAGAAAAGCTTCGAGATAGCCATTGCCCTGCGCCGCTTCGGCAAGGTTGCCGGGAAAGCGCACCACGGCAAGGCCGGAGGTCGGAAAACCATGATTCATCATGCCGCGCGCCGCCTGCTCGCCATTTCCGGACACCGCCATGGCCAGATCTTCGGTCATGGGGTTGTGGCCGATCACCAGAAGCTGGCCGGCGTCCCGATTTTTGCGGATGATCTCCAGATAGCCGGCCGCATCCTCGCTGTAGAGCGTATCGAAGAACAGCACCCGGCCGGTGTCGGTGCGCCCCGCCAGGCCTTCCAGCGTCTGCCTGGCCCGCTTGGCGCTGGAGCAAAGGGTGACGTCCGGCACATAGTTGCGGGCCCGCATGGTCTCTCCGATCGCTTCGGCATCGGCCATGCCCGATTCGTCGAGCGGGCGATCGAAATCGCGCATGCCGGGCAGCGCCCAGCCGGCTTTGGCATGCCGCAACAGATAAAGTCTGCTCAACCGGACCCCCATGGCGCTACCTTCCCGGCAAAGCGCGATTAGTCACCAGAACGATGTCATGCACAATGGTCGGCCGGCAACTGCAACGAATCATGTGCGAATTCGTTTTCTGCCGTTGAACAACGTCGCCGCCGGAGTTGCCGATGCAAGACTAACAATTGCGTGAAACTGTCGCCGATAGCGCTTGTGCAGGCTCTTTTCCCCGAATATATAGGCGCCAAATTTTGGGGTTGTTGGGTGAGTCGAATGAACGATATCGTTACCGCCAATTACGTACCCTCCGAAGACGAGCCGTTCATGAACGAACGGCAAAAATCGTACTTCCGTCAAAAGCTTATCACCTGGAAGAACGACATTCTGCGCGAAGCGCGCGAAACCCTAGAAATCCTGCAGCAGGAAAACGCCAATCATCCCGACCTAGCCGATCGCGCCTCCTCCGAAACCGACCGTGCCATCGAATTGCGCGCCCGCGATCGCCAACGCAAGCTCATCTCGAAAATCGACTCCGCGCTCCAGCGCATCGACGAAGGCACCTATGGCTATTGCGAGGAGACCGGGGAGCCGATCGCGCTGAAGCGGCTCGATGCGCGTCCGATCGCGACGTTGTCGATCGAGGCGCAAGAGCGCCATGAACGCCGCGAGAAGGTCTATCGCGACGACTGACGCGATCCAACAGGCAGGAACATCGAAAATGGCCGGAATTCCGGCCATTTTTTGTTTTCAGCGCTCAGGGCGCGGAAGGCTCGCCTCCGCCGGCAAGCTGCCGTTAAAGCGCTTCACGGTTTTCACCATTCCACGGAAATGGCGAACCGCTCTATCTCTTTGTTTTTACGCAATTCCAGACGGAAGCTACGGCGAAGCCGCCAAGCCTAACCGCGCACACTTTCCCTAGTTCCCCGACACAGGGATTTTGAAGGGCTGCCGTTTTGTCTTGGTGCAGGATTTTCCGTTCATTTCGTGAAACCAGCGCAAACGCTGGAGATTGGCGGAAGCCGCCCCAACCTCGTCATTCTATGGCGGAGCAAGGAGCGAAGCGACGCGCGCAGACCATAGAATCCATTCCGT